>CAYOQK010000067.1:0-24260 GCA_964406105.1 uncultured bacterium | reverse complement strand
AATGCCCGGCCCACGATGACACTCATCGCATAGTCAATGTACGAAATCCGCAGTTCCTCTTCTAAGAGGGCTTCAATCTCTGGTGCCATTTTGTTTTATCTCTTCAACAATCGCTGGAGTTTCTGATTCCAGACGACCAAGTTTTTCTGAATCTTCCACCAAAGGGTGGGCGGGGGTTCCTTGACATGACTGTAGGAATAACGATAGTACCGGTAGTACCGGTACCGGTAGTAGCCGTAATGGCGAGCCAAATCTACAGCGTTCAACACCACGCCCAGTACCCGAAGCCGGGCGGTTTCAATGATGCGTTTGACCTCCTCCAAGAAATCCCGTTCTGTGACCCCTGCACGCACCACCAAAACGACACCATCCACCAGTTTCCCGAGTTCCACACTATCACTGACCGGCAAGAGGGGGTCGGAGTCAAACACCACCAGGTCGTACTCCTGCTTGAGGGTTTCCAACAGGTTCTGGAGAGATTGAGAAGACAACAGCTCAGCGGGGTTCGGGGGGATGGGGCCACAGGGCAAGAGGTAAAGGTTCGGCACATCGGACACCTCATACACGGCGTCTTCCAGAGAGGCCCGTCCAATGAGCACATCGGAGAGGCCTGGCTCACGTTTCACCTTGAACACCCGATTGAGGCGGGGGTTCCGAAGGTCAGCGTCAATCAGAAGCACCCGTTGGCCACTCTGAGCCACGGTGATGGCCAGGTTCGTGGCCGTGGAGGTCTTGCCTTCCTTGGCCACCGTAGAGGTCACCAAAAGGGTCTTCAGTGGTTGCCCCAGGCTGGCAAACTTGATGTTGGACCGGAGGGTTCGGTATGCCTCGGCCACCGGCGACTTGGGATCAAAATGAGCCACCAAGGGTTGGGTGTCTCGGTCACCTTCTTCCATCCAGGGGATCAAACCCAACACGGGCAATCCGAGGAGTTTCTCCACCTCTTTGCTGGTTTTCACGGTATTGTCCAGGTATTCCAGCACAAAGGCCCCGAGAATCCCCAAAAGAAGACCGATCACGGTCCACAACATCAGGTCTTTCTTTGGTTTGGGACTGATGGGACCTCGGGGTGGATGGGCGTAATCAATCACCTTGGCGTCACTGGTCTTGCTGGCCTCGGCGATACGGGCTTCCTGCAAGCGGTCCAACAGGGTGTTGTAGATCTCCCGTGTAACACTCACCCGCCGCTCCAGTTCCGC
Organism: uncultured bacterium; assembly: GCA_964406105.1. Lineage (GTDB taxonomy): Bacteria > Hydrothermota > Hydrothermia > WGAB01 > WGAB01 > WGAB01. The sequence continues at coordinate 23,061 of CAYOQK010000067.1, read as the reverse complement.
CAGCCGCACCTCTTTGCTGGGGAAGTTGCGCATCTGCTTCTGAGTTTCCGCAATGAGTTGATCCAAGGCGCGGATTTTGCCCTCCAGCGCTTGTTTCCGGGCTTCGGCTTCCACAATCCCGGTGATCAGCATCTGATACACGGGGTCCTCGGCCGAGGGCCCGTATTTCAACGAGGCTTCCAGGGCCCGCTGGAGCTCCCTTTCCGCCTCTTGGATCGCACGGTCTAAGGCGATGATCTTGGGATGTGAAGGCCCGTACTCACTGGATAACTGGGCCCGTTGCAGTTGCAACTGGGTGATCCGCTGTTTCAGCTGGGCCACCAAGGGATTCGTGGAGATCTCGGGATTGGAGATGATGCGCTTGTACTCCTCGTAAAAGCCACTGCCCTTGAGTTCCTCCAGGTACTTCTTGGCCAACATGGCAGCCTCGGCGCGTTCGGCCACGGCCCGAGCGCGTTGGCTTTCCAAACTCGCCAAACGGGAGGAAATGGCCTCCGCAGCCGTGGAAAGCACCAAGATCCCCTGTTCCTCTTTAAATCGCTGGAGCCGAGCCTCGGCGCTGTCCAACTCCTGTTCCAGCTTGGCCAGCTGTTCTTCAATGAACAGCCGGACGTGTCGGGCCTCCTCCCGCAACCCGTACAGGGTGTACTCAATGTACTCGGTGGCCAGGGCGTTCGCACGGCGGGCAGCCTTCCGAGGATCGTGCCCCCGGGCCGTGATCTCCACCAGATTGGTACGGCCCTTTTGGAGCACACTCACCTCCAATCCCCGGCCCACTGGATCCCCTACCCAGAGTTTTACCTCACCCTGCAACTCCGAGGAATCCACCAAGGGCTTCAGCGTGAACGCAAACCCCCGGCCCTTCACGGTGTCCTGGAGGGTCCCCACGAAGACCTGGACTTGCTTCTCCTCGCCCTTCCACAGGTAAACCGAGTCGCCCCGGAGTTCTAAGAGATAGACCGTGTCTTCCACAGGCACCCAGGAAAAGGCGGTGTCTATCCGCACCCAACGGTTCTTCTCCAAGGCCAGGTTGTCGCCGATGCGCATCACCGCCCGTGTTTGCAGGGTGCGGGAATACATCAAGGCAATCTCGCTCTCCAGGGGATCGTAAATGTACGGTTGGTTGAAGGACACCTGGGGCAACACCGGGATCTTGGTTTCTGTCAGAGAAAGACGAACCAAGGCCTTAGCCTCGTACACCTTAGGGGAAAGGGCCACCTTAAGAATCCCCACCAACACGCCCCCCACCACAAAGGCGGCGATCAACCGCCGGTAGCGAAAGAGAACGTCCAGGTAATCGGTGAATCGGAACTCTTCTCTCATCTCTGCACAGTACCCCCTGCTCTATAACCTGATCACCTTGCCCCCGTCCTCCATCCCCCTGGTAGCGTTCCGGGTGTCAAACACCAAGGGGGACCAACGGATCACCTGGGCATAGTCCACCGAGGTGTGATCCGTGAGGATCACCGTAAGGTCCACCCCTTCCAGCAGTTCCTGGCTCAGTGGAACCGATTGGAACCGCCGATCCCCGATCCAGACTTCGGGAATATAGGGGTCGTGGTACACCAGGTCAACCCCCTTTTCCAAGAGCAACTGCATCACGTCCAGGGCCGGGGATTCCCGCAGGTCATTCACGTCCCTCTTGTACGCCACTCCGAGGATCAGAATTCGGGAACCCCGCAGGGGCTTCGCCTGATCGTTGAGCACATCTTGGATGCGGGTGACCACATAGCGGGGCATAAAGGTGTTGATCTCGGAGGCCAACTCAATGAACCGAGCGTTGTAATTCAGAGTTTTGAGCTTCCAGGCCAAGTAATGGGGATCAATGGGGATACAATGCCCCCCGATTCCAGGCCCAGGATAAAACTTCATGAAGCCAAAGGGCTTGGTGCCCGCCGCCTCAATCACCTCCCAGATATCAACCTGAAGAATCTCCGCCGCAATGGCCATCTCATTGACCAAGGCGATATTCACACTCCGGAAGGTGTTTTCCAACAGTTTGGACATCTCGGCCACCTTAGCCGAAGAAACCGGCACCACCTGTTCAATCACTTGAGCATACAACTGCGTTGCCACTTCAGTGGAATCCGGATCTACGCCCCCCACCACCTTGGGCGTGTTCCGAAGCACGTACACCGAGTCTCCGGGATTGATCCGCTCTGGAGAGAAGGCCAAAAAGAAATCTCGTCCACAGGACAAGCCCGTGGCCTCCAGTTCCGGTTTCACGAGCTCGTCGGTGGTGCCGGGATAGGTGGTGCTTTCCAAAACGATCACCTGCCCCTCCCGCAGGATGTTCTTAATCTCCTGCACCGCTGCCATCACGTAGCTGATATCCGGATCCCGGGTTTTGGAGAGAGGGGTGGGCACGGTGATCAGCAACGCATCGGCTTGGGTCAAGGCCCCGTAGTCCGTGGTGGGTGTGAACCGACCTGTGCTCATCAGGGCCTGAACCTCTTGATCGGTCAAATCGGTGATATAACTCTTCCCGGCCTTCAAGGCTTCTACCTTTCGCGCATCAATGTCCACCCCAATGACCGGGAACCCGGCCTCATGAAACCCTTGGACCAGGGGTAGGCCCACGTACCCCAGTCCAATCACCCCCACCACCGCCTCTTTTGCTTGGATCTTTTGCAAAAGGGCTTCCTTCGGGCTCATTCTCATCTCCTCCAGAAGGTCAAGTACACACTCCAGGCCAAACTGGCCAAGGCCACCAGGGTTTGGAAGTTGGTGATCCGGAAGATGAAGCTCTTCTGCGGAACAAACAGCACATCTCCCGACTGGAGCTCCAGGTCAGGGTGTTTTCCTTGGAGGATCCCTTTGAGATCAATCTTCTGCAGGGTTTCACCCCGGCGGAGGGTAGCTCCCTTCAGGTTCGCGTACACGTTGGGCCCTCCTGCCAGAGCCAGGGCCTCTACCACCCCTGAGCCCACAGGCAAGAAGTACCGGCCCGGTCGTTTGACATCACCGAACACGTACACCACTCGCAGGGGCAGGACATCTATGGCGGGTTCGGTGAAGTATCGGGCATACAGGCGATTCAAGGTATCGCGCCACGCCTTCACAGGCATGGGCAGCACCTTGATCTCGCCCAGATAGGGCAAAGACACCGTGGAATCCGGACGGATCCAGAGGGTGTCTTGGAATTCGGTGTGCACCAGGCTCCGGATCCACAAGGCATCCCGGGGCCCAATCAGGGTAGAGGCTCCTGGAGAGGCCAGGAGCTGCAGCAGAAGCAAAACTCGGATCATCCTTTCCCCTCCCACTGCTCCAGGAGCGTTGCCATCCGCTCCAACATATAGGTGCGGGCCCGTTGGAGGCGGTCTTCCAGGGTATTGCGCACCCGAAACCCCCGTTCTCGGTCTTCCAAGACCACCCCTCGTTCCAGATCCTCCACTTCTTGAACCTGCACCTGCTGCAGTTCTGGGTGCCTTCGCACCTCCTGTTGCACCAGGGCACCCATCCCTCGGGGCACGTGGATCACCACAGGCCCCTCGGTGTGCCGCAGGTAGGGCAGGAGTTCCCGGAACCAATGGCGCAGGATCTCCTGCCATTGCTCGCGGCCCAAGCGATCCAACTGGTTTCGCACTCGGGCCTCAATCGCTTGAATGACCTCGTACTTGGCCCCAAGGATCTCTTCCCGGGCCTCCCGGTGCGCCACCCCCAGTTCCCGAGCCCGGTGCACCGCCATCTCTCGGCGGAGCTGCTGCAAACGCTGGTCAATGATGCGTTTCCGCTGGGCTTCGGCTGCTTCTTGTAACCGTTGGATCTCCTGTTGAGCCCGGGCGTGGATCTCCTGTTTCCGTTTCTCCAGAGCCGCTTGAAGGGTCTGGAGCACCCCGTTCTCGTAGTCCTTAGCCATGCAAACGGTACGACGGTTTACAGCACAAACAGCAGGATGGACACCACGAAGCCCAAGATGACAGCCGTCTCAGGAATCGCGATCATGATGATGATGGGACCGATGAGGTCCGGCTTTTCGGCCAGGGCGCCTGCGCCCGCAGCGCCGATCTTGGCCTGAGCATAGCCGGTCGCCAAGGCGGGCAGGCCGATGGCCAAAGCAGCCCCCAGGTACAACAGCCCAGACTCGGCCCCACCCTGCGCGGCGGCTTCCGCTGCCTGTTCGGCAAAGGCGATGGAAACGAGAGAGAGCAATCCCGTGAGTCCGGCAAGCACGGTCCACAGCTTCCGCATCATTTATTGACCTCCTCTTTTGAAGGGTGTGTAACGTTTTCCACCGGTTAGGTAAAACTTGGAAAAGAACTCCACGAATTGCAGACGAAGCCCCTGCACGGTGGGGTCAAAGATCCCCAGCACCGTGTTCAACGCATGGAACAGCAGGGCCACCATCAGGCCAAAGATGAAGATACCTATGAGATGGCCGAACATGTTGGCGATCATCGCCAGGATGGCGGACGCCAGGCCAATGGCCATCAATCGGGCATAGGAGAACATGTTGCCCACAGCCGAGAGGAGCTCCAGTGGAGCCACAAAGTTATGGAGCTTTACCACCGCAGGAATCGCAATCACCAACAGGGCAATCCCCAGGTACACCAGTTCTTGGGGCCACCCCTGCCACCCTCCGATCAGGAACAGGATAGGCCCCACGAAGAAGAGCACGATGCCCGTCAAGCCCACCAAACGGGCGAATTCATACCACGCATGGTGTCGGTGTCCCAAGCGGATCTGATTGATCACCGCCAAGAGCAAGCCCAGGAGCACCTGCACCACCCCAAAGGCCACCGCAGCCACCAACACCGGCCGCACCTCATGAGTACGATGGACCAAAATGGGATGCAGGCCGAAGATCTCGCCCACCTCACCGAAGAACTCCCCATAGAGGAAACCGAAGATCAAGGTCCAAAGCATGGTCCAAAGGAACATGGTGGCAATCCCTCGCATGAACCCTCCAGGTTTGCTTTTGAGCCAAAGGAATCCAAAAAGGAGGGTCCCAACGAGGCCGTATCCCATATCGCCCAGCATGAAGCCAAAGAAAAACGGGAAAAACAGGTACAGGAAGGGTGTGGGGTCAATGGTGCCGTAAATCGGGGGAGTGAAAATGGAAAGCAGATACTGGAACGGCCGAAACAGCCTGGGGTTCTCCAGGTTCACGGGCACGCGGGGGTACTCGTGCTTCGCGGGTTCAAACACCTCTACGTGCACCTGGCGGCCGAAGGCCTTTTTCAACCGCTGCACCACCCGCTGCGCCTCTCGCTGGGGCACCCATGCCCGGAGGAAAAAGAGGAGTTTGGAGAGCGTGGGATAGGCCTGCACCGCACGCAGTAGGTGGTACTGGTCCAGAAAATAGGTCTTTAGGGCCCGGATCTTCTCCAAATGGGCCCGTTTGAAAGCCTCCAAGGCCTCCTGGGCCTCTTGCAGATCCTTCGGCAACCGCTCCAGGTCGGCCTCAATGTTCCGAAGCACCTGGGGCAAGGGCTGATCCTGGTACCGCTCTGGCATCACCAGCTCGCTCAGCCCCTCCTGGCGCAGGTACTTCCGAAACGCTTCCATCTGCTCCGGAGGCAAGAGGAGCAGCGCCACAATCCGGTCTGCCCCGAACTCGGCCCGATGGATCTCAAAGTTGCCTTCCCCTACCCGTTCCTCCAGAGCCTCACGGATCAGGTCAATCAGCCGAGCCTCGGAGCGGGGAAGCGTGACCCCCAGGATCTCCAGGTTTTCCCCTTCCACACGCTGCAGCAGGGGCTCCATAGCCCGCAGGAGTCGGGCGTAGTCTTTCAACGTCCGATACTCCGCTTCCAGGGTGTTCAGGCGATGGAGCAGCCGATCGTACTCCTGTTTGAGGGCTTCCAGTTCCCGATGGGGATCCCCCTCTGGGGTTACCCCTTCCGGCAGGACCTCCACCGTGCCCAAGCCCTTTTCCATCTCCCGCAACAGGGCCAGGGCATTGATCACGATGCGCTCGCGTTCGCGTTGCTCCTCGCTGAGCTCTTCCCGTTGGAGATGCTCGGACACCGGGGCTTCCTCTAAATGGGCCACCCCCAACTCGTATAGCAGACGAGTGACCGGGACAAGAATATCCCGGTCACCCAGGATTTCAATCTTGGACATGCGCTGGATCATGGGCTTTTTGAGGCTATTAGCATATACATCCCCCCCTGCGAAGTCAAGGAAAGCCCCAGGCTTCAGAGCCATCAGGCCTCAGAAAAGGGCCCTTCGGATCCTTCACGCTTCCTCTCCAGCGTGGCAAGCCCAACCACCATGGGCCGCTGGAACCCAGAACTCCCCGGAAAGCAGCGGAAAACGTGGGCTTTGCTTACCACCACGGGTCAAAGGCCAGGGAAAAGGCTCGTTGGGAAACCGAAAACCCTCATGAGGTGCGGAGCCGCTCCAGGGTTTCCATCATGAGGCGGAAATCCCGCCGCATTTCGTCGGTGAGGGCCTCGCGGCGGAGAGCAGCAGCGGGGTGGTACGTGACCACCAAGGGGATCCCGAATTTGCTTCGCTGCACCTGCATACGCAGGAGGCTCATTTTCTTGTTCATGCCGTAAAGGGTCCAAGCAGCGTATCGGCCCAGGGCCACCAACAGCCGGGGTTGGAGGATCTGGATCTGAGCCCGTAAATAGGGAAAACACGCTTGGATCTCGCCGGGCTCAGGATCCCGATTCCGCGGTGGCCGACATTTGAGGACGTTGGTGATGTACAGGTCGGTTTCCCGATTCAGGCCCACCTCTTGCAGAAGACGGTCCAGCAGCTGGCCTGCCCGCCCCACGAAGGGTTTGCCCTTTTTGTCTTCCTCTGCTCCGGGGGCTTCTCCCACGAACATGAGATCCGCATAGGGGTTCCCGGAGCCGAACACGTAATGGGTTTTGGTGCGATGGAGTCCGCAGCGGGTGCAGCGGAGCACCTGTTTCCGCACCTCCTCCAACGCCTCGGCTTTGGTGCGAACCCCTTGGGGCAATACGACCTCATCCACACCCAGGGATTCCAGGTACAGGAGCTGCCAGAACCGCTTCCGACTCACGGGAGAAGCTCCGCCACGCGTTTCCAGATCTCCAAGGCCAACCGGTGCTTGCTCCAGTTTTCAAAGGGCACTCGGTCCTTTGGGGTGAGGATCACCCCGCGGGTGGTTTCCGCCCCCATGGCCGCTGGAGGGTTGGCCACCATCAAGGTGGCGCCCTTGCGGGCCATTTTCTCCCGTGCTCGGGCTTCCAAGTTCTCCTCTTCTTCTAAGGCGAAGGCCACCACCACCTGGCCTGGCCGTCGGGGCATCTGGGCCAGAAGATCCTCCGTGGGCTCTAAGCGCAGGGTTTGGGAACCCGCCTGCCGGGGGATCTTGGCCGATGCCCGCTGGGCAGGACGGTAATCGCTCACCGCAGCCGCCATGACCACCACTTCGGCCTCAGGGGCCAATCGGTTCAGGGCCCTTTGCATCTCCTGGGTGGTGCGCACCCGGACCATCTCGGGGGTCTGTGGGGGTTCCACAGCGGTCTCGCCCACCAAGGTGCTCACCCGGGCTCCCATGCGCAGGGCCCACCGAACCAACGCCACCCCCATCCGTCCTGAGGATCGGTTGGTGAGCACGCGGACGGAGTCCAGATCTTCCTCGGTGCGGCCATACACCACCAGCACCTTGCGGTTTTGCAGCAGGTTCAGCGTGCGCGCCAAATCCTGGATCTCTTGGAGCAGGGTTTCGGGTTCACTCATGCGGCCTGGCCCCTCGTCTCCTGAGGCCAAGGGGCCCACCTCTGGGCCCACGAACACAGCACCCAAGCCCTCCAAGCGGGGAAGGACCCCCAAGGCTTTTAGGGACTCGTACATCTCGCCGTGCATGGCGGGCGCCACCACGATGGGACGCCGAACCATGGGGAGAAGGGCCAGCAGGGCGTTGTCCGCCACCCCGTGGGCCCATTTGCCCAGGGTGTTGTAGGAGGCCGGGGCCACCACCACCAGATCGGCCCAACGGGCGAGGTCCACGTGAAGGATCTGTCCGGAGGGCTGCCAAAAGTCCCGGTCGGTATATGCGGCGTCTCCAGTGAGTGCAGCGAAGGTGAGGGGGGCAACGAACCGTTCAGCCGCAGGGGTCAGCAGGGTGCGAACCCGATGCCCATGTTTTCCCAGCAATCGGGCCAGCAAGGCCGCCTTATAGGCGGCCACACTTCCAGTAACACCCAGCAGGATCTTCACGGGGATTAGAGTTCTTCTTCCTCAGCGAACTCGTACTCTACCTTGCCCTCCACGAAGTTCCGCAGGGCGATGATGGTGGGTTTTTCTTCCAGTTTAAACCCGTGTTCCCGGGCCCACCGGGCCAGTCGTCGGGCCTCCAAAGCGGCCACCACGATGGCCTCGTATTTATTTGGTGTGCGTTTCCACAACTGTTCCACGGTGAAGCGTTCCATAGATCACGACCTCCTCTGCTGTTGCACGGCCTTCCGGGCCAAGCGATCGGCCTGTTGATTCCGCTCCCTGGCCACCCATTCCACCGGTACCTTCAGGGTTTGCAGGTATGCTCGGGCCAAAAGATGCAGGGAGCGCAGATGATCCGCCCGCACGCGGTACCGGCCAGTCAACTGATTATACAGGAGTTCGGAATCGGTATAGACCACGGCTTTGGGGTTCCCCAGGGCCACCAAGTGGCGGAGGGCCAACAGCAAAGCCAGATACTCGGCCTGGTTATTGGTGGCCTTCCCCAGGGGAACGGCCTCTTGGAGGACCAGGCGGTTTTGGGCATCCAGGATCACGATGCCGGCCCCTGCCGGGCCGGGGTTACCGCTGGAGGCGCCGTCAATAAAGATCTTCAGCGGCCCCTTAGTCTTCAACGTAAATAAATCGCCCGCAGTTCTCACAGTGGCCCAACTCTTGGGAAACCTTGAGGTTGATCACCAACTGCACGGGTAGCTCGGCGTTGCAGCCGGTGCAGGTGTGATTCCGCACGGGGACCACCACCCGGCCTCCCACAATCTGCCGAAGCCTTTCGTACTGCTTGAGGAGGGGGGCGGGCACCCGGGTGCGGTATGCCTCTCTCCGGGAGGTGAGTTCCAGAAACCGATCCCCCAGTCCCTGCAGTTCTTTTTCCAGTTCTTCCATTTTCTTGAGGAGATCCTGGATCTTTTGCTCCAAATGACGTTGCTTTTGAGGAAGTTCCTGCTCCAGGAGTTCCACCTCTTCCATCACTTCCAGGGTTTGATCCTCCAGGCTGCGGATCTTCTGCTTTTGCAGGTCAATTTCGTGGAGTTTGGCCTGGTATTCTTTGTTGTCTTTGAGTTTCAGCAGATCGCTCTGGTGCTTCTGCAGGAGCTCTTCGGCGGCCATGGTTTCCTTTTCCAGTTTTCGGATGAGGAGCTTCTTTTCCCTAAGGGACTCTACCAGGTGAGCCTTTTCCTGTTGGAGGGCTTCCACCTTTTGTTTGAGTTGCTGGATCTCTTGGGGGATCTCCTGTTTCCGCCGTTTCAGGCGGTCTAACTCAAGATCAAGATCCTGGAGTTCAAGGAGGGAACGGTATTCGCGTTTCATTTGATGGGAAATTATACGGGTTTTTAGAGGTTTTGCGGCGAGGATCGGAGGCGGTCCTGGGCGTATCGCGCGGCTCCCCAGGAGGGTGGGTGTTCCAGGGGTAAGGGGTGCCACCCTTGTCGCTGTGCCTGCTCCTGGAACCATCCGAGGAAGGTGGAATGGCGGAACAGGCCCCCGGTATACACAAAGGCACGGGGAGGCCGAGCAAATCGTCGGGCCACACTGTGGACCAGGGCCAGCAGGGCCTCTATGGCGTCATCCACGATCCTGCGGGCCACAGGATCCTCCTGGGCCAAGGCCACCACCTGGGGGAACCAGCGGGCCAAGGTGCCCGGCGGTGCCTTGGCGTATTCCAAGGCGACCTCGCGGGGGGAACGATCCCGAAGCCAGAGATCCACCAGCCGGGTTTCTGGGCCCCGGCCCTCGTACGCGCGGAGGGCAGCTTGCAGAGCCTTCAGGGCAATCCAGGCGCCGGATCCCTCATCGTCCAACAGCAGTCCATACCCGCCAGCCCGCACCTCACCCCCTTGGTCTGTGCGGGCCCAAGCGATGGCGCCGGTCCCCGCAACAAGCAGAATGCCCGGCTGGGGTCCATAGGCGGCATAATGGGCAATTTCCACATCCGACAGCACCACCACGGGCACCTCCAGGATCCGTTGAAGAGCCTGGCGAACCCGCTGCCGTTCCTCCGGCGTGTACACTCCAGCGGCTCCCACGGCCACCAGCGCGGGCTCTGGCAACCTGTGGCTTTGTTGCAGGCTCCTGATGGCCTGGCGAAGGGCTTGGGCCCAGGGGTTCAACGGAGTGGTTTGGAGGTTAAAGCCCTCCAAGCGCCCGGTGGCCAGGGTAAGGCCGTGGGGAGAGAGCCATCGCCATTCGGTTTTGCTGCCCCCAGCATCTACGCCGACGACGTGGGCTTCAGGAGCCACCGAACTCCCCCTTTCAAGGAATAGGCCTGAAAACCCTCTTGCCGAAGCCTTTGGGCGATCTCAAAGCTGCGGTACCCGCTTTCACACACCACCACGTAGGTTAGGGAGGGATCCAGGGCCTTGAGGGCCTCCTTGATCCGATTGGCCGGGATCCACCGAGCCGAGGGAAGAGGCGGATCGGGCCGATGGCGAACGTCCAGGATTTGGGCGCCTTCGGGCACCGTTTCCACCTCTATGTCTCCCAGCAGTTCCCGAGGGGCCTCGTCCAGGCGGAAACTCCGCCGTTGATCCACGGCTTGGGCCAAAAGGTTCGGATTCAACCGTTGTTCCAGTTCACGCACCCGTTGGGGTTGTGCCCGGGTTACGGGGTGCCGAGCCACCAGTTGGCAAAACTCTGCCACCGCTGCGCTCACCTCATAGGTTCCAATCCTGCGAGCCAAATCAATGATCTCCTGCTTGTCATAGGTGAGCAGCGGACGGAAGACCGGCACCTCGGCGGCTTCTTCCAGCACGGTGAGATTCACGAAGGTTTGGGAGGACACCTGGCCGATACTCTCGCCGGTGACCACTGCGGGTACCCCGATTTGGCGAGCCAAGCGAGCGGCCGCGCGGTACATCAGCCGTTTCAGGATCAGGTTCCAGTAGTTCTCTTTGACGTGGGCGTGCAGATCCTGCACCACTTCGTGGAAATCCACCTCATGGAACTTGGGGTCCATTCCATAGCACCACCGGCGGCACAGGGTACGCACCACATCCAGCGTTCCCTTGAGGTGGAGGGGGCCACCCAGGTTAAAGAGCACGAAGTCCAGGGCCACCCCGCGTTTCATCATGAGCCAGGCGGCCACCGCGGAATCAAACCCCCCGGACACCAAAGCCAAGGCCTTACCCTCGGTGCCCAAGGGCAGGCCACCGGGGCCTGGGATCCGTTCCACGAAGAAAAAGGCCTGGTGTTCTCGGATTTCAATTTCCACCAGCACCTCAGGGTGGTCCAGGTCCACGGTGCCGTACCGGGCCAACCGGCCGCCTACCAGGCGTTCCACGTCTATGGATCGGAAGGGGTGTCGTCCAACGCGTTTCACCCGTACGGCAAAGGGGCGTCCGTCCACCAGCAGAGCGTACTCCTGTTCTGCAAAGGTCTCCAGATCCTTCAAACTCCGGAAATACACGGCCTGCACCGGTGAAAGGGACGCGATCCCGAACACCCGTTGGAGCACCTCTTGGGCCCGTTCCCTTTGGTCCTCTGGTACCTCTACGAACAGGCGGCTCCATTCATTGAGTACACGATAGTCGGAGATGCCCTCGGCGTCTAAGGCTGCCCTTAGGTTCTGGATCAACTGTAAGGTGAACCTTTGCCGAACCCGTTTGCTTTTGAGGGTCAGCTCCCCCAAGCGGATCAACAGGGTGCTCCGGTCCTCCGACTTCATCGGTTAGCACCGCTGAGCGATCATTTCAATCTCCACCCGGGCCCCCTTCGGCAATGCCGCCACCTGCACCGTGGCCCTGGCTGGGTAGGGTTCCTCCAGATAGGACTGGTAAACCCCGTTGACCTTCACAAAGTCTTTCAGATCCACAAGGTAAATGGTGGTTTTGACCACATGGCGAAAGTCCAGGCCAGCCTCTTCCAACACGGCCTTGAGGTTTTTCATCACCTGGCGGGTTTGATCTTCTATGTCGTTGCTGACCAACTGGCCGGTTTGGGGGTCCAGGCCGATTTGGCCGGAGAGAAACACGAAGTCGCCCGTATCAATGGCCTGGCTGTATGGCCCAATGGCTTTTGGGGCCTTGGGGGTTTGCACCTTTTTCCACATGGCTCTCCTCCTTGGGTTGGGTCTTAAAAGGATACGGCGAGCCCTCCTGGGATTTCCAAACCCTGCAAAGGAAACCGGCAAACCACGAACCCCTCCACGGTTCAGGAAACGCCCCCAACGCCCAGGTGATCCCGGCCCACTTCCGGGGCTTGACAACCCCGGGGGTGGGCTGTAAAAATTCAGCACCATCCCCATCCAACCACCCCCTCCTGCCCCAGGGAGTCTGTCCCCGCTCCCTGGGGTTTTTATTTGCAGCGGAGCCAAAACCCCTTCGGGATACCTGACCGCAGATCGGGATCAAAGGACCTCGGGCACCGGCAGAGCGAACACTCCCCAAGCCCCGGGCCCGGTGTGTAAAGAGATGACAGGGGTAATCTCTGTGGCCAAGAAGCGGCGAACCCGGTACCGTTCCCGCAGGAAGGGCTCCATTTCTTTCCGGATCTCGGGATCCGTGTTCCAGGCCACGGCAACGTCATAACGCTGATCCGGCTTCAAGGAAGCCTTCAGGATCCGCTTCACTTGGGACCGGATCCCGGCCTCTGAGAGGGCCGAGGCCCGCTTGACAATCCGCCCCTCCTCCAGGGCCATCACCAGCCGAACACCCAGCAGCATTCCCAGGCGTCCCTGGAGCCGTGAGATCCGTCCGCTACGCATCAGGTACTTGAGTGTGGGCAGGGTGAACAGGAGCAGGGCCTGGGCTCGGACCTCTTCCAGGATCTGAAGGATCTCCTCTGGGCTCCGGCCTTGCTGGGCCAGATCCAAGGCCATCAGGCCCTGCAGGGTCATCCCCAGGGAGATGGACCAGGTGTCCCAAACCCACACCCGGCCTGGGAAGCGTCGGGCCACAGCCACCGCATTCTGATACGTACCGGAAAGCCGAGACGACACCGTGAGCACCAGCACCTGATCCGCGCGCTCCAGTGCACGTCGGATGGCGTGTTCCATTTCGGCGGGGCTCACCTGGGAACTGGTGATCCGTTTGCCCTGTTGAAGCCAGGCCAGAACCTGCTCCGGGGTTACCTCAACGCGGTCCAAGAGGGCGCGTCCGTCCACCAGGATCTGCTGAGGCGCCACCTGGATGCCCAACTCCTGCTGCATCAGCAGGGGAACATCGGCGGTGGAGTCCATCACCAAACCCAGGGGAACCCGATGCTCCCCCGCCACCTGGGCCCGCATGTCCTGGGCCTTACGCCGCACCAGGGTGCCGTATTGCCGAAGCAAACGGTACACCTCCTCGGGCTGGTTGGTGTGGATGTGCAGATGCAGCAGGTGCTGGGTGGCCGAGAGCACCAAGGAATCCCCCAAGGGCTTCAGGAGGTCCCGCAGCCGCGAGGTTAGCCATTGGGCAGGTTCGGGGGTTTGCAGTACGGCCTCGGTGCAAAACCGATAGGTAGGGGGTTCGGGGGATGGGGTGTGGCCCAGATCGGCCTCGGTGTCGTGGGGCAGGTTTGGAAGGGGAGGCAGAGCCGCGGCCCCCAGGTGGACCAACCGATGGATACCTTCCAGGAAATGGACGAATCCCAATCCCCCGGCGTCCACGACCCCGGCTTGCTTTAGCGGATCCAGGAGTTGGGTGGTGCCCTGCAGGGCTCTTTGGGCCGCACGCAGGGCAGCCTCCAGCAGATCCACCAGATCGGAAGAGCGGACAGCGCTCTGTTGGGCGGCATCTGCGGCCTCGCGCATCACCGTGAGCACTGTGCCTTCTCGGGGGTGTTCCAGTCCTTGGTAGGTTCGTTGGACGGCGATCTGCAGTGCCTGGGCCAGGGTGCGGGCGCGCACTCGGCCCCGGTACCCCACGGCTTCGGCCAGCCCGGCAAAGAACTGGCTGAAGATCACGCCAGAGTTGCCCCGGGCCTCGGTAACAAGGCCTTCGCTGATCCACCGCAACACCTGGCGGAGATCCCGGGAGCGTTTTCTTTCCAAGGTTCGCAGCACGCGCCCCAGGGTAAGGGCCAGGTTGGTGCCCGTGTCCCGGTCGGCCACGGGAAACACGTTGATACGGTCCAGTTCCTGCCGGTGTTTCAATACCCACAGAGCACCGGCGCGAAAGGCCTGCCAGGCCCTCCAGCCGTCTATATAGGCAATGCGGAGGTAGGGCACTCAGAACTCCCGCATGAGGGCGCGGGCGATCACCAAACGTTGGATCTGGTTGGTGCCCTCGTAGATCTGGGTGATCTTGGCGTCCCGCATGTACTTTTCCACCGGGAATTCGCGCATGTAGCCGTAGCCGCCGAACACCTGTACCGCATCGGTGGTTACCCGCATGGCCACGTCCGAGGCGAAGGTTTTGGCCATGGCGGCAGCCTTGGAGATGTTCTTGGCTCCGGAGTCAATATAGCGGGCCACGCTGTACACCAGCGCTCGGGCGGCTTCAATTTGGATGGCCATGTCGGCCAGCATGAACTGGATGGCTTGGAACGAGATGATGGGGCTTCCGAACTGTTCCCGCTGTTTGGCGTACTTCACCGCCTCTTCAAAGGCCCCCTGTGCAATGCCCAGGGCTTGGGCGCCCACGATGGGGCGGGAGCGGTCCAGGGTCATCATGGCCACTTTGAACCCCTGGCCCTCCTTGCCCAGCAGGTTTTCCTCGGGCACCTCCACGTTGTCAAAGAAGATCTCCCGTTGCACCGAGGCTCGGATGCCCATTTTGTCCTCCGCGCGGCCCACGCGGAAGCCTGGAAAGTCCTTTTCCACAATGAAGGCCGAGAGCCCCCGCACACCGCGGTCGGGCTGGGTAGAGGCGATGACGATGTAGAAATCGGCCTCCCCGGCGTTGGTGATGAACTTCTTTTGGCCATTGAGGATGTAGCGGTCCCCCTGCTTTACGGCCGTGGTTTTGATGTTGCTGGCGTCGGAGCCTGCCCAGGGCTCGGTGAGGGCAAAGGCCGCCTGATACTCGCCCCGGGCCAGGGGTGGCAGGTACCGCCGTTTCTGCGTCTCATTGCCAAAGAGCACCAAAGGGATCGCACCCAAACCGGTTACGCCATAGGAGATGGCGGTGCCACCGTCCACGATGGAAAGATGTTCCACCACGAGGCATGCGTTCAACACGGAAAGCCCCTGGCCCCCGTACTCCTCGGGCACAAAGAGTTCAAAGAACCCCTGTTCGCCCATCTTTTGGATGATCTCGCGAGGGTACCGGCTCTCGCGGTCCAGTTCCGCCCGTATCGGCTGGATATACCGTTCAGCGAATTCCCGAGCCATCCGGGCCAGGTTCCTTTGCTCCTCGGTTAGCCCGTAATCCAAACCCTGCTGCATGATGGCCTCCTTGTTTTATTCCAGCGGAAGATCCTCCAGGCTGTGGGGTTCCAACGCCAGGCCAAAGGCCTGCTCCATGCCCCGGACCACCCGTTGGGCCACTTCAGGAAGGGGAACCGGATGCCCCAACAGTGCCTCCATGCTGGTCACGCCCCGATCCTGCAGGCCGCAGGGGAGGATCCAGCGGAAGTGTTCCAGGTTCGGCTGCACGTTGAGGGCAAACCCGTGGAACGACACCCGTTGGTGTACGGCCACCCCGATGGCTGCGATCTTGTCTTGTTCCACAAACACGCCGATGTACTCCGGATCCTTGGCTGCCGAGATCCCATAGGTGGCCAAGGCGTAGATGAGCGCCTCTTCCAGTGCCAGGATCAGGTGCCGCACCCGGGTAAGGGAATCGCGGAGTTTGAAGAACAGGTAGCCCACCAGTTGCCCGGGGCCGTGGTAGGTGACATCCCCGCCCCGTTCCACCCGAACCACGGGCACCCCTTGGGACGCCAGGAACTCCGGGGCCACGTGGATGTTCTCCTCCTTTCCTTGACGTCCTAAGGTGATGACCGGATCGTGTTCCAGGAGGATCAGGGTGTCGGGAATGCGATCCTGTACCCGCAGCCGATGCAAACGTTTCTGAAGATCCCAGGCCTCCAGATAGGGCATGCGGCCCAGGGAAAGGACGTAGCCCTTGCGCATCGGCGTTATTTTACAGGTGTCTCACACGGGCTCCTCAAGGGCCCAGGCGAAGTTTCCAAAAGAGTGGGGCCACCGGGGGCTTCGGGTCCGTCCGCGGGTTCCCAGGGGTTGGGGCACCCCTTGGGTTTCTGAGTTCCGGAACACCGGCGGAATGGGGCTCGCCGTATAATCTTGCCGAGATGAGGAACCTGCGGGTGTTTGTGGCAGGAGCGGGGGCTCCCCGAAGTCTTCGGCCCCTTTGGCGGGAAATCGTGGAACGCCATCCCTCGCCTGACTTTTCGGACGTGGGGATCCTCACGCCCCATCGTGCCCACATCCGAAATAACCGCAGGGTGCTGATGGAAACCACTCCTGGCTCGGCCCTGGTGCCTCCCCGGCAAATGCCTTTGGAGGACTGGCTTTTGAGCCTGTTGCCAGAGACCCTGGTGCCCCTCTCCGAGGAAGAACGCACCCTGATCCTCGCCGATGTGCTCCTGCAGGATCCAGACCGTTGGTCTTCCCTGCTCCTAAAGCAAGAGCGAATCCGGCTTCCCCAGGCTCGCCAGATCCTGCGAGTGCTGGATGACCTGCGGCTCTGGGCCTTTGAACGGTCTCCTGAAGACCTGCGCAAAACCATAGAAGACGAGATCGGCACCTACCCCCATGTGGCCCGCCGTGCCCAGGCGGTGGTGGACTTACTGGAGGCCTATCGGCAGCGACTCCAAGAAACCGGCACGGTGGACTTCCCCGAGGCCCTGCTCTGGCTCCTGGAGCATCCTCAGGAACGGGCTTTGCCCTTTCGGTTCCTTGTGTTCCAGGGGATGGGGACCCTATCCCCCCTCCTTCGGCGGGTACTCCATCGCATCATAGAGGAAGCCCTGCAACAGGGGGTGGCAGTGTGGGCCCTTGTGCCCGTAGCCCCTCCCTTCTCCGACCCCCCGTTTCTCAAGTTGCTCCGGCAGGCCCTCGGTGCTACGGTGGTCTCCTTGGAGGCCGTCCGCCAACCCGAAGTGGAGGGCCGCGCCTATGCAGCCCAAGTGGACGAACTGCGGGAGATGGCCCGCGAGATCAAAACCCTGGAGATGCAAGGAGACACCCCTCTGCGCATCGGCATCGTGGCCCCTTCCCTGTACGACCTTTTACCCGTGTTGCGCCAGGTGTTCCATGAGTACGGCTTGAACGTGGTGGTGTACACCGGAGATCCCCTGTCCCACACCCCTTGGGCCCGGCTCTGGCACCTGGCCACCCAGGCCGTTCTCCGCGGATTCCCCACCGACACGTTTGAGGCCCTCGTGTCCAGTCCTCACTTTCGGGTGGAGCATCGGGGGGCCTTGCAGCGCATCCTCCGGGATCGCATCTCGGTGATCCTGCTGGAGGGGCATCTGCCCTACCAACCGCTGGCTCCAGAGGACCGAAAACGGATAGAAGACCTCATGCAGCGATTGAAAACCCTGCTGGCCCCCTTGGCCCAGGGGGAAACCCAACCCCTGGCCCAATGGGTAAGCATGGTTCGCCGGTTCCTGCAGCAGTTCACCCAGGACATGCCCCCAGAGGTGGAGCAGGCCTTCGCGCTGGCCCTGCACACCTTAGAGCGTGTGGAACCCCGGCTCCGATCGCCCCAATTGCCGGCCTCGGAGTTCCTAACCCTGTGGCAAACCCTGCTGCAGAACACCCGGCTACCGGATCCAGATCGGCCCGAACCAGAGCACCCGGTGCACCTCATGGGAATGGCCGAAGCCCAGGCCTTTGAAGGCGATCTTCTGTACTTCGTGGACGCCTCCGAACACCGCCTGCCCTCCGCTGGCCTGCTGGACCGCTACCTGCCCCACCGAGTACGGCAGGCCCTGGAGATGCCCACCGAGGAGCAGGTGGCCCAGGAACAGGAGTACCGTTTCCAGCTGCTCCTACAGGCCCCCTTCCAGCGGGTGGTGGTGTCCTACAGCCAAACCGATGACCAGGGCCGGCCCGTGCTGCCCACCCTGTTCGCCGACCAGGTTTTCCCCTGGCCTCCCCCACTTCGGTTGCCGCATCAGGTGTACGCCCGGGGGGCCCTGTCACCAGCCGAGGCCCAGTTGCACACGCCCACCGTCCTAAAGGTTCACCCCTTCTCCCCCACCCCCCAAGACCTCCAGGCGTGGCTGGATCGCCGCCACCGCGAGTTGAAGATCACCACCTTGACCCAGTTGGCCGACTCCTGCGCCTATCAGGTGTTCTTAGAGCAGATCCTGGAACTTCCTCGGCCACCACAACGGTCGCTTTTGCCCTATGTGGACGAGGGCACGTGGTTCCACACGCTGCTTCGCCGGGTGTTTCAACGGCTTCGGGAAGAGTTCCCAGGGCGTCTTCCCTCCCTGGAGGAGTTCCGGGCACAGTACGAGGCTCAGGTGGAAACCCTGCTGCAGGACACTCCCAGAGCCCAGGGAATCCAGGAGTTTCTCCGGCATCGTTCCTTGAGCCCGGTTCAGGCTCTCTACGACCACCTGGTTCAGGAGGTTCAGGAGAACCTGTGGCCTGATGCCTTGGAGCTCCCTGTACGTTTGGCCTTTCCAGAGTTTGACCTGACGCTCACCGGCCGAGTGGACCGGGTGGACCGGGATGGCCAGCGTTTCCGGGTACTGGACTACAAAACCGGGAAATCCAAGAATCCCCAGGCATCCCATAGCCTTCAGGTGCTTCTTTACACCGAGGCCTTGAAGCAAGAGGGAGGCGCCACCCCGCTCCTGCCCCAAATCCTGTACGTCGGCGACCCTGAGAAATTGGTCAAAAATGCCAGAATCCTCAACAAAGGGGATCCAAATGCCTCCGACGTGCATGCCAACCTGGAAAAGGGGCTGGAACAGACCAAGGAACTGATCCAGCAACTGCTCCAGGCCGAGTTCCCTCCCCGTGCCAACAGATGGAACTGCCGGAGTTGTGCCTTCCGGGAGGTGTGTCCCTATGCCCAAGCGTAACCCGATGCCAGTGCAAGCGGTCCAGGATCGCAGCGAAGCGGTGAACCCTCGTCATGTGGTGTTCTTTTCGGCTCCTGCCGGCTCCGGCAAGACCTCGGTGCTCACCCAACGATACCTGGCTCTGGTGGCTGCAGCGCAGGATCCGGCCCGAGTGCTTCGGCACCTTCTGGCCATCACCTACACGCGGAACGCTGCCACCGAGATGAGAGCACGTATCCTGCAGCAGCTGCGCGAACATCGGCCCGAGTTGTACCAAAAGGTCCGGCACAGGATCCAGGACCTCCGGGTGCAAACGATGCACTCCTTTTTCCTGGACTTGATCCGACGGTTCGCCGAGTTTCTGAACCGTCCACCGGACATGCAGGTGCTGGAATCCGCAGATACCTGGATGGAAACCTGGATTCGCCAGCGCGTGGCGCAGGGGATCTTGAACCCCGAAAGCCCGTGGTACAGGTTTCTCATCCATCACGCCACCCAGGGCCGCTACGAGGAACTCATCAAGGACCTCAAAACGATCCTGGATCGCCTGCTGTTCTTGAGTGAGTTTTGGCAAGAGGAACCGGAGTACATTGGTCAGAACAGCGGCGGCAGGGGGGGAAGGACCCCCAAACGGTACTCCTGGCCCCATCTCCGCCCCTTGGTGCAGGACCTTCGGGAGGCCAAGGAACGCGAGAACCTGATTACCTACAACGACATGGAGCTCTTGGCCTACCACCTGATCTTTGAGGAGTTTGAGGAGGGCAAGCATTGGTCCCTGGTGTTGGAGGCCTTTGACGAAACCACCGATCACCTGTTGGTGGACGAATTCCAAGACACCAACCTGTTTCAATGGGCCATTCTGCGGAAACTCACCGAGGAGTGGCGTTCCGGCTGGGGGGCCAAGGCCGAACAGGGCCTGGATCCCACCCTGTTCATCGTGGGCGATGAGAATCAGTCCATCTATGCGTTCCGCAATGCCAACGTGGAGGTGTTTCGCCGCGCCCTGGAGGACCTGGCCCAGGAGGAGATGTACCGAGACCGGTTCCGGTGGGTGCAGGTGCGGGAGAACTTCCGCAGCCTGCCGGCCATCGTGGACTTTGTGAACGCTGTGTTTGCGAGCCTGCCCCTTGAAGAAGGCGAGTTTCATTACGTGCCCTTTGAGGCCCACCGGCGGGCACCGTTCCCGGGCCGTGTGGTTCTCCGCGAGGTCTCAGGCCCCTGGGAAACCCAGGGGAACAACAAGAAAGAGAAGCAAAACTGCAGAATCTCCGAGTACCGCCCTCTGGAGGCCCGAGCCTTGGCCCAGTGGATCCGTCAAATCTTGGAAGAAGGCTGGCCCGTGGTTCCCCCTGGGCAGGAAACCCCTCGTGCCGTGACCCCCAGCGACGTGGCCATCCTTGTGCGAAACCACACGGACATTGACCTGTACCTGGACACCCTCCAAGGGGCTGGGATCCCCGTGGTCCTGGAATCGGGAAGGGACATTGCCCCTCCCCCGGCGCTCCGGATCCTGCGTACGCTGATCGGTCTCCTGGGCAAGCCCGAGGATCCCCTGCTCTCCGCGAGCCTCGTGGCCAGTTCCCTGGTGTCCGAGGAGCAGCGGAAGGCGTTTCTGCAGCAGAGATTGGGTTCTCGCGAACCGGAACAGGTGTTGGAGATGTTGAGCCCCTATGTTCAACTCCGGGATCAGGAGCCCTTCGCCCAAGTGCTGTGGCGCATGCTCCAAGATCTGGGCTTCTTCCAGGGGATCCAGGGTTTGGACGAGTACCGCTGGGTGTTGCGGGTGTTGGAACGGATCCGACAGGCCGATCGGGAAGGCACCCTGTGGCACGAGATTGCGGAACGACGTGAGGAGTTCCTCAAGGCTCCTCCCACCCTTCATGCCGGGAAAGACGCCGTGCGGATCCTCACGGTGCACAGCGCCAAGGGCCTGGAGTGGCCCGTGGTGGTAATACCCACAGGCACCTGGGGGATCGGAGGTTCCGGAGGGCTCGCCGACACCTTAAGGCTCCAGTTTGAAGAGGTCCTAACCCCCGATGGGCGATACCAGGTGCGCCTCCGCGACCCACAACAGGCCAAAGAGATTGAACAGTGGGAAACCTACCGCCTGCTCTACGTGGCCCTTACCCGGGCCCGCGACTACCTGATGGTGAGTTTCCCCAAGGGAAAGAACCTCTCCTCTATCACACCCTCTATCAAGGATCTGATCCAGGTCCTGCAAAACCCCACAGAACCTCTCCAGGCGTTGGAAAAGCAAGAGAAACTCGTGTACCTGCGGGGTCCGGTTCCCGCCCCCCTCCCCCCTTGGCAGCCGAGTTTGCCAGAGCCCACCACGCCTTTCCAAGGCCCCAGCCATCCCGAACCGGTGCCTTTGGAGCCGTCGCCGAGGATCCAAGAAGCCTCACACTTGGGAACGGGCCGAGCCGAGGAACCCGGGGACCAGGTGTTTGGCCGGGTGGTGCACGAGGTATTGCGGGAGGCCTTGGTCCGCAAGGCGTTTCCCACCGATTTGGAACTCTCTCAGCGCATTGGTCAGCTCTTTGCCCGGTACCGACTGCAGCCCTCTGAGGCTGAGGTCTGGCAGGCCTTAGAACACGTCCAACGGGTGCTACGGGGCCCGGTGGGACAGCGGGCCCTGCAGGCTGAACGGCGGTCCGCAGAGTTCCCGGTTTGGCTCCGGGATCCAGAGTCGGTGGTGGGCCGTGCTGATCTCGTGCTTTGGTTCCCCGACCACTTGGAGGTCTACGACTTCAAAACCCATCCCATAGGATCGCCAGAGGAAACGCGGTCTCTGGTAGACCGCTATGCGCCCCAGGTGCGGGTCTATCAGCGTGCCCTTTCTCACCTGTTCGGCCTGCCGGTACAGGCGTTCTTGGTGTTCACCGCCACCGGCGACGTGGTTCCCCTTTCCGACCTGTATCATTGACAAAAACCCCGAACGATGGGCAAGGGGAAATCGGCAAAGCGGAAAAAGGAACGTACTGACCTGCTGCTCCGTCTCATGGATCTCCTGGTCCAGGAGGAGCATCCTGTGGAGGTGGAAGTACGTCCTCTTTCCCTTCGCCAACCGGTTTTGGAACGCCGGGATGCCAAAGAAATTCTGATGATCCCAATCACCCGGGATCGTACCTTGGTGCTCATTGCCCGTCCAGCTTTCCATTCGGTGAATCTCCAGGAGATCCAGAGTCTGATCCACGCCTTGAAGCAGCAGCAGGACTTTTGCTGGATCATGCACCAGTTGGGCCATTTCATGAAAGACCTCCAGGAGGTCGCCCGATTTAGCACCTTCCACAAACTCCTGCACGAACGGCTGATGAACCTGCTGAACATTGAACTGGTCCACACCTTTGACCTCTTGGAGGGTCGCGTGCTGAGGGTGCGGCGGGTGGACAGCCGCGTATCCGAGATCCAACGGGTGTTCCAAGAACGAGTGGGTTTCCACACCGATCTTGCTTACTTAGAGGTAGAACAATACCCGCAGCATCCCTTAACCCAAAGCATCAAGGCTCGCAGGCCCAGATTCCTTGCGGCGTGGAGGTTCATGGAGGATCTGCCTTTCTTCTCTGAGGAACTCCGGGAACAACTGCGCCCTCTGCTCAAAGAGCACCACGCGTTTATCCTGCCGGTTTGGGATCCAGGAGGGGTATTGGGTGTGGTTTTTGGGGCACGGCGATCCCGTTTCACAGGCAGAGAGCGCAGGTTCCTGGAAACCTTAGCCCGAGGATTGGGGCGAACGTGGCGATACGTTAAAGTGGCAGAGGAAGCCCGTGCCCTACAGGAACTCCTTCATCGGATGCAGATCCTCTTCTCACGAGCCCTCCAGGGGGCCCCCCGAGAAGAGATCCTGGAGGAGGCCTTTGATCTTCTGAGCGAACTCACTGGGGCCTTCAAACTCGCCTGTTTCCTGGAAGAAGAGGGGAGATTCCGCCTGGTGGGACAGCGAGGCCTGAGCCGTGCTTTTATGCAGCGGTACCACGAAGCCACACCTGAGGAAACCCC
>CAYOQK010000066.1:0-29697 GCA_964406105.1 uncultured bacterium | reverse complement strand
CGCCCAAGGGGCGTTCTGAGAGGGCCTTCGTTGACACCCTCAGGGGTGGCGTGTATATTTTCCGCCGACCTGATGGGCATCCGATTACCTTCCGGCAAAGAGATTCCCTGTGAACCAGGGAAACCGCTCCTGGAGCAGGTGGGCAAGGACCGCCGGTTCCTGGTGGCCCGGGTGGGTCGCCAACTGGTGGACCTGTTCCGCCCGGTGGACTGCTCTGCACCTGTGGAGATTTTGACCTTTGATCATCCAGAGGGGCGGGAAACCTATTGGCACACCTCGGCCCATATTCTGGCCCAGGCGGTGAAAGAGCTTTTCCCCCAAGCCAAGCTTACCATTGGCCCTCCCATTGAAAACGGGTTTTACTACGACTTTTTTGTGGGCGACTACACCTTTACCCCCGAGGACCTGGAGCGAATTGAGGCTCGTGCCAAAGAGATCATCAAGCGAGACCTTGCTGTAACCCGCCGCGAGATGAGCCGTGAGGAAGCGATCCGCCTGTTCCAAACGCTGGACGAACCCTTCAAAGTGGAACTGCTCCAGGAGATGGAAGAGGACACGGTGTCGGTGTATCAGCAGGGGGAGTTCATTGATCTCTGCCGAGGTCCCCACCTGCCCTCCACTGGGTATGTGAAGGCCTTTAAGGTGTTGCATTCCTCTGCCGCCTACTGGCGGGGTGATGAGCGGGGCCCGGTACTCCAGCGGATTTACGGCATCTCTTTTCCCAAGAAGAAGCAACTGGACGAGTACTTGGCCTTTCTGGAAGAGGCCAAGCGTCGGGATCACCGGGTACTGGGCCGACAGTTGGGGCTTTTCACGTTCTCCCAAAAGGTGGGGCCTGGCTTGGTGCTCTGGTTGCCTAAAGGGGCCTTCATTCGGAAAAAACTGGAGGACTTCCTGTACGAGGAACATGTGAAACGGGGCTACGAGTTGGTGTACACCCCGCACGTGGGCCGGGCTGTGCTGTGGCAAACCTCAGGGCACCTGGACTTCTACCGGGAGAACATGTATCCCGCGATGAAGCTGGAAAACGAGGAGTACTTTGTCAAGCCCATGAACTGTCCGTTCCATATCCAGATTTACCAGACCAAACTCCACAGTTATCGGGACCTGCCGGTTCGCCTGGCGGAATTTGGCACCGTGTATCGGTATGAGCGGTCTGGTGTGTTGCATGGTTTAACCCGGGTGCGGGGTTTCACCCAGGACGACGCCCACATCTTCGCCCGACCCGATCAGGTGGAGGATGAGATCGTGGGCGTCTTGGACATGGCCCTGTACATCCTCCGAACCTTTGGCTTTGAAAACTTTGACGTGTACATCTCCACCCGTCCAGAGAAGTACGTCGGTGAGCCCGAGATGTGGGACTTGGCCACCCAGGCCCTGATTCGGGCGGCCGAGCGGGCGGGACTGCAGTACGAGATTGAGGAGGGTGAGGGCGCCTTCTACGGCCCGAAGATTGATATCGTGATCCGCGACGCTCTGGGCCGGCCGTGGCAGTGCTCCACCGTGCAGTTTGACTTCAATCTGCCGGAGAAGTTCAACCTGGTGTACCGGGACGCCGATGGCCGAGATAAACGGCCCGTCATGATCCACCGAGCCCTTCTGGGATCCATTGAGCGGTTCTTCGGCGTGTTGATTGAACACTACGCCGGCAACTTCCCCCTTTGGCTGGCCCCGGTGCAGGTGGCGGTGTTGCCCATCAGCGAAAAGTTCCTGGACTACGCCCGCCAGGTAACCGAGCGGCTCCGGGCAGCTGGCCTTCGGGTGGTACTGGATGACCGCGAGGAACGGGTGGGCTACAAGATTCGGGATCACGAAACCCAGAAGGTGCCCTATATGCTCATCGTGGGGCAGAAGGAACAGGAAAGCGGCACCGTGGCGGTGCGGCGACATGGCCACGGCGACCTGGGGGCCATGGCCCTGGAGGCCTTGATCCAAAAAATCCAGCAAGAAGTAGCCCGCCGTGAATAGTCGTCAGTTCAGCATTCCCAAAACGTTGAAAAACCCAGGTGTTTGGAACCCCAAACCAAAAAGGAGGTTGGTCCATCAAAAAGAAACTGTTTTACATGCGTGAGCGTCCCAATCGTCGGGACACCCACCGCATCAACGAGCGGATCCGGGTGCCGCAGGTTCGGGTGATCGGCCCGGATGGCAGGCAACTGGGGATCATGCGCACCCGCGAGGCTCTGGAACTCGCCTACTCCATGGGCTTGGACCTGGTGGAGGTGGCACCCAATGCTCATCCTCCTGTGGCCAAGATCATGGACTACGGCAAATACCGGTACCTGGAGAAAAAGCGCAAGAAAGAGGCCCGAAAGAAACACGGCGGCGAGGTCAAGGAAATAGAGTTCCGGCCGAACATCGGGCAGCACGACCTGGAGGTAAAGGTTCGGCGGATTCGGGAGTTTCTTGAAGACGGCAACAAGGTTAAAATAAGGGTCTTCTTCCGCGGGCGGGAGATCGTCCACAAGGATCGCGGGTATGAGGTGCTGAACCGGGTGTTGGACATGATCCGCGACCTGGGGGACGCCGAATCCCAGCCCAAAATGGAGGGTCGGAACCTGATCTGCATCGTTCGGCCCACCCGAAAGAGCACCAAGGGTTCACAAAAACAGGAAACCGAAGCCGACACCAAGGAAGGAGGATAACCAGCCATGCCCAAGATGAAAACCAAACGCAGTGCCGCCAAGCGGTTTCGGATGACGGGCACCGGCAAGATCCGCCGGTACAAGGCCTTTAAAAGCCATATCCTCACCAAGAAAACCCGCAAACGGAAGCGCAACCTGCGGAAGCCCGCCTTAGTGGCGCCCGAAGATGTGAAACGCATCAAGCGCCTCCTGCCCTATGGCTGAGGCCGCTTCGGAAGCCTTCGCATTGATCTTAGCGGGCGGGCGCGGGGAGCGCCTTTGGCCCCTTTCGCGGGATTCCCATCCAAAGCAGTTTCTGAAGATCGGAGGCCCAACCTCTCTGTTGGCCCAAACCTTGCGCCGGGTGTTGCCCCTGGTGGGCCAGGAGGATCGCCTCCTGGTCATTACCCGCCGCGATATTGAACCACAGGCCCGGGAGCACAGCGGTTCCGCTCCTGTGCTGGCCGAACCCACAGGCCGCAACACGGCCCCGGCGATTCTCTGGGGCTTAAAATGGGCCTTGACCCAAACGGAAAACCCCCTGCTTTTGGTGTTCCCCTCCGATCACCTGGTGTCTCCCCAGGAGGCGTTTCTGGAAACCGCCCGTCAAGGGATCCGGGCAGCCCAGGAGGGGTACCTGGTGACCTTTGGCATCCCCCCCACCCGGCCAGAAACCGGCTACGGGTACATAGAGGCAGGGGATCCCATTTCGTCCTTGGGATCTCCCCCTGTGTACCAGGTGCGTCGGTTCCACGAAAAGCCCGACCGTGCCCGAGCAGAGGCGTACCTGCGGCAAGGCAACTTTTACTGGAACTCGGGGATGTTTGTGTTCCATGGTTTGACCCTGCAGGAGGAGTTCCAAAAACACCAGCCCCAGATGTACCGGGCCTTTGAGCGGTTAAACCCTATGGATCCCTCCTCGGTGGAGGCCTTCTACCATGCCATGCCCGATCTTTCCATAGACTACGCCATTCTGGAGAAAAGCCAGCGCATCCGCATGGTACGAGCCACCTTCCAATGGGAGGATGTGGGATCGCTGGATGCCTTTCGCCGGATCCTTCCCCAACACCAGGGCAACTGGGTTCAAGGCCAGGTGTTTGCCCTGGAGAGTGACGGGAACATCGTGGTGGCGGAAGGGAACGGTTTAGTCGCTCTCTACGGCGTTCAGGACCTGATCGTGGTGCACACCCCGGATGTGACTCTGGTGTTGCCCCGGGGAGAAGGCCAGCGCGTCAAGGAGATTGTCCAGCGGCTCAAGGCCGATCCTCATCTAAAGCGGTTTACCCAGTGAAGGTCCTGCGGTTCGCCACCCCCTTGGGTCTGGTAACCATAGGTTTGGAAACGGGCCGAGTGGTCCAGGTGGCCCTGGGAGCTCCCCTGCAGGGCGAGGAAGCCGATCCCCACGATGCCAGGATCCGTCCCCTGATTCTTGCCCTGTCAGGGTACCTGGGCATAGGGGAACCGCTGGGTTCCGCAAGAGAAGCCTGGCAGGTTTTGGCCCGCTGGCCCGTGGTTCTCAGGGGGGTGCCGCCGAAGTATCGCCAGATCCTCTCTGTGCTTCGTCGCACCGTGCCCTTTGGCACGCTGATAACCTATGGGGAATTGGCCCGGCGGTTGGGCACTCATCCTCGGGTGGTGGGGCAAGCCATGGCCCGGAATCCGGTGCCTCTGCTCGTGCCCTGTCATCGGGTGGTATCCGCTCGGGGAATTGGGGGATTCGGCCCAGGCCTGGCTTGGAAACGTTGGCTATGGCAACGGGAGGGCATCAAAAGGCCGCCCGGAGGGGATCCGGCGGCTCGGGGTTGACCAAGAGGGGGTAGGCCTCCACCTGGTCCAGGTCCTGGGTTTCAAAGGGGTCGGGGAGCAGGAGAACAGGATCGGCCAGCATCCCGGGTTGGAGATCCCCCTTCAGGTGTTCCTCAAAGGAGAACCAGGCTCCTGCCCGTGTGTAGAGGTCTAAGGCTGTAGCCAGGGAGATGCGCTCCCCGGGCTGAGGATGGTTCAACGCACCCTGGATCCCGAAGAGGGGGCCAAAGGGCATGCCATCGGAGGAAAAGGCCACCCGGACCCCCATGTCCAACAGACGACGCAGAGGGAACCCCCGGTGGAACCACTCGTCACCCACCCTTTGGTGGTACATCCCCCCAGGCTGGCCCCATTGCCTAAGGAAGTTGGGTTGCAGGGTGATCCCCAGGCCCAGGCGCGCCACCCACTGCAGGTGCTCTTCCTGAGGAAACACGAAGTGTTCCAGCCGATGGCGATGGATGTTGCCGCCCACCTGAACGGCCCGCAGGGCTTGGATCGCACGGTCAATGGCCAGAGGGCCGATGGCATGCATGGCCACCTGCAGGCCGGCCTCGTTCGCCCGTTGAAGCAGGTGTTTCAAGCGATCCAAGGGATATAAACGGGCCTGGGGAAAGTGCGGGAAGCCCGCGGTTCCTGCCCCCACCGAGCCGTCCAGGAAGAGTTTGATGCCGCCGATGCGGAGGCGTTCGTCGCCCAGCGACGATTCCACCCCCAGGGTCTCCAGGGCATCCAGGTGAGGCTCGTAAAAGTAGAAGGTCACCCGCAGCAGTAGGGCCTCTGAGCGGGCCAGTTCCTGGTATGCGCGGAACTTCAAGGGTTTCCCGAACTCGTGGACCGAGGTGATCCCCATCTTCAGCAGGCGGCTCTGGGCCATCAGAATGCCCAATTTGATCTCCTCCAGGCTGGGCGGGAAATAGCGATCCAGATTTAGGGAGGGCTCCTCCAGCAGGAGTCCGGTTCGGCGGTTCACTCCCCGAGTGCGGGCCGGGATCCGCGACAAGGCTGCAGAGTTGGCCACGGCCAAGTGCCCACAGATCCGTCGGAGCACGATGGGGATCTGGCGAGAGATCCGGTCTAAGTGGCTTCGGGTGGGGCGTTGGGGTGGGGTCCAACGGGTTTCATCAAACCCTTCGGCGATCAGGGCGTCGGACCGCAGGGAATCCAGAGCGGCCCGCACCCTTTCCAGGGCATCCTCCAGCGATCGGGCATCGTCCAAACGGAGCCGGCTCAGGCTCAGGCCCCAGTGGGCGGGATGGGCGTGGACGTCCAAGAAACCGGGAATCACCAGCCCCTGGAAGTGGAGATCCTGCACTGGGGTTCCTGGAGGAGGTGTGCATTGGCCAGCGGGGGTTACCTGCTCGTATCGGTCGCCGAAGATCAGGAGATCGCAGGTTTCGCGTCGCCCTGACCGGAGGCACCGGGCGTTCCGCAGCAGCAGACGCCGAGGGGCCTGGCTCATGGCTGAAGGTGCTTCTGGACCTCGGGGTACAGGGGGTCGTCGGGTTTCAGGGATTGGAGCAACTGCTGGAACAAGGTTCGGGCCCGCGAGGTTTGCCCCGTTTGTTCCAAGAGCAAAGCGGCCTCGTAGCGGGCCAGCGGGGCCCATTGGGCGTGATCCGAATGGAAGGTGTACACCCGTTCAAACAGCCCCAAGGCCTGAGCCCACCGGCCCTGCATGCGAGCCAGGACGCCCAGCCAGTACAGGACCTCGGCTTCTTGGGCAAACTCAGGCATCAGGCCCTCGGCAAAGGCCAGGTGCTCGCGTCCCTCTTGAAGTTTCTGGAGTTCCATGTCTACGAGGGCCAAGGAGATCCGAGCATCCAAGGCCTCTTCACGCTCAGGGAACCGCTGGATCAAGGTAAGATAGGCTTGGCGTGCGCCTTCCAGGTCCTTGAGGCGTTTCAAGCACACAGCGGTATTGTGGTACGCTTCGGCCACCAATTGGGGATCGGTTTGCACCAACTCAGCAGCCATGCGGTAGTACTCCACGGCCTCCCGGTACCGCCGCTCCTGGAAGAGCACGGTGGCGAGTTTAAACGCGCCCCGGCCCCGAGTTTCGGGGCCGCCCCATTGGATAACCTTGAAAAAGGCCTCCTTGGCACGGGCAAAGTCCTGATGGCGCATCCAGAAAAGCCCCAGGGCGTACCAAGCCCGAGCGCGGGCGTCCGGATGGGACAGGTGCTTCAGGGCTTGCAGTGCAGCGTTCACCTTTCCCTGTTGCACTTGGGCCTCCACCAGAGCCAGCCGAGCGGTGGAGGCACTCAGGAGCCCCACGGCAGCCACCGAGTCGGCGAGTTTCTGGGCGAAATCCTCATGGCCTGTGGTGGCCAGCAGCACCAAGTACCGGTGCAAAAGGGCCGAGTCTTGGGGAATCGGGAGCGTGAGCAGGGTGAGCACATCCCCCTGGTCCAAGAGCTTGTGAAAGGTGATCTCTGGAACCACATCGGCGAAGGAGCGGGCCCAATCCCCATGGCCGCTTTGCCACAGTGCCTGGCCAAGCACCGCCCGGGCCTCGGGGTTCTTCAGGGGTAAAGCCCGCAGGGCAGCCTGGGTGGAGGCCCCTGTAGCCAGAAGTGCCTGCGCCAGGCGAAGTTGCACGGTATCGTTGGAACCATAATGCTGGAGGTAAGCCCGTGCTTCTGAAGCCAGATCAGGCCAACGCTCCAAGGCATAAGCCAAACGAACCCGAAGCCGTGCTGCGCGACGTCCCACCTCAAAACCTGTCCAGGTAACGCGTTTTAGCAAATCCAGTGCGAGTTCCTCGGCCCCTTGCTGAGCCAATTGTTGGGCCAAGGCCAGCACATCTCCAGGCCGTTGGAAATCCAATACAGCGTATGCCGAATCCAACTGCTGAACGGCCAGGAACAGGCGGAACCGTAAGGATCGGTCCCGCAGATGGGATCGCCGGGCGATGCGCCACGCCAATTCGGGGTTTCCGGCGTTTAACAGCCCTTCTACGAGATAGGCGACCTCTCCTCGGGGCACCTTCAGCGTGTCGGCATTGAGCAGGGCCTGGGGTTGATACCGTCGGTGCAGCCGCAGGTATAGGTCGGGAGCGTGCACCTGTTGAGCTTGGAACAGGGCGTCGGCCTGGCGCGCATAGGTGTCGTTGCCGGTGAGTTCATAGGCCAGGATATACGCCTCCGCCAGCAGCCGATAGCCCTCGGCGTTGAGTTTCAGATCGGAGAGCAGGCGGATCACGGTCCAGGGGTCTTGGGCTTCCAAGAGTTGACGGGCGCCCTCCAGAAGGGGGAGCCCCCGAGCCATGGCCAGCAGTACGGATTCACGTAGCGAGTCGTTGGGGGAATGGGGTGGCCGAAGTCCCAGAAGCTTGAAGGTGTCCAGGAGCCCCGGGGTGACCAGCCCACGGGCCTGGAGTTCCAAAAGGTGTTCCCGAGGCACAAAGGTGGGCCCAGGGGGCAGGGGTAGAGCAACGCGCAGAACCCGCTGCGCCAAAGCGGGCATTCCTGTGGAGTCCAGGGCCTGTGCCAGTGCGTAGCCTTGGCTTCGCCATGTGGGATGATGGAGGAATGCCACGGCGGCTTCGGCGTATCGCCCCAGATCCATCAAGGCTTGGATACGAAGGCTATGCGGGGTGAGGAAGAACCGCGCATAAACCCCTTGCAGGGCAGAGGAGTTTGGAGGGGTTCCTCGGGCCAGGGCTGAGTCCAGCACCGCCAGCGCTTCCTCAGGGCGATGGAGGGTCAGCAGGATCCGGGCGCGAACCCAGGGATCTTGCAGGTGAGGTATCAGGTCTTCCAGGCGAGCCTGAAGACCGATGGCCAGCCAGCCCAGGGCCTTCAGATGGGCGATGGGAGCGAGGGTGTCGGGGTCGTCCTTCAGGGTTTGCAGGGCCCCTTCGGCATCCCCCAGGGCCAACAGAAGAGTGGCTTTTTGCTGTCGGAGAACGGGTGAGGTGGGCGCCCGAAGCAGATCCAAGGCCTGGAGGGTATCCTTGGGAAGGGCCATCTGCACTTGGAGCCTGCGGGCTTCGGGGTCTTCTGGATACCGACGTAGGAGCAGCCGAGCCGTGGCCGGGTGTTGGGCCAGCAGGTGCCGAGCGATGCCGATCTGGGCGTTCCTTCGCCGATCCTTGAGGTCTGCGGCCAGGGTCTTCAAGGCCCAAAGTCCCAGGCTGTCGGACCGTTGGGCGAAGTCGCTCAGGATCTCGGTGCGATGGGGCAACTGGGGAACGCGGCGGGCCAAGAGAAGACGGTACCAGGGAAGGGGAAAGGTGGTATCCTCGGTGAGTAGGGAAAGAAGCGGTGGAGCCAACAACGCAAGGCGGGGAGAGTTCAGCAGGTTTTCCAGATTAGCCAGGGCCTGGTGTTCCGCGGATCCGCGGAGTTGGTACCGCAGCAGGCCCACCTGTGCCCGATCTGCCCAATAGGAGTCAGGGAAGCGCTGGATCACCAAGCGGTAAAGGTCGGCTGCCAGGTCGGCCCGAGGTGTGTGGAGCAGGGAATCGGCCAAGCCCAGGAGTGCGTCCTGGGCCGGAGCAGGGGAGGCCAAGAGCAACAGCCCAAAAACCAAGAAAAGCCAGGATTTTCGCCACATGTGCAGGATTTTAGACGGCACTCCCAGGGGTGTCAACGAAAAAGGGCGTATGATGATAGGGTCAACACCAGGAGGTGCCAAAATGAAGGGAGCAGAACAGGTGATCCAAGCCCTCAACGAGCTTTTGATGGATGAACTCACCGCGGTGCATCAGTACGTGCTGCACGCTGAGATGTGTGAGGACTGGGGCTACAGCCGCTTGGCCCAGGCCGTGCATCAACGGGCTTTGGACGAGATGAAACACGTGGAGAAACTCATAGAGCGGATCCTTTTCTTGGAAGGCCAGCCGTTGGTGGGCCAGCTGAAGGGGGTGCACGTGGGCAAAACCGTGCCCGAACAACTGCAGAACGATCTCCAAAGCGAAAGGGAGGCGGTGGCTGCCTATAACCGGGCCATCGCCGCGGCCACCGAGGCCGGCGACCACGGCACCAAAACCCTGCTGGAGGAGATCCTCCACGACGAGGAAGCCCACGCAGATTGGCTGGAAACCCAGATCTCCATGATCCAGCAGATGGGCTTGGAGAATTACCTGGCCCAGCAGAGCGGTTAATGGTTCCGGGGGTGTTGTTGGAAAAACTCCCAGATGAGGCGGGTGGCGTTTACGTCCTGGCAGGTACGGCCTGACCATCGGCTGTACCGCGGGGCCCCGGGCCAGGTGTGGCCACCGCCCAGAACCTGATAGAGTCGGACCTCGGCGCCGTTTCGGCAAGAACCCCATCGGAACAGACGGATTCGTGTGCCGTCGTGGGGGTCCCGATCAGGCAAGGACTGGAGGGAAACGGAATCGCTGCAGCCGTCCCGCTGGGCCCAGAACTCCGCGGTTTCCCAGGCGGAGAGCACGGTGCCCCGAGCCCGGCCCCCCACCCGCACCTCACCCCCGTCCCACGGCACCCAGGGATCTTGGGTGCCGTGGAGGATGAGCACCGAAACCGGTGAAGCCGGTGAACAATGTGGTACCAGGCGGGTGGGCATGAGGCCAGCCACCGCAGCAACAGCAGCGAAGCGTTGGGGGGCCTCGCAGGCCAACCGAAAAACCATCATTGCGCCATTGGACATTCCCACCGCATAGATCCGCTGGGTATCCACGGGCCAGACACGAGCGAGGGTGTCCAGGAGGGCGAGGATGAATCCGACATCGTCCACCCCACGGCGATGGGCCTCCAGGAAGGGCACCTGGCGGCCGTCGTTCCAGTGGCGCTGGAAGCCTTGGGGAAACACGGCCATAAAGCCCTCTTCCTGCGCCAATTGGACAAAGCCTGTGTGGCGAGCGATCCCCCAGGCCGAGCCGCCGCCCCCATGGAGCACCAATACCACCGGGAAGGGGCCTGTTCCTGGAGGCACCACGTACGCATAGGTCCGTTGTAGGCCTCCGTGTGTCAAAATCCCCTGATGCCATACCGGGGATGCCGTCCACAGGATGAGGCTCAGGAGCCCGCCCATCGTATCAGGGGTATACACTGCCGAATCGGTAGATACAAGGGGCTCCAAAAGGCCGTATGCTCAAGGCACACAGGGAGGTGCTATGCGACGTTTTGGACTTCTATGGATGCTGATGGGAATCGGGCTGTGGGCCCAGTCTCCTCCGGATACCCTCTGGCTTCGCCACTTTGGGGGGAACGGGGAGGAATCGGCGGTGGGGTTGGCCCCGGTTCACGATGGCGGCTGGGTTTTTACCGGCCACACCCGGTCCTTTGGAGCCGGGGCCCTGGATCTTTACCTGGTTCGGCTGACAGCCGAGGGTGAAACCCTCTGGAGCCGGGCCTTTGGAGGGCCCGACGATGACCTCGGCACCGCGGTTGTGGAAACCCCTGACCACGGGTTCCTGGCCGTGGGGTACACCTATTCCTCAGGTGCGGGCAATGACGATGTGTACTTGGTGCGTACCGACTCCCTGGGGCAGCTGCTGTGGAGCCAAACGGTGGGTGGTCCCAGTGCGGACGAGGCCTATGATGTGGTTTGCCTGGGCAGTCAAGGGTTCCTGGTGGCGGGCCGCACGTACTCCTTCGGGGCTGGGAATTTTGATGTGTACCTGGTGAGGCTTAATGCCCAGGGCGACACCCTCTGGACCCGCACGTACGGGGATTGGATCACGGACGGGGCCTTTTCGGTGGTTCCCACCACCGATGGCGGGTTTGCCCTGGTGGGCTACACCTATATGGCCAACACCAATAGCTACGATGCCTATGTGGTGAAAGTAGATTCCCTGGGTACCGCGCTCTGGCAACATACCTACGGCGGCAGCGACGACGATGTGGCCACGGCGGCCGTGGAACTCCCCTCTGGTGGGCTTTTGGTTGTGGGTTATACCTACACCTTCACCCAGGGCAGTGACGATCTATATTTCCTTCGCCTTCGGGCCGATGGCACGCTGCAGGAGTTTCATCATGCCGGTGGGGCCGGCCGCGACGAGGCCTGGGCGGTGGTTCCCTGGGGTGGACACCAGTACCTGGTGGCCGGGTTGACCGGTTCTCAAGGGGCCGGCGGCTTGGACGGTGCGCTCTGGCTGGTGGATACCCTGGGCGCGGTGTTGACCGGGGTCACCTATGGAGGCCTCGGGGACGACGGCCTCCGATCCGTGGCCTTCAACGGCACCCGTTGGGCTGCATCAGGGTTCACGGAGGTTGCAGAACCCAGCGACTACGATGCTCTGGTTTTGGCCCTCCAGGGCGGTGTGGCGGTAGCCGAACAAACGAGCCCTGGGCGGCGCTGGAAGGGGAGGTGGGACCCTCAGGGCAAACTGTGGCTACAGGCCGATCCTCCGGTCTTTGGCGAAATCCATGCCTACGATGCCACCGGTCGTCACTTGGCAGTGGTGTGGCGGGGTTGGTTGAGGCAGAGGAGTGTGCAGTGGCATCCAGGCCATCCAGGGGTGTACTTCCTGCGGTTTCAGGGGTTAGGGGTTCAGCGGACCTGGAAGGTTTGGGTGCCGTGAGTTAGACGATCAGCCGTCGTCGCATCAGGTGGACGGAAAGGAAAAAGGCCCCGAACCCCACGGCCAGCATCCAGAGGGTGCTCCACAGGAGACCCCAGGAGAGTTGTCCGAACATCAGGAGGCGGTAGGTGTACACCACGTGGGTTAGGGGCAGAGCCGCCCAGGCGAAACCCTGGAGCGCCTTGGGCAGGACCTCCAACGGGAAAAAGGTGCCCGAGAACAGGAACATGGGGGTGATGTACAGGTAAAAGGGGTAGTTGAAGGAGTCAATGGTGGGCACCACAGCGGTGAAGAGCAAGGCAATGGCGGCGAACACGAAACCGCCCACCAGGGAGAGGGGGAGCACCAGTAGGCTGTGGGGCCAGTGGGCCAACCGAAAGGCAGCGACCACCGCAAGCACCAGCAGGGCGTTGATCATGGCCTTGGTTGCGCCCCAAAGGATTTCGCCAGCCACCACCTCATCCAGGTTTACCGGGGTGGTGATGATGGCGTCAAAGGTTTTCTCGTAGTACATCCGCACAAAGGAGTTGTACGTGCACTCAAAGAAAGCGTTGTACATGGTGGTGATGGCCACCAGGGCCGGGGCGATGTACACCACGTAGGGCACGCCTTGGATGTCCTGTACGAAGGTCCCCAGTCCGAAGCCTAAGGCGAAAAGGTAGAGGAGAGGCTCCAAAAGGGGTGGTAGGAAGTTTACCCGGAAGGTTTTGAGATAAGCATCACGGTTTCGCATCCAGACGTAGATCCAGCGATGGCTGATGCGAGGCCAAAACCCGTTCATTCCCGGAGCTCCCTACCGGTGAGTTTGAGGAACACGTCTTCCAGGGTAGCGCGTCGCAGGTAGAGGTCTTGGGCCTGCACCTGTTGCAGCAGGGTGCGTTTGATTTCTTCGTGTTCGGGGCGGAGGAACACCTCCACGCGATCGCCCACCCGTTGGATTTCCAATGGGGGCATATGGGTTTGGAGCCAGGTGTGCCAGGGGTCTGCCGGTCGGATCTCCAGCACCTCTTGGCCCACGTACTCTTGGATTAGGGATCGGGGAGGTCCTTCCACCAGGATGCGTCCGTGGTCCATGATCACCAAACGGTCGCAGAGTTTCTCGGCTTCGTCCATGTAGTGGGTGGTGAGGATTACAGTGAGGCCTTGATCCCGGAGGTGTTCAATCTTTTCCCACATGGCATGCCGACTTTGGGGGTCCAAGCCCACGGTGGGCTCGTCCAGCACCAGGAGGTCAGGACGGTTGATCAGGGCACGGGCCAACTGCAGTCGGCGTTTCATGCCGCCTGAGAGTTCCCGGATCTCACTACGGGCCCGGTGTGCCAAGGCGAAAAAGTCCAGGAGTTCCTGGGTGCGTTGCTGGGCCTCGGCACGGGAAAGGCCAAAGTACCGGGCGTAGATCAACAGGTTTTCCTCCACGTTGAAGTCCACATCCAGGTTTTGCTCTTGGGGACAAACACCGAGCCGGGCCTTGATGCTGCGGGCATGGCGGGTGATGTCCAAGCCAAACACGCGGAGCTCACCGCCACTCAAGGGAGAGACCCCATAGATCATGCGCATGGTGGAGGTTTTGCCAGCACCGTTGGGGCCCAGGAAACCGAAGCACTCTCCAGGTTGGATCTCAAAGGACACGTGATCCACCGCCACCAGGGTACCAAATCGCTTGACCAGGCGATGAGCCTGGACCACTGGGGCTATGTCCATGGCTCAAAGCAGGGTGGACTGGAGGAACCGGTGAGCGCGCTCCAGCAGTGAACGAAGGCTCTCGTGGCGGATGAGGGTGCGGGCTTCTCCCACGGTGAACCAGCCGTGGCGCTCCCGGAGCTTCACCCTGGGAGAGGTGGCAAGGTGGCACAGGAAGTACACCTCCTCCCGGAACACTGGGTCACCCTTTTGGGAGTACGAGAAGGTAAGGGTTTCGCGAAAGTCTGGATGGATCACTGGGTTCTTCACCTGGAAGGTGCTGGTGATCAGGGAGATGGCGGCGTTTTCCAGCACGTCCTGATACCGCACCTGAGTTTTAGGGAACCCCCAGTAGTCGCGGAACTTGCGGAGGAAAAAGTACACCTGATTCCCCTTCCGCTTGACCGGAATCACCGCTACGAACTTTTCATGATGCATGGCGCCGGATGAATTGGTCCAGGCGTTTGAGACAGGTTTCCTTTCCCAGGACCTCCATGAGCTCAAAGAGGCCTGGGCCGTACGTACGGCCGGTTAAAGCGAGCCGCGTAGGGTGGATGAGTTTGCCCGCACTTACCCCCAATTCCTGAGCCAGTTGTCGCAGGGTTTGCTCCACCGTGTCCTTGTTGAAGTCTTCTAAAGCGGCGAGACGATCGCGCAGTAGCGCCAGGTAGTTCAGCACCTGGGGATCTTTGAGGTGTTTCTTGAGGCCCTTTTCGTCGTAGGTTTCCACCTCGCGGAAGAAGTACTCCGCGGCTTGAGGAAACTCGCCCAGGGTTTTGACCCGCTCCTGCAGCAGAGGCACGATTTTGCGGAACTTCTCCCGGTCCTCCGGGGTTTTCACCAGGCCTGCCCGTTCCATAAAGGGCAGGGCCCGTTGATAGAGCTCTTCTACGCTCAAACGGCGAATGTACTCGCCGTTCATCCACTGGAGTTTTTGGTAATCAAACACCGCCCCGCGTTTTCCCACCCGTTTCAGGTCAAAGGCTTGGATCATCTCCTCCAAACTCAGGATCTCGCGATCATCGCCAGGCGACCAGCCCAAAAGGGCCAGGAAGTTGACCAGGGCCTCGGGTAGGTAGCCCTGCTCCCGAAACTCCCGCACCGCCGTGGCACCGTGGCGTTTGGAGAGTTTCCCTTTGCCGTCGGGAGAAAGGATCACAGGCAGGTGGGCAAACACCGGTGGATCCCAGCCAAAGGCCTGGTACAGCAGCACGTGATACGGGGTGGAAGGGATCCACTCGTCGGCTCGGAGCACGTGGGTGATGCCCATCAGGTGGTCGTCAATCACGTTGGCCAAGTGGTAGGTGGGAAACCCATCGGATTTGAGCAGGATGATGTCCTCCAGTTCCCGGTTGTCGTAGCGGATCTCGCCCCGTAGGTAGTCGTGAAACACGGTTTCCCCCTCCAAGGGCACCTTTAGGCGGATCACATAGGGTTTGCCCTCGGCCAGGTGTCGTTGGATTTCCTCCTCAGAGAGATTCCGGCATCGGCGATCGTATCCGGTGCGCAGCCCCATCTTCTTTTGGAGTTCCCGGAGTTGCTGGAGCCGTTCGGGGGGGCAGAAGCACCGGTATGCGTGTCCCTTTTCCACGAGTTCATGGGCCAGTTTTTGGTAAAGGGACACCCGCTCGGATTGCACGTACGGGCCCACCGGGCCGCCTTTATCGGGCCCTTCGTCCCATTCAATGCCGAGCCATTGTAGGCTTTCCATGATGTCCTGTACCGAGTCGGGCACGAAGCGGGTGCGGTCGGTGTCCTCTATGCGGAGGATGAACTGGCCTCCGTGCTTTCGGGCGAACAGGAAGTTGTACAGGGCCGTGCGGGCCCCACCCACGTGGAGGTATCCCGTGGGTGAAGGGGCGAAGCGGACGCGAACCGGGCCGAGGTCAGCCATAGATCAGCTCCCTTAGGTCCTTGGCGGTGTCCGTTAGTTCCCACGTGAAGCCGTCCTCCTCGCGGCCGAAGTGGCCGTAAACAGCCGTGCGGCGGTAGATGGGACGTTGCAGGTTGAGGTGCTTGATGATGCCCCAGGGAGAGAGGTCGTACCGTTTGCGGATGGCCTCAACGATCCGATTTTCTGGAACCTCGGAGGTACCAAAGGTGTCTACATAGATGGCCACCGGCTGCTGCACCCCGATGGCATAGGCCAGTTGCACTTCCACCTTGCGGGCCACGCCAGCCTTGACCAGGTTCTTGGCGATATAACGGGCCATGTAGGCCGCCGAGCGGTCCACCTTGGTGGGGTCTTTCCCGGAGAAGCACCCCCCACCGTGGCGGGCGTAGCCGCCGTAGGAGTCCACCATGATTTTGCGGCCGGTGACCCCGGTGTCTCCCACGGGCCCTCCGATCACGAAACGGCCGGTGGGATTGATGAAGATGCGGGTTTCCCGGTCCATCAACTCCTTGGGGATCACGGGTTGGATCACGTGCTCAATGATGTCTTGCCGGAGATCGTCCATATGGACATCCGGGCAATGCTGGGCACTGATCACGATGGTGTCCACGCGGACCGGCCGGTCGTTCTCGTAAGCTACGGTTACCTGGGATTTGCCATCCGGCCGCAGGTAGGTGAGCACCTGGTTCTTCCGTACCCAAGCGAGGCGGCGCACCAGTCGGTGGGCCAGCATGATGGGCATGGGCATGAGTTCTGGGGTTTCGTCCACGGCAAAGCCGAACATCATGCCTTGGTCTCCGGCGCCCCCCACCTTTACGCCACGGTAGATGTCGGGGCTTTGCTCCTGGATGGAGGTGAGCACGGCCAGAGAGGAGTACTCAAAGCCGTACTCTGGGCGTGTGTAGCCGGCTTCACGTACCACTTCGCGCACCACCTCGGGAATGTCCACGTAGGTGTGGGTGCTCAGTTCACCGGCCACGATCACGAGCCCTCGGGTGGTGAGGGCCTCAATGGCCACCCGGCTCTGAGGATCGTCGGCCAACACGGCGTCCAGGATGGCGTCGGACACCTGGTCGCAGATCTTGTCCGGGTGCCCCTCGGTAACCGATTCGGAGGTGAACAAACGACGTGTTTGAGTCTTTGCCAAGGCTGAATCCTCCCGGGAAAAGTGGTTTGCCATTATACTCTCGCCCTGTAAACGATGCAATGGCTCAAGATTTACACGAAAGGAGGTAGATATGTGGAGCCTTGCGATGTTGACCCTATTGGCTGGCGGTTGGTCCTTCACCCTGGACGCAGGCCTGCAGCTCACCCAAAACTACTATAACACCGCCTGGGCAGGCACCGAGGTGAGTTCAGTGACCTGGACGGCCGTGGTGAATGCGCATGCGGAAAAGGCGCTTACGGAGTATGTGCTGTTCACCAATCGCCTGAAACTTCAGTACGGCCAAACGTATCAGCAGGATGCGGAGACCCAGCGCTGGACCCCACCCCAGAAGTCGGCCGATCTCGTAGAGGATGAGGCGGTACTCCAGATCACCCGAGGGTGGCTGGTGGATCCCTATGTATCCCTGCGGCTCTTGAGCCAGTTTCACGATGCGGCCAACGACCTGTACCTCAACCCCTTGACCTGGACCGAGGGGTTGGGTTTGGCGCGGTCTTTTGTGAAAACCGAAACGGCCGAGTTGAACGGCCGCTTTGGTATGGCCTTTCGGGAACTCATGGATCGCTCGGTGGAGGCTCC
Organism: uncultured bacterium; assembly: GCA_964406105.1. Classification (GTDB taxonomy): domain Bacteria; phylum Hydrothermota; class Hydrothermia; order WGAB01; family WGAB01; genus WGAB01. Next base: position 12,460 of record CAYOQK010000066.1, on the reverse strand, counting down.
CACACCGGTGGAAGGCGGTGTGGAAACCGTATTGTGGGGCAAACGGGTGATCTCGGAGCGGATCCTGTATGAAACCGAGCTGCGGGTTTTCAAAGCCTTGTATAACTCGGAGTCCGACCCTGCCGACGATCGCTGGAAGTCTCCGGATGTGGACTGGAAACACACCTTAGGGGTTTCCCTGGCGAAGTTCGTGGAACTCACCCTGTTCGGCGAGATCCTTTACGACAAGGACGTGGTGGACCGGGCGCAGATCCGTGAGAACCTGGCCCTGGGACTGACCTACCGGTTCTTCTAACCCGAGGGCTTTGGGCTGCATTCCGTGGGCCCCGCCTGCAGGCGGGGCCCAGATTTTTTGAAACCGGGCCTGGAATCCCGCGGAGAGACACCCGAACGGAAACCGTGGCTCTGGAATCGTTGCAGATTGAGAGGCCCAGCGGTTTCCCGTTACAGTCCGCTATCCGGGGGTTCGTGGAAGGTTTCTCCTGGGTTCTTTTGTTGGGCGACAAAGGTGCGCAGGGCCCGGGCCACGGGCGGGGGGACCAGGCTTTCAAAGTCGCCACCCAAAAAGGCGATCTCCTTGACCAGGCTGGACGATAGGAAGGCATACTCCTCTGAGGGGATCAGAAACAGGGTTTCCACCTCCGGGCACAGACGGCGGTTCATCCACGCCATTTTGAACTCGTATTCAAAGTCGGAAACCGCCCGAAGTCCCCGAACGATCGCCACTGCCCTGTGGGCTCGGGCGAAGTCCACGAGCAACCCCTCCAGTTTTTCCACGGTGACGTTGGGGAATTCCTGGACCACTTCTTCAATGAGGGCGACACGTTGGTCCAGCGGGATCAGCGGGGATTTCCGCAGGGGATCGGCCACAGCCACCACCAAGCGATCAAAGAGCCGATGGGCCCGGCGGATGATGTCCAGGTGACCCAGGGTGATGGGATCAAAACTCCCCGGATACACGGCGATAGAAGGTGACTTGTGTGTCGCCAAGGAGCACCTCCTTGATTTTCTCCAAACCCGAGACCTCTGCGATCTCGGTGGTTTTACGGGTTTCCAGGATCAGGATCCCTTCGTTGGGAACCAGCAGATGTCGGCAGAGTTTCAAAAGATCCGTGTACCGGTCAAAGTGGTACGGGGGGTCGGCGAAGATCAGGTCAAACACCTTTCCCTGTTGGACCAGGCTGGCGGCCACCTTTAGGGCATCGCCATGGATCACGGTGGCCCTGGGTTCCAGGCCCAGATCCTTGAGGTTGGCCCGCAGGGTCCGCACGCCTTTGCCCGATTTCTCCACGAACCACACCTCACGGGCTCCGCGGGAAAGGGCCTCAATCCCCACGGCACCACTGCCAGCGAAGAGTTCCAGGAATCGGCTCCCATGAACCAGGGAGCCTAAGCGGTCAAACACTGAGCGTTTCACGATGCCCTGGGTGGGTCGGATTCCTTGGGGGATCCGGATTTTTCGGCCCCGCAGGGCACCGCCGGAGATCTCTGCACCGCGTTTCATGGCTTAGTAGCCTATGGCCAAACGCTCGGCCAGGAAGGGGGGAAGGCCCGCCCGAAGGATGGCCTCCTGGGCTTGGGCGATGGGATAGGCCAGTCGTCGGATTTCCAAATGCCCGGTGTCGGTGTCCACCAGCAGGAAGGAGGCCCGGGGATCACGGTCTCGGGGTTGGCCCACGCTGCCGGGGTTGATCAGGTACCGTTCTTTGCGGTTCAGGGTAAGGCTGCCCTCACCCGTAAGGAGCACCTCAGCCTCGGGCCCCTGGGTTTCTCGGTACACCACAGGCAGATGGGTGTGGCCGAAGAAGCAGAGCCAGCCTTCAACGTAGCGGAACTGCACCTGGGCCTGGGCCGGAGTGAAGATGTAGAGCCATTCTAAGGGGTTGTGGGGAGAGGCGTGAACCGCGCAAACGCCAGGTTCCAAGGTGGCGGTCAAGGGGCGTTGGGCCAGGTATTGGCGTGCCTCGGGGTTCAGTTGGCGGTCGGTCCACTCAATGGCCTCGCGGGCGTAGGGGTTGAACACCGTGCGCTCTGCGGGGTTCAGCACTGCGTAATCGTGGTTTCCCATCAGGGCCACCTCGGCCACGGCTTGGATCTTTGCCACGCACTCGTTGGGAAAGGCCCCGTAGCCGACAGCGTCGCCCAGGAAGACGATCCGATCGGGCGCCACTTCCTGGAGATGATCCAGCACAGCCTCCAGAGCGTGCAGGTTTCCGTGCACGTCGGAGAGTACGGCGTACCTCATGGGGGTCCTGCCTCCAGTTTTTTGCGGATGGCGTCCAGAACGCCGTTGACGAAGGCGGGAGACTTTTCCGAGGAGTAGATTTTGGCGAGTTCCACGGCCTCGTTGATGGCAACCTGAGGGGGAGTGTCAGGTACCCCCAGGATCTCGGCCAACCCCACCTCCAGGATGGTGCGATCCAGCAGCATCAACCGGTGAAGGTCCCAATTTTCCAGGGCGTCCTCCAGCAGTTGTTGGATCCGTGGCCGATTGGTTTGATAGGCCTCCACGATTTGGCGGGCCAGGGAGGCTTCTCTTTCCTCGGCCTGTTCCCGCCGGAGGATCTCCTCCAGGATTCGGAGGGGATCTTCGGCCATTTGGTGGTGCCGATACAGGGCCTCCATGGCCATCACGCGGCCCCGTCGGCGGCCGTGGAAATGGTAAAACATGACTTACGTTCCCTCGGGATGGGACAGGCCTCGGTGGTACTTGGAGTGGGGCGCCAGTCGCACGGTGTCGTGGTGGCCCCGGAGTTCGGTGTACTCGCCCACCACAGAGTCCACGAGCACCATGTTTTCAATCTCGGCCTCGGTGTACACGATGGAGTTTCGCACGATGCTGTTGCGGATGCGGGCCCCGGACTCAATGTATGCGTACGGGCCGATGATGGAGCCCTCAATTTCGGCGCTTTCTTCAATGAGCACCGGGGGCAGGATCAGGTTGCCATCGCGTTGGGCTGTGGCGCCCATCCGTTCCAACAGCACGGCGTTGGTGGACAAGAGCGCCTCCATGGTGCCGCAGTCCAGCCAGTCTTCGGGGTTCAGCAGAAGGGGCACCGGCCTCCAGCCGAGGTCCAGCATGCGTTGGAGGGCATCGGTGAGTTGAAACTCCCCTTTGCCGGTTTGGCTGGCTGTCCGGATGTTGTGCTGGATGATGTATTCCAGGGCTTCAAAGAGGCGGCCTGCCTCTTGGATGAAGTACACACCTGCGATGGCCAAGCGAGAGGGCGGATCGGCGGGTTTTTCCACCATCCGCACGATCTCGCCAGCCTCGTTGAGTTCCACCACACCGAAACGGCGGGGGTCTTCCACTTCAATGACGGCGACAAAGTCCCGGCCCTGGGTCACCTCTTGGTCAAAGGACCGGTCCACGATGGTGTCTCCCAGGATGATGAACACGGCCTCGTGGGGTTGAACCGCTGTGCGGGCCATGAACACCGCATGCCCCAGCCCTTGAGGGTCCTCCTGAACAGAGTAGGTGACCGGGACCCGGGCAATGGTTTCCACGAACCGGGGGACCTCCTCCATCCACGGGCTGATGACCAGATGCAGGCCCTCCAAGGAGGGCAGGGTTTGGATGCGCTCCACGATGTGTTGGATCACGGGTTTCCCGGCCACCCGCAGCATGGGCTTGGGGGTCACATGGGTGAGGGGCCGCAGGCGTGTGCCCTTGCCGGCCACGGGGATCACGGCCTTCATCGGCTCAGCCTCCGTTTGAGTTCATCAATGCGGGGGATGGCAATAGGGTCCTGTCCATAGGCTTGGGCCAAGTACAGGCTCACGTAGTCTCCCAGGTACAGCAGGCTGAAGAGATGTTCCAGTGTGGTTTCTCCCCAGGGGTAGAGGTGGGAGATGCCCATTACCGATTCGGCGATCAGATCTGCGGTTTCCTTCATCCGAGTTTCAATTCGGGGATGATCCTCAGGGAAATGCAGGAACACGGCCCATACGCCTTCCACCAGGTCCTTGGGGTGGATCAACCCGGTGATTTCGTTGTGGTTCATTTCCGGGAACTCAGCGGTGTGGGCCAAGGCCTTGGCGTTTTCGTTGATCTGGGTGTTCCACCGATGGGCCACAGGAAAGAACCGGTGCGAGGCGTAAAGGGCTGGGAGTCGGAGGTAAAACTTGTTGGCCAAGTCCCGGGCGATGGAGTCTTCGGATTCCAGTTCCTCTTGGAGACGTCGGAGAAAATCGGGCAGGGGGGCGAGTTCTTCCTGCAGGTACCCAGCGGCTTGGAGGAACCGGTACAGCGGGGTGAACAGGTAGCCCAGAGCGGCGCGGGGAGGAAGGCCGGCCGGGATCTGGACGAAGGCGGCTCCGTATTGCCGTGCCAAGGCTTCCAGTTGGCCGTTGGAACTGATGGCCAGGATATGGGCACCCCGCTGTTGGGCCTCTTGGAAACTGGCCAGGGCTTCCTCAGTGTTGCCGGAGTAACTGGTGACAAACACCCAGGCCCGTTGGTCCACGAAGGCGGGCAAGCCGTAAGTGGGATAGGAAATCACCGGCACCGGGGCATCGGGCATCAGCGAGGCCACCAGAGCGCCGGCAATGGCGGATCCGCCCATTCCGGTGAACACAAGGGCAGAGGGAGGGTCATCCCACGGGTCAGGTAGGGGGAAGGCAAGGGCTTCCTGAATTTGATCCGGCAGGGAGCGGATCAGGTGGTGCATTCTTTCCATGGCATCCATGGGAAACCTCCTTGTTGGTCACACCATCCAATCGGTGGACAGGTCCAGGTCCACCCAGCCGGTGGGTGGGTAGCGGAAAACCGATCCCTCCCAGAGGATTTCCAAGGCCATCGCCACCCGTGGTGGCCGAGGCTCTGGCCAAGAGAGGGCGAATTCCAGTACCTCATCACAGGCCCACCGCTGGGGTTCCAAACGGTCGGGCGAGAGTTCCACAACGCCCTTCGGTGTTTTGAATTGTACACGCACCCGGCCCCGTTGGAGCAGTTCGCGGCAGGGCAGGGTGAAGTCTAAGCGAAGGTACAGGAACCGGTCGTCAAAGCCGTAGTACACCGCTTGGAGAGGGTCTCCGGCCATGGCGGGCTGGAGATGGATCAACAGGCGGCCCGCGTTTTTCCATTCCAAATAGTGGCTCACTCGGCCATCCAAATGGGGCTGGAGGGGGGCGCGGGGGCGTTCAACGAGAGGCGGAGCCTCGGCCTTAATGGGATGACGCAGGGTTTCAGGTACCGGTTGCCCCAAGAGCTCAAAGGCCGATTGAAGGAGACCCCGGAAGAGGCGGTCAAACACCGGGGCCAGGGGCGTGGGGTGATCGTCCCCCAGCCACCAGAACCAATCGGAGCCTTCGGCGGCAAAAAAGGCATAGGAGGCCTGAACCTGTGGATCCGGGCTGTGGGGGTCCAGGAATCGGTAGAGCAAATGGGGACGCAATCGTTCACGGCTTTCCCGCAGGACTTCCCAAGCGCGTCGTTTTTCGGGATGTCCCATCCAGGTGTCAAAGGTCCCGTGGATCCAGGAACCTGGGGCCAGGGTTTCCAGGGGTTCGTGGGGAAGCTGGTGGACCAGGTCTCCCACGGTGGCCCATTCCAGATCCGGTGCCCGATCTACGGCCACCAAAAGGCGGCGCAAAAAGTCCATTCCACCGTGCAGGTAGTGGGGCCAAGGGTTCTCGCCGTCCAGGATCAAAGCCACGAGGGATGCACCCTGGGCGCGCCTCTCTCGCAAGCGCTCCAACAGGTCGGCCACGGCCTCCTGAGGATGCCAACGGCTGTATACAAAGCCGATCCGATCCGAGAGTTCCGTATCGCGGAACACCATAGGGACTCCGCAGCACCGGTACACCCGATAGGGTGAGGCATTGGGGAGGCTTTTGGCCAGGATCTGCTGATCGGTGGCGGCCCAAAGGTATCCGGCCTCCCGAACCAGGTGAAGGGTGCGCATGCTCACCGAGCCCTCGGAGGGCCATAGGCCAAACCGCTCCTGGCCAAAGGCTTTTTGGCCGCGGAGTTGGGCAGTGAGGAGATGCCATTGGGCATCCTCGGGCCAGCGGATGTGCGCTACGGGTTCGCCACGGCCTCCGGCGCGCCGATGCTCTTGGGAATCCACCAAAAGGGGCAGAATGGGATGGAAATAGGGCGAGAGAGAGATCTCTATACGCCGAGCGTCGGCCAGTTCACGATACAGGGCGGGCACCTGTTGCAGAATCTCCTGGGTGGCTTGGAACAGGGCGGCTTTGTCGTGCTCGGAGTATCGGTGGCCCTTGCGGACCAGGGTGCGTAAAAGGGGATGGTCTTGCCGGGCATACTCGCCGGTGTAGGCCAGTACAAAGAGCACCTGGAGGTCCCGGAGCTCCTGAGGGGTCCATGCTTCGGGTTCCTTGGGTTTGCTCTGGAGTTCCTGGTACCGGGGAAACCGGGCGATTTGGGTTAAGGGATGGGCTGCGAAGAAGTGCTGGAGCAAGAAGGCCCGTTCGGGAGGGGTAAGATCCTCGGCCGGGCGGCGGGCATGCTGGAGGAACACGTCTTCCACCTCAGCCTGAAGGTAGGCGTTCCATTGGTCCAAGAGCACAGGGGAGAAGTTCACGGTGATCCGCCCTGCTTGAGTGTCTTGAAGGGTACGGGCTACATCGTAGTACTCACCGATGCCGTGGAGATAGGTCCAGGGGAGCAGGGCCAGAGGAGGGGCAGATTTTCGCGGGAGCCAGTACAGGGGTTGGTGCATGTGCAGGAGGAGGGCGATCTTCATGGAAGGGATAAAAAATGGAGCGGGAGACGGGATTCGAACCCGCGACCCTCAGCTTGGGAAGCTGATGCTCTACCCCTGAGCTACTCCCGCTCGGTCTTACTTATTATGGCCAGGAACCGCCTTGAAGTCAAACCCCGCGGTTTTAGGATCCGCCCTTGACGCCAGGCCTAAGGGGAAATCTCTAAAGTGGCGGTGGCCACGGCCACAGGCGTCTCCGGCATTTCCTGCACCATTTGCTGCAGTTTCTGGATCCACTCGCCGGAGTGGTTCCACAGATGTCGCAGGAACCGGGGCTTTAGGGTTTGGTACCACAGGGTGACCCGAAGGGTGTAGGACTCTTGGGGACTGAGATTCCCGATGCGATAGATCACTCGGTCGGCTCCCGTACCCTCGGAGGTTTCCCAACGGTTGAAGTCTGGGTCCTGGGTCGCTCGGCCCAGGATAGCGGTGTGCTCGGTGTAGGGCCCCTGGGCTCGGAATCCCTTGGGGGGAATCCGGTTGTCCTTAACGTACCGGAGGGCCCGCAGCAGGCTCTGGGTCACCTGGCCCTCGGGAGTGACCATCACCGACTCGTACACCTGTACCTGGTGGGGCTGGTGGATCACCTGGTGGTGGGGTTCGTAGGGGGTGTCTAAGCCTTGGAGGTCGCCGGTGGTGGCATCCCAGGCTCCGGAGTGGAACACCGGAGTGCCCTTCTGGAGCACTTCCAGTTCCAGCCAAGCCCTGCGACTGGGGTACCCGGTAGGAAACTTATGGCCGGTAAGGTTGTGCACCCACACGGCCACCTCTAAGGTGTCGTTCTTCCACCCTTGGAACCGGAGTTCCAGGCGGGCTGCCTGCTGGAGATTCCGCTCCACCTGTGCTCGTTTTTCTTGGAAGGCTTTGGGAGATGCAGCGGTCTTCAGCGTTTTGCCGTGGCGTTCCAACAGGGCAAGCACATAGGCGTTGCCTCCTACGAACTCGTGTAGATGGATGGGGCTGCGGCGAGGGGCCCGCATGGGCATGGTGGTGATCCGCAAACGTTCCTGTAGGGCGGGCATATGACACGCTTGGCACGTGAGCCCAGAGTCCGGATACACACTGTTGAGCCATTCCAGAAAGGGGGTTTGCTCGGGGATCTCGCCCACCACGTCTCCTTGATCGTTGACTGTGGGGGTAAACAGGGTGTGGCAGGTGGCACACAGGGCCGATTGGGCCACGTGCTCACTGTACACCGGTTTGTATCCGGTGTGCCGGATCATGGGCATGGCAATGGGGTACTGGTGGGGGCCGTAGGTTTCGTGGTTTTCGTTCACCTGATAGCCACCGGAAAAACTGCTTTCCTGGCCGAAATTGGTGGCCACGATCTGGTGGCACAGGGTGCAACTCACACCGTCCTTTGCCAGGGGATCGGCATCAGCCTGCTGGAATCGGTACGCTGTGTTGCCCTTTCGGTGGGCTTCCGTGAAGGCCATGGGCGCATGGCAGGTTAGGCATTTGTCCTCAATGTAGGTTTCCAGGCTGGGGTTTTCCTGGATTTCTGCTTGGACTTTGGCACGAAACACGGGATCGCGATAGGCGTTGGCCATCATGGTGGCCTGCCATAGAGTCACGGGAGACACGTTGCGGCCGTCGGAGGCTTGGAAAGACCCCCCGCCACCGGCGTGACACAACACACAGGTGCCTGATCCTGCAAAGAGTTCGGAGGTGGCTGTGGGCAGGGTGGTGGGGATGGAAATGGCCATGCCACCCATGCGTCCGCGGCCCATGCCCCGGTGTCCGGGCCCTTGGGCCTGGAGGGGGAGAACCACCGCGAGGAGCAAGATGAAACGGAGAAACATGGGCTACTTAGGGTTCCAGTTGATGTTGAAAGCCACCAGTTTGATCTCGGTCATCACCTCTATGGCGAACTTGAGGCCTTCTCGCCAAAGGCCCGATTTCTTGTAGCCACCGAAGGGCATATAGTCCACCCGGAAATCGGTGGAGTCGTTGATCATTACACCGCCAAACTTGAGGTCGCGGGCTGCTTTGAAGGCGCGGTCCAGGTTTTGGGTGAAGATGGCAGCGTGCAGGCCGTACTCTGTGTCGTTGGCCTTGGCCACGGCTTCCTCCAGGGAGTCAATGGGTTCAGCCACCACCACCGGCCCGAACACCTCCTGACACACCACCTTGGCCTGTCGGGGGACCTTTTCCAGCACCGTAGGCCAGATAAAGTTGCCCTCGCGGCGGCCGCCGTACAGAAGGGTTCCTCCCAGGTTCACGGCCTCTTGGATCCAGGCCTCCACCCGGTCGGCCTCGGTTTTGGTAATCATGGGTCCCATGTCCGTGGCTTCGTCTAACTTGTTGCCCACCTTGATTCGGCGGGTGTGCTCCAAGAACCGCTCCATAAAGGTGTCGTAAACCCGGCGGTGGATGAACATCCGTTGGACGCCGATGCAGTTCTGCCCGGCCGCCCAGAAGGCGCCGTCCACCGTAAGGGGCACAGCTTGGTCCAGGTCGGCGTCGTCCATCACGATGACAGCGGAGGAGGACCCCAGTTCCATCATGACCTTTTTGAGGCCGGCCTTGCGGATGATGTCCTCGCCTGCCTCTGTTCCACCGGTAAAGGTGATCACCCGAGGGCGGGGATCTGTTACCAGGGCGTCGGCGATTTGGGAGGCTCGGCCGGTTACGATGGAAAGGGCTTCAGGAGGCAGGCCTGCCTCCAGCAGGAGTTCGCCGAACTTCAGGGCCGACAGGGGGGTGACGGTAGCCGGTTTCAAGACCACGGCGTTGCCCGCGGCGATGGCCGGTGATACCTTATGGGCCACCATGTTCAGGGGGTCGTTGTACGGGGTGATCGCCAACACAATGCCCACGGGTTCGCGGAGCCAATAGCCCACTCGGCGGTCGCGCCGAAAATCGGCATCAAAGTGCACGATCTCGCCTTGCAGACGTTTGGCTTCTTCTGCGGCGTAGGTTAGGGTGTTCACAGCCCGAGCCGCCTCTTTGCGGGCTTCTCGGATGGTCTTCACCCCTTCGCGGGCGATCAGCCGGGAGAACTCCTCCAGGCGTTGTTCCAGCAGGTGAGCGGCTTTGAGCAGGATCTCGTAGCGGTCATAGGTGGCCAGGTTACGCATGATCTCCGCGCCCTTTTCGGCGATGTCAAAGGCGCGTTGAACGTCCTCTGGGGTGCCTGCGGGCACCGTGTCAATCACGGTGTCGTCCTGGGGATCCAGCACCGGGATCCGTTCGTCCCGGTCAACCCATTCCCCACCGATGAGCATTTTCATGGAAGGGCCTCCTTTTACAGGGATGAGGTTCCCCGCTGTTGCAGGGTGCGGTGGATGTCCAAAAGATCCATGAGCAGGGCGTGGCCGGTTTCCAGGGAGCCCGCGCCCGGGCCCACGATGGTGGTGGTCCCGAGGGTGTCGGAGTAAAAGGTCAGCGCGTTGGTGACGCCGTCAATGCCGTACAGGGGATGGTGGGCGTCCACCCGTTGAGGGGCTACCCGGGCCTGCACCTTTCCGCCCTCTCGCCATACACGCACCAACAACTTCCACTTTTGGCCATTTTTCAGGGCCTCTTGGACGTCGGCCGGATGGATGCCGGTGATGCCCTGGGTGGGCACCTCCTCGGGCTTGAGCTGCCCGCCCAAGATCACATTGGCCAGGATCACGGCCTTGGCCAGGGCGTCGTACCCCTCTACGTCGGCGGTGGGGTCGGTTTCGGCGTATCCCTTTTGCTGGGCCTCCTGGAGAGCGGCTTCGTAGTCCAGGCCTTCGGCCATGCGGGTGAGAATGTAGTTGGTGGTGCCGTTGAGGATCCCCTGGATTTCCTGGATGTTGGCACAGGCCAGCCCATAGCGCCAAAGGTTAAACACCGGGGTGCCGGAGAGCACGGTGCCCTCAAACCGCAGCTCTGCGCCATGGGCCTCTGCCAGATCCCGGAGTTCGGCGTAGGCCAGGGCAATGGGCCCCTTGTTTGTGGTGGCCACGTGGATCCCTTGGCTGAGGGCCTCACGCAGGTGGGTGATGCCAGGTTCACCGGTTTTCAGGTTGGTGGGGGTGATCTCCAGCAGGATGTCCAGGTTTCCCTGGTGGATGAGTTTCAAACTATCCCAGCCGGGTTCGCCGAGGTTGGCCTCTTCCAGTCGCTGGCCCTGCAGTACGGTGTCCAAGGCGCGCTGCAACGGGATGCCGTTGGGGTTGTACACCATTCCCTTTACCGGGTCTGCGATGCCCACCACCCGAAAGGAGAAGCCATGGTTGATTTGGAGTTGGGACTGTTTCGTTGCCAGGAGGCGGGCAATGCCTTGGCCGACGGTGCCAAAGCCGACAATGCCCAGATTGTAGGTTTTCATGGCGATCCCTCCGTTTGATGCTTAGATTTTGCAGCCTGAGGCCGGTTGAAAAAACTGGGCGGCGGGCCACATGGACCGCCGCCCAGCAAAGGCAAAGATCTGTTGCTGCCTTAGAAGGACTTGAACACGAAGAAGTAGCCGCCCAGCATCGGGTCCAGGTCCTCGCCCAGGTACTTGCCCGGCAGGAAGTAGCCCACCGCCAAGCCCAGATGCACAGTCTTCATGCAGTGGAGCAGAGCGAAGAGCGACACCTCTTTGCCGAGATCCTTGTCCTGGCCCGAGGCCACCTGGTTCTTCATGTAGTTGAAGAAGTCCAGCCGCACGGTGAGGGGCAGTGCGCTCATCTGATACCCTACGTGGACGTTCTGGGTGAAGAGGTTGGTCATGAAGGGCTCACCGGGCATGAGCAGGGCGAAGCCGTACCAGGTGTGCAGCGTGTGGGCCGGCCCGAAGCCAGGCCACCACTTGTAGAAGCCGTAAGTGTAGGGGCCATTGGACACGGACTCAAAGGCTTCGTTGTCGTCGGTGTCCATATCGTCGCCGGAGAAGTACACGGCACCCACCCCGAAGTCAAAGGGATTCATGGAGTAGTTGAGCACCAGCTCAGCAGCGTTGCCCTTGTAGTTGAAGGTGTCGGCGTCGCCCTCGTACTTGCCGAGCATCTGGGCGAACTCCACCGAGTAGTTCAGGCCCGAAATGGGGGAACCGTAGCTCCGCAGGCCTGCCCACAGGGGTTTATCCCCTCCATACACCCGGTAGAAGCCGTAGAGGTCCACGTTCAGGTTACCGAAGGTGAAGGTGTTGTAGGTGCCCAGGATGTCTTTGTCGGACTCGGGCATGTTGCCAGGACCTGCCAAGCCGAGGAACTGGATGCCGCCACCCTCAATGGCCCGCAGATCAAAGACACTCAAGTGGTAGTTGTCGCCGGCGTGTTCCAGCATCACCTGCCAGTAGCCATCCTCGCCACCGTCAAAGATGGTGATGCCGTTGCCGAAGAGCACGTGCTTCTTCCCGATGGTGAAGCTCACGGGCAACCGCAGGAAGTTGTTGATGGTCAAGTAGGCCTCCATCAGGTGGATGTTGGGGTCCGGACCGCTGCCGTAGATGGGATCTTGGCCGATGTTCCCCCAGGCGCCTGCCGTGATCCGGCCGGTTACGCCGTTGCCGAAATCGGCATCCACCCGGATATCGCCGTGCGCATAGTAGAACTGGTCACCGTCGGAGGAGTCGCTGTTGAAGTCCATGTTGTTCCAGAAGAAGCCATAGGTGTAAAAGGTACCGCCCACAGTGATCTTGGGCCCCTCTGCGCGCAGAGACACCACGCCCAGGGCCAGCAGGATCAGCAGTGCCTTTTTCATGGATCACCTCCTTTTTGGTTCACACCCAGGGGATTACCGAACCCGCATGCCCACCTTGTCGTCCCAATGGA
>CAYOQK010000065.1:0-42683 GCA_964406105.1 uncultured bacterium | reverse complement strand
CCGTCCACCACCAAGTCGGCCTGCAAACGCTGGATCTCGCGGCGTGAACCGATGCGGGTGATGATGCCATCTTCAATCAGCAGGCCTGCATTTTCCAGCGGATCGGAGGTGATGGGCAGCAGAAACCGACCCAGGATCTTGATCCTCATGGGCGACCTCCTGTTCGGGGATAGCGCTGCTCCAGCACGTACACCACCGCGCTATCCGGATTGGAAAGGATCTGCAGTCGGTGTTTCAGTTGCACCCGTTTGGCTTGGAGCACAGCGATTTCGGTTTCCAGTTGACGTTTCTCCTGGTGGAGTTGATACAGGGCCGTGAGGTTCTTGTACATCTGCAGACCGAACCAGAGCACTAAGAGGAGCAGGCCCAGCCGTTTGAGCCAGCGACCCATGGGCTACCTCTGGAACACTTTGGCGCCCGGATATTCCGCTGCCGGGCCCAACAGTTCCTCAATGAGGAGCAGGCGATTGTATTTGGCGATGCGTTCCGAACGGGAGAGGGACCCGGTTTTGATCTGGCCCGAGTTCACGGCCACGGCCAGATCCGCGATGGTGGTATCCTCGGTTTCGCCCGACCGGTGGGAGATGACCGTGCGGTAGCCCGCTGTATGGGCGAGGAGGATGGCATCTAAGGTTTCGGTGACGGTGCCGATTTGGTTCAATTTGATGAGCACCGCGTTGGCCACGCCCTCTTGGATCCCTCGGGCGATGATCTTGGGATTGGTCACGAACACATCGTCGCCCACCACCTGGACCCGTTGTCCAAAGCGTTGGGTGAAGGCCTTCCACCCGTCCCAGTCGTCCTCGGCGAAGGGATCTTCAATGGATACGATGGGATAGCGGTCCAGGAGATCACCGTAGAACTCCAGCAGGGCCTGCCGGTCCAGGGTTTTGCCGTCCATGCGATAGGTGCCTGTTTCGGCATCGTAGAGTTCCGAGGCCGCGGCGTCCAGGGCCAGGGCGATGTCCTCGCCTGGACGGTAGCCTGCCTGTTCAATGGCGGTCATCAAGAGGTCCAGGGCTTGGTGGCTGTCGGCCAACTGCGGGGCGAACCCGCCCTCGTCGCCGACGGCTGTCACCTGGCCCTGTTGCTTGAGGATCTTCTTGAGGGTGTGGAACACCTCGGCCCCATAACGCAGAGCCTCTTGGAAGGTGGGTGCTCCCAGGGGAACGATCATGAACTCCTGGATGTCCAGAGGATTGTCGGCATGCGCCCCGCCGTTGATCACGTTCATCAGGGGGACGGGCAGGGTGTGGGCACCTGCGCCCCCCAGGTAGTGGTACAGGGGCAACTTCAGGTAGTGGGCCGCAGCGTGGGCCACGGCCAGGGAAACCCCTAAAATGGCGTTGGCCCCTAAACGGCTCTTGTTGTCTGTGCCGTCCAGTTCCAGCAGCAGTTCATCTATGGCGCGCTGATTAAAGGGAGACCGCCCCTTGAGCACCGGAGCGATCACCTCGTTGACGTTGTACACTGCCTTGAGAACCCCTTTGCCGCCGTATCGTTTTGGGTCTTTGTCGCGGAGTTCTAAGGCCTCCCGTTTGCCGGTGGAAGCGCCGGAGGGCACAGCGGCCCGACCCAGCACTTGATCGTCTATCCAGCAGTCCACCTGCACCGTGGGGTTCCCGCGGGAATCCAGGATTTCCCTGGCCTGAATGCGGCTAATGGTGGCCATGATGTCCTCCTTGTTCCTCCGGCCCCTGTGAGGCCGTGGGGCTTGGCGGTTTCCACCCGATCAGTACAGCATGTACCGACGATAGTCCTTAATGGACTTGGCCCGGGTGAGGTCTTGTTGCCAGGCCTCCCAAAAGGTGTTCATGTACTGGAACTGCAGTTGCTGGCGGAGTTGTTGGCCAGCCTGCGCCACTTCCTCCTCGGAGGGGGGTTGGCGATCCAGGATCTTGACCACCGCGATTTTCCGGGCCACCTCGGTGGGCGGCAGCACAGTGCCAGGTTCCGCCAGGAAAAAGGCATAATGCAGAGGTACGGTGATGGGAATGCCTGGTGCGGGTTGACGGATGCCGTTCAGACGAACGGAGTCGTGCACCGTTACCAGGTTGCCGTACCGTTGCCGCACCGAGTCGGGGTGGAAGGTGCCGTTCTTCATCGCCTCGTAGATCTCCTGGGCGATGGCCAGGGCCCGTTGCCGCCGCTGCTCGTTGATGTAGTCCCGTTCAACGGTTTTCTTGATGTCCTCCCACTTTGGCGTTTCAGGAGGCAGGACTTCTTTGGCCCGGAGGATCAGGTAATCTTGATCGCGGCGGATCAGATCCGAGATCTCACCCGGCTTTGCCGTCTGGGCGAACTTCACCAGTTCGGGATCGCCACCCAGCAGGGGGACGAACTCAAACTCTCTGGGGAAGGGCCGGGTTTCCGACACCTTGACCCCCAAAACTTTGGCGGCGCTGTCAAAGCCCACCTCCCGGGCCAAGTTCAGGAAGTCCTCCGCCTGCTGACGGGCCCGTTCCTTGGTTTGGCCACTGGTGCGAATGGCCACGGTGATCCGCCAAACGTGCAGGGAGTCGCCTTGGCGGTCCAGCACCCGCACGATTTCCCAGCCTCGCCGGGTGCGGAAGGGTTCAGAGAACTGGCCTGTGGGCAGGGTATCCACCACTGGTCGCACGTCCGCAGGCACTTGGGTGACCTTCATCCATCCCACATCGCCCCCGGTTTTCCGGGTGTAGTCGTCATCCGAGTAGTAGCGGGCCACTTCGTCCGGGGGTGTGCCCGAGTTGATCTCCTCCAGGGCGGTTTTGGCCCGGTCCAGGGCCTCCTGCACATCTTCTTCGGAGGGCATTTTGGCGAACCGTACAAACTGCAGATTGATGCGTTCCTTGGCCTTGTAGCGATCCAAATGCTCACGGAAATACCGTTTAAGGTCTTCTTCCGTGAAGGTGATCTCCGAGTCAGGGATGGCCTGTGGATTCACCAACACCTCCTGCAGGGTTACCTGGGTATGCATCAGCCGGTACTGGTCCCGTGCCCAGACCTCAGGGATGGATAAGGAAAGGGCCACATCGGTCCGGGTGAGGTCGCGGGGGATGTCGCGCCGCAGTCGGCGTTCGTAGTTGGCGAAGTAAGGGAGGTTCTGAGGATTGGCCAGGGCAGCCCGGTACTTTTGGAAGTCAAACTGGCCCGCTGAATCCCGGAAGGTGGAATCCTGCAAGAGTTCCCGGGGTGGGGAGGCCTGCAGCAGGGTCAGGTAGAACTCATCGCTAAACTGCAGGGGGCGTTTCTTCAGGATTTCAGCCCAGCGGACCTCTCGGATCAGTTGGTTCCAGGCTTCCCGTTCCAGGGCGAGTTCCTCTTGGTCGGTGAGGTCGCGGCCGCCTTTGGCCTTGACGGAGTCCTGGTACATCTGCTGGTAGATGGCGTTGTACATCTGGTAGAGCACGGGGGTTTGATCAATCTCTGCAATGAGGCCGCGTTCCCAGGGTTTGGCCACTCGTTTGCCTACGATGTCGGCACCGAGTTCAAAGAACACCCATGCCACAAACCCAACGACAACGATCCACAGAACGATTTTTACACGTTTACGCAGGCCGTACATGAACATAGTGCCTTAGTATAGTCGGCCCTGAGAGAGGGGTCAAGAAAGCCCAAACCTGCCAAAGAGGGCAGGGTTTCGGTGGCCCAAGGGAGATTTCCTGTTGTGGAAAGGAAAACGGCATAGGCAAAGATGCTACGTAGGGATGGCCAGAGAGGGACTAAGGAGTGAACTGTTTCTTTGACGTTTACAGGCGGGGGCCTGTCGGGAAAGGGGGCTTGGGAGGCCTTAGGTTCCCGCCTCGTGTAAATGGTCTTCCAGTTTCAGGTACAGTTGGGCGGCCTTGCGGGCCATGCGCCGCACACGGCCGATGTAGTCTGCCCGGCTGGACACCGAGAGGGCGCCCCGGGCATCCAGCACGTTGAACACGTGGGACGCCTTGATCACAAAGTCATAGCCGGGGAACAGGAGGTTCTTTTCCAGGAGTCGGTGGGCTTCCTGCTCGTAGAAATCAAAGAGCCTGCGGTGAAACTCCACATCGGCCTCTTCGTAGTTGTACACCGACCACTCCCATTCAAATCGGCGGTACACGTCGCCCCAGGTGATCCCCTCGGTCCAAAGGATCTCAAAGATGGATTGCACGCCCTGCACGTACATGGCGATGCGTTCCAGTCCATAGGTGATCTCCGCAGGGATCACCTCCAGATCTATGCCTCCTGCCTGTTGGAAATAGGTGAACTGGGTGATCTCCAAGCCGTCCAGCCACACCTCCCAGCCCAGGCCCCAGGCCCCGAGGGTGGGGGACTCCCAGTCGTCTTCCACGAACCGCACGTCGTGCTTTTCCAAGGGGATATCCAGGGCCCGTAAAGAGTCCAGGTACAGGTCTTGCACGTTCTCTGGTGCTGGTTTCAGGATCACTTGGTACTGGTGGTACTGCTGCACGCGGTTTGGGTTTTGGGCGTAGCGGCCATCCTTGGGGCGTCGGGTGGGTTCCACATAGGCCACTTTCCAGGGTTTTTTGCCAAGCACCCGCAGGAAGGTGGCGGGGTTAAAGGTCCCGGCTCCGACCTCTGAGTTGTAGGGCTGCATGATGACGCAACCCTGGCGGGCCCAAAAGTCCTGGAGTCGCAGGATGATCTCCTGAAAGGTGAGGGGCTTTTTGGCCATCGGTGCAAAGTATAGGGGGTGGCGGCAGGGGCCGCCACCCCCGAAGAGGGATCATTCTTGGGGTTCTATTTCCACCTTCACCTCGGCGATCACCTCAGGGTGGAGGCGGAGGGAGACCCGGAAGGTCCCCAGTTCCTTGAGGGGTTCCTCCAGGATCACCATGTGCTTGTCAATTTCGGGGAACCCGCGTTCCTGGAGAGCCCGAGCGATGTCCTGGGTGCCGATGGAGCCGAACACCTTGCCCTCTTCGCCGGTACGCAGAGCGAAGGAGAGTTTCACCTTGCTGAGTTTCTTGGCGAGTTTCTCGGCCCGTTCCCGGCGCTTGGCCTCCTTCTGCTGCTGTTGCCGCTGGAGTTCCTGGAAGGCCTTCAGGTTGGATGGGGTGGCGGGAATGGCGAATTTTTGGGGAATCAGGTAGTTGCGGGCATAACCATCGGCCACCTCTACAATCGCCCCTTTGGGGCCCAGCTTCGGATGGTCCTGGATGAGGATGATCTTCATGGCTCTACAGGTAGTAGGTTTCTACGAAGGGCAAAAGCCCCATGATGCGGGCCCGTTTGATGGCTCGGCTCAGTTGACGCTGGTGGTAGGCACAGAGCCCGGTGGAACGCCGGCCGAGGATCTTGCCACGAGTGGTCAGGAACTTCCGCAGCCGTTCGTAGTCTTTGTAGTCAATGCGATCAATGCCGTCCCGGCAAAACTCACATACCCGTTTCTTTCTTTTCTTTGGCATGTTTGGTTCCTCCTTTAGAAGGGCACATCGGTGTCGTTCACCGGCTCCTCGTCAATGACCGGGGGTTCCTCTTCCACCACCTCTTCGCCGGTGGGCACCTTTTCCAGGAAGTGCACCCGATAGGCTCGGATCTCGTAAGCGGTTCGCCGTTGACCGTCTTCGGTTTCCCAGGTGCGTTGCCGAAGCACGCCCTCCACCAGGATGGGGCTTCCCTTCACGAGCCGATCGTGGCATCGCTCCGCCAGGTCGCCCCAGGCGGAAACATCAATGAAGAGCGTGTCCTCTTGCCACTCCCCGGACTGGTCGCGGTACGGACGGCTGTTGGCAATCCGGAGGCGCACCACCGGGCGGCCGGAGCCGGTGTACCGGAGTTCTGGGTTGGTGGTCAGTCGGCCAGAGAGGATCACGAGGTTGATGGACGGCACCTTGAGCTCAGCCATCAGTCGTCCCTCCGCAGGATCATATGGCGCAGGATGCCCTTGTTGAGTTCAATGCGCTTGCGCAGCGAGAGGGTCATAGCGGGGTCGGCGTTGAAGTAGTAGATGATGTAGTACCCTTCCTGCCGCTTTTTGATGGGATACGCGAACTTACGGCGGCCCCACTCGTCCACTTCCGTGATCTCGCCGCCGCCCTCTTTGATCCAGGCCTCCAGGGTTTCCTTCTGGGCCTGGATGCCGTCATCGCCCAGTTCTGGGTCGATGATGACCATCATCTCGTACGGTCTCATGGGTTAACCTCCTTTGGACCTGGTTTGGAACAACCAGGGGCCCCAGTCGGCGCTGGGGCCTCCGGAGTCCACCATTTACAAAAGCCGTTGCCGGGTTCAGAAGTGCAAAAACGGCAGGGCATTATACAGCACCTTCAAAAACGGGGCAAAGACCAGGGACACGATGGCCATGAGCTTCAGCAGGATGTTGATGGAGGGCCCGGCCGTGTCTTTGAAGGGATCTCCCACGGTATCGCCCTCTACCGAGGCCTTGTGGGCCTTAGAGCCTTTGCCCCCCATGTTGCCGGCCTCAATCCACTTTTTGGCATTGTCCCAAGCGGCGCCGGCATTGGCCATGAAGAGGGCCAGGGGCACGCCCACGGCCAGCGATCCAGCCAACAGCCCACCCAAGGCCTTCAGTCCCAAGAGGGTGCCCACCACCAGGGGAACAAAGAAGGCCACCAACCCAGGGAAGATCATCTCCTTGAGGGCACCACCGGTGGTGATGTCCACGATGCGAGCGTACTCGGCCTTGACCCCGGGTTTGCCCTCTTTGAGGCCAGGGATTTCCCGGAACTGTCGCCGTACCTCTTGCACCACATACTGGGCGGTACGTCCCACGGCGTTCATCACCTGGGCGGAGAAGAAGAAGGGCACGGCAGCACCGATGAAGATGCCGGTGATCACGGCCTTATCCAGGATGTTCAGGATGTCAATGCCAGCCGATTGGGTGTAGGCGGAGAACAGGGCCAGGGCAGTGAGGGCAGCGGAGCCGATGGCAAACCCCTTGCCGATGGCGGCAGTGGTGTTCCCTGCAGCGTCTAAGGAGTCGGTGATTTGGCGGACTTGGGGCGGCAGGTGAGACATCTCGGCGATGCCACCAGCGTTGTCCGCGATGGGCCCATAGGCGTCCACCGTGACCGTAATGCCTACGATGGCCAGCATTCCGATGCCGGCGAGGGCCACCCCGTAGAAGCCGCCCACGGTGAAGGACACAAGGATGGCGATGGCGATGGCCACCAAGGGCACCACGGTGCTCATCATCCCGGTGGCCAAGCCTGCGATGATGTTGGTGGCCACCCCGGTGTCAGAGGCCTGGGCGATGGCTTCAATCCGTTTGCCCGTGGAGTAGTACTCTGCGACGTAGCCGATGAGCACCCCGGACACCAGGCCCAGCAGCACGGCCCAATAGAGTTGGGCCGGGGAGCCGGTGATCTTAAGGGCCACGAAGGCCAGGATGGCAAAGGCGATGGCCGTGGCATAGGTGGCCCGTTGCAGGGCGGCTTGCGGATTGCTGCGGGCCCCCCGAATGAACAGGGTGCCGAACATGGAGGAAAGGAGCCCGAAGGTGGGCAGTACAAAGGCCAGTAGAATCAGATGCAGGTCATGCTTGCTGGCGGCAATGACCACGGCGGAAAGGATGGAGCCCACGTAGGATTCGTACAGGTCTGCCCCCATACCGGCCACGTCGCCCACGTTGTCACCCACGTTGTCGGCGATTACCGCGGGGTTGCGGGGGTCGTCCTCAGGCAGGCCGGCCTCTACTTTGCCCACCAGGTCGGCTCCTACGTCGGCGGCCTTGGTGTAGATTCCGCCACCCACGCGGGCGAAGAGGGCCACCGACGAGGCTCCCATAGAGAAGCCAGCCAGCACGGTGGCTGCGGCCAAAGGATCCCGGAGCACCAGGTAAAAGAGGGCGTAGAGCAGGGAAAGGCCCAGCAGGCCCAAGCCAGCCACCGACATCCCCATCACCGAGCCACCGTAAAAGGCCACTTCCAGGGCCTCGCTGAAGGACCGCATGGCTGCGCTGGCGGTGCGGGCATTGGCGCGGGTGGCGATCTGCATGCCAAAGAACCCTGCGGTCAGCGAGAGGCCTGCCCCCACCAGGTATGCCAGGGCGGTGAACAAAGCCAGACGGAACCCGGTTTTGGGGTCCAGCGAGAGCCCGACCAAAAGCAGCAGGATCACCACCACGATGAAGACTGCAAGCGTTCGGTACTCCCGTTTCAGGAAGGCCATGGCACCCTCGTGGATGTACGAGGAGATGTTGCGCATGGTTTCGTTGCCTGGATCACGTTTCATCACGAGGGAAGCCATAAAGGCTGCGAACAGCACACCCAAAAGGCCGCCCAGCACGGCAACCCATACCCAGGTGAGGTTGATCATGCTCCTTTCCTCCTGTTGATCACGGACATGGCTTTTTCCATGCCTTGGGTTCGGAGGATCTCCAAACCCTCGTAGGCCCGTTCAAAAATCTCCGGCAGTTGTTCCCGTTCTTCAGGTCGGAACGGGGAGAGCACATAGTCACGCAGGGGCACGGCCGGGTCGCGTCCCACGCCAATCCGAAGGCGGGGCACCTCTTCCGTGCCCAGATGGTAGAGGACACTGGCCAGCCCCCGGTGCCCCCCGTCGGACCCCCTGGGCCGGAGTCTCAGGGTGCCAAAGGGGAGATTCACGTCGTCTAACAGCACCACCAGCATCTCGGGCAGCAGTGCGAAGTGGTCCACCACTTGGCGCACTGCGATCCCGGATTCGTTCATGTACGTGGTGGGGATCACCAAGAGGTACCGGGCGTTTTGGCCGTAGAAATAGCGCCCCTTACCCGGGCGGAACCGGATGCCCTCTCGGCGGGCGATGTGTTCCACGGCCATCATGCCCACGTTATGGCGGGTGCCATCGTACTCCCGGGGTGGATTCCCGAGGCCCACGATCACCAGAGGGGTGGCCACAGGGGGTTACGACTCCGTGGGTTCGGAGGGGGCTTCACCGGCCGCTGCTTCGCCCTCTTCAGGGGGAGCCTCTTCTTCCTCGGCAGCCTTCTTCGGAGCCAGAATGGTCACCACCGTTTGCTCGGGATCCTCCAGGATCTCCACGCCTTCTTCCACTTGCAGATCGCGCACGTGGATGGCATCGCCGATGTCCAGGTGGCTCACGTCCACCTCAATGGCGGAGGGCAATTTGGCGGGCACGGCGCGTACTTCCAGTTCGCGGATCAACTGTTCCATCACACCGCCCTTCTTGAGGCCCACGGGTTCGCCCTTGAGCACCACGGGCACCTCCACGATCACCTTCTCGCCCTTGTGCAGCACCTGGAAGTCCACGTGTAGCAGTTTGCCGAACACGGGTTCGCGTTGCACTTCCTTGATGATCACGTCCAGGGTTTCGCCGTTGATCTCCAGTTGCACCACAGGGCTTTCCCCCGCCTGGTGTTTCAGGAACACGTCCAACTCATGGGCGTCCAACTGGAGAAGCCGGTTCTCTTCGCCGGCCCCATAGAGAATGGCGGGGATTTTCCCCTGAGCCCGAAGCTTCCGGGTGACCGACTTTCCGGTTCCTTGCCGATACTCTGCCTTCAGTTTGCGTTGCATTGCGTCCTCCATCAAATGAAAAGTTGACTCACGGATTTGTCCTCATGGATGTTCCGAATGGCCTCCCCAAGAAGCGGGGAGATGGGCAGCACCCGGGCGTTGCGGGGGAGCCGCTCCGGCGGCAGTGGAACGGTGTTCGTGATCACGATCTCCCGAACCTCCAAACGGCTGAGCCGTTCGGGGGCATCGCCGGAGAACAGTCCGTGGGTGGCGCACACCGTGATCTCACGCCCGCCCCGTTCCCGTAAAGCGTGGACGGCTTCCACCAGGGTGTTGCCCGTGTCAATGATGTCGTCAAAGATGAGCAGGTTTTTGCCCGCTACATCGCCAATGATGTTCAGCACCTCGGCCTGGTTGGGGGCTGGCCGCCGCTTGTCAATGATGGCCAAGGGCAGGTTGCCCAGTTTCTTGGCTACGGCCCAGGAGCGTTTGGTGCCCCCGATGTCGGGAGCAACGATCATATGGGTGCGGGGGTCCAGAACCCCTAAGTACTCCCGAAAGATGGGGGTGCTGAAGAGGTTGTCCACCGGGATATCAAAAAAGCCCTGAATCTGGCCAGAGTGCAGGTCTACGGTGAGCACCCGGTCGGCTCCGGCGCGCTCAATGAGGTTGGCCACGAGTTTGGCCGAGATGGGCACCCGGGGTTGGTCCTTTCGGTCTTGCCGGGCGTAGCCAAAGTAGGGGATAACGGCGGTCACGCGCCAGGCCGAGGCTCGCCGGGCCGCATCAATCAGCAGCAGGAGTTCCATCAGGTTGTCGGCAGGGGGATGGGTAGACTGTACGATGAACACGTCTTCCCCCCGCAGGTTCTCCAGGATTTGAACCCGGATCTCTCCGTCGGCGAAACGGTCTACCAGGTGTTCCACCGGGTCCAGCCCCAGGTACTGTTGGATCTCCTGGAGCAGTTTGCGGGAAGAACGGCCCGACAGGAGTTTGATTTCCCGTGCCATGATCCTTTGCCTAAAAAGGAAAATGGTGGGCGGAGGCGGATTCGAACCACCGACCTCGTGCTTGTAAGGCACGCGTTCTCACCAACTGAACTATCCGCCCACCTTTGATTAGGCAGCGAGGAGTTTCGCCAAACGGCTTTTCTTCCGTGCTGCTGTGTTTTTGTGCAGCACGTGTTTTTTTACGGCCTTATCAATCAGGGAGTACGCCTCCCGCAGAAGCCTTTCCCGCTCTTCCCGACTTTGAGCGGCCATCAAACGCTTGATGGTGTTCTTAATGCGGGTCTTAAGCGCCCGGTTCCGCAACCGCCGCTTTTCACTCTGGCGCACCCGTTTCTCCGCTGACCGGTTTCTGCGTACTGTCATCGCGCTTTTCCTCCTTGAAGGTTCTCGGGGGGACCCCTATTATAACTCTGGAACCCGTAGCCTGCAATGGACGCAACCCCGGAAATCCAACGGTTCTTAGACTATCTCCGCACCGAACGGGGATACTCCGAGCATACCGTGCAGGCCTATGCTCGGGATCTGGCCCTGTTTCAGGCATACTTCCGACGAAAACGCCGTGCCCGCAGCCCCACCGACCTGCAGGTGCACGACCTGCTGAACTTTCTCAAACACCTGCAAGAGAAGGGATACGCTGCCTCCTCCCGGGCCCGACTGGTGTCTACCCTGCGATCCTTTTACCGGTATCTCGTGGACGAAGAGGGCGCAAACGCCAACCCCGCGGAACTCCTGGAAACCCCCCGAAAGGGTGAACGACTCCCCGAGGTGCTCACCTATGCCGAGGTGGTGCGACTGCTGGAAACTCCGGACCCCACCACACCGCTCGGCATCCGGGACCGGGCCATGCTGGAGTTCCTGTATGCCACCGGGGCCCGCGTGTCGGAACTGGTGGGGCTCCGGCTGCCCGATCTGGATCTTCGGCGAGGGCTGGTGCGGATCCGGGGAAAGGGCCGCAAAGTGCGACTGGTCCCCGTGGGCGATACCGCCCGGCACTGGCTCCAACGGTACCTAAAGGAGGTGCGTCCCCACTTGGCCCGCCGAGCAGCCCGCGATCGGGTGTTTGTGAACGCCCGTGGAGGCCCCTTGAGCCGCACGGGTTTCTGGAAAATCCTGCGCACCACGGCACTGAAGGCCGGCCTCGGGAAACGAGTGTACCCCCACATCCTCCGCCACAGTTTTGCCACTCATCTCCTGGCCAATGGATGTAATCTCCGAGTACTGCAGGAACTTCTGGGCCACGCCTCTTTATCCACCACCGAGGTGTACACCCATCTCTCCATCCAGCATTTGAAGGAGGTGTTCCAACGGTACCATCCCAGGGCTTAGGCGTTGGCCAAGGCCGGGGACGGGTGCGGCTGTTCGCCACCTGCCTGGCCGAGTTGTTCTGGCCCGAGGTTTACGAAAAAACCCGGCAACTCCTGGAACGTTTGGGATACCAGGTGGACCAACCCAGGGGTCGGGTGTGTTGTGGCCAAGTGGCCTACAACGCTGGGCGGGTCGCTGAGGCCCGTAGGATGGCCCGCCGATGGGTAGAGGCCTTTTTGAACGATGCCAATGTGGACTACATTGTGGCCCCGTCGGCCTCCTGCGTGGCCATGGTGCGGGAACGGTTTCCTGAACTCTTGCCCGAAACCCGAAACCAGGTTCACCGGGTGCTGGAACTCAGCGAATTCCTGCACGATGTGGTGGGGGTGGATCGCTTGACCGGCCGGTTTCCCTATCGGGTTCAGATCCACTACTCCTGCCATTACCTGCGCGGTTTGCGTCGGCACGATGAACTCCGCCGAATTCTGGAACGTTTGGAGGGCATTACAGTGCTTCCCACACCTTACGAGGAGGTGTGCTGTGGCTTTGGTGGGGTCTTTTCCTTGGTGATGCCAGAACTGTCTCTGGCCATGGCGGAGCGCAAGGTGAACCTTTCCTTTGGTGGCGATGTGGAGGTGATCACCTCGCCTGATCCCGGTTGCCTTTTGAATCTCCGGGGTGTGCTGCAGCGCCAACGCCGGCCGGTGCGGGTGATGCACTTCGTGGAGATGCTGGTGCCATGAACCGATTCCGAGAGACCGCGCGTTGGGCCCTGCAACAGCCAGGCCTCCGCCGAGCCTTGGAGGCCAATACCCAGGTATCGGTGGAAAAGCGACGCCAGCGGATTCGGGAAACGCCCGGCTACGAGGAGGCCCGCCAGCAGGCAGCTCGGGCTCGTCGGAGGGCACTGGATCGCCTGCGGCCGTTGGTTCAGCAATGGGTCCGCCGGGCCCGGAGTCGGGGGTTCCAGGTCCATCCCGTGGCTTCGGCCCAAGAGGCGCGGGAGGCTGTGCTTCGTCTCCTGCAAAGCGCTGGGGCCCGCCACGTGGTCAAGAGTAAGTCCATGGTCACTGAGGAGATTGGGCTCCGCCCCGCCTTGGAGGCGTCGGGGGTCCAGGTGACCGAAACGGATCTGGGGGAGTGGATCGTCCAACTCTTGGGCCAGTTTCCGTCCCACATCACAGCCCCGGCTCTGCACCTGTCCCGAAAGGACATTCGGGAGGCCTTTGCCCAGCGGTTGGGTTATACCGGATCAGACGATCCCCAGGCATTGGCAGCCTTTGCCCGGCAAACCCTGCGGCGTCGGTTCTTTGAGGCGGAGGCCGGCATCACCGGGGCCAATTTCCTGGTGGCTGAAACCGGTGGCATCGTGATTTTGGAAAACGAGGGCAATGCAGGCCTCACTTTGGCCCTGCCCCCGCTTTTGATCGTGGTTACCTCGGTGGAAAAGGTGGTGGCGTCCCTGCAGGATTTGGCGGCGTTGCTGCAGGTGTTGCCTGTGGCAGCCACAGGCCAGCGTCAAACCGCGTACGTGCACCTGATCCAAGGAACCCACCACCAGGAGGTTCACGTGGTTCTGCTCCACGGACGCCGTTGGGAGGTGGCCGAGCACCCCGATTTCCAAGAGGCCCTCCTCTGCATTCGCTGCGGTGCCTGCTCTACCGAGTGCCCGGTGTACCAACAGGTGGGAGGACATGCCTATGCCAGTGTGTACTCGGGCCCCATTGGCATTGTGTTAACTTCCTTACTGTTGCCCTCCCAAGCACTGCCCGATCTGGCCTACGCCTGCACCCTTTGTGGCCGGTGTGTGGAGGTGTGTCCTGTAGAAGTCCCCTTGGTAGACCTCATCCTCAAACTGCGGCAACGGACCCAGGCCCAGGCGCTGTCCCCCCTCTTGAAGACCTGGCTCAGGGGCTGGACGCTTTATATGACCTCGCCCCTGGTTCAGGCGGTGGGGGATGCCTTGCTGCGGAGCCCGTTGGCCAACCCCCTGTCTTCGTTGGGACCGTTCCGCGCCTGGACCCGGGAGCGGGGTCTTCCCGTTCGCCTTCAAAGGTATGGCCATGATCCTGAAAGCACGGTTTCTGGAGACTCTCAGCTCTGAGGGTTGGCACGTGCGGGAAATGCCGATGGATCGTTTGCCTGGGGCATTGCGGCAACTCTTGGGAGAGCATCCCCGCGTGACAGCAGCGGGTACCTTTGCCACAAAGGCCTGTAGAGCCGCTGGCCTGACCCCAGAATCCCAACCGCAAGAGGATCTTCCCTGGGGAGTTGTGGATGCCACCTACGGCGTTGCCGAGCCTGGATCGGTCGCATTCCAGCTGGGCCCCGAGATGCCCCGCTGGGTTCTCCTGGTGCCGCAGCGATTGCTGGTGCTCTTGGAGGCCCACCGTCTGGTGCCCGACCTGGAGCACCTGTGGACCCTGGCGCGTGAGCAGCCGGATGCCTCCTGGCTTCTGCTCCATGGGCCCAGCGTAACCGCGGACATTGAGAAGGTGTTGGTTCGGGGAGTCCACGGCCCGGCCGAACTCCATCTCTGGTGGCTCCGTTAGCCTTCGCCCGAGTTGAGTTCCAGCGAGGGCTCCCCTATACTCATGAAAACCGACAAAGGAGGTCAACATGGTTCGGATAGGTGAGCAGATTCCGGATCTGGAGCTCTCGGTGTATCACCACGAGGAAATCAAACAGGTGAACCTGGCGGATTACCGGGGCAAATGGCTCATCTTGGCCTTTTATCCTGCCGATTTCACCTTCGTGTGCCCTACAGAGTTGGAGGAATTGGCGGAGCTCTACCCCGAGTTCCAAAAGGAAGGTGCCGAAATCCTCAGCGTCAGCACCGACACGGTTTACGTGCACAAAGCCTGGCACGATACCTCGCCCGCCATCCAGAAGGTGCGTTATCCCATGGGGGCTGACCCCTCTGGCAAGGTGTGTCGTGCCTTTGGCACCTACCTGGAAGATGAAGGGGTATCGCTCCGAGCCACCTTCATCGTGGATCCCGAGGGTGTTTTGAAGGCCATGGATATCCACGATAACTCCATCGGTCGCAGTGCCCGGGAGATCCTGCGGAAACTCCGGGCGTCCAAGTACGTTCGGGAGCACCCCGGTGAGGTGTGCCCGGCAGAGTGGGAACCGGGCAAGGAAACCTTGAAAGTGAACCTGGACTTGGTCGGTCGTATTTAAAGCAAACGGGAAGGAGGGAACCATGAGCAAGGTCAGTTGGAAAGTGGGGGATCCTGCGCCGGATTTCTGCCTGCCCGACCAAAACGGCCAAGAGCACTGTTTAAAGGACTACCGGGGCCGTTGGGTGGTGCTGTACTTCTACCCCAAGGACAACACCTCGGGGTGTACCGCCGAGGCCAAGGAGTTTACGGAGCTCAAACCCGAGTTTGAGCGGCTGGGTGCGGTGATCCTGGGGGTGAGCAAGGACTCGGTACAGAGCCATCAGAAGTTTGTGGCCAAGCACAGCTTGGGGATCACCCTGCTGAGTGATCCAGAGCACCGAGTTTTGGAGGCCTACGGAGCCTGGCAACTGAAAAAACAGTGCGGTAGAGAATCATGGGGAACGGTGCGGTCCACCGTGCTGATTGATCCTGAGGGTCGGATTGCTCATCACTGGCCGCGGGTGACCCGTGCGAGGGGTCATGCCGAAAAGGTGCTATTGAAACTCAAAGAACTTTTGGGACAGGCGTAGTCCTGGCCGATGACGGAGGGCGGGGCCTGGCGAGCCGCCAGGCCCCGCCCTCCATTTTGGCATTTCCTTTCCACCTGCCTCATAATCTGCCCTCAAGAGGAGGTTCCTATGGCAACCACGGAAACCCTGCCCCGCTGGCGTCTGGATTTTCCTTATCCCGGCCTGGATTCCCCGGAATTTGAACAGGCCCTGAAGGAAATCCAAGCCGCCATTCAGAGCCTACAGGCCTACTTTGATGAGCACCGCATTGAGAAACCAGAGGCCTCAGTGGTGGTCACCGACGAGGCCGCAGCCCGCACGTTTGAAGAGATCCTCAGCCGCTTAGACGACCTCTCCGAGCAGGTCCACACCCTCAGCAGCTACGTGTACGCCCATGTGACCACGGATTCCCGAAACCCTCGGGCTCAGGCTCGGTTAAGCGAGATCCGTAACCTGCTGGTTCCCTTGGAGATCCTGGGCACTCGGTTCGTCGCGTGGCTGGGGTCCTTGGATGCGGAACGCCTGAAGGCCCTCAGCCCCAAGGCACAGGAGTACTCGCTTCTCCTTCAGGAGGCCCGGGTGCATGCAGAACACCAGATGTCCCCTGCTGAAGAGCGCCTGGCCGCTGAGTATCGGCCGGTGGCTGGTGCTGCGTGGTCTCAACTGTACGGCACCTACACCTCCCAGATCGTGGTTCGGATCCGCCTTAAAGGCGAAGAAAAGACCCTGCCCATGAGCGCGCTGCGAAACCTGGCCATGGACCCCGATCCCGACGTTCGCCGAACCGCTTACGAGGCCGAACTGCAGGCTTGGCAGCAGCATGCCGTGCCCCTGGCAGCCGCCCTCAACGGCGTCAAAGGGGAGGTGCTCCTGCTCACCCAACGCCGGGGTTGGCCTTCCCCCTTGGATCAGGCTCTGTTCCAGAACCGGATCCGCCGCGAAACCTTAGACGCCATGATGACCGCTGCCCAGGAGTATTTCCCCGTGTTCCGGCAGTATCTTCAAGCCAAAGCGCGCGCTCTGGGCCGAAGCCCACTGCCTTGGTATGACCTCTTTGCGCCCCTGGGCAACCCTGGACGCACCTGGACCTTTGAGGAAGCCCGCCGGTTCATCTTGGAGCAGTTTCGTGCCTATTCGGAGAAACTCTACACCTTCGCAGAACGGGCGTTCCGGGAGAGCTGGATTGATGCCGAGCCCCGCGAGGGGAAACGGGGTGGGGGCTTCTGCATGCGGTACGCCCGTACCCAATCGCGGATCTTGGTGAACTTTGATCCCTCATTCAACAGCGTGCGCACCTTGGCCCACGAACTTGGCCACGCGTACCACAACCTCCAGTTGAATCCGCATCCACCCACTAAGCGTGAAACCCCGATGACGTTGGCCGAAACCGCCAGCACCTTTACGGAGAACCTGGTGTCCCAGGCCTACCTGGCGCAGGTCACCGATCCCCAGGAGAAGCTCTACCTGCTGGAGGCTTCGCTGCAGCATGCCACCCAAATCGTGGTGGACATCACGAGCCGGTTCCTCTTTGAACAGGCGGTGTTTGAACGGCGGCGTCATCGCGAGTTGACGGTTCCGGAACTCAACGATCTCATGCTGGACGCCCAGGCTCGCACCTATGGGGAGGCCTTGCATCCGGAACACCGCCACCCCTTCGCCTGGGCAGCCAAGGGGCATTACTATCTGCCCGAGCGGTCCTTTTACAACTTCCCTTACATGTTCGGTGAGCTTTTTGGCCTGGGTTTGGTGGCCGAGTACGAACGGGATCCCGATGGGTTCCGGGAACGTTACGACGACCTACTGGCCAGCACGGGCCTGTACACCGCCGAGGAGCTTACCGCTCGCTTTGGCTTTGACATTCGGAAACCCGACTTTTGGCGTCAGAGCCTGGAAACCCTGGCTCGTCGGGTGTGGGAATTTCAACGCCTGCTGGAGGGAGGGTGAACGTGGATGTGATGAAGGTGCATTTCCAATGGCACCCGGACATGCAAATCGTGGCCACACCACCCTCAGGTCACTCTGTGGTCATGGACAACGCCGAGGGAGATACAGGTCCCCGACCCATGGAGCTGGTGCTCGTGGCCCTGGGCGGGTGTACCGGCATGGATGTGGTCAGCATTTTGAAACGCATGCGGGTGCAGTTTGATGATTTTCGCATTGAGATTGAAGCCCGCCGCAAGGAAACCCACCCCAAGGTATACGTGCACGTGCACCTGCGGTACATCTTTACCGGTAAGGATTTGCCTCTCCGCAAACTGGAGCGGGCTGTGGAACTCAGCCAAAACAAGTACTGTTCGGTGACCGCCATGCTTCGGTGCACCGCCACGGTAACCCACGAAATCGTGGTCCATGACCCTAACCTGGACCGTTGAGCCTCGGTGGGGGGAGTTTGAGGAGCGGTTGAATCGGTTTGCCGCTCGCGTGCGTGTGGAGGGCCGTTTGTACCGGGTGTATGTGCCTAACCCCTCGCGGCTGGAGGAACTCTTTGTTCCTGGGCGGCGCGTGTTGCTGGACCGCAAGCCCGCCCGTTCGGCCCGCCGCACACCCTACGACTTGGTGGGGGTCCAATTGAAGGGCTTTTTGGCCTCTGTGGACTCCCGAGTGCCCAACCGGGTGCTGGCTTTCGGGCTGGACCACGGGTGGTTCCCCTTCTTGCAGGGATACCGCATCCGCCAGGCTGAGCCCACCCTGGGCCAATCCCGTTTGGACTTCCTGCTGGAAGGGTCTGGCCGGCCCCCGCTGCTCCTGGAAACCAAATCCTGCACACTGGTGCGCGATGGGGCCGCTCTGTTCCCGGATGTGCCTACTTCGCGAGGTGCCCGACACCTTCGGGAACTCCAACGGTTCTTGAAGCCAGAAACCCGTGCCATGATCCTTTGGGTGGTGCAGCGGCCGGATGCCCGCTACCTTCGGCCCTACTGCGAGGTGGACCCCGAGTTCTGCAAAGCGCTGCGAGAAGCCGCCCAGGCCGGTGTAGAATTACGGGCCGTGAGGCTTCGGGTGACCCCCCGGGAGCTGTGGGTGGAACAAGAGATACCGGTGCAACTCCCATGAGCCAAGAAAAGGTGCGGTTCGTGCTGAAATACCTGCAAGAGCGGTTCGGCATAGATCCCCGGGTGTTTGAACCCTACGAGTTCTACGATGCCGGAGACCTGTGGATCGTGTCGCGTGAGGCCACGGGTTTGCCCCTCCGCACCTTCAAGCGAAAGGGGCTCCGCTTTGCTCGTTACTTTGAACGGGATCGTTCGGTGAAGCTCACCACGGCGGCCATCCAGCTCTTTGGCGCCCATGCCCGTCGGAATGTGGTGTACTTGAACCGTGCCCAGATGCTGGCCTATGTGCAGGGCCGTGACCTGAACCTGGCTCCCCAACCCGGGGTGGAAAACGGCCAGGTCATCGTCAAGTACGGGACCGATGCCTTGGGATCGGGCCTGTACCGTGACGGTCGGCTCAAGAACCAGTTGCCCAAGGGCCGCCGCATAGAACTCCGGGTTCCGGAGGAGGAGGCATAGGGTGGCAGAGCTCTTGGTTCCCCTGTCCGAGATCCAGGAAGAATATCAAAAGGCCGTCAGCCGAAGCCCCTTTGCCACAGTGTTCCACCGGTTGGAATGGCTGGACACGCTCCGGGCCGCCTTGGGCGGGCGGATCCGAATCTTGGTGCACCCGGATTTTTACATGCCTCTCCACCTCAAAGGGCTGTGGCCGCTGCGGCGGGTCTACTCCCTGGACTACGATACCTATGGGGGTCCGGTGCCCCGGCATCGCAAGGCCACAGGCCCCTTTCAGATGACGCCCTTGTTCGGCGCCTGGGATCTCGTGCGCATTGTGGATTTCCACGGGCTGTTGGAACCGGTGCCGGGTATGGAACTCATAGATGCGGAAACCCAGGTGATTTACGCCCGAGGAGGCATCGGCGAGGTCAGGCAAAACTACCACCGGTCCTTGAAAAAGGCCCTTCGCAAGGCGAGGCGCGAGGGGGTGCAGGTGGAAACGGTGCGTACCGAGGGGCAGGTAGCTGTGTTTTACCACCTGTATCAGCAAACCACGAAGCGCCTGGGCATCCATCGGAAACCCCTTCGGTTGTTCCAGGAGATCTTCCGCCGAATGGTGCCGAACAACTTTGCCACCTTTTACCTGGCTCGGCACGAAGGGCAGGCTGTGGCCGGCATGGTGATCCTGAAAGATCACCGCATGGCCTTGGCCTGGCAGGAGGGGTATCGGCCGGAGGCGTTGTCATTGAACCCTGTGCACTTGCTTTTGGACCGGGCATTGGAGGACGCTTGCCAGGAGGGCATTCCGCTGTTCAATCTGGGGCCCACGCCTGAAGGACGCGAGGGGATACGCCAGTGGAAATCCCATTTCGGGGCCACCACCCGGTTTTTCACCGTTCTCCAGCGGATTCCCGACCATGTGAGGCTGGTGCAAGGACTTCGTCGCCTATGGCCTTCCAATTCACCTAAGCGGTTTCCAGTTGACTAAATTGGTGTAAAATAGGCGTATGCTTCGGTTGACCTCTCGCATTGACTATGGTGTGCGGGCTCTGGTAAGGCTGGCAGAGGTTTCGCCCCGGGGTGTGATGACCGCGGTACAACTCTCCGAAGTAGAGCAAATCCCTGTGCAGTTCCTGGAGCAGATCTTGGTGAGCCTTCGGCGTGCGGGTTTAATCCGCAGCATCCGTGGTCCTGGGGGCGGATACACCCTGGCCCGCCCGGCCGACCAGATCACCGTCAAGGAGGTGTTTGAGGTTCTGGAAGGGCCGACGGTGTTGGCCAAGTGTTTGGATCCTATGAACGAAGAGGGTTGTGATTGGCAGCGGAAGTGCGTGGCGCGCCTGCTCTTTGAAAAACTCCAGGAGAGCCTATCGCGGATTCTGGAACAAACGACCCTGGCAGATCTTGTGAGAATGGGCCGAGAGGCAGGGGTGTTGGAACCCGAGCCCGAGGCCGCCGCGTAGATTACAGCCGGAACCCCAATCGCTCCAGAACCCTCAGCAGGGGGTGGATCACAAAGTCGCGCTCCTGGTACCGTGGATGAGGCAGCACCAGGGAAGGGGTGTGGATTCGGAGCCGTCCATAGAACACCAGATCCAGGTCCAGCGTTCGGGGCCCCCACCGCTGGCCACCGGCGCGGCCAGCACGCCGCTCCAGGGTTTTCAACCGGTAGAGCAGATCCCACGGTGACCGCAGGGTGAACCCCAAAGCCACGGTGTTCAGGTAGGGTGCCTGGGGCACAGGTCCCCAGGGGTCGGTGGTGAGCCAGGGGCCTACCTCCAGGGGGCCGAGGAGTACCCTCAACTGCGCCAAGGCGGACCGGAACAGGCTCTCCTTGGGCCCCAGGTTGCTCCCCAGGGCCACCACCACGGGCACGCTATGATGCCGATCCTCCAGAACCCGCAAGACTTGGAACAGAGCGGCTTCCAGGGGCCTTAGATCTTGTGGATCCACCGCTCCAGCACGAAGGGGAACCATGCGTAAAAGGCCGTGGCCTTCACCAAATGATCAATGGGCACGGCTTCGTCAGGGGCGTGGGCCCGTTCTTCGTTGCCCGGGCCAAACCCGATGGTGGGAATCCCGTGTCGGCCAGCGATGGCCACGCCGTTGGTGGAGAAGGTCCAACGACCCAGGCGTGCGGGCGCACCAAAGAGTTCTTGGTACGCGGTGCGTCCGGCTTGGACCAGCGGATGTGTTTCCGGGAGTTTCCAAGTGGGATAGTACTTTTCCCGAACGAACACGGTTCCCTTGTAGCTCGGGCGGTCGTACACCGGAATCACGATCTCGGTATCGGGGGGGAGGATCTGCTCCAGTTCCCGGAGGGCCGATTCCTTGGTTTCGCCCCAGGTGAGCCGGCGGTCCAGATGCAGGTGACACCGGTCGGGAATGGCACAAAGGGAGGGAGAGGAGGAGGCGATGTGTGTGGGAGCGATGCTTCCCTTGCCCAAGAAGGGATCTTCCCTGAGTCGCAGGTGGAGTTCTGCCACAGCGAGGGCTGCCTGAGCGGCCTTGAGCAGGGCGTTTACTCCCCGTTCGGGTTCCGAGGCGTGGGCGGACCGGCCCCGAAAGTACAGGTCAAATTCCATGCGGCCGCGGTGTCCCCGGTATACCCCCAGGTTGGTGGGTTCGGTGATGACCACGGCGTGGGGCCGGAACCCCTCTTCTTCAATCAGATAGAGCCAGCACTGGCCGTCGCTGTCCTCCTCCATGATGGTGAAGGTGAAGTACACGGAAAAGGGGCCGGAGTAGTTCACCTCGCGGAGGATTCGGAGGGCTGCGATCATGGCGGCTGCGCCCCCCTTTTGGTCCACAGAGCCGCGGCCCCACACCTGGCCATCCCGGATCAGACCCGAGAAGGGGGGCACCGTCCATTGGCGTTCGTCTCCCACATCTACCACATCAATGTGGGCGTCAAAGGCCAGGATTTTTGGGCCGGACCCAATGCGGACCAGGAGGTTGCCCAGGCCATCCACCCGGACTTCATCCGCATAGGGTTCAGAGAGCCGCTGTAGGGCTTGGATCACTTGTTCCTCTTCGCCGCTCAAGGAGGGGATCTGCACCAGTTGGCTGAGGATTTGGGCCACGTCGTTGCGGAGGGCTTGGGCCCGTTGTGCGATGTCGCGAGCGTGGAGGCTCATCCTTGTCGCTCCTTCAGGATCAGGGCCCCTTCGGGGCAGAAGTCCATGCAGTAGCCACAGCCGATGCACAGGTCTTCAATCACGCGGGCCTTATCGCCCTGCATGTACAGGGCGTTTTCCACGCAGTTTCGGATACATGCGGTGCAGCCGGTGCAGAGGTTGTCGTCCACGGTCATCACCGGGATGCCCTCGTAAACGCGACGTTCCTGGAGTTTCTGGCGGTACAGGTTTCGCACTTCTTCCACGGAGCGGTAGCCATGGCGATCCAGCCAATCGTTGATCTCTTGGGCGATTTTGCCATAGACCCCGGGTCCGTGTTTTAGGGCGGCAGTGCAGACACCCACGGCCGAGGCGCCCACCATGAAGTACTTGATGGCGTCGGTGCCCCGTTCAATGCCGCCCACGCCGATCACGGGTTTGGTTTGCACCGAGACCACCTCGTACACCACACGCAGAGAGATGGGCAGGATGGCCGGGCCGGAGAGCCACCCCTGGCCATAGGAGGAGCCCAAGCGGGGTTCCAGGTTTTCCGGGTCAAAGTCCAGCACGGGTCCGAAGGAGTTGGTGGCCACGAAGCCGTCCACGTACGGGGCCACCCGTCGGGCAACCTCTTGGACATCGGGGAAGTTGGGAGAGATCTTCATCCAAATGGGCGCCTCCACACTATACCGCAATGCCTTGGCGGTTTCTACCAAAGGCTCCACGTCCTTTCCCAGGTAGTGGGTAGAGAACTCAAAGCCATCGGGTTGGGCCTCGCGTTCAATGAGGGGGCCCAGGGTTTTGAGGTCCTCGGGAGTATAGCCCAGGGAGACGATCAGCGGGATCCCGGTTTTTTTGACCTCGTGGTAGTATTCCAGGAATCGCTCTACCGGCCCTTCGGCCCAGGTTTCAGCATTCATCATACTCCGACACACTGCCCGTCGGATGGTGGGCCGCCGATCGCGAGCGGGTTTTACGGAAACGGTCTTAGACACGACGCCGCCCACCCCGCCTTCCACTGCCTTGAGCATCATGTGGGCGTTCAGCACGTTGGGCCCGGCGGCGGTGAGCACCGGGTTTCGGAAGCGGATGCCACTTACGGTCACCTCAAGGTTGGCCATAGTACCTCTCCCAGAGTTTTTGGGCCGCGGTTTGGATGAGTTCCCGCGCCCGGGGTTCGTCTAATGAGGGAAAAGAGCCCCTGTAGTACCGTACCTGGCCGTCCACCATGGTAAGCAGAGCCCGCGCGGTGCGGGCGCCAAAGAGCAGATGCCCCAAGAGATTGTCGGGCCGCAACGGGGTAACCGGTTGGTATTCCAACACGGTTAGGTCGGCTCGGCTGCCGGGGTGCAAGGGGGGAGCCTTGTCGGGAAAGAAGCGTTGCTGCACCTCGTAGCGA
The DNA here is from genome assembly GCA_964406105.1 of uncultured bacterium. Classification (GTDB taxonomy): domain Bacteria; phylum Hydrothermota; class Hydrothermia; order WGAB01; family WGAB01; genus WGAB01. The sequence goes on along the minus strand of CAYOQK010000065.1, from coordinate 19,291 downwards.
TACCCGAAAAAGGCTCGCTGGAGTTCGGCGAAGTCCTCGTCCTTGCCCCGACCCAGCAGATAGTGGGACCGCAGGGTGGCTACCATATCCCCGGACATGCCATCGGTCCCCAACAGGTAGGTGCGGATCCGGGAACGGTCCATCTGGCCCACCTGGTTGTTGGCGTTGGACTCAGGGTTGCTTACCACGATGGCGGTGTCCAGGCGACGCAGGAGCTCATAGTCCCGGTCGGTGAGGTGGATGCAATGGGCCAGGAGGGATGGGGCTTGGAGCAGGTCAAAGCGATGGAGCCGATCCACGAGGCCTTCGTAGCCCAGGTTCAGAACGTAGTCCAGGTCTTCGCGGTCTTCGCCGCAGTGGATATGGATTCCCATGCCTTGGGGGAGGGCGTCGCGCACGGCATACAGGGTTTCCTCGCTCAGGGTGAAGTTGGCATGCAGTCCGAAGATTCCCTGGATTTGGGGGTTCCCTTGGTGCTGTTGCCAGAAGGATAGGTTTTCGCGAATTTGGGTTTCCAAGGTAGCGTGCCCGGCTCGGTCGGATACTTCAAAGGCGAGGAGGCCGCGGAGGCCCGTTTCCTGGAACGCTCGGGCTACCTGATCCAGGCTTCCTTCAATGAATCCCATGGAGGCGTGATGGTCAAACACCATGGTGACGCCGTGGCGAAGGGCGTCCATCAAGCCGTGGAGGGCAGAAGCGTACACAGTTTCAGCGTCCAGGGCCTGGTCCAGAGGCCACCAGAGGTTCTCCAGGATCTTGCGGAAGTTGGGGGTTGGGCCTAAGGGAGAGATGCCCGGTGCCAGGGCAGAGTAGAGGTGGTGGTGAGCCACCAGGAAACCGGGAAGGATCAGGTGCCCATCGGTTTCAATCCGGTCCGCGTGGGGGTCTTGGAGGTCTTCAAAGCGGCCCACTGCCACAATCCGACCGTTTTCCACCAACACACCGCCTTGTTCCACGAACACGTCGGTGCCGTTGGTTACCCATCCGGGTCCGATCAGCAGTTTCATGGGTTCCTCCTCAGGAATTCGCCCCAGCCCAGGGGAGCGGTGATGCCTTGCTCGCGATCGTACACCACGCGGCCGCGAACCAAGGTTTTTTCAATCCGACCTTGGAAGGTCATGCCCTCAAAGGGGGTGATTTTGCCTTTGGAGTAAAAGGTTTCGTCGGTGCGCACCGTCCAGGTGGCTTCGGGGTCCACGATCACGAGATCGGCGTCTTTCCCTACGGCGATGCTTCCCTTTCGGTGGTCCAGTCCGAACCGGCGGGCTGCCCCTTCGGCGATGGCTTCTAAGAACCGGGGCAGAGAGAGTTTGCCGGCCATGTAGCCCTCAGAGAGCAGGTAGGGGAACAGCGTTTGCACCCCTGGGATGCCCGAGTAGGCTTGCCAAAAACTGGGGGTGTTTTTCTCCTCTGGGGGAGCGGGGGCGTGGTCTGAGGCCACGTACAGGATGTGTCCTTCGGCCAGGTGATACCACAGGCCCCACCGGTTGGGCGGGGTTTTCACCGGAGGGGTGGTTTTCAGCGGGGATCCGAGGCGTTGGAGGTCTTCCAGGTCAAAGGCCAAGTAGTGGGGTGCGGTTTCACAGGTTACCGTTTCTGCGGTGCGGACGATTTCCACGGCCTCGGCTGTCCCCACGTGGACGATGTGAAGGGGGGCGTGGAGTCGCCGGGCCAGGGCAACCGCCTGCTGGATGGCCAGCAGCTCGGCGGCCTCAGGCCGAGACCGATAGAAGTACCAGGGCCCGTCGCCAATTTCTTGGAAATACGCGGTGGCCGCAGTGACGTAGTCGTAATCCTCAGCGTGGAGCAGCACCACCAGGTCCAGATCACGAGCCACCTCCAGCAATCTTTCCAGTTGGAAGAGGTTTAGCCGGGGAAAGGTGTCCATGCCGGAGATGAGGTAGGCCTTTACGCCGAAGATCCCGGCTTTCCGGAGTTCGTAAAGGTATTGGGGGAACCCTTCGGCAAAGGAAAGGCCAGAGACCCCGCCGTGGAAGCCGAAGTCAATCACCGACTGGGAAGCCACGGCCTCCAGTTTTTTCTCCAGATGTTGCCGGTGGGTCACCGGGGGCACGGAGGTACAGGGCATATCCAGCACGGTGGTGATCCCGCCCGCGGCTGCGGCGCGGGAGGCGTGGGCAAAGTCCTCGCGGTGAGTATAGCCCGGTGTGTCAAAGTGAACGTGGGGATCAATGCCGCCGGGAAAAATCCAACGTCCGGGAACAGAGAGCACCTCTTCGTTGGGTTTTGGGGCGAGGTGCTCTGCGATTTCCGCGATCTTACCTTGATGGATCCGGAGGTCCCGTCGTTCCAAGCGGCGGGCCCCAGGCAACGCCACCAATCCTCCCTGGATCACCATGGGTCACTCTCCTGTGACGGTTATCTTACAGGCGGAAGGCTGAGGGCCCAAAGCACAGGCTCGCTGAAAGCCGGAGGGAGCAAGTTCGGGTTGTGGCAGGCGGGAAAGGAGATGATCAGGACGGGGAGAACGGCGAGCCCCTGTTTGCCTGAGGAGGGACGGCTGAGGGCGAGTAAGCCGGCATCCGATTCTTGGGCTTTTATGCCTTGGACTCCCGTCAAAGGAGGTCCACGGGATCCACATCCACCTTTACCCGTAGGCCGCTGGGTGGTGGGTGTTGATCCAGTGCTGTGCGTATTGCCTCTTGGCCTTGGTAGGCTTTTGCGAACCGCAGCAGCAGGTGGAACCGGTGCCGCCCCGCCACCCGTCGGCGGGGGCAGGGGGAGGGGCCCAGCACCTCCACTTGAGGGTGGGTTTCCTGCAGCAGGTGTTTCCAGGTTTCGGCTACTTCTTGGGCGATTTGGGGATCCGAGGCAGCGAGTTCTACCCGGATCAGACGCCGATACGGTGGGTAGCCTAACTGTTTCCGTCGCTCCAGTTCTTGGAGCAGGAAGGACCAGGTTTGGCCAGAGGCCAAGGCCTGGAGGGGGGGAGCTTCGGGGCTGTGGGTTTGCACCACCACGATGCCACCCCGGCGGGCGCGCCCGGCCACCTGTAGGAAACGTTGGAACGCCCGTTCCTCGGCGCGAAAGTCGGGGAACCCAAGATCGTGGTCGGCGTCCAGAATGGCTACCAGGTCCACCTCAGGGAAATCCAAGCCCTGGGACACCATTTGGGTGCCCACCAAGATTTGGATGCGACCCTGCTTCATCTCGCGGTAGATGCGCTCCAGTTCATGGCGTCGTCGGACGCGATCCAGGTCTAAGCGTTCTACCCGTGCTCGGGGAAGGGTGGTTTGGATCTGGCGGACCACCCGTTGGGTGCCAAACCGCAGGGGTTTCATCGCAGGGGCACCGCAGCGGGGACAGGTATCGGGTACGGCCTCCTGGTGGTCGCAGAGGTGGCACCGCAACACGTTTTCCTCCCGGTGAAAAGTGAGGGCCACGTCGCATCGGGGACACCGCGGAATATAGCCGCACTTCCGGCAGAGGAGCATGGGCGCGTATCCCCGGCGGTTGAGGTAGAGGATCGCCTGTTTTCCCTCCCGCACGGTGCGGGCCAGGTGTTCCATTAGGGTGAGGGATACGATACCGGGGCTTTCCTCCTGACGCAGGTCCACCACGGTGATCCGAGGGAACCAGTATCCGCGGACCCGGTGCTTCATGGTCACCAAGGTGTACCGTTTACGCAGGGCGTTGTACACGGATTCCAGGCTGGGCGAGGCGCTGCCGAGCACCACCGGGATGTTCTCCAGTTTCGCTCGGTACACGGCCACATCCCGTGCGTGGTATCTGGGGGCTTCGTTGTTTTTGTAGGAGGTGTCGTGTTCTTCGTCCACCACGATCAGGCCGAGGCGGTGCAAGGGCAGGAACAGGGCGGACCGTGGGCCCACTACCACCCGTGGGCCCTTTTGCACTTCCCACCACACGTACAGGCGTTCGTTGGGGGCCATGCGGGAGTGGTAGGGCAACACCCGACGCCCCATCAAACTGTAAAACTGGCCGAGAAGTTGCGGGGTGAGGGCAATCTCAGGGACCAGCACCACCACAGAGCGGCCTTCGTTCAGAGCCCGTTGGGCCAGCCAGAGGTACACCATGGTCTTGCCCGACCCTGTGACGCCAAAGAGCAGGAAGGGGCGGAACCGGGGGGGCTGCAGGGAGGGCAACAGGAGGCGCAGGGCCCGCTGCTGGTCCTCCGTGGGAGAGGAGGGCAGGGGAAACGAAAGGGGGTCGGGTTCCAGTGGTCGGGGTTCGGGGGGTTCCAAAATCCAAGCCCCTTGCCGGAGGTGATGGAGCAGCTGGGGCCAGTTCCAACCCTGACGTTGAACCAAGGTGCCCAGCCGACGCGCTCGGCCCGATGCTGAACGAACCCGGTAGTCTTTCCAGCGGCTCAGGGCGGAGGGCACCATCACCGACACCACCAGACCGGGTTCGCTGAGGTAGTACCGGGCCATCCATTTGGCAAGGTTCAGGAGGTTTTCAGGGATTTGGATTCCCAAGGGCCAGGCTGGTTTCAGTTCTGCGTGGGGGGGTGGCGGTGGGGCCTCCAGGGACCACACCACCCCAATCCGGAGCTGCGTGCCCAGTTCGGTGAGCACCAAGGTGCCCGGGGCAACAGGTTCTTCCACGCCATACGTGAAGGGTTGGACGTTGGCCCCGGGGAACACCACGCTCACGAGTTCCATCGGGGGAATTATACCGGGGAGATCACAGGATCATGCCTGCATACCCTCCGGCGGCAGCGTGGCGTTCAGCCTCGTCCCAACGGCGGATCAAATAGGTTTTGGTGTGTTCAAAAGCCTCGGCGTCGCGCTCAAAGAAGCGTTCCACCTCGGATTCAGGCACATCGCGCAGTTCGTTCACCAAGGAGGCCACACGGGCGTAGTACAGCGGGATCATGATTTCAATGAGTTTGATCCGCTGCCGAGGCAGGGTATGGTAGGTCACGCCGAAGTCGTACACGATTTTGGCCCACTCTTCTACTGGCAGGTCAAATTCATTGGCCGGGGTTTTGGCCAGTCTTTGAAGCAGGCGGAAGGTTTTGCTGTTGACCACCTGTTTCCACGAGGGGCCAAAGGTTTTCATGCCCAGGCGGAAGTATTCAATCAAGGCGTCCACGTTGATGGTAAAGGGTTGGGGCTCGCCAGGGGGTTCCTCGCCCACCACGGGAACGTCCTTGCTCCCCCGAATCTCTCGCCAGAAGTCCACATAGCGTTCCATCAGCGCGAAGATGGTGCTCACCACCTGGCGGTACATGGGACCCAGATGGGTGGCGGGGTCTTTGGTATCGTGGATCTTCACACCCAAGCGGGCTTGGACGATGCGGAATCGGTGAACAATGGCCAGGGTAGTGAGCCAGATGTCCACGCCAAAACGGGCGATATCGGTTTCCCAAACATCGTGTTCCAGGTACTCCCGGATCATGGCCCGGGAAAAGGCAAAATCGCCCCCAATGGGTTGACGCACCCGAAGGCCGTACAGGGCTCGCGTGAGGGTGTAGGCAATGGTGTTGGTGATGGTGGCATCGTACTTGTAGCGGCGATAGTAGGGGGCCACGAAGTCGTACCCCAGATCAATGATGGGGTTCACCAGGTTTTGGATCCATTCCGGGGTGATGGACCGAAGGTCGGCGTCCACAGTGACCACCGCTTGGGCCTTAAGGAAATTGGCGGCCTCAAAGATGGCCCGGATGGCAGAGCCCTTACCCGGCACACCGCGGTAGATGGTCACGAGCTTTTCTACCCGAAAGGAGCCGATTTCCACGGCCTCGGCCAGTTCCCGGGTATCGTCCACAGAGCCTCCATCAGCCACCAGCACCAGAGCGTCGTAATCCGGGAAGTACATGTTCAGGCCGAGGGCGGCGATGCGGATCACATTGGCGATGGTGCGGTCGTTGTTGTAGGCCGGTATGCCGATCACGATGTCGGCATGGCCCAGGGACTCCAGAAATCGGCGGGCGGGTTCCCGCAGTGCAGTGGAGAAACGCATCACAACCTCCTAAAAACGGGTTTTATTGTGGTTCCCCGGCGTGTATATTTCAAGGCCAATGGAACATCGGCAGGATCAGGCCAAAGAAACCCGGGTAGCGGTGGTTACCCTGGGGTGCCCTAAGAACGAGGTGGATTCCGAAGTACTTTTGGGCCTGGTGCAACGGGCTGGGATTCCCATTGCCCCCGAGCCCGAAGAGGCCACCCATGTGTGGATCAACACCTGCGCTTTCATTCAGCCAGCCCTCCAGGAGTCTCTGGAGGAGATCCGGTATTGGCTGGCCAAACGGCAACGTGGAGAGGTGGCCTTTGTGGGGGTTACCGGGTGCTTGGTGGAGCGGTTTCGTCAGGCACTCCCCGCCGAAGTCCTTCAGGCGGACGCCGTGGTTGGCCTGGATGAAATTCCCCAAATCCTCAGAGCTCTGCAGACCCCAGGTTTCCGAGTGGATCGGCAGAAACGCCCCCGGTTCTTGCTGGACCACCGAATGCCTCGGTTCTTGCCCCGTGCGGTGTCATACCGGTACGTAAAGGTGGCCGATGGGTGTGACCATGCCTGCAGTTTTTGCACCATTCCAGGAATTCGCGGCTCCCAACGGTCACGGCCGATCCCAGACGTCCTCCAAGAGGTCCAAGCGCTGTGGGACTCCGGGGCCCGGGAGATCATCCTGGTGGCCCAGGACTTGGGCGACTATGGCAAAGACCTCTCCCCCAGGCAATCCCTGGTCGGTTTGCTGGAGGCCCTGGCAGAAATCCCCGGCTCCTTCTGGCTCCGACTCCTGTACCTGCACCCCGTGCACGTGTCCGAAGACCTGGTGCGGGTTCTACAGGGCCATCCCCGGCTGGTGCCTTACGTGGAAATGCCCATCCAACACGTAGATCCCGAGGTTCTTCGGGCCATGCGCAGGGCCGGCGGAGCCCGCGCTGTGCGCCGGGCGGTGGACCTCTTCCGAACCCATCTGCCCGAGTGGTACCTGCGCACCGAGGTGATCGTGGGGTTTCCGGGGGAAACCGAGGCCCAGTTCTCCGCTCTGCTGAATTTCCTGGAGTCCGTTGGCTTTGAACGCATTGGGGTGTTCCCCTTTTGGCCGGAACCCGGAACCCCTGCCGCTGAACTTCCCAACCCCGTGCCTAAGGAGGTACTGGAAGACCGCTTGGAGGTGGCACACCAGGTGGCACAGGAGACCATAAGCCGGGCACAGGAACGGCTGGTGGGCCAAATCCTGCCGGTACTCCGAGACGCCCCGGACGAGGAACCCACCATAGCCCGCACCCCCTACGATGCCCCTGAGGTGGACCTCCAAGTGGTGCTGCGGACACAGGGGCCCCCGGGTCCGGGTCCATTCCCCGTCCGAATCCGCAACGTCACGGATACCTTGGACTTGGAAGCCGAGCCTGTGGAGGGTCATCATGGCCACCTTTGAAGAGGTGTTAAGGATCGTCCGTCGCCTGCGGGCACCCGACGGCTGCCCTTGGGATCGGAAACAGACCAACGAATCGTTGAAATACGCCCTGGTGGAAGAAGCCTACGAAGTCTTGGAGGCCATTGAGCGGCAGAACCCAACCCAGCTCAAAGAGGAACTGGGGGATGTGATCCTGGTGGTACTGCTGCATACGGTGATCCAGGAGGAGCAGGGGAACTTCACGGCCGATCAAATGCTGGAGGAGCTGAAGAACAAACTCATTGAACGGCACCCCCACGTTTTTGGAACCCGACACTTTGAAACCCAAAGGGAACTGTTGGAGAACTGGGAGAAGTCCAAGCGGGGAGGGCTTTTGGACTCGGTCCCCCTCTCGTTGCCGGCCCTTTTGCTGGCCCAAAAGGTGCAGGAGAAAACCGCACGGGTGGGGTTTGATTGGGACTCGGTGGAAGGTCCCCTCCAAAAGGTGGAAGAAGAGGTCCGTGAGCTTCGCGAGGCCTTGAAACGAGGGGATGCGCCATCGGCCAAGATCGGAGAGGAGTTGGGTGATCTGATCTTCGCCCTGGTCAACCTGGCTCGTCACCTGGGCTTTAACGCCGAGGATCTGGTGCGCCAGACGGCCCTGAAGTTCATCCGACGATTCCAGGCCATTGAACGCGGTGCCCAGCAACAGGGCCGCGACCTGAAGTCCATGAGCCTTGAAGAGATGGACGCCCTGTGGGAGGAGGCCAAGGACCAGGAATCAACCGGGGAGTAAAGCCTCCAGGAAGGACCGCTGGACCTTGATGTCGGGCAATGCCTTGATCCAGATGCGGAAATCGTAAATCCAGGAACCCCCAAAGGAACTCCAACGAAACTGGGCCTGGAAACAGTGGAGGTCCCGCTGCAGGCTCAAACTCTGGCTCATCACCCGCTGTTGGACCGCATCGTAGCTCAACCGGTAACTGAGTTGCCATCGCCGCGTGGGGTTCCCACTCAGGCTCAAGGTGAAGAAATTGCGACGACTGGGTCGCCATTGGTAGGTGTGCTGGATCCTCACAGACCATCGGAGGGTTTCCCGGGCAGGCTCCTCGGTTCCCTGGGCCCCTTCGCCGGGGATTACCGTGTCTGCCAGCGTGGTGTCCGAAGTCGTCGTGTCGGCATGGAAACCCTCTGGACCCCACCGGAACCGCCAAGCCAGGGTGCTGTTGATCTGGAGGTGGGTGATCCTCCTTTCGTAGGGGTCCCAGGTGGCAGAAAGCCGCGCATTGGAGGGTTTCCCAGGAAACCACCGGGCGTAGGCCTGCACCGCACTTAACCGTTCCCCTGGCGGGTTTTCCAGGTTATAGGATACGTTGAGCCCAGAAGCCAACACTGGGATCTTTTGGGTTCGCCCCCCTCGCCGGAACTTCACCTCGTAGTCGTTGCTCAAGCTAAAGCTCCCTCGCCGCACCGGGGCAATGGGCCCATTGCCCCGGAAGGGATCAATCCATCCCTGGTCTATAGAGGGGATGTAGGTAAAGGTCAACCGGGGTTTGAGGGTTTGAAGGATCCGTTCCACCGGGCCGATCCGGAACCGAGAAAGGCCATAGATCACCGTGCTCATCTGCACCTGCACCGAGGGAACAGCGCGGGCACGAGGGCGGCCGGTGGTGTCTCGGTCGTACAGGGTGGCGGTGAGGTTCACCGAGGGCCGCACCTGGAGGTACCGGAGCCAGCGGAAGGGCCAGGCCAGTGAAGGGTTCGCCCATGCCACCCACCGATAGGGCAGGCTGTCGGCGTCTTTCCCTCCTACGAAGTTCACCCGGCTGGAGGCATCCAGGTTCCCATATCGGATGCTGAACAGATCGGAGGATATGCGGGGAAAGGTGATCACGTGGGTGCCCCGGGCCAGGTCTCGCCGCTCATCGGCGGAAAGGCTGTAATGCAGAAGGTTTCGCCAAGTGTGGGTGTAGGAAAGAAAGGAGTGGAGCTCCCCTCGGAGCCATTCTTCCTTGTCCTCGGAGTAGTCTTGAAGGTAATTGACATCGGATACGTACTGGAGTTGGCCGGTAATGCGGGCCCCGTTGGCCAATTGTTGATTGTGGTTCCCTTCCAAGGACCAGCGGCGGTGGCCTGCCACCAGGTCGTTGGCCCAGGTGCCGGCCAGTTTCCCCCGGAATCGTTTGTACACCACGTACGGCAGCGAAAAGGCCATCTGGATCCCTCGCCGCTCAATCAAGTTGAGCGACACCGTGAGGTCCATGTAGTTGTTGATGGCCCAGTAATAAGCCAGGTTTCGCAGGTAAAAGCCATCGGCACCGGAGCGTCCATAGCGGGGGGTGAGCAGGCCAGAACGGCGGCCTCCCCCCACGGGGAAGTACCAAAAGGGGAGTTCCAACACAGGGATCCCCAACAGGCGGAACACCACGGGCGACGCCACGGCCATGTCGTTGCGCGTGGCCCGCATCCTTGGAGAAGCAAAGTAGTAGTGAGGGGGTTGGGCATCGCAGGTGGTGTACCGACCGTTCTTCATCCAGTACTCGTCCTCGGAAACCCGGTACACCACCTCGCCGTACAGGTACCCTTTTTCCACCTTGCCTCGGCCACCGAAGGCCATCCCCCGCTGGGTGGTTACGTTGTAGTACAGGCTATCGCCCTGCAAGGTGTCCTTTTGCACCACCAGCACGAAGTGCCGAAAGGCACGTAGCAGATGGGCATCGGGCCAGTAAATCACCGAGTCGGCCTCCAGGGTGGTGGTTCCGGAGGAAATCCGGGCGTGGCCCGAGAGGTACACCCGTGGGGGATTCTGTAGGAACACAACGCGCTGGGCGGAGAAGAGCACAGGGGAAGCGGAAATCTTAAGAGCCAGAAGGAAAAGCAGGGCCATGGGCATAAAATTAAGGGCCTCGCTATGGAGCGTCAAGAATTCAGCGTAGTGAGCCGATCGGAAATGGAAACCCAAACCCTGGGGCAAAGTTTGGCTCAGTATCTGGAGCCCCCCTTGGTGGTGGCCTTGTACGGGCCCCTGGGCGCAGGGAAAACCACCCTGGTTCGTGGAATCGCCCGCGGCTTAGGCATCAAACGGGTGCGGAGCCCCAGTTTCCTCATCATGCTGCGGTACCGAGGACGCACAAGGGATCTCTATCACCTGGATTTGTACCGGCTGCACCCTGAACAGATGGAAGAAATCGTGCAATTGGGGATCCCCGAGGTGTTTGAACATCATTTGGTGGTGGTGGAATGGGCAGAACGACTGGGCCCCTTGCTCCCCGACGAGCGTTTGGAGATCTTTTTGGAGTTTCTCAACGGGGCCCGAAAGATCCGTTTGGTGGGCGTGGGACCCAAACCGGCGCGGATCGTGGCTCATCTGAGCCGTGCCTTTAGTCCTCCGGTACCTCCCGAAAATCCTTGAGGCGGGCCAAATCGTATAAACGACCGTCCACTTGAACCTCAAAGTGGGGAGTGATTCCCTGGAACACGCCCTCCACGTGGCGGTTTTGCGGTGGATAGAGGAAGCGGACACGTCGGCCGATGCCCAGCAACCGCTGGTGCCACGCCCGGTACCACGGCTCCCAGGTCCCATGAAGTACGTCCTGGTACAGGGTTTCCAACCGCTGGAGGATCCGGGAAAGTAGGGTGGGGTGGTGCAGAGAAACCCCGGCCAAACGGTCCAGGGAACCTGCCCGTTGTTCCAGGGGTTCGGGGAAGTGCGCCACCCGGGTGTTGAGCCCGATGCCCAGCAGGGCAGCCCGTGAGTCCCATTCGCCCAGGAGCCCGCCTACCTTGTGGCCATGGAGAATCAGGTCATTGGGCACCTTGATGCGGATTCCCTGGACGCCCATCTCCTGAAGGGCCTGGGCTACCGCTTCGGAGGCGAACACCGTGATGTGGGCAAACTCCTGAGGAGACAGCGGTGGAAATACCACGGTAAACCACAGCCCCCCTATGGGGGAGAACCAGGTGCGGCCGTAGCGTCCACGGCCGGCCTCTTGGACCTCAGCCTGCACCACGAAGGGGGGGGTCACATCCTCGTCCAGGAGTTCCCGGGCCTTCAGATGGGTAGAATCCAGGAGGTAGAAGTGGAACAAAAGGAAGGGCATAAAAAATGGTGGGCGGTGGAGGACTCGAACCTCCGACCTCTGGTATGTGAAACCAGCGTTCTCGCCAGCTGAACTAACCGCCCACGGGCCCATTATTTTACACACCCTGTCCGCTCCCCGCAAGTCCTGTGTTCGGTTTCTTGGGGCGCAGGAAAAGAACGCTGCGGCCCGAGGAGGGCCGCAGCGAAGCATCTGTTGTCTAAAGTGCACGGGCTACGGGGAAGTGCCTGAGGCTGATGAGGTGTTCTCGGAGGGTTTGCGGATCTCCTGGGGCAGTTGGTCAAGTTGGTCGTCCATGTATTTGCTGATGAGCACGATGCCCGGTTGCCCCTCCCGCAGGGCATAGACACCCCGACCATCGGGCGAAGGGGTGCCTATGAGAATCCGGTACACGGTGCCGTTCTGAGTGGAAACCTCCAGCCGTCGGCGAGGGGGGGTGAGGCCTGCACTTTCGGGCGGCACTGTGTCGGCAAAGGCGACGGCGGTCATCATGGCCACATGGCGTACCAGGCGTTTTGCTGCCAAGGTATCGGTGGTTTCGGCGCCTTCGGCACGCCAGCCCGAGGGATCTCGCACCAGCACCAGGGTGTCTTGAGGGTTCTCCAGTCGGAGATACACCACCTCATCGGGTTTCACGCCGGGCAATAGTCGCCGCTCCCGCCAGGCTTCCAACCGGGTGGGAAACACGTTGCGGTACCCCGGTTCCGCCAGGTACACGGTGTTGTCTTGGGCCTCCCGGACGTAGCTGGTGGTGAAATCGGGCCCGATCTTGCCCACAAAGAAATCGGCAAGTACTCGGCCACGGTGGTCCCGGTATTGGACGTGGATTCCCTTGTCTTCGGTTACCTCAAAGATCGCCAGTTTTTCGGGATTTTGGGAGATCTTCAGATACCGAGCCTCCTCCATGGTTTTGAGCCAGGTTCGGATGCGGTTCTCTGAAGCCGGGCGGTACACTGCGGAATCCACTTCCACAAGCCACTGTTGCCCTTGTTTCACCAGGTGCACGGTGTCCTGCTGATGGATCACTATGATCTCCGTCACGGCTGCAGGATCAATGTTTTCCAACACGAACCCCGAGGCCCGGTGGCTGGAAGACGAGGCGGCAAGCCACCGAACCACGTACACCAGCAAGAGCACCACGAAGATGGCGGCCAGGGTCCACACCCTGCGATTCATTCCTTTTCCTCCCGTCTGCGGCGGATCAATACCCCAATGCCCAGGATCACGAGGAGGGCGGGCACAGCATAGATGTTCAGGAACTTAAACAGGTTCTTTTGCATCTCGGTAAGGCGGCGAAGCGGCCGATCGGTAACCCCTTTGGACCGAATAGAGATCAGATCCTCGCTCAGGCCCAGGTAATCCACCAGGTTCATGAAGAAGGTGAGGTTCTCCGGGAAGCTCTGGATAAAGGTTGTGCGGGCAAAGCGGGAGGTTCCTGTGATGACAAGATGCGCCGTAGGGCTGTACCGGGAGACGGTATCCGAGGCGGTGGTGTCGGGAGTGTACTTAGGGAAATGTCCGGTAACGAGGGCGGCCACCACGAAGGATTGCCGAGCCTCCGGCCGAGGTGGCCGGATTGCCTGGGGGTCCAGATTGAAGAAACCCGTACTGTGCCAGGCTTTATCGGTGGTCCGGGCGAGATAGGCGAACTGCACCAGGGTGTCGGTGGTATCGCCGACGAACTCCACCGAAGAGGTCCAGGGCATCACCAGGGACTCCAACTGACGCACCGGGGGCAGATCCGGGTTAAAGCCCGGCTTCGTGATCTTTACCCAATAGGGGTATGGCACAAAGAACCGTACGAACCCTCGGGCGAAGGGAGCGATTTCGTTAGATACGTCCATGACCAGGTCGTGGTTCACGCGTATGCCATAGTGTTCCAGCAAGTCCAGCACAGGGGAGTCGTTCACGCGGGCCGTCAAAGGTTCCTCAATCTGCACAGGATCCAAAAGGAACAGCACGTTGCCTCCCTGTTGCACAAAGGCGTCAATATTCTCGGCGTCCTCTCGGCCAAAGCCCTGGCCATCCACCACAATCAGCAGGTCCACGCCGCTGATCTTTTGGCCCGGCTTCAATGTGCGCAGGTTGTACTGTTTGCCGAGTTCTGTACGCACCTCGTAAAAGTCGCGGTCCAAAGAGAGGTTCTCAGGGAGCAACACCCCGATGGTCTTTTGAATACCTTGGGTAACCTTAAGGATGGCGGCAGTGATCTCGTACTCCAAGTTGGACACATCACTCACCACAGGGAGGGTCTCTTTGCGGTCTCCGTACAGGAACACCATCCCCATGTAGGCTTTGACCACTTCTACCTTGTCCTTTTCCAGCACGTTCACCTGCACGGGGACGATGCCCAAACGCTGAGCCTCCCGTTCCACGTTGCGGTCCTTCAGAGGATCAATCCATTCCACCTGCAGATTCCCCCGGGCATAGGTGCGGTACTCGTCCAGCAGGTCGCGGATCTCGTCCCTCAGCACCACGAGGTTAGGCGGGAGTTTGCTGGAGAAGTACACGCGGATGGTCACCAGATCGTCCAGGTTTTGGAGGATCCGCTTGGTGGCAGGGGAGAGGGTGTAGAGTTTCTCTTGGGTAAGGTCCACCCGGAGCGGGATCCGCCAGATTAGACCATTCACAAGGATCACGATCCCTACAAACAGGAGCCCCATAAGCCAGGAGCTCCGACGGAGGTTCTGTTTTCTCGCGGTCATTGGTTTACCCTCCCAGTCGCCAGATTTCCATGCTGCGGAGGTTCAGGTAAAGGAACACCGCCATCACCGACAGATAGTAGAGGACATCGCGCAGGTCAATGACGCCGCGGGCAATGCTTTCAAAGTGGTATCCCAGGCCGAAGTACTGGAGCACAGCAGCCACTTGGGGTGGGAAGGTGACCAGTACCCAGTCCATGCCGATCAGGAAAAAGAGGAACACGAACACCGCACCCAGCAGGAAAGCGACGATTTGGTTCATGCTGATAGCGGAAGCGAAGAGACCGATGGACAGGTAGGCCCCTGCCAAGAACAGGGCCCCTAAGTAACTGGCCAGAACCTGTCCCCAGTCCAGGTTGCCAATGAAGGACACCGATACCGGCAGGGGCAGGGTGAGGAGCAGGGAGAGCACGACAAAGGCGAACCCGGCCAAGAATTTCCCTGCGAGGATCTCGGGATCGCGGAGGGGTAGGGTCATGAGCACCTCCAAGGTGCCGTTGCGTCGTTCCTCTGCCCAGGACCGCATGGTGATCGCCGGAATGAACAGCAAGAACACCCAGGGCAACAGGGAGAAGTAGCCCCGAAGAGAAGCTTGCCCGATGACGAAGAACCCACGGAAGAAGAGCCACTGGGTAAGGACCAAGAACACCACCAGGTAAATGTACCCGGTGGGCGATGTGAAGAACTCTCGGAACTCCTTTTTGAACACGGTCCAGGTGCCCCTCATGCTGTTGCCTCCTCGGTGGTGAGGTTCAGGAACACCTCTTCCAAGGTGGCCCGTTCCATCCAGAGTTCTCGCAAGGTCCAGCCTTGGGCGACGGCGAGTTTAAAAAGGTCTTCCCGGACGTCCTGGCCATCCTTTCCTCGGATGGTCCAGCGCACCACACCGTTCTCCTCGGCTATTCGGTGGAAGGTCTCAATCCACGGCTGCTCCCGCAGCACGGGTTCCACGGCCTCAGGTGGATTCCGGAGTTCCAGGTGAATCACCTCGCCACCAGTGGCCCGTTGGAGCAGTTCTTCCAGGGTGCCTGAGGCAGCGATCCGCCCTCGGTTGATGATGATCACCCGCGAGGTGGTGGCTTGAACCTCTGGCAGGATGTGGGTGGAAAGCATGACCGTTTTCTGCTTGCCGAGTTCTTGGATCAGATGCCGGATCTCCACGATCTGGGTGGGATCCAAGCCCGAGGTGGGCTCGTCCAACAGCAGGATCGGGGGATCATGGAGCAGGGCCTGGGCCAGGCCCACCCGCTGCCGGTACCCTTTGGAAAGGGTTTCTATGGTTTTGCGGTACTTGTCCTCTAAGTTGGTGAGGTGGAGCACGCGTTCAATGGCGTCCCGTTTGGCCGACCCAGTAAGCCCACGGGCCTCTGCGACAAAGTCCAGGTATTCCCGCACCTTCATTTCCAAGTACAAGGGGTTATCCTCGGGAAGATAGCCGATCCGTCGCTTCACCTCCAGGGGTTGGGTGAGGACATCGTAGCCGTCCACGGTCACGGTGCCTTCGTCGGGAAGAAGATAACCGGTGATGATCCGGAGGGTGGTGGTTTTCCCAGCGCCATTGGGGCCCAAGAACCCCAGGACCTCGCCCCTCTGCACCGAAAAGGTGATGTGATCCACTGCCAGGGTGGTAGAGTACGCCTTGGTCAAGTCCCTTACCTCAATCATGGCTTGTCCCTCGGGGTTTTCCTGACAGGATATGGGTTTAGTGTACGTTGCCCCTTTGGTCTTGTCAAGAAATCTGAGTGAGCCGTCGTGGGCCAAGGGGCCAGCCCACGGGGGCAGGAAAACCCTACGGCCAGATTCGGTGAGCCAGAGCCACCAAGTCCAGGTCGTTGATCAAGCCGTCTCCGTTCACATCGGCATAGCCTGGGACCGGTGGCCTCGGACCGTGATCGTATAGGTACCGGGCCAGCGACTCTACATCGCGGGGATCCACGGTGCCGTCGTTGTTCACATCGCCCAACCGGTCGCCTGCCGTAATGAGATGGAGGTACCAGGCAAAGGTTGATGGTGAGAAAGTGGTCCAGGCACGCACGGTTTCCCCGGCATTCCAAAGGGTCACAGGGCCAAAGCCCCCGTGCAGGTTCATACCCCATCGCCAGGTGAGAATGGGTACCGAATCACCTGCTGCCGAGGGAACATAACCGCCGGTGAGCTCCACCACCAGGGTGGGACTGTGGAGAACCACGCTGTCTTGCCACCCCCCAGCCACGTCTACGAGATCGTGTTCCTGGTCAGGACCTGAAACTTGGATATGGAGCACACTGCCAGAATCTAAGATCAAGGAACCCGCCACGGTAAGGGTGGCCATGGGGGCTTCCGGTATGCCCGGGCTCAGGGTGTCGCCAGAGAATACCACTCCGGGACTGTTGGGATCTAAGGTGCCAGACCCTATGAGGGTGCCCCCGGCGAAGATCAAGGAGCCCAAAAGTTGGCTGTTTACCTGCGTAAGGCCGTTGTTTTGGAAAAACCGGGTGCAACTCAGGTTGCCCTCCAGAACCTCACAGAGCCCCTCCTGCTGGAAAGTGAGGTTGTTTAGGTCGGTACCGTACTGGGAACCTTTGCGGCGGAAGATGCCCTCGTTGAGGATCCGACTTTCCTCTATACCAGCACCCCCGATCCCGCTAAAGCCATGAACCTCCAGGGTTCCGCCCGGAAGATTGTGGATTTCGGACGCTGGTCCCAGGGAGAAGTGAGCACCGTCGGCCTCCACCCACAGGCCTGAGTTTTCCAATACCCCGGTGAAGTTCTCGGTGTACAGGGCCGCGGCAGCCTCAAAGTTTCCGGTGTTCTTCCACAAGGATCCGGACCCCAAGATGATGTTGCCATCCTGCCAAACCACCTTTCCGGAGTCTGTGAGCGCGGAAAGGATCCAAGCGTGAGCCGAGGTCCTTAGGGATCCTGTGATTCGGACAGTGCCCGTGCCGACCCATCGCACAGAATCGCAGAGTTGGCTTTGGGACACTTGGGCTTCAGTGCCAGGACCAAGGCGAAGGAGCCCGTTCCACCGCGCAGGTTGGAGGTCCAAGATCCCGCCGCTCACCCAAAGACTACCGGCCGGGGCTTGAAAGATTCGGAGTTGAAAGATTTTAGCCGTGTTCCCTGTGCTTTTGAGGATCAGCCCTGAATTGTAGAGCACCGCAGTGGTATCGGCTCCACCGAAGCCGTCACCTTGAAGTTCCAACAACGCTCCAGACCGGTTCCAAAATACGGATCCCTCGGACAATACCATGTCCGTGGCAACCGAAGTGGCCCGGTATCTCCGGAAGGTCCCCGAGTTCACGAACACACCGCTGAAGGCCCGGCTATAGGGATCCAACCGACATTCAAAGAGGCCCTGGTTTTGAAGGGTATCCACCTGGAGATTCCCATCGGTCCAGATCACGGTTCCCCCAGGTTGGATTTCAATCCGGTGGGCGGTGATGGAAGCATGAATGGTGAAGGTGGCACCGCTTTCCACCACGATCTCAGCGATGTTCAGGGGATTGTTCAGTTCCACCACAGCACCGGAGCCTAAAAGAGCCATGTCGTTTGCTCCTGGGAAGGGAGGAGTTTCTCCACATGCGGTCACCCCCCAGTTGTTGGCGATTTCTGGCTGAAGATCGTTGCAGGTACCGATTTCACAGGTCTGGTACCAATCGGTGCCGCAGGTGCCTTGCCACTGCCATACTTCACTCCCCCAACAGAGCCCGAGCAGGGTGACCGTGATCCCTAACGCTTTAAGTTCCTTGTGCATCGCTGCCCTCCTCGTTGGGTTCGCAAGTATATTATGCCTACGAGGGTATCTTTCGTGCAAGGAAGGGCTGTTTCCCGCCGCAGGCGATTCTGAAACACCCTATGGGGTGGAGCAGCCTTTGGTGTTGAAGAGCCTTTTGGACAACGCCACCAGGTCTTGGTCGTCCACTTGACTGTCCTGGTTCAGGTCGGCATACCCCAAAATCGGAGGAGGAGGCCCTTGGAAATAAAGGTAGTGGGCCAAGTAGTCCAGGTCGGCCAGGGTAACGATACCATCGTTATTGACATCTCCCAGGTGGGTGGCGGTATCCACCAGATGGAGGAACAACACATGGGCTGTGTCGTTCACCGAGGTCCAGGCGTTCACCGAGGCTGGGGCGTTGAGCAGTTGGATCTCCCGAAAACCACCGCGAAACTCGGTTGTGGCACTCCACCGAACAATGGGCACCGAGTCGCCCTCCACAGAGGGGGTGTAGCCATCCGCCAAGACCACCACCAGCACCGGACTCTGGAGCACCAAGCTATCGCCGGTAATACGGATTTGGTCAAATTCCCTAAGGGTGTCGGACTCGCCGGTGCCCTGGAGTTCTACAGAGTACACCGCCGAGGAATCCATGCGCAGGGATCCTTGGAAGGTCAACACGGCCACTCGCTTCACAGTGTCCCCAGGCGATAAGGTGTCACCGACAAATCTCACCGCTCCTCCAAGGGTGTCGGTGCCCCACAGGTTCCCGTGATAGAACCAGAGGGGCAAGGGGTTGTATCGCGTCTGGAACCGATCCCCTATCCAGGTGTACCCCCCTTCCTGGGAAAAGGCAAGATGGTCCAGGTAAAGGGGACCTTGGAGCACCTCAAACGTGCCCTGCTGGATCCACTCCAAGTTCCGAAGGACGACAGAAGAACCTTGGGCTTGGAACTGGCCTTGGTTCAGGAACAGGGCAGAATCCGGGGCCGACAAAACTCCCTGGGCAAGCAGGAAGGTGGCCCCCGGATGGTTGATGAACAGGGAGTCCATGGTCAACGTCACGCTGGAGTGTTTTTCAAAGGTACCGAAGTTCTCAAACACCCCCGACAGTGTCTGGGTGAATAACGAGTTGAAAGTGACGGTCCCGTGGTTGAGCCAGCGCGCACCTGCACCCAGGGTGATGTCGCCTCCAGCCCACAGGGTGGAATCGTTGGAGGTGATCAGTAAGGCCTGCGGGGCTGTACTGAGGCCGCTCAAGCGAAGGGTGCCCTGACCAGAGAGGGTGACTGTGTCGTAGACGAAGGCCGAGAAGAGGGAGAGCGTGGCATTGGGGGCGATGTACACCGGACCCGTAAAGGCATTTTGCAGGTTGAGGGTCCCTTCCAGCACCTTCAGGCTGCCCGGAGGTGCTTGGTGAAACCGGAGACGAGAAGAGAGTGTGGCGGTGTATCCCGAGTTTTTCAGG
>CAYOQK010000064.1:0-25397 GCA_964406105.1 uncultured bacterium | reverse complement strand
GGCTTGGGGTTGGGGGCGAACCCAAAGGGCAAGGAGGACCAAGGCCAGCCAGGCCAGGAGTGCGCCCGTCAAGAAGGCGGCTGCACTGCCCCAGAGGTTCCACAGGAGGCCGAAGAGCAGGCTGGCGGGCAGGGCTGCCAGCCCCACGGCGAGGTGAAACCAGCCATACCCTGTCCCCCGGAGGGCTGGGGGGACCAAATCAGCTACGAAGGCCCGCTCTACGCCTTCGGTGAGAGCGTAGAACACCCCATAACTGGCGAACAGCCAAACCACCTGCCCGGGGGTGTTGGCCAGGGCGAACCCCAAGTACACCAAACCGTAGAGGAACCAGCCCATGAGGATGGTGCGGCGACGCCCATGGCGATCCGAAAACATCCCGCAGGGGGTGGACAGCACCATTTTGACCCCGTTGAACAGCATCCAGAGGATGGGGATCCAAGCCAGGGCAATGCCCACCTGGCGGGCTTTAAGGACCAGAAAGGCATCCGAGGCGTTGCCCAGGGTGAACACCAAAAGGGCCACCAAGTACCGATGGAACTGGGAACCCAGCCGGTCCCAGTGGGCGAGCCGGGGAGAAGGAGGGCTGGAAGTAGGAGAGGGGCGTGGTCTTTGAGGCTCATGGACTCCCCACAGCAGTATCCCCACCGCCATCAGCCCGGGCACCAGGGCGAGGAGGAAGAGGGTCCGCAGGTGTACCTGCAGGCCCGCGAGCAGCGCGGTGGCCAGAAGGGGGCCCAGGATGGCCCCGGAGTGGTCCAGGCTTCTCTGAATGCCAAAGGCTTTGCCCCAGATGCTTTGGGGCGTGACGTCGGCGATCAGGGCGTCGCGGGGTGCAGTGCGGATCCCCTTGCCCAAACGATCGGCAAACCGTAGGGCCAGCACCTGGGGCCAGGTCCGGGTGAGGCCGATCAGGGGACGGCTCAGGGCCGCAGTGAGGTATCCGGCCACCACCCAGGGCTTTCGGCGGCCCATTCGGTCGGAAAGCACCCCGGCCACGAGTTTCATGAGGGCGGCGGTGGACTCGGCCACGCCTTCCACCAGCCCCAGAGCCACGGTGGAAGCCCCGAGCACCCGGGTTAGGAACACGGGCAGTAGAGGGTGCACCATCTCCGAGGCGGTGTCGTTCAGCAGCGACACCACCCCTAAGGACCACACCTCCCTGGGCACGCGGGGCGGTGGCGCCTTAGGCTGTGGGCCCGGGGATTCGGGAGGCAAGTTACACCTCCAGAGTTTGGTGGAGTTCCGGGGTTTGCACCTGATAGCCGGTGCGGAGCAGATCGGCGGCCAGGGCATCCATGGCCTCGGGTTCTCCATGCACCAGGGCAAAGGCGGTTCCCCGTTGGAATCTGCTGGCCCAGTCCAGCAGTTCAGAGCGGCCCGCATGGGCCGAAAAGCCGTTGATGGTGTAAATCTTGGCCCGCACCACGATCTCTTCGCCGTAGATGAACACGGGCGACTCTCCGTCCACGATCCGCCGGCCCAAGGTGCCCTTCGCCTGGAACCCCACGAACACCACGCTGCTCTCCGGTCGCCAGAGGTTGTGCTTAAGGTGGTGCTTTATCCGCCCACCGGTGCACATGCCAGAGCCCGCGATGATGATGGCTCCGCTTTTGATGTGATTGATCTGACGAGAGGCCTCTACGCTGCGCGTGAACTGCAGGCCCGGAAAAGTAAAAAGGTCGCGGTGGCGCTTGAGCAGTTCCCGGGCCTCGTCGTCAAAGCATTCGGGATGGGCCCGGAAAATGCGGGTGGCTTCAATGGCCAAGGGGCTGTCCAGGAACACCTTGGTGCCGTGTGGGAGATCTCCCTGCTCTGAGAACTCCCGCAGAAAGTACAGAAGGTCCTGGGCCCGTTCCAGGGCAAAGGAGGGGATCACCACATTGCCGCCCCGGCGAAAGGTGTCGTGGATGGCCTCTTTGAGCTCCTGGAGCGATTCCGCCAGGCCTTTGTGGTCCCGATTACCGTAGGTGGTTTCCAGGAACACCAAATCGGGCGTCTTCATCACCGGTGCGTCGGGATCCCTTACGATGGGTTTGCCGGGGTTGCCCAAATCGCCCGAGAACACCACCTGTTTCCGGGTACCGTTTTCCTGCACCTCCAGCTCCAGGAAGGCGGAACCCACGATGTGGCCAGCATCGCGGAAGGTGAACCGTACACCGGGCGCAGCTTCCACCGTTTCCCCGTAGGCCACGGGCCTGACGAAGTTTCGGGACACCTGCAGGGCGTCCTCTACGGTGAACAGAGGGTCCCGGGGAGGCAGGCCTCGGCGTTGTCGGCGTTTGTTTTCGGAGAAGGTTTCCTCTTCTTCCAGGTGGGCGGCATCCAGGAGCATGATGCCCGTGAGGTCGCGGGTGGCAGCGGTGGCATAAAGGGGCACCTCAATGCCCCGGTGCACGAGAAGGGGCAACCGCCCGATGTGGTCCAGGTGGCTGTGGGTGACCAGAATGAAGTCCAGGTCTTCAGGACCAAAAGGCAGATCGGCCCGGTTCAGTTCTTCGGCGTCGGCGTCCCCTTGGAACTGGCCGGCGTCCACCAAGAACCGGGCTTGGCGGGTTTCCACGTAGTACATGGAGCCGGTGACCCGGCGGGCGGCTCCGAGCACGGTGATCTTCATGGGTGGCTCCTTTTTACAAGTATCCCAGGT
The DNA here is from genome assembly GCA_964406105.1 of uncultured bacterium. GTDB lineage: Bacteria > Hydrothermota > Hydrothermia > WGAB01 > WGAB01 > WGAB01. The sequence continues at coordinate 22,753 of CAYOQK010000064.1, read as the reverse complement.
CTTCTAAGCGTTTTTGGATCTCGCGTTCTTCCTCCGGGGTGTACACCGAATCCGGCGGTGGTTCCTGGGAGGTGGAGGCCGGCCCAGCCGAGGAGCCTGAGGGTGCCACCAAGGCCTGGCCATCCATATGGGAGGGCACTGCCAAGCCCAGAAAGCGAAGCACCGTGGGGGCGATATCCACGATGTGGAAAGGCCCTCCAGCCAAAGATTGGAACTCGGAACCCGAGGCCACGAGGATGCCCTCCATGGCGTGGGCGCCCGTGTCTTCCAGGCCCGGGCGGTACCGACGGAACAGGCCCACGGCGTCCAGGTTGCTGCTGAACACAAAGCCCTCGTGGGGTTCCACGATAACGTCGGGAGGGTACCCCTTGGGTGCGTCGCCGTAGAGGTCCTCTTTGAAATGGATCTTGCGGACCACTGGGGTGTGTTGACGATACCTGAGGGCCCGCAGGGTGTCTTCCAAAAGGGGAAGCACCTGCTCCCGAGGTACCGCTGGGTTGAAGAACAGGAAGGCGAAGTGGATGGAGGCGGTAACGAAAATGCGGGTGTGCTCCCAGTCCAGTTTTTGGAAGATGTTGCCGGCCTTTTTGCCCCGGAGTTTCCGGGCAGCGTTGTGGCCCAGGAGTTTGACCACCGCGCGCTTGATCAGGTTCCAGCGGTCCACGCGGCGCGTGAAATCCTCTAATAGGGCCAGGGTGTCGGTGCCCGTAGTTCTGAGGAGCCCCTGCCGCTTCAGCCAAAGGTTGAGGTTGACCTCTATGCGGGCCGGGCCAAAGCCGTGGTCCGAGATGATGAGCACGGCGTCGGGTTTGGCGTGGTCTATTAGACGTCCGATCTCTTGGTCCAAGGCTTCGTAAAATCGGGTAATGGTGCGCCAGGCCTCTGGAGTGTACTGGGGCCAGGTGGGATCCAAGTAGTGCCAAAAGGCGTGTTGGATCACATCGGAGGACTGGACGTGGATCATGAAGAAGTCCCAATCCGGGTAGAGGTCCAGGAGCAGGTGGGCCGCTTGGAACCGTGCGTGTTCCACCTCCACCTGTTCGTCCACGAACTCCGGGGGTTTAAGGCTCTTCACGGCCCAACGGGGCACGAGGATGCGGTAGGGGACCCGGCGGATCACACGATCGTATACCTCCGGTGGGTGCACGAACTTAGGGGAGACCTCAGGAGAAAGCATGCCCCCGATGGTCACAATGCCGGGGAGTTTCCGCGGGGGAAAGGTGAGGGGGACGTTGATCACGATGGCCCGTTTGCCAGCCTGGCTCAGCAGTTCCCACAGGGTGGGGGCCTGGATGGCTCGGGAGTTCACCAAGAAGGCCCGGCGTTGCTGCACGTCCAGGGCGATGAAGTCGTACACCCCGTGTTTGCCGGGGTGCACCCCGGTTTGGAAAGAGCTCCAAGCGGCTGCAGTGATCGGGGGGATGGTGGAAATCAGGTGGTTCCGATGGCCCTGGTGGATGAGTTGGGCCAAGGTGGGCAAGCGGTGTTCTTCCAGCAGGCGATCCAGCACGCGCCAGGTGCCGCCGTCAATGCCGATCACCAGCAGTCGTTTCGCCATAGGTTCAAAGGGTACGGCGGGCCTGGGAGTCGTGCAAACCCTGCTCACATTCAAAACATTCCAATGATGGACGCCTTTGGTGGTTTCCTTGACGCCGTTCCCGCCAGCCCTAAAAATAAGCCCAACAAAGCCACGAGGAGGTTCACATGAAGGAAAGAGAGCGGTGGGCCACCCGAATCGGGCTCATCCTGGCTATGGCTGGGAACGCTGTGGGCCTCGGGAACTTCCTACGGTTCCCGGTGCAGGCCGCCAAGAACGGGGGCGGCGCCTTCATGATCCCCTACTTCATCTCCTTCCTGCTCCTCGGAATCCCGCTGATGTGGGTGGAATGGTCCATTGGGCGCTACGGAGGATCCTACGGCCACGGATCCACACCGGGCATGTTCCAGCGGCTCTGGCGGCATCCCCTGGCCAAGTACCTGGGAGTCATTGGTGTGGTCGGGCCCCTGATGATCGTGATCTACTACGCGTACATTGAGTCTTGGACCTTAGCCTTCAGCCTGTTCTCCCTGTTTCGGCAGTTGCCCACGGTGCCGGCCTCCGGCGAGGCCAGCCAAGTGCTGGCACCCTTCCGGGACTTCCTGTACGGCTTCATTGGCACCCAGGGCGCCCAAGGGTTCTTCCTGCGGCCTGCCCTGTGGGCGTACCTCTTTTTCGTGGTCACCCTGTTCTTGAACATCTGGATCCTGGCCCGCGGCATCTCCCGGGGCATTGAGATCCTGGCCAAGATCGCCATGCCTACGCTATTCGCCTTCGCCGTGATCCTGGCCATCCGTGTGCTGACTCTGGGCTCTCCGGTGTCGCCAGAGTTCAGTGCCCTCAAGGGATTGGACTTCCTGTGGCGTCCAGACTTCAGTCAGTTGACCAATTGGAAGGTGTGGCTCGCTGCGGCGGGGCAGATCTTCTTTACCCTGTCCGTGGGCATGGGAGCCATCCATACCTACGCCTCTTACTTGAGGGAAAAGGACGACATCGTGGTCTCGGGCTTGGCCACGGCCTCCACCAACGAGTTTGCCGAGGTGGTGCTGGGGGCCTCCATCGCCATCCCCGCTGCTGTGGCCTTCTTTGGGGTCCAAGCAGCCCAGGAGATTGCAGCAGGGGGATCCTTCAACCTTGGGTTTGTGTCCATGCCTGCCGTGCTCACCCAGATGCCCCTGGGATGGCTGTTTGGCTTCATGTGGTTCGGCCTGCTGTTCTTTGCGGGGATCACCTCCTCGGTGGCCCTCACGCAGCCAGTGATGGCCTTTTTCCAAGACGAGTTCGGGTTCTCCCGCGAGAAAACAGCCTGGGGGGTGGGCCTGTTCATCTTCCTCTCGGCCCACATCCCGATCTTCGTGAAGGGAGCCCTGGACGAGATGGACTTCTGGATGGGCACCTTCTTTATCACCCTGTTTGCCCTCATTGAAATCGTGCTCTTTGCCTGGGTCTTTGGCATGGACCGCGCTTGGCAGGAGATGCACAAGGGTGCCCAAATGCGCATCCCGCGGTTCTTCTACCCCGTGATGAAGTACGTAACCCCCCTCATGCTCCTTGCCATCATCGGGGGCTGGCTCTTTACGGAGTGGCTCCCCCTCATGCTCAAGAGCGATCCTGCCATCTGGTTCACCCGGCTCTTCATCTTGGCGGTGATCATCACCGGCATGGTGCTCACGGCCAAGGCCTTCCGCAAGAAGGGAGTGGAATCATGAGCCTGAGCAGCTTGATCTTTATGCTGTTGGCTTGGTTCACGGTGGGCGCACTGGTAACCTTCTCCTTTTGGAAGGTGTGGAAGGCGCCGTCCTTTGACCAAGAGGACTGATCCCGCCTGATGGCTGCCACCCTCCTGGAAACCCTGAAGGGGTTACCTCCGGAATTGGCCACCCTGCTTGCGGCCATGCTGCCCATTGCTGAACTGCGGGGAGCCATCCCCTGGGCAGTGCTGGTGCTGGGAATGCCGCTGTGGAAAGCCTATCTACTGGCCGTGGTGGGTAACCTGGTGCCCATTGTGCCCCTTCTGTTGGTGTTTCAACCCGTGTCCCGGTGGCTCCATCGCTTCGGCCTCTGGCAGCGGTTTTACCAATGGCTGGAACGCCGCACCCGTGCCCGTGGAGAGGTGGTGGAGAAATACGAAGCCCTGGGCTTGATGGCCTTTGTGGCGATCCCCTTGCCGGTCACCGGGGCCTGGACCGGTGCCTTTGCGGCCCTGCTCTTCGGCATCCGTTTCCGGCGGGCCCTGGTGGCCATTCTGGGGGGAGTGCTCATCGCAGGCGCCATCGTGTCGGCCCTGGTGGCCTTGGGGTGGCTCGGAGGCCTCATCGTAGGGGTGGTGCTGCTCGGCGGTGCGTTGCGAAGCCTGTATAATAGGATTTGAGCGGGTTTTCGCTGAATCCCGTCCCTCTGGACAAACCTAAAGGAGGAGCAACCATGCGGAGGGCACTCCACTGGAATTACAAGGATGTTTTCCGCGCTGCCCGTTTTGGCTTCAGCGTGAAAAAACTCTGGATCATGTTCCAAGGGCTCCTTTGGGGTGTGTTGGTGTATGCCGTTCTGGCTTATCTGGGATTCCTGGTAAGCGGCTATACCTTTTCTGAAGTTTGGCACGATTTCCGGTACGTGCCCCTGCCCTGGGGAGGCGAATTGACCCTCTGGGGCAAGGTGCTGGTGGGCCTCGGCATCTTCGGCCTATGGGTGTTTGTATCCATCTACGGCACCGCGGTGGCCAAAATGACCATGGAACAACTCCGCGGTGACGAGTTCTACGAAATCTCCCGGGCCATTCGCCATGGCTGGAAAGCCGGCCGGAGCGGCGTGTTCGCTCCCCTTACCCTGGCGTTTATGGTGCTCCTGATCCTGGTGGCCGGCGTGGTGCTCGGCCTCTTGGGCAAAATCCCCTGGTTCGGCGAACTCGTACTGTTGGTCCTTGCCATCCCGGTGCTCTTCACCGTGTTCTTCATGCTGTACCTGGTGGTTTCCCTGGTGGTGGCATACTACCTGGCCCCGGTGGTGCCCGGAGCCACCCAGGCCGATACCTTTGACATCCTGTTTGAGGTGTTCTCCACCCTCAACGATGAAAACTGGCGGTTCGTAGGGTACCAAGCCCTTCTGTATGGGGTTAAGGTGTTGGCCGTTGGGATCTTCGCCTTCTTCGTGGGCCGAACCTTGGCCGTGATCCACGCGGTCCTTGCCCAACCCTGGCTTATGGGCCAAAAGTTTGAACGCATCGCCGATGCCGCCTTGGCTTACTTACCCACCCTGAGTTTCCCCACCGAAGGCGTGTATCGGGCGGTCTCCTGGTTCCTGGGGGTCACTCGCACGGACCTCCTGCTGTACCCCCCGGTACCCCCGCAAAACCTGCCGCTGCCCGAAGCCATCCTCGGGTTCCTCTTCGGCATCCTGGTGTACCTCTTGGTGCTCTTGGTGCTTGCCTACTGGGGCACCATCCACTTCGCAGGCAACACCCTCATCTTCACTGTTTTGGTGAAGAAGAAGGACGAGATTGACCTCACCCAAGTGGAAGAAGACTTTGCCGTGGCCCCTACCCATCCCGAGGCGCCCACCCCTCCCTCGGCTGAGGGCAGTGGGCAGCCTGAGGCATCTCAAAAGCCCGAAACCGAGAAAACCGAGGAAAGCGGAGAATAACAGCCGTGGCCCTTTCCCCTCTGAGCGCCAGTTATGGTGTGGATGACTACGGCTACATCAACGCCCGGCTTCGGGCGATGATGAGCCAACTGCTCAAACCCCGGGACTACGATAAACTGCTGGGTGAGAAAAGCGCGGAAACCCTCAAGGTGGCCCTGAAGGACACCCCCTACGCTCCCCATATTGCTCGGCACGAAGCCTCCGGGGGTGACCCCGTGGAGGTGGTGGGCCGAGCCCTGGTGGACCACTTGGCAGAGACCACCCGGAAACTCTTGCGGATCTCCGATGGCGAACCTCGGCTTTGCTTCTCCGTACTCCTGGCACGCTGGGACGTGCATAACGTCAAGGCCCTGATCCGCGGGCGGATGCGGGGAGCCTCAGACACCAGTATCCAGCGATCCTTCATGCCCGCTGGTGTACTGGATCCCCATCGCTTAGAACAACTGCTGCGGGATCGGGATCCCTTAAAGGTGCTGGACCGTTTGGCCACCTGGGGCCTGGACCTGCCCTTCGTGGTGGGGCGCGACCTGATAAAGGCCGTGAACGAAGGCCGCCTGGAGGACGTAGAGATCTACCTGGATCGGTCTTATTTTCAGTGGGCCTTTGATCGCCTGTCCCCCCGAAGGGCCAATACGGCGCTGGTGCGGGAAATCCTCCAGAGCCTCATGGACGTGCGGAACGTGATGGCCGTGCTCATGCTCCACAAGGCCGGGGTGCGGCCCCGGGGCCGTGTGCGGTATCTGGAGGGTGGACATCTGAGGCCCCATGACCTGTCGGCCTTGGAAGAAGCCGAAACCCTGGAGCAGGCGGTGGAACGTTTGCGGGAAACCCCCATGGGCCGGTACCTACACGGGCTCAAGGCCACGGCCCTGGATGCGGTGGAACGGGCTCTGGAGGGCGCCGTGCTCCACCGCGCGTTCCAGATGCGGTTCGCCGATCCCCTGGGCATCGGTGTCGGCATCGCCTTCCTGTTTGCCAAGGAAACCGAGATCATCAACCTTCGCACCATCCTGTACGGCCTGGACTTCGGCCTGCCCAAGGCTGAGATCCGACAGGAACTGGTGTACCTTTTGGCCGAGTAAAGGGCCGTGGGCCTGTACGTCGGCACCTCCGGCTGGCATTACCCCCACTGGAAAGGTCGGTTCTACCCCCAAGACCTGCCCCTGAGCCAGTGGTTTGCCTTTTATACCCGGCACTTCAACACAGTGGAGATCAACTACACCTTCTACCACATGCCCACGGAAACCACCCTACGCTCGTGGGATCACCAGGCCCCCGAAGGCTTTTTGTACACCCTCAAGGCCTCTCGGGCCATTACCCACCGGCCGGGGCGCACCAGCAGCCGGCTTTACCTGAGCCATCTTCTCTGCCAGCGGGCGCGCACCCTGGGGAAACACTTGGGGGTTCTGTTGTTTCAGTTTCCACCGGAGGCACCCTGGGACCCTGATCTTCTCCGCGAGATCCGCCGGCGCTGTTCCTCGGAACGGTTGGCCTTTGAATTCCGGAACCCGGAGGTGTTGACCTTGACTGAGATGCCTCAGGTGCTGAGGCGTTTGGGAGTGGCCCTCTGTGTAGCGTTGGCCCCGGGCTTACCCGTGGTGTTCCAGAGCACCACCAACTTCGTGTACCTCCGGTTCCACGGGGTGCAACGATGGTACCGCGACCGATTCACCGAGGAGCATCTGCGGCCCTTTGTGGCCTTTGCTCGTCAGGCTTTGGAACAGGGCCTGGAGGTGTTCGCTTACTTCAACAACGATTACCGAGCCTATGCACCTGAAAACGCCTTGGAGTTCCGGAGGTGGGTGGAGGGGGCGGGTTAAGGGGAGGCTTCCGGTGAGAACACCACGGGTTTTACGCCCTCTAAGCGAACTTGGTGCAGGGCCAGTTGTCCACAGCCCCCAAAGATGTCTCGGCCCCGCGGAACCCGGGGCGTCACGGTGTAGGGGAGCCGACGGAGCCGGCGGATGAAGTCCTGGAACTCCGCATCGGTGGGGGCTCGGAAGGGGCCGCCAGGGAACGGGTTGTAGGGGATCACGTTGATCTTGGCCGGCATGTCTCCCAGAAACCGCCTCAAGGCTTGGATGTCCTCCTCGGTGTCGTTGAACCCAGGCAGGTGGATGTATTCCAGGGTCACCCAGCGGCGTTTCCTCAGATAAAAGGTGAACAGCGCCCGTTTGAGCTCCTTGAGGCTTACCTGGCGGGCCAAAGGGATGATCTGCTCGCGCTTTTCCTGGAGGGCGGTGTGGAGCGACAACGCCAACTTGAACTGGATCGGCGCCTCAGCCAAGGTGTAGATGCCCGAAACCACGCCCACGGTGGACACGGTGATCTTGCGGGCTCCGATGTTGGGGCCGTGATCGCTGTTCAGGATCCGCAGAGCTTGAAGCACGGCCTTGAGGTTCAAAAGGGGTTCGCCCATCCCCATAAACACCACGTTGGTCACGGGCCGAGGGTCCCCTACTTCCCACAGGTGTCGCTGGGCCACCAGCACCTGTTCCACGATCTCCCAGGCCTCCAGATTGCGGGTGAACCCGAGGCGGGCAGTGGCACAAAAGGCGCACCCCATGGCACAGCCCACCTGGGAGGAGACGCACACTGTGCGGCGCTTGCCGTCGGGAATGAGCACGGATTCAATGCGGTGACCATCGGGCAACTGTAACAGGAATTTGACGGTGCCGTCTGCAGAAACCGCTCGGTGGAGCACCGGAAGGGTACCGATCTCAAAGGTCTCCCGGAGCTCTTGTCGGAGGGCTTTGGGCAGGTTGCTCATGGCTTCAAAGTCCAGCACCGCCTTTTGATACAGCCACTGGTAAATCTGCTGGGCGCGGTAGCCTGGCTGGCCCCGCTGTCGCATCTCGTGGAGCAGATCGCGGTACCTTAGTTGCTTGATGTTCCTTCGGGCCATGGAAAAAGGATCACCGGCCGTGTTCGGAAACGGCCACCCGCCGGAACCGGCGCACGAACTCCTCGGGTGAAAGGTTTAGAGCTTGGGCCATGGCCTTGAGCAGGCTGGGGTGATCAAAGTCGTCCTTGCGCAACCGGATCATGTAGTGGGAGGCCACCTCGTAGTTCTCGGAGTTGATGTCCACCAGGCGCACCCGGGTGCGACCGGTGCGGGGATCCATGATGTCGTCAAAGTACAGGGGATAGAGTTTGCCACGGCGGAACGCCACCATGGCGCCTGTGCCGCCCTCCAAAAGGAACTTCACGGCTCCATATCCCAGGTTGCGGGTGTATTCAATGTCAAAGGCAATGGGTCGTGCCGAGCGGAGCACGTAACCGATTTCCTGTTCCACCCAGCGGCTCTTGATGTTGAGTTTTTCCAGTTCTCGTTCCACGGCTTCCTTCAGGATTCGGCCCAAGGGGATCTCCGAGAGGATGAGGTGGCCGTGTTCATCGGTTTGCAGGCCCTCGCACACCTCAATGGTTTCGGGATTCAGTTTCTCGGCGATCCCTTCGGCCACCACCACCACACCGTAGTAACGGCCCTCGGCCCGACGTTTTGCATAGGAGCCCAGGATGGTGTCCACCACGAAGTCCAGGTCCATCCGGTCGGGGAACTCCTCAGGGATCAGGATCAGGGTCGCGCCGGCGGCCTTCCCGATCCCAAGGGCCAGGTGGCCCGCCTCGCGGCCCATGGCCACCACGATGTACCACCGTTGGGTGGTCCGCGCGTCCTCCATGAGATTTTGCACCAGCAGGGTGCCCAGGTGGCGGGCGCTTTCAAAGCCGAAGGTGGGCATGTTATCGGGCAGGGGCAGGTCGTTGTCTATGGTTTTGGGCACGTGGACCACTGAGATCTCGCCACCGGAGGCCTCGTGCACCTTAGAGGCCGAGAAGGCGGTATCGTCGCCCCCGATGGTCAAAAGGTAGTTCACCCCCAAGTTCTGCAGGTTCCGCACCACTGCCTTCAGCAGGGCCTTGTCCTTGGTGGGGTTGGCCCGGGAAGTGCGCAGGATGGATCCTCCAGTGACGTGGATCCGTGAAACATCGCGGATGTTCAGTTCCCGGTAGTGCTCGCCCTCTCGGAGGGGGGCTTCCTGCATGAGCCACCGGAACCCCTCGTAAAAGCCCAGCACGCGCAGGCCGCGATTGCGGGCCTCAATGGTGGCCGCGCTGATCACACCGTTGATCCCAGGGGCGGGTCCACCGCCCACCAAGATTCCCAGGGTTTTCTTGTCAGCCACCGTGTTCACCTCCCGTTAGGGCTTGAGGTGCCTTGAGTTCCATTGGCACGATGGGGGTTTTCTGCCGTACCAACTCTTGGGTACCGCCCACCCGCAGCTCCTGGAAGATGGTGCGGAACTTCTGTTCCAACCGGTCCATAATGGGGTCCAGAATGTCCTCGGAGAGGGTCCACCACTCCCATTTGAAGGGGCCAAAGCCCCGCTTGCGGTTCTTATAGATGAACTGCTCGTCGGTTTCGCCGGGTTTTCGCTGGTCGCCAAACCGGTCAAACAGGTAGTCGTAGATGGTGCGCTTGAAGTCTTCGGGGAGTTCCGGGCTGTCGTAAATGATGTTTTGGAACTGGGTGGCCAGGTGAACCTCGGCGGTTTCCACCTTGGGGAACAGGGAAAAGGCCTCCTCTGGCAGGGTGCTGGCTCCGTGTTGAACTGCACCGGCCAGGCCGTACTCCTCACGAGCGATGCGGGAAAGGGTTTCCAATACCTGGAAGTCCACCTTCACCTGAGCCAGGGAGCCATCGGGCAGCACCACCCCGCCGTGCACCGTGCCGGTTTGCACCGAGATCTTGCTGATGCCGGGCAGATCGCCGATCTTGGGAAGGTATTGGTCCATGAAGGCCCGGAGATCTTCGGGGGTGGAATTGCGTCCCCCGATTTCACCGATTTCCCCTCCCAGGGAAGTGGTGATGCCCGGGGGCTCGGTTTCCCGGATGAACCGTGTGAAGAGCGCCGTCAGCTCGGCGTTGGGTTCCTGTTGAGCCTTGAGATCCTCCTGGCTGAGGTCCACCATGGTGGAGGCATCAATGTCAATGTTGTAGAACCCTGCAGCCAGGGCCTCTCGGATGAGTTGCTTTAGAGCTTGGATCTCGGCTTCGGGGTTTTCTTGATAGGCCTTCAATCGCACCTGGAAATGGTCGCCTTGGACAAACACCGGGCCCTCGTATCCCTCCTTGATGGCTGCTGCCAGGATGGTGGTGGCGTACTCGTCCGGGGGCTGGTTCGTGTAACTGATCTCAGTGCGGGCGATCTCAAAAATGAAGGCGCCGGCCTCCAGTTCTCGGGCCACCCGAAATACGCGCCGGGCGCTGTGGTAGGTCAAACCCCGAAGGTTCATGGCGGGTACCGTGAAACCCCCGTACTCTCCCCGGCCTCGGCCCATGTAGAACTCGTGGATGGAGGCCAGGTGGATCCCCAAGGCCTGAGCCGTCGCACGGATCAGAAACCGGGCCGCCGCCCGGAGTTCGTCCACCGGAGAAAACACCGACGTGTACACCCAGGAATCCACCAGGGTGCGCACCCGATCGGTGTCCAGAACCTTCACCGCATTGCCCTGGATGTCCAGGGCACCGGCGAGGTCGTCTTTCAAAGCGCGAAGGGTTCGGTACATTTCGGGAACCTCCTTTGTGCGAAGGCACGAGTTTGGGGTATATGATACGGCGGGGCTGCAAAAAAACGGGTGGGGCCCCTTGGGGCCCCACCCGTTGGTTTTCCCTAAAGGCGGGTTATTGCACTTTGGTGATGGTGCGCGTCCGCACGCCAAAGGGGGTGGTAAGCCGCAGGAAGTACACGCCCGGCGCGAGATGTTGCACAGGGAGGCGGAGGGAATGCCGGCCTGCTTGGAGGGTTTGGTGGAACAGCGTGGCCACTTGGCGGCCAGCAGCGTCGTACAGGTGCATCTGCACTGGGGCTTGGGCAGGAAGGGTGAACACCACCTGGAGTTCGGTTTTGACCGGGTTCGGAGCCACCCGCTGGAGCCCAAAGAGGCTGGGCAGCGCGGGATCTCGGCCCTCTTCTACACTGACCACCACGCTGTCGTACAGCGCCTTGGCGTTTTGGGCGTTCTGAATGACGTTGAGCAGACTGTTGCCCCCCACCACCGCCACAGCCAAGGTGTGGGTTCCCGCGTTGAAGGGACCGCCAGAGACCATCACCGACCAGTCGTCCGGTGTGTTGCCACTGGAGAAACTCAGGCTGCCGTTCAGGAATTGCCACTTGTTCTCGTCCAGCATCCCGGTGTCGGGGTACACGTAGGTGGGGTTGTGGATCACGCTCACGTTGGCAGGTGTTTCAGGATCCAATAGGGCCACACCCACATAGGTGCCTCCGCCCACCATGTAGGCCAGGTTGGCACCCTCACTGACGCCCGCCGTGTTTTGACTGAAGTCTGCGATGTCAAAGTCCATGAAGTATCCCGCGTACACGCCGTCCACCGGGGTGTAGATGTTGTGGACCACGATCACGAAATCGTCATAGGCCGGATCATCGTAGCCCACGGCGATTTGCTCCACCTGGATCCCCTGTGGAGTGGGGTGGCCCGAGTCCACGTACTTGCCCCAAGTGCCTTCGGCGCTACCCCACGGCGGGGTGGGGTAGTAGTAGAGCTGACCCGGCGGGTCGGTGGTGGGTTCAAAGTCGCGGTCGTCAGAGCCGTGTTGGTACCAAGCGTCGGCCACGTAGGTGGGCGAGGTGCCCACGGCAAAGGTGCCGTAGAAGAGGGTATTGTCCCCGTCGGCTGGGTACACGAAACCGTGCCCCTGCATCTGATCCGAGGACATGAACCCTACGGCCGCAATGTCCGTGACCGTGAGGGTTGCGTTGCCGGCGTGCACATCCAGGTAATCGGCGCGAGGCAGGCCTACCTGCAGGGTGAAGTCCAGGTCGGTTTCATAGGTACCGGAATCGGTGGAGGCGGTCACATGCAACACGAAGTCCAGGTTTGTGCCCGAGGGGGTATTGGCATCCACGGCAAAGGTGAAGGGAGTGGAGTTGCCTACAGTGTCGCCGTGGGCGATGTCGCCAAAAGCGGCCGTGCTATCGTTCAGGGTCACGTACGTGCTGGAAGTGCGCAGGACCCCCTCGGCCCCTTGGGCCACCACGTCGGAGAGGTTTGTGAGATACACCGTGACTTCGGGGGTTTCCCCTGGATCAATCTGGGAATCGCCACCGCTGACCACCTCTACCGAGACCAGCTGCAGGGAGGGTTGGTTCAGGCCCGGCACCATCTCAATGGCTGCCAGGGCATCCACCCGTCCCCAACCGTAATTGTTGTTGGGATAGGAGCCGCCCTGTGAGGGCTGGTACGCGGTGTTGGTGAGGATGTTGTACACCTCGTCAAAGGTGAGGGTGGGGTTCTTCTGCAGCATCAGGGCCACCACGCCGGTGACGTGGGGCGTAGCCATGGAGGTGCCAGACCACCCATAGCCGCCCTGGTATCCCCCGCCCGGGATGGACGAGCGGATGTTCACCCCGGGAGCCGCTACGTCGGGCTTGATCAGGTTCCAGTCGGGTCGGGGCCAGTACTGGGGATCGTTCCACGGGCTTTGGTTGGGAGCGGGCCCGCGGGACGAGAAACTGGCGATATTATCGCTGGCGTCCGTGGCGCCCACGCCGATCACCGTGGGATAGTTCCCTGGGGTACCGGCGGTGCCAGCGCCTGGTCCGTCGTTGCCCACCGCAAACACTGGGATGATGTCCAAGCTCCGCCAGGTGAGCACGGCGCTCCAGTAGGCCAAACTGGTTTGGGCGGGGCTCCCCCAGGAGTTGTTGATCACGCGCACCGGCACGCCGGAGTCGGCCACCAGGCTGGCGTACCACTGGAAGGCGGCCATGATGTCACAGGCGTTGCCGTTGCCGGCGAAGATCTTGGCCGCGGTGAATTGGGCACCAGGGGCCACTCCAATGTCATCGGGGTCCGGGCCTGGCCCATCGCCTCCGATGGCGCTTCCCATGGTATGGGTGCCGTGGCCGTTGTCGTCGTAGGGGTTGGGCTGGCCGTTGCAGGCGTCAAACCAGTATCCTGCGAAACGGCCATGGAAGGCGGGGTGCGTGGCATCCACGCCGGTGTCCAGTTGCCCGATGATCACCCCCTCTCCTGTGTAGCCCAGGTTCCACACGTCGTCGGCGTTGACCTTGCTGATGTTCCATCCAGGGGTAGGGGAGGCCGGAGTGGCCGATGCATCGGCCACCTCGTGGACCAGATGGAATTCAGGTTCCTCCTCAATGTAGCCGACCTCAGGCAGTTGGGCCAGAGCCTGGATCCCTGCCTTGGTGGCCCGTACCCGAAGGGCGTTGACCACCCAGTAGGGTTTGTACTCCAGGATGTCCTCGCTCACCGCGGTGCGCAAATAGTTGAGGATGGGGCGTTGGGTGCGATCCGCGAAGTCCTTGAGGTATTCCACCCGTTGCTTTTTGGTGGCGAACAGGGCCTTGAGTTCGCCGTATTCCGGCTGTTCCTTGGGAAACACAAACACCCACAGGGGTTCGTGCTCGCCGAGGGTTTGGAGTTTCTGGGCCAGGTCAGGCGCCAGAACCCCACCCATCAGCAGGTTGGCTGCGAGGAGCAGGGCTCCGAGGTACTTCATACAACCTCCTTGTGGTTCTTGCGTGTTCTCATGAAAACTCCGTGCGCCCTTCAAAGGCGTCGCGGAGGGTGGTGATGTCGCTAAAACTCAGGTCTGCACCCGCCGGCAGGCCACGGGCAATCCGCGTGACCTTCACCGGTAGGTCTTGCAGCATCGTTTGCACGTAGTGGGCCGTCGCATCGCCCTCCACCGTAGGATTCAGAGCCAGGATCACCTCCTGGATGCCCTCCTGTTGAACCCGTTGCCGGAGGTCCTGCAGATGGAGGTCTTCGGGCCCGATGCCATCCACCGGCGAAAGGGCACCCCCCAACACGTGATACCGACCCTGAAACACCCCCAAGCGTTCCAGCAGGAACACGTCCTGCGGCCGTTCCACTACGCACAGTTGCCGGGTGTTTCGCCCAGGATCCGTACACAGGGGGCAGGGATCCTGTCCCCTTTCGGTGATGCCGTGGCACACCGAGCAAAAGGTCAACTGTTCCCGAGCCTCGTGCAGAGCCTGTTCCAGGTCTTCCAACACGCCGGGTTCCCGGAGCAGGAAAAAGGCCAGGCGTTCAGCGGTGCGGGTGCCGACGCCGGGCAGTTTTTTCAAGGTTTCCACGAGTTTAACCAGAGAGGAGGGAACCCACATCAAAACCCTCGGGCATGGAGCCCATGAGCTCCTGGATGTGTTTTTGCGCCAATTCCTTAGACTGCTTTAAAGCAGCGTTGGTGGCCTTTACCAAACCCTGCTGTAACCGCCGGCGGTGCTCCGGAGCCAACAGCTCTTCGGCGATTTCCACAGCCACCAGGTTCTGTTCGCCATCCACTACCACACGGATTTGGCCGTTTTCCTCTGTGCCCTCAATCCGAGCTTTTTTGAGTTCCTTCTGCATCTTTTTGAGTTTTTTACGGAGAGCCATCGCCTCTTTCATTTGGCGCATGTTAAACATGGGAAACTTCCTCCAGTTTGAAGGCTTCCTTGAGTTTCAGAAACCGGGGATCCTCCGGGAGAACCTGGGCCACCACCCGCACCTGGATCGGGGTTTGCCAGTAGGCCTGGGCCTCCTCCTGGATCTCTTCCCGATGGTCCTCCACCTCGGGTTTCCTTTGGGAGTTGGGGACGATCACCTGGAGGGTGTGGCCTTGAACCTGCATCTCCGTACCCTTCAGGAGATGAGCCAAGAAGGGAGCCCGTTGTTGGAGGTGCTGGCGGAACCCGTCCACCGTGGGGGCCTGGGAAGGTGGAGGCGACGGAGAAGAGGCTGCGGGAGCCTGAGGCTTGGACGATTGAAGGGCTGTGACCCCGGCCACCTCCAGCAACGACTGGATCTCCACGGTTCGCGGCAGGTAGCACAGGCGGGTCATGTGGTAGTCCACCCACACCCGGGGAAAGGTGGAGTACTTGACGGCTTCTTCCAACTGCTGGGAGGCACGGAGCCAGGCCAGAAGGTCGGGAATGGCCAGTTTCTGAGCAAAGGGGGACAGGGCTGAGGTGTCCACGCCCACCCGGGCCCGGAGGAGCCTCCGCAGCACCTCTTGTAACCCCCGGGTGAACTCTTGAGGACTCACCCCTTGATCAAACAACCGGTCAACGGTTTCCAGTACGGCCCGTACGTCGCGTTTTTGCACGTGTTCTAACAGGGCCAGGTAGTCTTCATCGCGTACAGTGCCCAAGAGCTGCAGCACGTGCTCCTCCTCCACCGGCCCGTTGGCAAACACCCATACCTGCTCCAGGAGGGCAATGGCATCGCGCATGCTCCCTGAGGCGAAACGGGCGATCCGTTGGAGAGCCTCGTCGCTGACCCTCATGCCCTCGGCCTCCGCGATTTGACGGAGCCGACGGGCAATGTCCTGCTCTGTAAGGGGACGAAAGTCAAAGCGCTGTGTGCGGGAAAGCACGGTCTCGGGCACCCGTTGGGGTTCGGTGGTGGCAAAGATGAACACCGCGTGGGGAGGGGGCTCCTCCAATGTTTTGAGCAAAGCGTTGAAGGCCTCGGTGGTGAGCATATGGACCTCATCAATGATGTACACCCGATACCGACCGCGGGTGGGCATGAGCCGGAGGTTCTCCCGCAGTTCCCGAATCTGGTCAATGCCTCGGTTGGAGGCCCCATCAATCTCAATGACGTCCAGGGACCGCCCCCGATCAATTTCCAAGCAAACCGTGCACTGGTTGCAGGGCTCTGGTGTGATGCCCTTTTCGCAGTTCAACCCCTTGGCAAAGATTCGGGCTGAGGTGGTTTTGCCTACCCCCCGGGGGCCTGAGAACAGGTAGGCCGGAGCGATCCGCTGCTCCTTTAGGGCGTTGTACAGGGTGCGGGTGACATGCTCCTGGCCGGTGATGTCCTCAAAACGCTTGGGGCGATACTTTACGGGGAGATTCATCAGGGCCTAATTATACGGCGGTCCGCTGAACCCCTGCCCCTGGAGGGGTGACCCTGCCAGGGCTGTGGATTCCTTATCTTGAGCCCGTTTCAACGAGACTGTATCCTTGGCGGGATACCCAAACCACGGAGGGTTTGCGCAATGAAGGTTTACAAGAACTACATCGGAGGCGAGTGGGTGGAGGCCTCCACCGGTGAGACCTTTGAGAACCGGAATCCCGCCAACTGGGATGAGGTGGTGGGCGTCTTCCAGAAGTCGGGCAAGGAGGACGTGTACCGTGCCGTGGAGGCTGCCAAAAGGATGTACCCCCACTGGAAACGGGTGCCGGCCCCTAAACGGGCGGAGATCCTGCGGCGGGCCACCGAGATCCTGGTGGAGCGCAAGGAGGAGCTCGCGCGGCTCATGACCCGGGAGATGGGCAAGATTCTGCCCGAAACCCGGGGAGATGTCCAAGAGGCCATTGATACCGGCTTTTACGCCTTCGGTGAAGGGCGCCGGCTCTTTTCCCTGAACACCCCCTCGGAGTTGCCCAACAAGTTCGCCCTGACGTTTCGCCGGCCTATCGGTGTCGTGGGTGCGATTACGCCCTGGAATTTCCCCATGGCCATCCCCTCTTGGAAGATCTTCCCGGCCCTCCTGGCAGGCAACACCGTGGTGCTCAAGCCGGCTTCGGATACCCCCGCCTCTTCGGCGGAGCTGGTGAAGGCCCTGGAGGAAGCAGGCTTGCCCGGTGGGGTGCTGAACTACGTGACCGGGCCAGGGAGCATTGTGGGAGAGGCCCTACTGGAAAACCCGGATGTGCGCGTGATCACCT
Organism: uncultured bacterium; assembly: GCA_964406105.1. Lineage (GTDB taxonomy): Bacteria > Hydrothermota > Hydrothermia > WGAB01 > WGAB01 > WGAB01. The sequence continues at coordinate 5,851 of CAYOQK010000064.1, read as the reverse complement.
TTACGGGTTCCTCGGAGGTGGGCTCTCGGATCGCCGAAGTGGCCGGCAAGCACCTGAAGAAGGTGTCTCTGGAGCTGGGCGGCAAGAACCCACAGATCGTCATGCCCTCAGCCGACCTGGAGTTGGCTCTGGACGGTGTGGTTTGGGGCGCCTTCGGTACCACAGGGCAACGGTGCACCGCCACCTCCCGCTTGATCCTCCACGAGGACATCTACGATGAGTTCATTGAGATGCTGGTGGAACGCGTGAAGAACCTCAAGATCGGGGATCCCCTGGATGAATCCACCGACATGGGGCCAGTGATCAACGAAAAGCAGCGGAATACCATCCATCGCTATGTGGAAATCGGCAAGAAGGAAGGAGCTCGGCTCATTTATGGAGGCCATCCGCTAACCGGTGAACCCTACGACAAGGGGTGGTTCTACGCACCGACCATCTTTGTGGACGTGGAGCCCCATATGACCATTGCACAGGAGGAGATCTTCGGCCCGGTGCTTTCGGTGTTCAAGGTCAAGAGCCTGGAAGAAGCCTTTGAGGTGGCGAACGGTGTGCAGTACGGGTTGTCGTCGTCCATTTACACCCGCAACCTGCTGGAGGCCATGAAGGCCATAGAAGAGTTAGAGGCAGGCATCACGTACATCAATGCCCCCACCATCGGCGCCGAAACTCATCTGCCCTTCGGTGGGATCAAGAAGACCGGCAACGGCCATCGCGAGGGTGGCTGGACCGTTTACGAGATCTTCACCGAGTGGAAAACCGTGTACATTGACTTCTCGGGCACGTTGCAGCGCGCACAAATTGACACCTGGGAAGACTAAGGTCTTGAAGGTCAAGAGCACGGCCTGGCGGGGCCTGTACAGGCCCCGCCAGGCCGTATTTTTATGAACATGTTGGACCGGATTGTACTCCTCTCCTGGCTCTTGGGTGCCACCACCTCACCCCCCATCACCCCCCAGGTGGATCGGGTATGGCTGAATCCAGATTTGGTGTCCCGCTTTTACCTTACTTCAACGTCCCTGGTGGCAGCCACCTCCGGAGGCCTTCTGTTCCTGGATCCCCATACCTTGGCGGAGATCCAACGCATCCCCTGGAACAGCGGCAACGAACTGCCGTATCCCGTGGTGGTGGATCTGCAGGGCCTGGGAGACACCCTTTGGCTTGCCCTGTGGAAACACGGGGTGGCCGTGGTGGTGCCCTCGGAGGGTGACAATGTCGTGGCGACCTATGTGTCCAATCCCCAGTACTTTCCCGCCATGGAGCGGGTGAAACACTTGGCCTTAAGGGACAGCTTCCTTGTGCAACTCACCGACACCCTGCTGAGCGTTTGGCACCTCCAAGGCACCGCCCACCCCCAGGATGATCAACTCCGGTTTTATCGGTTCGCCGGTGCCCCACCTTTCACCTCTGTGGCTCATTTCCTGAGCGTGACGGCAAGCCCGGACAGCCTGTTCGTGGGCACAGATCACGGCCTGTACGCTGTGGCATGGCCGTTGCTGGATATCCCGGAAGCCTGGCACCTCCGGATGGAAGGGTATCAGGTGGCCGCCTTGGCCTGGCACAGCGGACAACTGGCCGTGGGCACAGACCAAGGCCTGCACTATAACGGCCAGGTGTATGCCCCCGGCCAGTGGATCGGTATGGTGACCTTCACCGGAGATACCCTGTACGCCGACCCCAAGGACAGCACAGGCGCACCTCCTCTGCGGATCTGGCCGGATGGCAACTGGGAAACCGTGACCCTCCCCGAAAACGCCGGAACCGATGTACGGGATGTGGTCACCGTAGGGGAGCGGGTGGTGTACGGTTTGGGATACAGCGATCGGCCGGATCCCGAATGGGAACGGTACAACCTGGGCCGTGCCTTGGTGATAGAGCAGGATGGCCAGCGGGCTTGGCAAGACCTTCAAGGCCCCTCGCTCAATCGGATTGTGTCTTTGGATTGGCACGAGGGCACCCTGTGGGTGGTGGGATCCCAGCCCCACCGCCCCTACAGTTACCCGGTGAGCCTGTGGCGGCAAGGGGAATGGCAGGTGGGGAACCGTCTGTGGGTTCCAGTGCCTCGCCACATTGTGGCCTTCTCTGGAGGCGCCTTGGTGACCTGCTGGAATTCCCAAGGAGGCCTGTACGTGTTTGATACCTTGGCCCAATGGATCCAACAGATTACGCCGCCAGACCCTGTGGTCACCGCAGTGTTGCCCCTTTCGGATACCACCGGCGTGGTGGCCTCCTACAACGGGGATCTCCACCTCTACAACCTGCGCCAAGGCAGCCTGGAGTACCTGGGGAATGTGGGCGGGGGCGGCGACGCTTTCCCCTATACCCTCTTTGAAGATCACCTGGGACGCCTATGGGTAGGGCGTGTCCTGGGGTTTACCGTGTACGAAGCCCTGGACCGGTTGGACCACTTCCTGTTTGCCGACGAAGGCCGGGTGCCCACCACCGTAACCGCCATGGACGAGGATTCAGAGGGACGCATCTGGCTGGGCACCCTAAGCGGTGTGTATGTGGTGCAAGGCCAAAACGTCCAGCGGGTAGGAACCCTGCCTCCTCTGTCGGTTTATGACCTGAAGGTGCTGCCCACCTATCTTTTGGTGCTAACGGAAACCGGCCTGGCGGTATATACCGCCCACTGGCCTCCCGAACTCGTGGTAGAGGTTACCCGCGAAACCGGGCTTCCGGATGTGCCACGGCCCGAGCCCTTGGATAACCTTTACCTGTATGCACCGCGCCATGCCTTGGCCTTGGACCCCGATGGCTACGTGTATGTGGCCACCAACAAGGGTGTGGCCCGGGTACGCTTGGAGGCGGCGGGAACCCCCTCGGAAGTTCCGGCGATTCGGGTGTATCCTAATCCTCTGGATCAGGGTCAGGACCAGTTCTGGGTGGTAGGCACATCTCCCCTCCGCTGGATTGGGCTGTTTCGGCTCACAGGCCAGCGGGTATCAGGGGTAAGGGCGGAAGAAGAAACTCCTGGAACCCTCACGATTCGGGGAGCAAGTTCCTTAGAGCCGGGGGTGTACGTGGGGGTGGTGCAGACGGGTGAGGGCGAAACCCACACCTTCAGAATGGCAGTTGTGAAATAGGAGGTTTGTAAGCGATGAGCAAGAAGTTCGTGTACTTCTTCGGTGGTGGCAAGGCCGAAGGGAACGCGCAGATGAAGGATCTGCTGGGTGGCAAGGGGGCCAACCTGCACGAGATGACCAACTTGGGGATCCCTGTGCCCCCAGGGTTCACCATCTCCACCGAGGCCTGCGTGTACTACTTCAAGAACGGCCAGGTGCCGGAGGAACTGCCTCAACAGGTGGAAGATGCTCTGAAGCGGCTGGAGGAACTCACAGGCAAGCGCTTTGGAGATCCCAGCAATCCCCTGCTGGTGTCGGTCCGCTCCGGGGCCCGGGTGTCCATGCCCGGCATGATGGACACCGTGCTGAACCTGGGCCTGAACGACGAGACCGTTCAGGGGCTCGCAAAGCTCACGAACGATGAGCGGTTCGCCTACGACTCGTACCGCCGGTTCATCCAAATGTTCGGCTCCGTGGTGATGGGGGTGCCCCACGATGAGTTTGAAAAACTCTTAGAGCGGAAAAAGAAGCAGTACGGGGTAACCCTGGACTACGAGCTGCCGGCAGAGGCCCTGAAGGAACTGGTGGAGGAGTACAAGAAGCGCATCCGAGAGTTGACCGGGCAGGACTTTCCCCAGGATCCCAAAAAGCAACTGTGGATGGCCATTGAGGCGGTGTTCAAGTCCTGGAACAACCCCCGAGCCATTGAGTATCGGAAGATCCACCGGATTCCGGATGAGTGGGGCACCGCGGTGAACGTCCAAACCATGGTCTTCGGCAACATGGGCAACGACTCGGCCACCGGCGTGGCCTTCACCCGGAACCCCTCCACCGGCGAGAAAAAGGTGTACGGTGAGTATTTGGTGAACGCCCAAGGCGAGGACGTGGTGGCTGGGATCCGCACCCCTAAGCCGCTGGAGGAGCTGAAGCACGAGATGCCCCAAGCCTACGAGGAGCTGATCCAGGTGTTTGATCGCCTGGAAAAGCACTACCGCGACATGATGGACATTGAGTTCACCATTGAGCGCGGCAAGGTGTACCTGCTCCAAGCCCGGGTGGGGAAACGCACACCCCGTGCCATGGTCAAGATCGCTGTGGATATGGCGCGCGAAGGGCTGATTGACCGCAAGGAAGCCATCCTTCGGGTGGACCCCTACAAGGTGGAACAGCTCCTGCACCCCATGATTGATCCCCAGTTCCGCCAGGATCCCATTGCTCAAGGCCTGCCTGCCTCCCCGGGTGCGGCCAGCGGGATGGTGGTGTTTGATCCAGAGGAGGCCGCCCAGCTCTCAGAACAGGGGCATCGCGTGATCCTGGTGCGCCACGAGACCTCCCCGGATGACATCCGTGGGATGGCACGGTCTCAGGGGATCCTTACGGCACGGGGCGGCATGACCAGCCATGCCGCTGTCGTGGCCCGTGGTATGGGCAAGCCCTGCGTGGTGGGAGCCGAAGACATCCACGTGGATTACGATCAACAGGTGTTTGTGGCCCGGGGACAACGCGTGCGCAAGGGGGATATCATCACCATTGACGGGTCCACCGGCAAGGTGTACCTGGGCGAGGCTCCGCTGGTGGCGCCTGAGTTGTTTGAGGAATTTGAGATCCTGTTGACCTGGGCCGACGAGTTCCGCAAGCTCGGCGTGCGTGCCAATGCCGACAAGCCTGCAGATGCTCGTAAGGCCCGGGAATTCGGTGCAGAGGGCATCGGCCTGGCCCGCACCGAGCACATGTTCTTTGAGGGATCCCGGATTCGGGCCATGCAGGAGATGATCCTCTCGGACACCGAAGAGGAACGGCGGCGCGCCTTGGCCAAACTCCTGCCCTTCCAAAAGGAGGATTTCAAAGGGCTCTTCCGCGAAATGGCCGGCCTGCCGGTGACCATCCGAACCCTGGATCCGCCGCTTCATGAGTTTTTGCCCAAGGAAGAGGAGCTGCTGGAGGAACTGGCAGAGCTCTACTTTGAATTGGCAGGGGCCGAGAGTCTCAAGGAAACACGGCAGATCATTGAACAGATCCAGGCCAAAGAGAACCTGCTGAAGCGGGTGCGGGATCTCAAGGAAGCCAACCCGATGCTGGGACACCGAGGCTGCCGCCTGGGGATCACCCATCCCGAGATCACCGAGATGCAAGCCCGGGCGATCTTTGAAGCCGCCTGCGAGCTCAAGGAAGAGGGTGTGGACGTGAAACCCGAGATCATGATCCCGCTGGTGTCCACCGTGAAAGAACTGGAACACCAGGTGGAGATCGTGCACCGGGTGGCCCGAGAGGTGTTCCGGGAGAAGGGCGTGGAAGTGGATTACCTGGTGGGCACCATGATTGAACTGCCCCGAGCAGCCATCACCGCACACCAAATCGCCAAAGTGGCCCAGTTCTTCTCCTTTGGCACCAACGACCTGACCCAAACCACCTTCGGGTTCTCCCGCGACGACGTGGGCAAGTTCCTGCCCAAGTACATTGAAATGGGCATTCTTAAAGACGATCCCTTCCAGGTGCTGGACCAGGAGGGCGTGGGCGACCTGGTGCGGATCGGCGTGGAACGGGGCCGCAGCACCCGGCCGGATCTCAAAGTGGGCATCTGTGGCGAGCACGGTGGCGATCCGGCCTCAGTGAAGTTCTGCCATCGGATCGGTTTGAACTACGTGTCCTGTTCGCCCTATCGGGTGCCGGTGGCCCGGTTGGCCGCAGCCCAAGCGGCGATTGAGGAGGAGAAAGGGGCCCAGGAGTAACGAGGGTCTGTGAGAGGTTTCGGCGGGGCCGCCCCCTGGTGCGGCCCCCCCGGGTTTTTC
>CAYOQK010000063.1:0-31007 GCA_964406105.1 uncultured bacterium | reverse complement strand
CGACCAGTGGAACCTTTACCGGTGGAACCTGAAACACCAAATTGAGCGTTTCCTCCACCCATACACTTGGCAAGGCGTGGGCCGTGTGCGGGTGATCTTCGTACTCCAAAGCCTACAAACCGACAGATCCTTTGGCGTTTGGGTGGATGACGTGTGGGCCGCCCCCTTCGTTGACGACAACTTTGACGACGGCACCGTGGATCCCACCCGCTGGACGGTGTACGACTCCCTGTACCACGTGGAGGAGGCTGGGGGTGTGCTCCGCTTCTACGGATATGCACACGGGTCCCAAACCTATGCCTCCCTGGACCGCACAGGGCATTTCGTGGGCACGGGCTCCGCAGAGGCCGCTGCCCTGGTGCACATCCTGCATATGGAACCCGAGGAGGGCCAGGAGTTTGAACTGGGCTTTTACAGTCCGTCCAGCCAGCGATTCCTCATTCTGCGGGCCCATCGCACCGCCACCGGGGGCTTCTACTACGTGGCATACTGCGACGGCACCCAGTGGTTTACCACCCCCTCGGCTGACCTTCCTTGGTTCACGGATCCCCGACCCTGGCGCATCCTGTACGATGCTCAGGATCAACGGTTCCAAGCCTGGGTGGACGGCCACCTGGTGGCCCAAGTGGAATCCTTCAGCCTGCAGAACTACTACCCCTACTTCGCTGCAACGGATACCGATGTGGATCCCAACGACTCCGTGGAGATCCATGTGGACCAGTTCCAGTACCTGGATTTCCAGGAGAACGACGGCACCACCCGTTACGTCCCTGCTGGAATGTATCTCACCGCCCCCCAGGACGCTGGAACCTACGTAGCCTTTCACCGGCTCCGGTGGAGTGCTCAAACACCCCCTGGCACGGCGTGTAAACTCCAATTGAGAACCGCCAGCACCTTGCAAAACCTACAGACTGCGCCTTGGCAAGGACCCCAGGGGCCCGACACCTACTTCACAGGAGGCACGGCCCCTGTGCCTTGGTTCCACGATGGACACCGGTGGTTCCAAATCCGCGTGCTGCTGAGCAGTACCGACTCCCTGCAAACCCCGACGTTGGACTCCTTAGTGCTCACCTGGGACTCCTTGGCGGTGATCCAAGGCGACAGCGGAGGCATACAACTCCCCCAGGAGTATCCCGCAGCGGTCCACTACGACGCCGAAGGCCACCGCAGCGTTCTGGTGCGGTTCTATCCACCTCAGAGCTCCGCAGGCAACCTGTGGCTCTCCTCCGCTGTTCACCCGGAACAGCACTACGCCATGACCAACGGCATACACCGCTGGTGGAACCTGCACACCGAAGGGATCTACGATAGCCTGGACCTCACCCTGTTCTATCAGCCCGAGGATCTACCGCCCAACCTTTCCGAGCCCGACCTCTGGGCGTGGCGATGGGACGGCAACCAGTGGACCTCTTGGGTTCCGGACTCTCTGGATACCCTGTCCAACGCCGTGCAGTGCCGTGGGATCCCTGCACTGTCGCAGTGGACCTTGGCCTCCGAAGGGGCCACCCGGTTCCAAGAAAACCCGCCACACTCTGCCACGGTGGGCCGGATCCTATACGCCCAGCGCCAGGCATGGCTGGACCTGACCCATGGCTCTCCCGGTCCCGTCCTCGTGGAGATCTTCAACGTCTCCGGCCAACGGCTTTGGCACCGCCAGCAAACCCTGCCTGCGGGACGACACCGCTGGGCTCTTCCCTCCGGATACCCTGCTGGGGTGTACTTCCTGCGGATCTCCCTGCCCCAGCACTCCCCTCTGCTCCTGCGATGGGCCTGGACAGGACGCGGTTGACTTCCGGCCCCATGGGGACCAAGATAGCCACGATGGGCCAACAGGTGTTTGTGGGTCGCTCGTGGGAACGCCAGCATCTCCAGGAGCAGATCCAAACCCTGGAAACCCGGCGGGGAGGCCGCATCGTGATCACAGGCCCCCCAGGGATGGGGAAACGGAGCCTGGTGGACTGGCTGTTGGCCCAGGTGCCACCCTCGTATCTCTGGGCACGTGCCGACACCCGTGTGCGGGAAACCCTGCCAGAACAGTGGCTCCACGGCCTCCAGGTGCAATTGGGAGCCGGGGCCCGTCGTTGGGTGCCACAGCCCTCGTCCAAAAGCCCTGAATTTGAGGAGAAGATTCGGGCCCTCAGCCGCCAGGCCCCTGTGGTCCTGGCGGCTGAGGGCCCCCTTTCGCCGCCCCGAGCCCGTCAACTGGCCCAGTGGGCAGAACGGCTCCGCGGCTACCCGATCCTGTGGGTGGTGGCCACTCCGGTGCTCCCGGAGTCCCTGCGGTGGTGGTCCCACCTGCCCCTGCGCCCCTTGCGATTCCAAGACCTTCACCGCTGGCTCTATGAGCGCACCCGCACCTCTCAAACCCCGGAATTTCTGGCCTGGCTCTGGAAACTCAGCGGGGGCATCCCCGCCCAAATCCAGGCCCTGCTGGATCTTCTGGAATGGCAGGGACAAACCTTAGAACCCGGCATCGTTCTGGATCCCCGGGGGGTGGACCTCTCCCTGCTCCTCCAAAGGGAACGTGAGCGATGGCAGCTCCTTCCCCCCTCGTTGCAACGTCTGCTCCAGGCCTTAAGCCTGGTGCCCTCGGCGCCCCGGGAGGCCCTCCAAGCCTTTCCCGAGGCAGAAACGCAGGTGCACCGCCTGTTCCAAGAGGGGTTTCTGGTGGAAGACCGGGGCCAGGTGCGCGTGGCCAGCGGACTGCTCCGCCAAACCCTGAAGGAATCCCTGTCCTCCGAGGAGCAGCAGGAACTCCTAAGGCTGCTGGGCATCCCCTCAGAACCCGAAGAGGAGACCCACGGGTTCCTGCCGCTGGTACAAGAAGTGGAATCCCATCTGCGAAACGGGCGGATTCAGCAGGCCGAGCGGGTGGTGGATCAAGCCCCCCTGGCCGAACCCGAGCGGAGGTTCCTGCAGGCCAGGATCCTGGTGGCCCAGGCCCAGGTAGACAGCGCCTTTCAAACCCTGTTGGAGGTGTATCGGGAGGCTCCTGAGGGTTCGTGTCTACGGGCCCGCGCCTCTATGGCCATCAGCCACCTGTGCTTCAGCATGGGCAACCTGGCCCAAAGCCACCACTTCCTGGAGGAAGCCCTGTTCCACGCCCAGGCCTGCGGAGACCGTGAGACGCTGATCCTCACCCAAAGCCTGCAAAGTGCACTCCACGGCACCGAAGGGAACCTCCAAGAGGCCGAAGAGGCATGGTGGAACGCCCTGGCCCATCTCGCCCCGGAATCCTCCCGGGTGCCCCTGGACCATCTCAATCTCCTCTTTTTCCGGGGCCAGTACCTGGTGCAGTACCAAGCCCTCAAACAGCTCCGCCCCAGGAATCGGGAGGAGTGGGCCCTGAACCGGCTCAACATGGCCGAAACCCTGCTGGAAATGGGTCAACGGGAACAGGCCCATCTCTACCTGGAAGAGGGCTGGGCCGAGGCCCAGGGGTATCCTCTGTGGCAACCAGTGGGAGAACGGCTTTGGGCCCAATGGTGGGCCCTGGAAGGGCAGGTGGACCGCGCCCTGGCCTGGGTGGACCGCGCCATCCTCCACTACAGCGGGATGAAGGCCCTCATTGGGTTAGCCAAGAGCTTCGCCCTCCGGGCCGAGATCCGGTTCCGTCAAGGGACCCCTTTGGGAACCGAAGACCTGGAACTCGCCCTGAGCCAGGCAAGCCAGCGGCGATACCTCATCATGACCCCCTACCTTTTGGAACGGGGGTTGCGGGGCCTCGCCTGGATGAAACGCCCTCCCCGGGGCCTAATGGAATCCCTGCTGGCCCGCTATCGCCAGGCAATTCAACAGTTCCAAGCCACCGATCGTGTATCCTGGTTCCTGAAAACCCTACCGGCTGAAAGTCCCCTGCGGCGCCGGCTTACCTCTTTGCTCCATCCTGGCTCCACCTCTGGCACGCGGATCCAAATCAAAACCCTGGGAACCTTCCGCGTGGTCTTTCCTAACCTGGAGGTGCTCGTGCACACAGGCTCGGTCAAAGCCAAGCAGCTCTTGGCCACCCTGGCGCTGGCCCCGGTACAACGCTGGACCACTACTGCCCACTTCTTGGCCCAGGCCCTTTGGCCCGATCTTCCTCCGGATCGCCAGATCCACAACCTGCATTGGACCTTTTCCCACCTCCGGAAACTGCTGGGGAAACACGCCTTTCTTCGTCAAAATGACCAGTACCTGCTCAATCCCCAGCACCTGGAGGTGGATCTTTGGCACTTCTTACACGAACTCCAACAGGCAGAGGCCGAAGATCAACGAGGCGCCCACGCCCTGGCCGTGGGCAAATACCAACAAGCCCTGTCCCTGGTGGAAGGACCCCCCTTCTACGATGTAGAGTACCCCCTGCTGGAATCTGCGGTCCGACATCTTCGGTACCGAGTGCTCCAAGCGTTTGCTCGGGTGGCCCGTTTTTACCTGGAGTCCTTCCGGCCCGAGCAAGCCCTGCTCATCGCCAGCCAAGGGCTCCAGGTGGACCCCGAAGATCCTGAGCTCCAACATCTGCTGCAGCTCGCCCACGGACCCCACGCCTGAGGCCCTCCTTTCGTTGTACACTATACCACCATGACACCCGAACAGCCCCTATACCCTACCTCTGCGGTGGAACGGGCCGCGCTCAGCCGCAGCGGCTTTGATCAGCTTCGGTATCCGCCCACCGAGAAGATCGGTGTGCTCATCGTGGACAACTTTCCGGATCTGGGCAGGATCACCGCTCTCCGCTTTCTGGAATGGGTACAGGCAAACCCCGAAGGGGTGATCGCCCTGCCCACCGGCAAAACCCCAGAGTACTTCATCAAGTGGACCACCCATTTTCTAAACACCTGGCACGAACCGGAAACCCGAAAAACCCTGGAAGACTTCGGCCTGGACCCCGCCCACAAACCTTCGCTCCGTGGACTCACCTTCGTGCAGATTGACGAGTTCTACCCCATCCATCCAGAGCAACCCAACAGCTTTTACCACTACGTGCGTCGGTTCTACCTGGAAGGCTTCGGCCTGGACCCTCAACGGGCCCTGCTGATAGATGCCACCCAAATCGGCCTACCCCGGGGCATGAAGTTGGAAGAGGTTTGGCCCAATTACGAAGTGGACCTCAGCCTGCGGTTCCGCCACCCCCGCACCCGCTTGGAACACATCCAAAAGCAGGTATTGGAGGCCGTAGATGAGTGGTGCCAACGGTACGAGGAGCGGATCCGGGCGTTGGGCGGCATCGGCTTTTTCTTAGGCGGTATCGGGCCGGATGGCCACATTGCCTTTAACGTCCGGGGATCCGACCACTTCTCCACCACCCGGCTCACCTACACCAACTACGAAACCCAGGCAGCGGCCGCCGTGGATCTGGGGGGCATTGAAATCGCCCGAAAGCGGCCGGTGATCACCATCGGCCTGGCCACCATCACCCACAACCCCGAAGCCGTAGCCATCATCTTTGCTGCCGGCGAGGCCAAGGCCCAGGTGGTGCGCGATGCCGTGGAGGAACCGCCCCACATCCGATACCCGGCCACTGCACTCCACAAGCTGCCCCACGCCCGTTTCTTCATCACCCAGGGGGCGGCCAAACTCCTTCGGGAACGGCGATACCGCTGGCTCGCCCAACAAGCCCATTGGCCTTCAGAAACCGTGGAACAGGTGGCCGTGGACATCGCGTGGAAACACCGTCGTCGCCTGGTTCATCTCACCCACCAGCATCTCCAAGAGGATCCCCTGGGCCAATTGCTTCTCCAACGGCTGGGCGATCGCCCAGTGCCTGAGGTTCTGGAAGAACTCCGGCACCGACTGGAACAGAAGATCCAGCGTGGCATGACCCTGCGGCATCACACCACCTTTCTGCACACCGCCCCCCACCACGACGATATCATGCTGGGGTATCTGCCCTATGCCGTGCGGCACATCCGCGATGCCACCAATCGGCACGTTTTCGCGTACATGACCTCGGGGTTCACCGCTGTGTCCAACGCCTACGCTCTGCAGATGGTGCGGAAACTCCAACGGTTCCTGGAAGACCGAAAGTTCCGTGCCCTGTGGGAAGAGGGCTACTTTGATCCGCAGAACGTGGAGGGCCGGAACCGCGATGTATGGCAGTACCTGGATGGCATCGCTGCCCGCAGCACCCCTATGAAGGAAGAGGGGGAAGCCCGCCGTCTCCTGCGGAACTTGGTGGAACTCTACGGTGTAGATTCCCTGGACCAGGCTCAGCGACGCGTAGAACTCCTGGCCGCTTACTTTGAAAGCCAACCCCCAGGGGTAAAAGATCGGCCAGATATCCAACGGTTCAAAGGCATGATCCGCGAGTGGGAAGCCGATTGCCTTTGGGGCTACTTCGGCTTTAACCACGATGCCGTGCGACACCTGCGTTTGGGCTTTTACACCGGCGACATCTTCACCGAAGAGCCCACCATCCCCCGAGATGTGATGCCCATCGTGCAACTCCTACGGGAGGTGCAGCCCGACGTGGTCACCGTAGCCTTTGACCCTGAGGCCAGCGGACCCGACACGCACTACAAGGTGCTCCAAGCCATCGCCGAGGCCCTCAAGATCTACGAACGCGAAAGCGGCCGCCATGACCTGGTGGTGGTGGGGTACCGCAACGTGTGGTACCGGTTCCATCCAGCCGAAGCCAACGTCTTTGTGCCGGTGTCCCTCAACATGTTCGCGGTGATGGAAAACTCCTTCATGAACGCCTTCGGCTCGCAGCGGGCCGCCTCTTTCCCCAGTTATGAGCACGACGGCCCCTTCTCGGAGCTGGCCCAAAAGATCCAGGTAGAGCAATACCAGAAGATCAAACTCCTGTTGGGACGCGAGTTCTTCCACGGCCACCCCAGCCCTCTGATCCGTGCCACCCGAGGATTGGTGTTCCTGCGGGAGATGGACCTCTCCGAGTTTTACGCCTACGCTCGGGAACTGAAGAAGAGCACCGAGAACCGGTGATCAAGCGTCCAGGGGCATCTCACCCCCCATCTCCTCCAGCAGATCGTCCAGCAGGTCCTGCACGATCTGCTCCCGAGTTCGGGTCTCTATGACTTCGTAGAAGCCCGAGGCCCCACGACAGGGCACTTGCCGCTTAGGCACTTGCAATATTCGCAGGGCCAGGTAGCGGGTGGGGAGGTCCAACTCCAGGATGTCCCCCTCAGCCACGGGATCCGCGGGCCGAACAGGCTTGCCATTAAGCCGCACGTATCCCTTTTTGCAGGCCTGTTGAGCAGCATTGCGCGATTTGAACAGGCACACGTACTTGAGGAACCGGTCCACCCGAAGCCTGCCCTTCATAGATCCAAGCCCCGCTCCCGATACCACTCCCTCAGGAAGGGGTCCCGCTGCATCAGGGTGCGAAGCCATGAGCGGTGTTCCTGGTACCACCGCACGGTGACACGCAGGGCCTCGGAGAAAGCGTGCCGGGGGCGGAACCCCAGTTGCCGAAGCCGGTCGCCGGCCAGGGCATACCGACGGTCATGGCCGGGCCGATCCTTCACGAAACGGATCAGGCTCTTGGGCTTCCCCAGGAGATCCAGCAAACGATGCACCAGTTCCAGGTTGGTCATCTCGGTGGTGCCCGGTACGTTGTACTCCACGCCCACGGTGCCCGACTCCAGGATGCACACCAGGGCCTCTGCCAGATCCTCTACATAGATCCAGTTGCGACGCTGCTGGCCATCGCCGTAAAGGGGCAAGGGGCGGTCGGCCAGGGCCAAAAGGACCATCACGGGGATCAGTTTTTCCGGATACTGGCGAGGCCCAAAGGCGTTGCTGGGCCGAGCAATCAGCACAGGCACCCCGTAGGCCCGGAAATAGGCAAAGGCAAAGCGGTCGGCGGCGGCCTTGGATGCCGCATAGGGGCTGGAAGGCCTCAGGGGCCAATCCTCTGAGGCCTCCCCCTCGGGCACCTCACCGTACACCTCGTCGGTGGACACGTAGAGAAACCGCTCCACAGGGTGTCGGCGGGCAGCCTCCAGCAGTGTATAGGTTCCCCAGATGTCCGAGGCCAAGAACCGACGAGGATGCACCAAGGACCGGTCCACGTGGGTCTCTGCTGCCAGGTGCACCACCCCATGCACCTGGGCCATCAAGGTTTGAACCACTGTACGGTTCAACAGGTTGGCCACCACCAGCACCGGCTTGTCGGTTGCCAGGGCCTGGACCAGGGCAGTGGGGTCCGGCACCTCCTGCCGATGGCTGGGGAGTTTCGCCTCGTCTACGGGGATGCTCAGGGAGCGAGCCCGGCCTGAGGGATCCACCTCCACCAGATCGTCCCCAAAGCGGGGAACCACCACCTGAAGGGGCTCCAGGGAGGCCAGGTTTTCCACATGGCCAGCGTAGTTCAAAGCGTCCAGCAAAACCAGGTGGTACCCACGGCGGTGCAGCACCTCTGCTACATGGGATCCGATGAAACCCGCGGCACCGGTAACCAGGAGGCGTTTCATGGTTTCTTCTTGGACCGCACCGGCCAGGCGAGAAATGCCAGAATCAAAAGCAGGCTCACCAAAGAGATCCCGCCACCCCGTCGCCAGAAGTCGTGGTGATACACGAACTCCAAAGTGTGGGTGCCTGCCTCTACAAACACGCCCCGCAGGATGTAATCGGCCACATACACCGGCACCGGCCGACCATCCAACCGGGCTTGAAACTGAGGATAGAAGTTGCCCGAGTAGATCACGAGGGCCGGCCGCGACAGAGTGATCTCCGCTCGGATACGGTTCGGCGTCCGCTCTACAAACCGATAGGAGAACTGCAACGGCAGGGTGTCGGTGGGCAGAACAACACCAGGGTCCTGCTCCAAAAAGGCCACCCTTCGGGGATCAAAGGCCTCGGACTTCATACGACGAAGTACCTGATCTGGGGAGAGCACCTCGTACCGATCCACAGCGAACAACCGGCCCAATTGATGGGCATTGCGATAGATGACCACCTGGCGGTCTCGGTAAACCTCTTGCATGCCTGGGCGATGGAGAAAATCCAGAATCATCTGAAGCCAGGCTCGCGTTGGGGGATCGTAGGGACGGAGATCCTCGGGAAGGGGTTGAGTGACCACGTATCGGACATCCAAAAGGTCCACAAGCTGCGGATAACGGTAGAGGTCCATCACACTTTGGGGCCGAAACATGATGGTGTTCTCCGCCCCCACCAACTCCTGGTACCGGCGGAACTGGTTGCCGTGGTGGCCTCCGATGGACTCAATGTCGTACCACATCAGATAGTTGTTGTCCACCTTGTAGAACAGGGGAAACACCCGATACACCCCAGGATCCCTCTGCAGGGTTTGCACCACCGCATCCGGTGCGTAGTAGCGATCAGGGGCGGGGACCCGCTGGATGAAGGGCAGGTCGTGAGGCCATAGATCGGCCAGGACCAAGAGGCTGGCCAAGGCCACAAAGGGCAACGCATCCAGCCGTCGCCGGAGATAAGCTGCCAGGATCCAGGCAAAGCCGCCAGCGAGCAGGGCCGTCATCAAAGCAAACCTTTGGTACACCGGGGCGTTCACCGCAATCAACTGAACCTTCCGCGGATCGTGGACGAAGAAGCGGGCCAGCGGCGCATAGAGCCCTGCGGTGATGAGATACACAGCCACCCACGCACCGGTCAGGAGCCAGAACCGACGCCAGGTCTCTGGACGGTCGCGCTGATCCATTAGGCCCTGGAACGCCAAGGCCCCAAGGAGCAGGAGGTCCAGGTTCAGCACGAAGAAGGCCATGCTGTGGGCCCGGAACTTCTTGAACTGGGGCAGGAGATGGTAAAAGAGTTGGAACACGGGGGTGTGTCCCCCCAGCACGATGAAGAAGAACACCCCGAACAGGGTGATCAAGAAGGCAAAGAAGCGGGTACGACGGGCAAAGGCCAAGGCGTAAAGGGCAGGCAACCAGGCCAGGAACCCGGCGTACTCCGAGTTGATCTTGAAGGGGTTGCTGCCCCAGTAGTGGTCCAGGAACCCGGAGAACCTGGGCAGAAAGGTACTCAGGAAGTCCTCCCAGGGCAACGCCCAGGAGGTGGCAAACTCATAGCCTCGGCCGGCCCCGCTGCGGGGGGAATACTGCGAAAGGTACTCAAAGGCAGGCACGTACTTCAGAGCTGCAACCCCTACCGCCAGGATTACCATCGCCCAAAAGTAGAGAGAGATTCGGACGGCCCGGGCGGTGCCCTGTTCTCGGTACGCCCCCACGGCCTCAAAGAGCCAAAGCAGGCCCAGCACCAGGTAGGTGTAGTACATCATCTGGATGTGGATGCTTAGGGTAAGGTAGCCCAGCAGCAGGGCGTTGCCGAAGAAGTACCGGCGAGCGCCGGTGCGGAGCCCTTGGTATGTGAGGTAAAACAGCAAAGGGAAGAAGGCGATGGCCACGGCCTTGCCGTCGTGTCCTGGATACGCCAGCGACACCAGCGAGGCGGAGTACATGTATGCGAGGGCCAGCAAAAGGGCCAACACCCGCTGGGTGAGCAGAGAACGGAACAGCAGGAAGGCTGTGATCCCCGCCAGGAAGGTGTGCAGGATGAAGGTGTAGTTCATCACCACATGGGTGGGGAACACGAGGCGGAACAGGGCGGTAAGGTAGAACATGTCACCGTGGAGCGCATCAATGAAGGGGAGCCCGGCGAAGATGTAAGGGTTCCAGAGGGGAAAGGTGTGCAGGTGACGGAGCACTCGGGCCTGGAACTCGCGGAAGAACACCCCTGCTGTGAGTTGGTCGGTGGCGGCAATCATCCACTGGGGAGAGAGCACGCGGGCGTACAGAATCAGGGTCAGCACCAGAAAGGCCAGGACAATCCAGAGGAATTTCAGTGGGAGATCCTCTCGGAGATGACGCGTGGCCCCATGGGGGCCCGTTTTTTCCTCTTTCCTTTTTCTTTTTTCTCTGCGGGAATTCTTAGCCACGGCTAAACTATAAGGGACCCCCCACACCGCCGCAATGTGGAAGCATATCCACCGGTGAACACGGGACAGACAGGAATTCCGAGCCCTGGGGGGATCGGTTGCAGCCCCGCGGGTTCCGGCATAGACTAATGCCATTGTTCAGGAGGTTTCGGACGATGAAGGTTTTGGTATACGGTATGGACGGCGCCACGTGGCGGGTGATCCGCCCCATGCTGGAAAAGGGGAAGATGAACACCCTGCGGTCCCTCATGGACCGCGGGTCCTATGGGGTTTTGAAGTCTATAGAACCCATGATCTCCCCTATGCTCTGGACCACCATCTCCTCGGGGAAGGTGCCCGAGAAGCATGGAGTCAAGGATTTTGTTATTCCCAGTGATGCCGTCAAAACCCGCCGGATCTGGGATATTCTGGAAAAATACGGCAAAACCGTGGGCATCTTTGGCCATATGGTGACCTGGCCCCCCCGGCCCATCCGGCACTTCATGATTCCCGACGTGTTCGCTCGGGGGCCGGAAACCTATCCTCCGGAATACCAGTTCATCCGGGAAATGGCCGTAGCAGAAGCCGCCAGGGCCCGTTCCCTGCGTAAGTACCTGGGTTACGTGGCCCAGGGACTGCGGAACGGCTTCCGCTGGAGCAGCCTTTGGGCCGCCGCCCGCTATATGGTGGAAGAGAAAATCCGGCGCTACGGGTACCTGGACACGTACTACCGGAAACGTTTGCTGAAACTGCGGTTCCAAACGGACCTCTTTGTGCACTTGATCCGCAAGTACAGCCCGGATTACCTCTTTTTCTACTCCAATGTCACCGATGCCTGTGCTCACCTGTACTGGAAGTTCCACGAGCCCCAGCTGTTCCCCGAGGTTACCCAGGAAGAGATCCGCCGCTACGGGCACGTGTTGGAAACCGTATACGAAGCCTCTGATCGGGCTTTGGGCCAGATTCTCAAGGCCTTAGGGCCAGACACCAATGTGATTGTGCTCTCCGATCACGGGTTTCAACCTGTGCCTCAAATGGAGGACACCAAAACCTACGTCGTGAAGAGCGAAGCCCTGCTCAAAGCCCTGGGCGTAGCCGATCAGGTGCGCTACGTGGTCATCTCGGACCGGACCTACATCCGCAGCCTCCACGAGGACACGGCCTTTGAGGACCAACTCATGGAACGGATCCGCCGGATCCAGGTTCACGGTGTTCCCCTGTTCATCACCAAACGGGACAAGGTGGGGTATGTCCTCGTTACCGTGAACAACCGAGAGGCCTCTCCCCACATCCGGTTGGATGAAACCGTGGACATTGAGGGTAAGTCCGTGCCCTTGGGCAAACTCCTGAGCGAGTCCGACACCCGCATTTCAGGCGAACACCACCCCGACGGCATCCTGGTGGTGGCCGGCCCGGCTTTTAAGTCCGGGGTACTCGTGGAGAACGCCACAGTACTGGACATCACCCCTACCGTATTGGCCCTCTTCGGGATCCCCATCGGTCGGGACATGGACGGAAAACCCCTCACCGCCCTGCTTCAGGACACGGTGGCCCAAGGCATCTCCTACGTGGACACCCACGACGAGGGCTACACCTACAGCGGAGAAGAGGGCGAGTACACCGAGGAGCTGAAGGAGCATCTCCGCGGCTTGGGGTATCTGTGAGAGGGGACCGTTTTGGCCTCTTCGCCTCCCGAAACTCCCACGCATAGGATCCTGGTGTTGGGCCTTGGGAACGACCTCATCGGGGACGACGCCTTAGGCCCCACTGTAGTCCGCCAACTCCAGTCTCAGATCCGCCATCCTGCCGTGCAGTTCCAAATCTCTGCGGAGTCCGGGCTTCGGCTGTTGGACCACTTGGTGGGTTTCCATTACCTGTTGATCGTGGATGTGCTCAAGCATCCCTCCCATCCCCCCGGCACCCTCTTGGAGTTCCCGCTTAAGGCCCTGCCCTCCCACGAAACGGCAATGTCCTTGCACTCCATGAGCCTCAAGGAGGTGCTGGACGTGGGCCATGCCCTGGGTTTGCCGGTGCCCCAAGAGGGGCAAGTGCTGGTGGTGGTGGCCCGCGACCTTCAAACCGTCGGGGCTCCAATGAGCCCGGAGGTGGCCCGGGCGGTGCCTCGGGTGGTGCAACGTGCCCGGGAGGTGCTGGAGTCATGGCTCAAAAACGTGTCGTCTTAGAACAGGGCATCTTGAAGTCCAACGATCTCTTGGCCCAACGGGTGAGGGAGGATCTTCGGCGTCGGCGGATCTTGGTGACCAATCTGTTGTCGTCGCCAGGGGCAGGGAAAACGGCCCTCTTGGAGGCCCTTGCCCAACACCTGGGCCCCCAGATGGCGGTCATCGTTGGCGATGTGCAAACCCGCCGCGATGCAGAGCGTTTGGAACGCCATGGGATCCAGGCGGTGCAGATCGTCACCGGAGGCACCTGTCACCTGGAGGCCCGAATGGTGCTCCGGGCCCTGGAAAAACTCCAAGGGACCCCCCGGTTCCTGTTCATTGAAAACGTGGGGAATCTCGTGTGCCCAGCAGGGTTTGATCTGGGGGAGCAACAGCGCTGGGTGCTGCTCTCTACCCCTGAAGGCGACGATAAACCGCTCAAGTACCCGGAGGCCTTCCTCACCAGCCAGGTGCTGGTGATCACCAAGGTGGACCTATTGCCCCATGTCCCCTTCCAGGTGGAACAGGCCGAGGCCTTTGCCCGCTCGCTGCAACCGGACCTCCGGATCTTCCGGACCTCGGTGATCACGGGCGAGGGAATCCCCCACCTGTTGGAGTACTTGGAGGCCGTGTACCGGCAGCTCTTCGCCCATGCATGAGGCCTCGCTCATCCAGGCTTTATTGGAGCAGGTGGAGCAGTTGGCGCGCCAAGAGGGGGCTCAACGCATCACCCGCATCCAACTGCGTGTGGGCCGATTCTCCACGGCTGTCCCCGAACTCCTGCAGAGCGCCTTTGGCATCCTCAAGCGAGGCACCCTGGCGGAGGGGGCGGAGCTCCAAATCCGGCTGGAACCAGCCAGGGTCCAATGTCCCACCTGTGGCACCGTGTACGAGCCCGAGGACCTTCCCTTTCTGTGCCCCCAATGCGGTACCTGGGGCGGCACCCTGCTCCAGGGCCGAGACTTGGTGATTGAAGAGGTGGATTTGGAACTCTAAGGAGGCCGTCCCGGTGTACCAAAGCGACACACCCCCGGCAATTCCACTTTGGAGCAACGGCTCACCAAAACCGAAAAATCCTGCAGGGATTTGGAAGGTTTTGGATCTTGGGGTTTGGCCGGAACTTTGCAACGATCCGTTTCCTTCAAAACCACAAAAGGAGGTTTGGGTATGTCGGAGCTGAATCCCTGGAAGGTCGCGCAGAAGCAGTTTGACGAAGCGGCCGAGATCATGGGGCTTGAACCCAGTCTGCGGGAAGTGCTGCGGGAACCCAAACGGGAGCTCACGGTCCACTTCCCGGTCAAAATGGACGACGGCACCATTAAGGTGTTCACCGGCCACCGGGTACAACACAACCAGGCCCGGGGTCCTTCCAAGGGGGGCATCCGCTACGCGCCCGACGTCACCCTGGACGAGGTGAAGGCCCTGGCCATGTGGATGACCTGGAAAACGGCCGTGGTGAATATCCCTTACGGTGGTGCCAAGGGTGGCGTTCGGTGCAACCCCAAAGAGATGTCCCAAGCCGAACTGGAGCGGCTCACCCGTCGGTTTGCCACCGAGATCTCCATCCTGATCGGCCCGGAAAAGGACATCCCGGCCCCGGACGTGAACACCAATCCCCAGGTGATGGCCTGGATCATGGACACCATCTCCATGCACAAGGGCTACTCGGTGCCCGGTGTGGTTACCGGGAAGCCACTGGAGATCGGTGGATCCAAGGGCCGGAACGTGGCCACCTCCCTGGGCGGCCAGTACGTGGTGCGCGAGGCCGTCAAGCGGGTGAACCTCCAATTGCCCGACGCCAAAGTGGTGATCCAGGGGTTCGGCAACGCAGGCATGTACTCCGCCAAGTTCATGGTGGAAGACGGGGCCACGGTGATTGCGGTTTCCGACTCCAAGGGCGGCATTTACAACCCCAAGGGCTTGGACATTGACGAGGTGATCCGAGTGAAGCAGGAAACCGGCTCGGTGATCAACTACAAGGATGCAGACCGGGTGAGCAACAAGGAGCTCTTGGAGATCCCCAACGACATCCTGGTCCCGGCTGCTCTGGAAAACCAGATCACCGACGAGAATGCCGATCGGATCCAAACCAAGATCATCCTGGAACTGGCCAACGGTCCCACCACCCCCGAGGCCGACAAGATCCTGTGGGACAAGGGTGTGCTCATTCTGCCCGACATCCTGGCCAACGCCGGCGGCGTGACCGTCTCGTACTTTGAGTGGGTGCAGGACATCTACTCCTTCTTCTGGGAGGAGGACGAGATCCGCAAGCAACTGGAACGGATCATGCAAGACGCCTACTACAGCGTGATGGGCAAGGTGGACGAACTCAAGGTGAACCCGCGGATCGCCGCCTACATCCTGGCCATTGACCGGGTCGCCAAGGCCACCAAGATTCGGGGCATCTATCCGTAAGGAGGCCCTGCCTTGCCCAGGCCTTGGGCTGCCTGTAAATTAAGCGGAAAACAGGAGGAGTGAACCATGGCCTACGTGATTGCCGAACCCTGCGTGGGGGTGAAGGACCAGGCCTGTGTGGAAGTGTGCCCTGTGGACTGCATCCACCCCAAGGAAGGCGAGCCCGACTTTGATAAAGAGCCCCAACTTTACATCAACCCGGACGAGTGCATTGACTGCGGTGCCTGCGAGAGCGTGTGCCCGGTCCAGGCCATCTTCCCTGAGGACGCTGTACCCGAGGAGTGGAAGGAGTACATTGAGAAGAACCGGGCATACTTCCAAAAGTAACCCACTACTCGGCTGACCTTGAGGGGAAGGCCGGTTCTACATGAACCGTCACCTTCCCCTCAATCTTTTCGGAGATCGCCCGTTCCAAACGCGTAGCCAAGGCGTGGGCTTCGGAGAGGGGCATAGAGGGCTCCACCTCCACGTGGAGGGTGATCTCGTAGTAATTGCCATAGCCGTGCACCCGAATGTTGTGGGGGTTTCTCAGGGCAGGGATCCGCTGCACCTCCTCCCGGATCAGCGCTTCTAAAGAGGCAGAGGGCCGGGTGCCCAACAGCGACGACCCGATCTCTCGGATCAATCGGTAGGCCAGCCACAGGATGAAACCGGCGATCCCCAAGCCCAACACCCCGTCCACCCAAGGAAACCGGGGCTGGACCCACAGCCCGGCCGCCACCACATAGGAGGTCAATGCGTCCGTAAAGTGGTGGTACGCATCGCTCTTGAGCCCAGGGGCCTCCAGGGCCTCCCCGTACCGTTCGGACACCCAGGCCATCCCCTGTTTCACGAGGCCTGTGCCAAAGATCACCAACGCCACAGGCCAGGTCACCCCTGGGGAGGCTGGGTGGACGATCCGCCCCACGGACCGCACCAGGATCTCCAGGGCCACCATGCCCAGGATCACGGCCAGAGCAAAGCCCGAAAGGAACTCCGCCCGCCCATGGCCAAAGGGGTGTTCCTGGTCGGCGGGTTTGCGAGCGATGTGGGCGCCCAAGAGGACCAAGGCCGTGGTCAGGGCGTCAGAAAGGGTATGGAAGGCATCTGCCTCCAGGGCCACCGACTGGAACCGCCAGCCAAAGTAGAACTTCACGGCTGCCAGGGCCGTGTTCAAGAGGATCATCCACAGCCCTAAGGTGCGGATCTGGCGATACCGTTCGGAGTCCTGAAAACTCACGGCACCGGAGGCAGTTTCTGCTTTTCAGCGGTATCGTACAGCAAACGGTTCCAAAGGGCACGGCCCAGGGGGCGGCCCTGCCTCCGATCGTGGACCACAAACTGCACCCGTCGCAGCACGGCCATTCCCAAAGCGATCCAAGCCAAAGCGGTGGCCCAAGGGCCGTAGGGATTTAGAGCCGGCACCAGGGTGGCGGCTGCGATGGCCAAAAGCATAAGGAGCACCCCCAGGGCGGTTTCCCGAAGCACCAACCCGAAGAAGGCCACAATGGCGAGAGCAGGCAAAAGGAGCCGGGGGATGAGCACCAAGTAGAGCCCCAGGGTGGCCGCGATTCCCCGACCACCGGAAAACCGAAGGAACACGGTCCAATTGTGGCCGGCCACGGCTGCCAGGCCAGCCGCCACCTGGCAGGTTATGGGGTAGCCCAGGGCCCGAAGGACCAGGGCCACGGCTGCCGACTTTCCAAAATCCAGGATGCCCGCCAACAGGCCATAAACCCGCCCCACTTCGCGGGCGACATTGGAGGCCCCCACGTTGCCTGACCCCACCTTCCGGAGATCAATGCCCTTGACCCCGCGGGCAATGAGATAGGAAAAGGGGATGGAGCCCACCAAATAGCCCAGGAGGACTATGAGGAGTATTTGCGGGCACATTCAGCACACACGTTGGTCCAGGGGATGAGCTCCAGCCGTTCCCGTTCAATGGGCCGGCCACAACTCTCGCACAGGCCGTAGGAGCCGTTTTCCATCCGCTGGAGTGCACGGTCAATGGCACGCAGGAGATCCAGTTCGCGGGTGCTGAGCTTTGCCAAGAGATCCTCACTGTAGGAGAAATGGGCCCAGTCTTCCAAGTCCATGGGCTCCTGGGTCATATCCCCCCAGCGTTCCTCCTCCTGGAGGCTCTCCTTTAGGCTCCGAAGGATCCGCTGTTTTTCCTCCAGGAGCTGCCGTTTCAGCCGCTGCAAGGTTTCACGATCCAGGTGCTGCATGGGGGCTTATCATACGGGAGGCCTCTTGCAGACACAAGCGCAGGCCTTCTCCAGGCTTACTCCTCCAACGGCTCTCCGGCCTCTACAGCCCGAACCAACCGATGGAACACCTCTAAGGGATACCCTCGTCGCTGAAGGAACCCCCAAAGACGACGGCGAAAGGCCTCTGGATTCCTGGCCAAGCTGTGGATTCGGCGGGCGTGCTCCTGCAGGCGGAGCCAGGCGTTCTCCTCGTCCCAAAGCTCTTCCAGTAGATCCTGGAACTCCTCCGGGCTAAAGCCCTTCCGTTGGAGATCCTGTGCAATGAGCCACGGGCTCCAGAGTTTGCGGAGATGTCCTCGGATGAAACTCTCCAGGAACTCCCGGTCGTTCAGCCATCCCGCCTCGCGAAGGGCGCGTAGGGTGTTCTCAATCTCCTCTGGTGGGTATCCTCGTCGCCGCAATCGTTCTGCCAACTCCCGCTGGCTGCGGGGTCGGATCCGCAGGAGGCGAAGGGCATAGGCGAGGGCCGACTCCCGGCGTCGTGGCATCCTGCCCCCTATGGGCCCACGTCTCCCAAGGCGTTGTCCATGAATTCGTTGTGCTGCAGGATCTCCTGGCGATACGCGGCCTCGTTGGCACTCCCCCGAAGGTACACGCCGAAGGTGTGACTGTAGCGGAATACGTTGCCCCGGAGCACGGGCGCTTGGGTATCCGTGATCACCACGATGCCGGAATCCGCTTGAGTGTACACATGGCCGCCATACTCTAAAACGCAAGAATCCAAGCGGGTGCCCTCTAAGGTCTCGGGACCAAAGCGGAGGCTTCGCCACTTGGGATCCTCCAGGTCACGGCTGGTGAACCGCACCCCCCGGGCCACCAGTCGTGCCGGACCCTGGCTTCCCACCAGGAAGCCCGCGTACTCATAGAACCGAAGTTCCAAACCGGGCAACAGGTAGAGTTCCACGGGGGTACCCGATGAGGCAGAGAGCACCACGTTGCCGGTAAACACCACGGGAGCTCCAGGAGAACGCCAGGTGTCCGACTCCGTGACCGTGGCCGAGGTCACCTTGATCCAGGGTGACGGATTTTGGGTGAGGTCCAAGCGAAGCGGTGAAGCGAGGATCCGGGCGTTTCGCAGAACCACCGGTACCGCTCCCGCGTGCAGCACCTGTACCTCCCAGAGTGAGTCCGGGGGTGTGGCCAAATCCAGGCCACTACCTCCGGGTTCCACGATCGTCCCCCCGCACCACAGCAGGCCCGGGCTCCCGTGTCGCACCCGCACAGCCGCCTGGGCCAAGGAGCCGGCGTAGAGCAGAACCACCTGGCGCCACCGCAGGATGCCACCGGCGACATCTACACCGCCCCAGTGTTCCTGCAGGGGTTCCAGCCTCACCTGACGTGCCCAAAACACCCCTCCGGCCGCCACCCCCACCTGTCCCTGAACCCGAAGCACAGTGTTCTCCAGCCTTAGGGTATCGCGGATCCACAGATCACCGTCAATGTGCAGAGGGTTTTGGAATCCCAAGCGGAAACGCTGGGGCCGGCGGACTTCCACGCTTTGATCCACCCAGATGCCACTCCGGTCCCCTTGTCCCAGCAGGTTGGTGGAATCCATGTTCTCCAGGCTCTCCAGGTCTTGGCACAGCACCGGATACCAGCCGTTTTCCTGAATGCGGTTATGATGGAACTCTTGGAGCCTGGCGTTCCGGGCCAGAAACACACCAAAACCCGCGTTTTGCCGGATTTCGGAGTGCACCAAGGCGCTGCGGCCGGAAGAGTACACCTGCAGGGCAGCGGGCATACCCGCCCCTCGGATCACGCAATAGGAGAGCCGTGAGCCGGCCTCTTGGGCGGTCAGTTGAATGCCCGTCCACGTATCCCCCTCCAGGATCACGGGATTCAGGGAGTCGCCCAGGGCCAAGAGGCCCCCGCCTCGTTCCACCAGCAACCCCATGCCCTGGGAGAATACCAGGTGGGTTCCCGGTTCCAGGGTCAACACGGCTTCCCGCACCACCAGCGGGCGGTCCACGGCATAGGTGCCCGCTGTCAGCACGGTATCGCGGTCTACCACCCAGGCCTCTATAGGAGGCGGAGGAGCCTCAACGGGGGAGGAACAGCGAAGGCCGAAAACGGCGAGAAGCCCGAGGACCAGCCAGCGGTTAATCCTTCTTCAACTCCTTTCCCACAGCGAAGATCTTGGGAAGCAACTTGCGTTCGTAGGCCGCTCGTTCCAGCTCCTCGCGGAACTTGGGGTGCGCGATTTCAATCAGGGCCCGAGCCCGTTCCCGCAGGTTCCGGCCGTGAAGGTCTGCCACTCCGTACTCCGTGACCACGTAGTGCACGTCGGCTCGGGAGGTGACCACCCCTGCCCCCTTCTTCAAATAGGGGACGATTCGGGAAATGGTGCCCCCTTTGGCTGTAGAGGGCAGGGCGATGATGGGTTTGCCCCCCTTGCTCTCGGCTGCCCCCCGGATAAAGTCCACCTGGCCACCGAAACCACTGTAAATGTACTCGCCGATGGAGTCCGAGCACACCTGGCCTGTGAGGTCCACCTCCAACGCCGAGTTGATGGACACCATGTTGTCGTTCTGAGCGATGATGAAGGGGTTGTTGGTATAGTCCACGGGGTGCAGTTCAAAGATGGGGTTATCGTCTGCAAACTCATAGAGTTTCCGGCTTCCCAGGATAAAGGTGGACACCACCTTCCCGGGGTGCAGGGTTTTCCGTGCACCGGTGATGATGCCCTTTTCAATGGCTTCCATTACGCCGTCCGAGGCCATCTCCGTGTGGATGCCGAGGTCGCGTTTGCCCTCCAGGCCGGCGAGCACAGCGTCGGGAATGGCACCGATGCCCAACTGCAGGGTGGCTCCGTCGTCAATCAGATCGGTGATGTAGCCGGCGATCTTGCGCTCCAGCTCCCCAAAGGTGCCGCGGGGCAACTCCGGCAGATCCATGGAGACCTCCACGATCTTGTCAATGCGGGACACGTGCACAAAGGAATCGCCGTGGGTGCGGGGCATCTTGTCGTTTACGAGGGCGATGATCTTCTTGGCGGTCTCCACGGTCACCTTGGAGGCCATAACCTCCACACCGAAGCTCATAAAGCCGTGTTCGTCTGGCGGTGAGAGGTGAACGATGGCCACATCCAGGGGCAGCTTTTCGCGGAGAATTCGGGGAATCTCGTGGAGGTGGATGGGCACGTAATCGGCCCGGCCGGAGTTCACGGCCTCCCGGTCGGCAGGACCCACAAACAGGGAATTGTGGCGGAAATGGCCTTCCATTTCGGGCTTGGACAGAGGATCCTCACCCAGGAGTAGCACGTGCACGAGTTCCACGTTCTCCAGTTCGTCTTTCCGCCGCGCCAGTGCCTCCAGGATGGGGAACGGGGTGGCGGCATTGCCCGAAATGTACACCCGTTGGCCCGACTCAATGAGTTGCACGGCCTCATCGGCCGTGCATAACTTCGCCTTGTAATCGTCAATCCACGCCATGGCTCAGGCCTCCCCCAGGTGTTGCTTGAGGTCCAGCTCCAGGTCCTGCCCTTCCTCCAGCAGGGTGGTTTTCGTGATCTTGCCCTGATAGAGGTACACGCCGGCCATCAGATCCGGGTGATGCTGCAATGCCCGGTCCACGCTCTTTTCCTCAATGACCTTTCGCAGGTAGGGAAGCAAGGCATTGGTAAGGGCGTGCGTGCTGGTCCGGGCGACCCAGGAGGGTACGTTGGGCACAGCAAAGTGCAACACGTCGTGCACGCGGTACACCTGGTCTTCGGTGGGGGTCACCCGGGTGGTTTCCGCTGCACCGCCCTGGTCCACGGAGAAGTCCAGGATCACAGAGCCAGGTTTCATAGACCGCACCATGTCCTCGGTAACCAGCACCGGGGCACGTTTGCCAGGGGAAAGCACGGCCAACACCAGGACATCGGCGAACCGTACCAAGCGTTCCAGGGCGGGTTTCTTGTAGATCATGGTAATAACCCGGCCGGCCAGGGCTTCGCAGGCGTGCTCCAGTTTTTCGGGGTTCTTGTCCATCAGGAGCACGTGGGCACCCACCCCCACGAAGGTCCGGGCAGCTTGGAACCCCAGGGCCCCGGCCCCCACGATCACCACGTCCGCAGGGGTCAGCCCAGGGATGCTGCCCAGCAACACCCCTCGGCCGTTATGGCGGGGTTTTTCCAGGAGCCGACCCGCGATCTGGGCGGCCATCCGACCCGCGATCATGCTCATGGGTTTCAGCACGGGCAGCACACCGTCTTCCCGCTGGATTACCTCGTAGCCAATGGCTGTGATCCGTTTATCCCGAAGTCGTTGCAGCACCTCTCGGGGTGCCACGGCCAGGTGAAGAAAGCCCATCAGGGTGCTGCCCTCCCGGAGGTATTCCAGCTCTTCCACCCGGGGTCGCTGGACCTTGACCACCACGTCTGCCCGTTTGTAGGCCTCCTCTGCGGTGTACACGATTTGGGCCCCGGCCCGGCGGTAATCCTCGTCGCTAAAGCCTGCGCCCTCGCCGGCGTTGTGTTCCACCACCACCTGGGCACCCAAGGCGACCAGATCAGCCACCCCGCCGGGCGAGAGGCCCACCCGGTGCTCCTCCATCGCCTTCGTGTGCGCTTCCTTTGGAATCCCAATGATCATGTTCAGCCTCCCGGCATAGGATACGCCAAGCCCTGCCGGCTTGCAACGAAAGCCCGAATAGGCATATATTAGACCACCATCTTTGAACGGAGGGAGCGTTATGCGCGAGTTGAGTGATGAGGAAATCCTGGCCATCTGGAGCAACGCCACCGACTTTACCGATCCCTGGGACGAGGTGATCTCCGAGTACCTCTACAAGATTGACGAGATGAAAAACACCGTGGAGCCCTACCAACAGGTGACGGTGGAAAACCTGGAGGCCGAGATCCAGCGTCTGAGCCGCGAGATTGAGGAGACCGTAGAACGAGCCCGCAGCGGCGAGCTCTCGGCAGAAGACCTGGAAACCACCTTCCGCTCCATCGGGGAACAGCTCCTGGAGATTGAAACCCGCCTTCTGGAGCTGGAATTTGAAGAAGAGGAGGGCTACACCACCTGGGAAGACGAAGAAGAGGAAGAGTACTGAGTGGGGGTGGCCCGAGCGTTCCGCTCCCCCTGGTGGCTGAAAGTTGACAATTTTCGCTCCTTCGGTTAAGGTTTGGCAAAGGGGGTTGAACCAATGACCACGGGTTTGAGTGTCCTCGTTTTTCTGGTCCTGATCGTCCTTTACTCCATGATTCGGATCCTCCGCGAGTACGAACGCGGAGTGATCTTTCGCTTGGGCCGGTATATCGGCGTCAAAGGACCAGGGTTGATCCTCCTGCTCCCCTTCATTGACAAGATGGTGAAGGTCTCCCTCCGGATCCTGGTCATGGACGTACCGCCCCAGGATGTGATCACCAAAGACAACGTTTCCATCAAGGTCAATGCAGTGGTGTACTTCCGGGTGATTAACCCCGAAAAGGCCGTGATTGAGGTGGAAGACTACCTGTATGCCACGAGCCAGTTAGCCCAAACCACCCTGCGGAGCGTGCTCGGTGAGGTGGAACTGGACGAGCTCCTGGCCCACCGTGAGAAGCTGAACCAGAAACTCCAAGAAATCATTGACAAACAAACCGATCCATGGGGCATCAAGGTTACCGCGGTGGAGATTAAACACGTGGACCTGCCCCAGGAGATGCAGCGTGCCATGGCCCGCCAGGCCGAGGCCGAACGGGAACGGCGCGCCAAGATCATCTCAGCCGAAGGCGAGTATCAGGCTGCCCAAAGGCTCCGGGAGGCTGCAGAAATCCTGGCCCAGAATCCTCTGACCATCCAACTCCGATTCCTCCAAACCATGGTGGAGATCTCCTCCGAGAAAACCACCACCGTGGTGTTCCCCTTGCCCCTGGAGCTCTTTCGGGGGTTCATGGAAACCCTGAACCCGGAGAAACCCAAGAACTCCCAAGCCTAAAGGGTGGTGTCCGGTGATTGCCCGAATCCACGCAGGAGCGGTGGTGGGAGTGGAAGGGGTGCCCGTGGAGGTGGAGGTAGACCTCTCGCCAGGGGTCCCTGGGTTTGTCATCGTCGGTTTGCCCGACAGCGCCGTGCGTGAGTCCCGGGAACGCGTGATGGCCGCCCTCAAGAACTCCGGCTTCTCCTTGCCCCTGAAGAAAATCACCGTGAACCTGGCCCCGGCCGACATCCGCAAGGAGGGCTCGGCCTATGATCTGCCCATGGCCCTGGGCATCCTCCAAGCCGCCGGGGAACTGCCCGAGGATAACCCCCTGCGGGACACCGTGGTGCTGGGAGAACTTTCCCTGGAGGGCCAAGTGCGCCGGGTAAAGGGCGTACTGCCTGTCGTGTTCTCGTTGCGACATCGGTTCTCCCGATTCCTTGTGCCCCGGGAGAACGCCGAGGAAGCCGCAGTGGTCCAAGAGGCCGAGGTGTACCCCGTGGCCACCTTGGAGGAAGCGGTGCGGTTTCTGCAGGGGGAATTGGCCCTGACCCCCTTTCGCGTGGATCCTCAGGCTTACTTTGAGGCCCGGCGCCAAGACACCGTGGACTTTGCAGAGGTCAAGGGACAGGCCGCCGCACGCCGAGCCCTGGAGGTGGCTGCCGCCGGGGGCCATAACGTGCTGATGATTGGGCCTCCAGGGTCTGGCAAAACCATGCTGGCCCGCCGATTCCCTACCATCCTGCCCACCATGACCCTGGAGGAAGCCCTGGAAACCACCCGGGTGTACTCCGTGGCTGGTCTCCTGAAGGCAGGAGAGGGCATCGTGGCCACCCGGCCCTTCCGCTCTCCCCACCACACCATCTCGGATGTGGGCCTCATCGGCGGCGGACATGTGATCCGGCCCGGTGAGGTGTCGCTGGCCCACAACGGCGTGCTCTTCTTGGACGAGTTTCCCGAGTTCTCCAGGAACGTGCTGGAGGTGCTCCGCCAACCCCTGGAGGACGGCGTGGTGCACATCACCCGTGCCCGAATGGCCGTCACCTTCCCTGCGAAGTTTCAACTGGTGGCCGCCATGAACCCCTGCCCCTGTGGTTACCGGGGCGACCCTCGGCACACGTGCACCTGCACTCCGGGCATGATCCAGCGGTACTTCTCCCGGATCTCCGGCCCCCTGCTGGATCGCATTGACATTCAAATTGAGGTGCCCGCTGTTCCCTTTGACGATCTGGCCCGCAAACAACCCGGGGAACCCTCTGCCGCCATTCGCGAAAGGGTAGAACGGGCCCGCCAGATCCAACTTCAGCGATTTCGTGGTCGTCCAGGTTTGTTCTTCAACGCCCACATGGGCCCCCGGGAGATCCGGGAGTTCTGTCCCTTAAACCAGGAGTCCGAGGCCTTGCTCCGAACAGCCATTGAACGATTCGGCTACTCTGCCCGCACGTACCACCGCGTGATCAAAGTGGCCCGCACCATCGCCGATCTGGAGTCCAGCCCCGAGATCCAACCCCATCATGTGGCCGAAGCGATCCAGTACCGCACCCTGGACCGGGACACCGGCCTCACCTCCCAGCCCTATGTCTAACCGCTCCTTCCGCTGGTTAGCCCCAGCCCTCACCCTAACCCTCTGGGTTGCAGGGCTTTTACCCTTCACCCAGAACTCGCTGTACCACTTGGAAGATCTGCTCACGCATTTCCTGGGCTTTGTGGTGCTCATCCTGGTGTACCGAGAAGGCTTCGGTATCCGCTCTCTCCCGGTCCTTCTGGGCTTGGCCGTCGGCATCGGGGGAGTACTGGAACTCCTCCAAACCCTGGTGCCCTACCGCGACGCCTCCATCATGGACCTGGTGGCTGACCTGTTCGGTGCGTTGGTGGCCAGCAGTGTGCCCCAAGCCTGGCTCTTCAAGATTTGGAAAGCCCTGGCCTCCCTGCTGGGTGTGGGCTACCTCCGGCCAGGGCCCGGCACCTTGGCCTCTTTGATCACCACCCTGCTTTACCTCTGGACCCGCCACGGGCCAGCCTTCTTGTGGGTGGTCAGTGTGCCCGTGGCTTTGCTCACCGTGGCCATCGGGAACCACACGGTGGGCGATGCCCACGATCCCCCCTGGTTCGTCTTGGACGAGGTGGCCGGCACCCTGGTGGCCCTGGCGCTGGTCCCCAAAGTTCCGGGGGCTGTGCTCCTGAGCCTGGTGGGCTTCCGAGTCCTGGACATTGGGAAACCCGGCCCCGTCCGATGGGCCGAGGCCTTGCCCCGGGGCTGGGGCATCCTGGCCGATGACCTGGTCGCCGGCTTAATGGCCGGCCTGGGGGTCCGCTTGCTTGCCCTCCTTTCCCTGGCCCTATAACCTATGGGTGTACCCATGAAAAGGATGGCCCGCCTTGTTGCCACCTCTGGTCCCTTCCATCGGGCCAATCCCCCCATGCTGAACAAAAAGGAGGTTCGTTCATGAAGGTGCAAGTGGTGTTCAAAAACCTGGAAGACGATCTGATCAAGGATCGCATTCGCGAATACCTGGAAAAACGGTTGGGGAACCTGGATCGGTACTCCAACCATATCGTGGACGGAGAGTTTGTGATCGCCGAGGAGCGGGGTCGGTTCAACGCCACCCTGCTGCTCAAGGTAAAGGGCACCACGCTCAAGGCCACCAGCGTGGGCAAAGACCCCTTTGAGGTGATTGACCAAATCAAAGACAAAATGAAGGGCCAACTGATGCGATACGAGGAGAAACTCAAGTTAGAGGCCCGTCGCAAAAGCAATGAACGCGTGATTGAATTTGAAGCCTGAATCCCATGGCCACCACCCACCCCCAGGTGACGGTTGAACAACTGCTGCAATTCCGAAAAGAACGCCACCAACTGGAACCCTTGAGCCCTCCTTCCACCCTTGCTGCCCGGATCCTGCGGCGGGAGGTCCTGCGGCCCGGCCTGGCACTCCTGGACTATCCCGATCCCCTGCCAGAGGGGAGTGTATGGCTCTTGGGGCCTGCAGAGATCCATCTGCTGCATCATCCTCCCGAGCACCTGCCCCTGGCGGCGCGGATCCTACACGCTCGGCCTGCCGCTGTAGTGGTGGCTGAGAACCGATCGCTCCCCCGCCCCCTGCAGGAGACCCTTTTCCAAGAGGGCATTCCCGTGCTCCGATCGCCCCTGTCGGTGTACGACTTGTACCGCTACCTTTGCGACGATCTGGCCTTTCTCCTGGCCCCGTACCAGGTGCTCCATGGCACCCTGGTGGACGTGTATGGCGTGGGCATCCTGATCACCGGGCCCAGCGGCATCGGCAAGTCGGAGTGCGCCCTGGACCTGGTGCAACGGGGGCACATCCTGGTGGGTGATGACCTCATCAAACTGGTCCACTACCCCGACGGCCAGCTCTTGGGGATGTCGGCCGCCGAGGATCCGGTGCAACGGCGATACCTGGAAATCCGAGGTGTGGGGCTCCTGGACCTGGGCATGCTCTTTGGCATCCACGCCACCCGCGACACCAAGCGGGTGGAGATGCATGTGGCCTTTGTCTCCTACGACGAGGCCCGCGATCTGGATCGCCTGGGCCTGGAGGTACAGTACCGCGAGTTCGTGGGAGTTCAGATCCCCCATTACACCCTGCCCGTGATCCCGGGCAAGAACCTGGGGGTGATCTTGGAGGCTCTGGCCTTAAGGTACCACCTCCGCCAACGGGGGTATTTCATGGCCCAAGAGTTTGAACGACGGTTATCCCAACACCTGCAACCTCCCCATGAGGATTCGTAAGCTCCCCGAGGCCGTGGTCGCCCGCATCGCTGCCGGGGAAGTGGTGGAAAACCCCGCGTCCGTGGTGCGGGAACTGGTGGAAAATGCCCTGGATGCGAAAGCCACCGAGATCCACATCTGGGTGGAAGAGGGCGGCAAACGCCGGATCCGAGTCCAGGACAACGGCATCGGCATGACACCGGAGGAAATCCCCTTGGCGGTTCAACGCTTCACCACTTCCAAGATCGCTAACCCCGAAGACCTGGAGCGGGTGGCCACCTTGGGGTTCCGGGGCGAAGCCTTGTATGCCATTGCCTCCGTGGCCCGGATGGAGATCGTGTCCCGTCCAAAGGGGGCCGATACAGGGTGGCGTGTGGTGTTCCAAGGCACCCAAGCGGTCCGCCAGGAGCCGGCACCCCATCCCGAAGGCACCACCGTAGAGGTGCGGGATCTCTTTTACAACTTTCCCGCACGCCGCCACTTCCTGAGCCCCAACTACGTGGAAACCCGAAGAATCATAGAACTCGTGGGCTTCTATGCCCTGGCACATCCCCAAGTGGCTTTCGTGCTCTTTGTGGACGGCCAGGAAACCTACCGCCTGGAACCCTCTGACCGGGCAGAACGCATCCGCCAGATCTACGGCGACTCTTGGATTCAGGAAACCCTGGAGGTCCAGCGGAGGTTTCCCTCCGGAGTGGAGATCTACGGTTTTGTGTCCCGACCCGACAAACTAAAGAACCGTCCGGTGGTACAGGTGTTGTTGGTCAATGGCCGCCGCATCCAGGATGATCGGCTGCGGGCCGCCGTGCACCGAGCCTATGACACCGCGGTTCAATACCCGGAGTTCGTGCTGTACCTCACGGTTCCTCCGGATCAGGTGGACTTTAACATCCACCCCGCCAAGCAGCAGGCACGTTTTTCCCGGCGTTTGCGCATCTTTGAGAAGATCCTCAAAGCGGTCAGTAGCAGTCTGAGAACCCAGATCCAAGAAACCCTAAAACCACAACTCAAACTCGTATCCTATCCCCCCGCCCCCCCTGTACACCGTCCAATGGAGATCGGCGAAGGCTCTCTGTTTCACTCTCCTCCCCAAGGAACCACGCCCACCGAATCGTCCTCCTCAACGAACACCGCCCCAGGGACCCGGCCGCAGGTACAGGCGGTTCCCCTGTTTCAGGTGGACAACACCTTTATCGTCGCTCGGGTGGAATCTGGCCTGGTGATCGTGGACCAGCATGTGGCCCACGAACGAGTACTGTACGAGAAGCTCAAGAACCGTGAGGTGAACGTTCGCCTGCTGTTGTTCCCCATCGTACTGGACCTGACCCCGGCCCAGCGTCGGTGGGTAGAGCAGAACCTGGAGGCCTTGAAACGCGCCGGCTTTGTGGTGGAACTCCTCTCTGGCAACAGCATTTCTCTGAAGGGGATCCCTGACATTCTCCAAGAGATCACCAAGGACACCTTCCTGGGCCTTTTGGAAGAGGTCCAGCGCGAAAAGAAACTGCCCGACGTCACCTTGGGTCTTTTGAAGACCCTGGCCTGCAAGGCTGCGATTAAGGCTGGTGATCCCCTCTCACCCGAGGAGATGCAATCCCTGCTGGAACAGCTGTTTGCCACCGAAAACCCGTATTTTTGTCCCCACGGCCGCCCCATCCTCATCGTACTTTCTCGCGAGGAACTGGAACGCCGCTTCGGCCGAAAATAACAGACCCTTGAACTTTTATTCCCCCATGTTTATGATTCGCATTGTAACAAGGAGGTGTGTGATGGGTTTTCGTACCTTGGCTCTTGCTTGCGTGGTATATCTCCTAAGCCATGCCTCTTCTTTATACGCCAGCCCCATGCAAATCCCTCCTGCAACGAACATTCCCATTGAAATCTTGGCGGACAGTTTCGGAGCCATTCCCAACGATACAATTGACGACACTGAAGCGTTGCAAGCCGCCTTTGATTCCTTAGCCTCTTGGGCATGCCAAATCGGTGACACGGTTTACCACGACACAGACTATGTTTCTGCATGCGAACGTAAAGTGAATGTGATCCATGCTCATGCACTTTTTAAACTGCGGCTTCGTTCTGGAATTTATCTTATCAGCAAACCCTTGAAAATTGACTTTTTCAATCTACGTATTGAGGGGAGTGGTGCAATCCTTCGCCCAACCCACGATTTTCATGCGGACAGTTGTCCTCCGGCTGTGCTGATCTTCTATTCCAGTGGAGAGTGGATCGGGCGTCACGGTCGCAACCTGCGGGGACGGGCGAACTGGGCGATCGTCCGAGACCTCTCCGTGGTGGCTTCAGAGGTGGATTCAGAAACCACTGCCACTATTTCCCCTGCCCGGATCGGCATTTGGATTGGGTACACCGAAGTGGATACCTTTGACGACAGGGATGACGCCCCTGCACGGTGCATTCCACGTACCAAGCGCAATGCCTTTCTCAAGTTTGAGAACGTTACGATTTACATGTTCCCCAAAGGCGTGCAGCTCGGAAATCACACCTGGCGTATTGAGTTTGAGAAATGCCATTTTCACTCCAATATCTACGCCGTGTTCGCCACGGACTCCATCGTGGCTGGGCAAACTTCGCATCTGAACTTTGGCGAGAACAACTACTTTGACCGGTGTCTGTTCACCGCCACCCGGCTTTGGCTGAATACTGGTGGGGTATGTTTCATCGCCTCCTCGTTTCTCAACTCCACCATTGACGTCAGCGGCGATGCCATTGTGTCCATCGTCCAGTCCCACCTGGAAAACCCGGGGGCTGAGCCTCCAGGAGGCTACTTTGTTCGCCTTCTGCGGGGCTTGGGTTACCGAAACACCAAGTCGGCGTTCCTCACCATAGACCAATGCAGGTTTGTGGTCTCCAAGATCCACCCGGAGGCGTCTTCCTATCCGGACCAGAATTTGCACTTCCCGATCTTCTACGTGGACTCTGTCACTGCTGGTCTCATCCTGCGAGACAGCTACTTTTTCCGGAACGACACCTATCAACCTCAAGATTCCGGTGGGCTTCGGGTGCTGGTGGCCGGGCCCGGGCCCGTGGTGGCCAGCGGAATCCGAAACGACAACGCCTGGGGAGGGCGGTATGTGATCGGCAAGAGTCTAAACGTGCTGTTGAACGGCGACGCGGAGCAGGGCCTCAAGTATTGGCAAGCCCACAGAGCTCAAGCCACCAGGGATCTGGTATACCGAGGCAAACGCTCCTTCGTTCTTTATCCCCATGGATTCCTGCGTCAACGCGTCCCCGTACGACCGCATCAGGTGGTGTGGTCCCATCTGGTGTACCGAACCCAGGGCCAGGGTCGTCTGAAGCTGGCCTTTACCTATCTTCGCCCAGGCACCACCGACACCCTGGTGAGCACCGTGCAGTACACTCCAGGGGAACAGGACCATTGGTTTATCTACGTGCCCATCACCCACCGCGTGCCTCCGGGAGCCTCGGAGATGGAAATCTCGCTCCAATTTGAGGGTTCAGGGTTGAGCCAACTCTTTGTGGACGAGATCATCGTAAACCTTACGGATTAAGGCCCAACCCGTGAAGCGGACCCGCTTCCTCTGGGCAAAGGGCGGTGTACAATTGACGGAGGGATTATGAAACGTGTGCTCATTGCCAATCGGGGAGAGATCGCCGTTCGGGTCGCCCGCACCCTGCGGGAAATGGGGATCCAAAGCGTGGCCGTGTACTCAGAGGCCGATGCCCGCGCCCTTCATGTACTGGTGGCCGACGCTG
>CAYOQK010000062.1:0-68255 GCA_964406105.1 uncultured bacterium | reverse complement strand
GAATACGACCCCTACAATACCCTCTTCTGGCAAGTCTCCTTCCTCCCCGGCGACGCCAACGGCGACGGCTCCCTCAACGACCTGGACCTCGTCTTCCTCGCTAACTACCTCTACCACAACGGCCCCGCTCCCTCCCCCCTCCTCTCCGCCGACAATAACCACGACTGCACCGTCAACCAAGCCGACCTGGACTACCTCGCCAACTACCTCTACCACAACGGCCCCGCTCCCTCCCCCTGCGGCACCCTTTTCTCCCCAGCCCCTGGCACGGGAGCCCCACCAGCCCAGCACCGAACCTTGCCTGTCCAGCCATAGGTTGAAGGACATTTTTCACCTGGGGGGTCGCCGCCTGGCAGGCGGCGACCCCCCAGGCTTTCTTATCCCCCAGGCTTCCCCCTATAATACTCAAACCATCACGCCGGAGTGGCGGAACGGCAGACGCGGCGGATTCAAAATCCGCTGGGGGCAACCCCGTGAGGGTTCAAATCCCTCCTCCGGCACCATTCTCGTTTTAGGAGGCCCTGAATGTGTGGTATCGTCGGGTATATCGGTCCGAAGGATGTGGATTCCGTTATCCTCGTGGGATTAGAAAAACTGGAGTACCGGGGATACGATTCCGCAGGTCTGGCGGCGATTCACCGGGGAAAACTGCTGCTCCGGAAAAAGGCTGGTCGCATCAAAACCCTTTACGAACTCCTGGAAAACGCCAAGATTGAGGGGCACGTGGGCATCGGCCATACCCGTTGGGCCACCCACGGTCGTCCCAATGACGAAAACGCCCATCCCCACGTGGACTGCAAACACCAGATTGCCGTAGCCCACAACGGCATCGTGGAAAACTACACCGAACTCAAACGGGAACTGGAGGAAAAGGGGCACGTGTTCTCCTCGGATACTGACACCGAGGTCATCCCCCACCTCATTGAGGAGTATTACCAAGGCGATCTGGTGGAAGCCGTGCGCAAGGCGATCGCCCGCCTGGAGGGATCCTTCGCTCTGGCAATTGTGTCTTCTCTGAACCCGGATATCCTCATCGGGGTACGAAAGGGAAGCCCCCTGATCGTGGGCATCGGCGAGAACGAAAAACTCTTGGCCTCCGATATCCCTGCCTTGCTCTCTCACACCAAGCGCATCATCGTGCTGGAAGACGGCGAAATGGTGGTTCTCACCCCTACCGAGTATCAGATCACCGACTTCCAAGGCAACCCTGTGTCCAAGGAGATCCGCCTGGTGGAATGGAACGCCGACATGGTGGAAAAAGACGGCCATCCCCACTTCATGCACAAAGAGATCCACGAACAACCCGACGTAATCCGCAAGAACCTGGAACGGTACCTCAAGTGGAACGAGTTCACGCTTCTAAAGGACTTTAACCTGCGACGTCTTCTTTTGAACAAGTCCAAGATCCTGTTCCAAGCTGCGGGGACCTCGCTGCATGCCGGGATGGTGGGCAAGTACCTTTTGGAGTTCCTGGCCCGCACACCGGCCGATGCCGAGTTTTCCTCAGAGTTCATTTACCGTTCCCCGGTGATTGACAACAAAACCCTGTTGGTTGCCATCAGCCAGTCGGGTGAAACCATTGATACCCTCTCGGGCATCCGAATGGCCAAGGAAGAGGGCCTGGAAGTGCTCTCCATCGTCAACGTGGTGGATTCCTCCATCGCCCGGGAGTCGGACTATGTGATTTACATCCACGCGGGCCCCGAGATTGGGGTGACCTCCACCAAGGCCTATACCGCCCAACTCCTGATCCTCACGCTCCTCGCATTGGAATTGGGAACCCTCAAGGGCTTCATCTCCGAGGAAGAGGCGCAAACCTATCTTCAGGAGCTCAAAACCCTTCCGGGCAAACTGGAGCGGATCCTTTCCCAGGAGGAGAAGATCCGGCATTTGGCCGAGAAGTACCACAATTTCAACAACTTCATGTTCCTGGGGCGAGGGATCAATTTCCCCACGGCCTTAGAGGGTGCCTTGAAACTCAAGGAAATCTCCTACATCCATGCCATTGGCTATGCGGCTGGGGAAATGAAGCACGGCCCCATTGCCCTGGTAGACGAAAACCTGCCCGTGGTGGTCATCAATCCCAAGACCTCGGTGTACCGGAAAACCCTATCCAACATGAAAGAGGTTCAGGCCCGGGGCGGGCGGATCATCCATCTCACCACCGAGGGCGCCACCGAAGGCCAGGACATTGCCGAAGACACCATTGAGATCCCTGAAACGCTGGAGCCCTTTACCCCTATCTTGGCCATCGTTCCCCTTCAACTGCTGGCCTACCACGTGGCGGTGCTTCGGGGCTGCGATGTGGAAAAGCCGCGAAACCTGGCCAAGAGCGTAACCGTGGAGTAACCCTATGCTACGAAGCATGACCGGCTACGGCGAATACGAGGAGGAAACCGGGGACGGCAAAATCCGTGTAGAAATCCAGTCGCTCAACAGCCGTTTTTTAGAAGCCCAGGTCTTCACCCCACCGGAACTGGAATCCTTAGAACCTGCTCTCCGGGGGTTGATCCAGAAACGTCTCAAGCGGGGTCGGGTTCGCCTGAAGGTACAAGTGGATACCCGGAGCCTCCCTCTTCCCTTTGATTTCCAGCGGGCACGCGAGGTGCTCCAGCAATTTGACCAGGAGCTCGGCACTTTGAAACGCATTCAGGTCACGGTGGACCTGGCTGATCTGTTGAAACTCCAAGAGTTCCGAACCAGCCGGGAATTGCCCCGAACCCTGCAAGACCGCATCCTGAAGGCAGTCCGACGCGCCTTAGACCGCCTGGTACAGGCTCGGCGTGAAGAGGGAGCCAAACTCCAGGAACAGATTGAGAAACTGCTTCGCCGCATTGAAAACCGGATCAAGCGGATCGCCAAACTCAAAAGGCAGGAGATTCAAGAGAAACGGGAAAAAACCCGCCAGGAGCTGGAAGAGGCGTTGGAGGAACTGGACCCCGATTTCCTGGCCCATCAACTCCTCAGCGTCTCTACCCGGTTAGACATCTCCGAGGAGTTGAAACGCCTGGAGAGCCATCTGGAGCGGTTCCGAAAGATCTTAAGCAGCCGTAGCCCCTCAGGCCGTCACTTAGAGTTCCTGGCCCAAGAGATCCATCGGGAGGTGACCACCATCTCCCAAAAGAGCAGCAGCCCCGATATTGTGGGCCTTACCATTGAAATCCGGGAGGACGTGGAGAAACTCAAAGAACAGTTGAGGAACGTGGAATGAAGCACAAACCCTTGCTCCTGGTCATCACAGCCCCTTCGGGCACGGGCAAGACCACGGTGATCAAGAATCTCCTGAAGCGGGACCCCCATCTCGCCTATTCGGTTTCCGCCACCACCCGAAAACGCCGGAAGGGCGAGGTCTCTGGCCGAAGTTACATCTTCATGAGCCGCGAGGAATTTGAGCAAAGGATCCAAGAGGGCTACTTCCTGGAATGGGCCGAAGTATACGGCGAGTACTACGGTACCCCCCTTCCCCCCATTGAAAAACACCTGAAGAAGGGCAAGGACGTGGTGTTAGACCTGGACATCCAGGGCAAACGGGCCCTGGAAAAACGGTTCGGCAATCAGGTGGTGAGCGTGTTCCTGATGCCTCCCAGCCTGGAGGAACTCCGGCGCCGCCTGGAGCTCCGGGGAGCCGATTCACCGGAACAACTCCAACTCCGCTATGAACTGGCCCGACAGGAACTCCGCTGGGCCTTGGAATGCGACTACGTGGTCCTCAACGATCAACAGGAACTGGCGGTGGAACGGGTGTGGACCATCCTGAAGGCCGAACGGATGCGGCGGTTCCGGGTGATCCATCCCCTCCTTGAAAACCTGGAACCCGCCTCGTAAAATTTCACGACACGCCAGGGTAGCTCAGTTGGTAGAGCACGGGACTGAAAATCCCGGTGTCCGCGGTTCGATTCCGCGCCCTGGCACTTTTCTCAATGCCCCCTCCCCCTTCTGATCTCCAGCGCAAACTCCTTACGTGGTACCACACCCATCGGCGATCTCTTCCGTGGCGCAACACCCAGGATCCTTATGCCATCTGGGTGTCCGAAGTGATGCTACAGCAAACCCGCGTGGACACTGTGCTCCGGTACTTCCCCCGGTTCCTCAAGGCCTTCCCCACCCTGCAACACCTGGCCCAAGCCCCGCTGGACGAGGTGCTTCGCCTGTGGCAAGGCTTGGGATACTACGCCCGGGCCCGAAACCTCCACCGGGCAGCCCGGGAGGCCCTGGACCGCTACGGGGGGTTTCCGAATACCTACGAAGACTTCTTAGCCCTCCCAGGAGTGGGACCATACACGGCTGCCGCGGTGTGGGCCATTGCCTTTGGCGCCCCCAAATTGCCCTTGGACGGCAATGTTCGCCGGGTGCTCTCCCGCCTTTACGACCTGGACACCCTGCAGAACCGCATTTACCACCAACACGGTACTCCGTTGATGCAAGGGCTCTCTCCCCAAGACACCTCTCGCATGGCCCAGGCACTCATGGAACTCGGAGCCCTGGTGTGCACACCCCGGAACCCCCGGTGCACCCAGTGCCCTGTCCAGTCTCTTTGCATGGCTCGGCAACGGGGCACCGTGTCCCTACGGCCTCCCCGCCGACCCCGCCGGTCCCGACCCCACTACACTGTGGTGCTGGCCTATCTGGTGGATCCCCAGGGCCGGGTTCTGCTCACCCGGCGACGGCCCGAGGGCTTCCTGGGTGGCCTTTGGGAACTGCCTGGTGGCAAGGTGGAACCCGGTGAAACCCTGGAGCAGGCCCTGCACCGTGAGATCCACGAGGAGTTGGGACTTTCCTTACCCCAGGATCTCTTGTACCACGGCGCCGTAAACCACGGGTACACCCACTTTTCCGTCACCTTACACTTGTTTGAGGCTCCGATGACCCAAGAACCTCGCTGGCTCCGGGGACCGGTGGCATACGCATGGGTGCTCCCCCGAGAATTCCAACGCTACCCCATGCCCCGAGGTACTGAAAAAGCCTTGGCCCTTCGGCGAAACCGCCCCAGGCTGCCTTTTCCCTCTGACTCCAAGGGTCCACGATAGGTCGGGCCCCTTAAAATTTCTGCCGTCATGGAACTCTCGGTACAGTTGGTGGCGGCCACTCCTCAATCCCTGAACACCATCGCCGCCGCTGCCCGCACTTGCTACTCCTCCAAGGGCATTGTGCTGCCCGACGCTGTGCTCGCCCCTCCCGACTCGCCCCGATCCCAAAGCCAACGGCAACGGCGAGACACCCTGGTGCAAGACCTGTACCGGTCCGGACATCACACCACCATCCAGCACGTGCAGTTCCACTTCGCCCTTACCGGCGTATCCCGGCTGCTGGTGTGGTCGCTCTTGCACAACCATCCCTTTTACAACTCCGAACAGGTGAGCCAGCGGTACGTGCAGGTGAAACCCGAGAACATGTATCGCCCGCCCGAATTGCCCCAACGGTATCAAGAGGCCTATGACGGGGTGTTAGAATTCCTTATTGAGCGGTATCGCCAACTCGCTGAGGCATTGATGCCCCAGGTAGAGGCGATTCTCCGCGCCCGTTTTCCTCACCGCGACTTCCAAGTGAAACGTTGGCGTCGGATGATCCTCACACGGGCCTGGGAGGTGGCCCGCTATGTGCTGCCCTTGGCCACCCAGGCCTATCTGCACCACACCGTGTCCGCTTTAACGCTCCTTCGGTACCATCAGATCGTGAACCACACGGATGCCCCTGCCGAGGCGCGCCGGTTGGTCAACGCCATGATCCAAGCCGTGCTGGACCAAGACCCGGACTTTGCTCTCCTCCTGCAAGAGCCCCCCCAACCCCCACCCGATGTCCCACCAGGTGAGCCGCTGCTCACCGAGACCGAGGCCCAGGCCTTTGACCAAACGATAGGGCAAGGCCAAAGCCGTCTATTGAATCCCAACCCCTCGTTGGAACACCTGCTGGCCCAGGCGTACCGAACCGCCACAGGCCAACCCACCCTCAGTGATGCCCAGGCCCTGGCCGAAATGCTGGATCCGGCCCACAACCCCTTGCTGGCTGAGCCCCTGAACCTCACATACCACCTGAAAACCACACAGCCCCTGTTGCACGCCTGTTGGACCTTCCAAAAGAAACTCAGCCA
This sequence comes from uncultured bacterium, assembly GCA_964406105.1. Taxonomy (GTDB): domain Bacteria; phylum Hydrothermota; class Hydrothermia; order WGAB01; family WGAB01; genus WGAB01. The sequence continues at coordinate 62,167 of CAYOQK010000062.1, read as the reverse complement.
CACAGCCGACTCCCAGGACCAAAGGCATCGGATGACCCCGGCATCACGCCCGCGGCTTCGGTTTCCCGAGTTTCCAGACTACCTCACCCCTGCCCTGGTGCAACAGGATCCGGAACTCCTGCACCTCTATCACGACACCCTCCAGCAACTTTGGGACCGCTTACTGGACCTCCACCGGCGGGGTATGGCCCCGGAACACCTGTTATATCTCTTGCCCAATGCCGTAGCCGTTCGGTTTTACGAAACCTTCAACCTTTTGGCCTTTCGCCATAAGGTGGCCATGCGCCTGTGCTACAACGCTCAAGAGGAAATCTGGCGGGTTACCCACCAGGAGGTGCAGCAAATCAGCCAAGTCAACCCTGGGATCGCTCAATATCTGCGCCCCCCCTGTTGGCTCCGGAAGCGTGCGGGCAAACGACCGTATTGTCCTGAAGGAGCCCGATACTGCGGTGTGCAAGTGTGGCTCCTGGAACCCCCAGAAATGGAGCGCGTGCTATGAACAGGATCTTTGACACCCTGGCCCAGCGGTATGACCGCTGGTACGATGGGCCTCTGGGCCAATCCGTGTTTCCCTACGAGCGGGAGGCCCTGGCTCGGGCGGCTGAGGGAACTCCCCGGCCCTGGTTAGAGGTGGGGGTGGGCAGCGGTCGGTTCGCCGTAGCCCTGGAGATCCCCTATGGCCTGGACCCTGCGTGGAACCTCTTAAAGATGGCCAAACAACGCGGTATCCAGGTGGTTCAAGGGGTGGCCGAGGCTTTGCCCTTTCGCAATGGCGCCTTTGGCACCGTGTTCCTAATCGTAACCCTGTGCTTCTTGGAAGACCTGCAACGGGCCCTGGAAGAAATCGCTCGGGTGCTGAAACCCAACGGCTCGGTGATCACCGGCCTGGTGCCCGCCGATAGCCCGTGGGGCGAGTACTACCTAAGGAAACGCGCCCAAGGGCACCCCTTTTACCGTGCCGCCACCTTTTACACCGTGGCCGATTTGGACAGTGTGGCCTACCGGGCTGGTTTCCTTCGGGTGCGGGAGGTTTCCACCCTGTTCTCGCCTCCGGGGCAGCCCGTGATCCGGGACCGCATTGAGGAAACCCTGGATCCCTACGCGGGTTTCCTGGCGATCCGTTGGGATCGCATCCCTGGATCTACTCGTAGTACAGCACCTTCTGGGCAAAGGTGAGATAGCCCGTGTGGGAAACCATTCGCTCTCGGGGCCGGATGCGTCCCTCCCGGATCAGCATCTCTCGGAGCAGCACCTCCACCGTCCGAATTCGGGTAAAGAGGCCCTGCAGGAACCGCACGGTAAGGTCCACCTGGTTGATGGTTGGGGAGAGCGAGGCCCACGCTCCACCCCCTTTAAGGGCTGCGTGCGCTGCGGCCACTAAGGTCCAGGGTTCGGGGACATCCACGATCACGGCATCGGCGTCTGTAACCCCAAAGCCCTGGCGAGCGGGATCCAACAGATGGAACTGCACGCGATGGGCCATACCCGCCCGTTCTACATTGCGGCGGGCGTTCTCCAGCAGGTCCTGACGGCGTTCAAAGGTGTACACACGCCCCTCAGGGCCCACCGCTCGGGCCAACACAATGGTCAAGGCTCCTGAACCCGTGCCCACCTCCACCACCCGGCTGCCGGCTTGGATACCGGTTTCCATCAGGATCAATCCGGCGTCCTTGGGGTAAATGATGTTGGTTTTTCGCCGAACCCGCAGGGCCAAATCGGCGGTGGACGGAGGCAACAGGTAGAACCGAGCCCCAGTATTGCTCACCAGGGGCATACCAAAGTGCACCTGGTCCTCGGGCGGGAGCACCACATTGCCCAAATGGGTGGACTTCTTCAGCCCCGGTTGGTACTCCAAGAAGAACCGGGAATCATCCTCTTCCGCGTACAGGAGAACCAACTCACCCGGGCGGGGTTTGGTGTGCATCTCAGTAGGCGACGAAGTCTTGGAGCACCGAGGCATCCAGCCGCTTGATCACGGCCACAGCCAGGTTCACGGCGGCGTCAAAGTCGTCCCGGTGGATCATGGAATGGAACCCATGGATGTACCGAGAGGGCACGCCCAGCACCGCCGAGGGAACGCCCTGGCGAAGCAGATGGATTCGCCCTGTGTCGTAGCCCCCCATCACGGTGGCCAGGTGGTACGGAATGTTCTCTTCTTCGGCCACGCTGATCAGGAAGTCTCGGAACCGGCGATGGGCCACCATGGTGCGATCGGTCACCACGATGGTCACACCGCCTCCAAAGCGTGCTTCGGTAAAGGACTCCAAGCCGGGCACATCCTCGGCCAGCGACACATCCAGGGCCAGGGCCACATCGGGGTCCACCACCCAGGCTGAGGTGCCGGCTCCGCGCAGGCCTACTTCCTCCTGAACCACTGCTGCGAGGTAAACGGTATTGGGGTGTTCCAGGTTCTGGATCTCGTCCAAGATGCGGATCAGTCGTGCCACGCCTTCCCGGTCATCAAAGGCCTTGGCGATGTACACCTTGGGGTTTCCGGAGATCAGAAAATCGCCCACGGGCACAATGGGGTCGCCGATGCGGATTCCGAGTTCCTTTCGGGGATCAAAATCCTTATCCACCCCAAAGTCCACAAAGAGATCCTTGAGTTCTGGCAATTTGCGGCGGGCCTCCTCGGTCCGACGAAGATGGGGAGGCAAGGTTCCCACAACGCCGTAGAAATCGCCCTTTTGGGTGCGGATGCGAACCCGCTGTCCGATGAGTTGGTCGGTGGTCCACCCACCCAGGGCCTCCACCTTTACGAACCCTTCCTTGGTGAAGCCTTTGACGATGAGGCCCACCTCGTCCATATGTCCAGCGAAGAGGATGCGGGGTCGTTCTGAAGTTCCGCACTTCTTGGCAATAACGGAGCCCAGCCGATCGGTCAGCACCTCATCGGCCCGTTGGAACTCGCGTTTCACAATCTCCCGAACCTCGTCCTCAAAGCCCGGTGGTCCGAAGGCTTGGGTCAACTCCCTCAGCAGGGTTTCGGTGCGATCCATCAAAAACCTCCTGTTTTTTGTCAGGATTTCAAAGTTTAAGGCCTCGTATGGAGCAGGAGGAGTGAAGGCCTTGACCCTTGACGGCTCCGACGGTTATAATTCCACCGCTTGGATAGGAGTGCCGGGGTGGCGGAATTGGCAGACGCGCTGGGTTCAGGACCCAGTGGGAGCAATCCCGTGGGGGTTCGAGTCCCCCCTCCGGCACTTTTTCTTTTTCGGCCCTTAATGCAAGGAGGTTCATAATGGCAGCCAAATCCAAGGACGAGATCTATGAGATTCTCCGAAAAGTCATCGCTGAGGAACTGGAAGTGGAACCCGATAGCGTGACCCCGGACGCCCGGTTCCAGGAAGACCTGGGTGCCGACTCCCTGGATCTCGTGGAACTCACCATGAAACTGGAAGACGAGTTCGGCATTAAGGTACCCGACGAAGACGTAGAAAAACTCACCACGGTCCAGAGCGTGGTGGACTACATCTACGAAAAGTTGAACGAAGAGGGAACCACCGCAGCCTAAGGGTTCCCCACCCATCTCTATGAACTCTCGCCGTGTTGTAATCACCGGCCTGGGGACGGTAAACCCCCTGGGCCACGATGTTCCCACCTACTGGCAGGCCTTGCTGGCCGGTGAGAACGGCATCGGCCGCATCACCCGGTTTGATGTCACCGGCCTCCCTGTCCAGATCGCCGGAGAGGTCAAGGACTTTGATCCCCTTCAGCGACTGAGCCGAAAGGAGGTTCGCCGGCAAGACCTGTATACCGTGTTCGCCCTGTACGCTGCGGCCGAAGCCTTGGAGGACGCCCGCCTGGACCAAGTGGATCCCTACCGAGTGGGCGTGATCATCGCCTCGGGCATCGGTGGGGTGATCACCTTGGAGCAGGAACTCCGCAAGATGGTGGCCCATGGACCCGAAAAGGTGTCGCCCTTCCTCGTGCCCATGATGATCCCGGATATGGCTGCAGGCGCCGTGGCCATGAAGTACGGCTTTAAAGGGCCCAACTTCTGCGTAGTGTCGGCCTGCGCCTCGGCCACCAATGCCATCGGCGAAGCCTTCCGCATGATCCAACGGGGGGACGCCGACGTCATCGTGACCGGCGGCGCCGAAGCCCCCTTAACCCCCTTGGCCGTGGCTGGCTTCAGCAACATGCGGGCCCTGTCCACCCGCAACGACGAACCCCATCGGGCTTCCAGGCCCTTTGATGCCGAACGCGACGGTTTCGTAATGGGAGAAGGGGCCGGCATTGTGGTGCTGGAATCCTTGGACCACGCTCGCCGACGTGGCGCCCGGATCTACGCCGAGATCACCGGCTACGGCGCCACCGAAGACGCCCATCACATCACCGCTCCCCACCCCGAAGGGGAGGGCGCCTACCGTTCCATGCAACTCGCGTTGGCATCGGCCGGCCTCCAACCCGAAGAAATTGACTACATCAACGCCCATGGCACCTCCACCCCCCTCAACGACAAGATTGAAACCCTGGCCATCAAGCGGCTGTTCGGGGAACACGCTTACAAGATCCCTATTTCCTCCACCAAATCCATGATCGGGCATCTCCTGGGAGCCTCGGGGGGCGCAGAGTTCATCGCTACAGTGCTATCGGTGTACCACCAACGGGTGCACCCTACCCGGAATCTGGAGCATCCGGATCCGGAGTGCGACCTGGACTACGTGCCCGAGGGGGCCCGAGAGGTGTCCATCCGCCACGCTTTGACCAACTCCTTTGGTTTCGGTGGCCATAATGCAACCCTGGTGGTCAGCCGGTTTGAGGAATGAGATGGCCGGGCTCCGGCTCCACGCCACCACCATCCTGGGCATCGTAAAGGACGGCCAAGCCGTGATCGCCTCGGACGGTCAGGTGACCCTGGGCACCACCATCCTGAAACACCAGGCCCAAAAGGTGCGCAAACTCTACAAGGGCCAAGTGCTGGCTGGCTTCGCCGGCGCTGCCGCCGATTCCCTTGCCCTGTTTGAACGCATGGAACGGAAACTGGAGGAGGCCCGGGGCCAACTGCCCCGCGCCGTGGTGGAACTCGCAAAGGATTGGCGATCGGACCGTGTGTTGCGACGACTGGAGGCTGTGCTGGCCGTCCTGGACCGGGAACACGCCTTCATCGTTTCAGGGTCGGGAGACGTGATTGAGCCCGAAGACCGCATCGTGGCCATCGGCTCGGGCGGCCCCTATGCCTACGCCGCAGCCAAGGCCCTGCTCCGTTTCAGCGACCTGCCCCTCACTCAGGTGGTCCAGGAAGCCCTGGGCATCGCCGCCGAGATTGACATCTACACGAACCACCACATCACCCTGCTCGTCCTGTGAACCCCACCTGGCTTTTGGCCCTGCTGGCCCACGTGAGCCTCTCCCTTCAACATCTCACATACCAAGACCTCAGCCAAGGGGTGTGGTCTGTGGAGGGTCAACACCCCTGGGGCCGAAGTGTGGTGTCCTTGCACTACAAAAACGACCAGTTTCTTCAACGCTGGCGATGGCAACAGGAGGGTTTTTGGGCTTGGGCCCCATGGCCTGTGGAGATCCGCTGGGGATACGTGCAAGAGGGCAGCCGCCACAGCCGCTCACATCAGGTCTCAGGGGAGGTGCAGTACCGTTACCGGTGGCACACGTGGCATCTGATCCCCGGGATTCGGGCCCACCGTTTTGCCACCGTGCAGGGGGCCCGCACCGATCTGGGGCCCACTCTGCAGGTGGAGGGCCCGATTTACCAAGGAATCGCCTCGCTTCACCTGCGATACACCACCCTGTTCCGCCGGGCCTCCGCCCAGTGGAGGCGGCCGGGCACCCCTATGGTTTCCCTCCGTCTTCTGGACTTTCGGTACCCCCTCAGCCGGGAAACGGAGCACCAGCAGGAGGCCTCACTGGCCTTAGGGGGACGCTGGGAAGGCACCCTGGGAGAGGTGGCCCTGGACCTCACCGGAGAACACCGCCGGTTCCAATGGGACCAAGTGCGGTCCGGCACGCGTCTGGAGGGCCGATTCCACCTGGAGATCCACCACCACCGCCGCAAGGCAGGCTTAGAGGTCCGGCGCAGTTTCTATCGCTACACCCGGTTCTCTGGGCTCTCGCAGATCCAAGAGCATGTGCTGTACACGGAAACCCAGGAAAGGGTGCACGGCGGCACCTTTGAGGCCCGGCTCCAGGTTTCCTTGCAACGGAAGGATCCACCCGCAGTATTCGCCTTTAATCGCCGCGACCGGCGGGTCCTCCGCACGGAGGCCCGCTGGTCCACGCCTCAAGAGGCCCATGGATTGCCCCAGGTGGACCTGCAGTTTGTGGGCAAGATCACGGATGAGGTGTACCTGCACCCTACCCGATCGGCCTACAGCCGACAGGATCAAACCTACCGGCTCCGGGCCACCACAGCCACCCTGCGGTGGATCCATCACACGGAGATCGCCGCTCTTTACTCCCTGTACCGCTTTGCACCGGCCCGAAACCTGCTGGTCCGATACCTGCAAAGCGAACTGGAGTTTCCGGGGACATGGTTTCGGGCCGCACTTCGTTTCCGTTGGCAACAAAACGGTACCTATCTGGAGGAGCCCCAAAGGGGCCGATGGGTATTTGTGGTGCGGAGAGAAACCGCAGAAGGACGCGCGGCTCTGCGGCTCCGCACCGTGCGGGTGGCCTCAGGGGCAGGCTGGCTCCTTTGGGAACTCCTGGACCGACAGGAACGGACGCCTGGCGATCGGTTTCGTCGCCAACAGCGGGAATGGGCTGCAGGGGCTATGGTGGAGGCCGCTTCCCTACGGGGAGAGGTGAAACGGATCCGACGGAACCAGGCTCCTCCCTTCTGGGCGGTGAGCCTGTCATGGCAGGTTAGGTGGTAACCCCCTCTTCGCCGGCGCTGCGGCGGATCTGTTCCCCCACCAATTCCACCACACGTTCCTCGGCCAGGTGGCGGGCATGTTTCAGAGCGTTCATGATGGCACGGGCCGAGGAACGGCCATGGGCGATCATCACCACCCCGTTCACTCCCATGAGGGGACTTCCCCCATATTCCTCGTAGTCAATGTGTTTTTTCACGCGATTCAGGGCGCCCTTTACCAAAAGGGCACCCGCCAGGGCCAAGGGATCGCGTTTGATCTCGGCCCGCACCAAGCGGGCGATGAAGCTCACCACGCCCTCGCCAAACTTCAGCATCACATTGCCCGTAAACCCATCGGTGACCACCACATCGGCCCGAGCAAACAGCACGTCGTTCCCCTCCACGAACCCCACAAAGTTCAGATCCGTGTCCTGTTCCATGAGTTTTCGGGCCTCAATAACGGTTTCGTTGCCCTTGGTGGCTTCTTCTCCGATGGATAGGAGGCCCACCCTGGGGCGATCCTCACCAAACATGTGGGCATAAAACAGGGACCCCATCCAGGCGAATTGGTACAGATGCAGGGGTTTGACCACGGCGTTGGCCCCGACGTCCAACACCAAGGCTGGCCGTTGGGTGGTGGGGAAAAAGGCCCCAATCGCTGGGCGTTTGATGCCCTTCACTCGGCCCAGGACGAACAAGGAGAAGGCCATCACGGCGCCCGTGTTGCCCGCCGACACAAAGGCGTGGGCCTGGCCTTCCTTCAGCAGGCGCAGCCCCTCGGCAATGGAAGACCGGGGTTTGCTCTTCAGGGCTACGGAGGGCTTGTCGGTCATTTCCACGCGTTGCTCAGCGTGGATGAGATGAATCCGAGGGTGGTGCGTGCCCTTGAGGTGAGGGCCCACCACTTCTCGGTGGCCCACAAGCAGGACTTCCAAGTCGGGAAAGGCTTGGACGGCTTGCAATGCCCCCTGCACCTCAGGCTCTGGGGCCCGATCGGTACCGAGGGCGTCCAATGCGACCCGAAACATCCAGGGATCCTTAGACTTCGGACTCCACTACGAGCACCACCTTGTCCCGATAGTACCCGCAGTGGGGACACACCTGGTGCGGGGGTTTAGGCTGACCGCAATGAGGGCACCGGGAAGTGGCAGGAGCCTGGGCTTTATAGTGGGTCCTGCGCTTTCGGCTCCGGGCCCGTGAATGACGGCGTTTCGGTGCGGGCATCGCTATCCTCCTCCGTTGTTTCTGGGCTTCCCAAAGGTCTCCGGGAATCCAACGCCCTGGAACTTGGTCTCAGAGTTAGAAAAGAAGTGGCGGAGAGGGTGGGATTCGAACCCACGGTCCCTCTTTCGAGGGACACGCGATTTCCAGTCGCGCCCGTTCGTCCACTCCGGCACCTCTCCGTGGCCCGTTATAGATAAGGGACGGCACCCCCAAAATCAAGGCATCGGGAGTGCCGTCCCAGCGGTAAATCAGTGAAACGCTACACAGGGATAGGCAGCGGCAAATCGGCCATGTTCAATAAACCGGGGGGCAGATCCGGCACCCGTCGGAGCACACTGAGGGTGACGTTAACGGTGGCCATGTCTCCGTGCACGCCTTCGGGGAACCGCACCCGCACCGGCGGCGTTCCTTCAATTTCCACTTCGTCGTACTGTTCGGGGTGATCCAACGCCATCACCAGGTCCAGGTGGATCCGTCGGCCCCGAGTGTCCACCGCCTTGACCTGGTGTCGCATGCCCCGCACGAACCCAGGCTCCACCCGGAAGTACTGGGTTTCCACCGTTTCGTTGGCCACGATGGGATCGCAGGTTTCCTTGAGGTCCTTGATCTCCCACTGCAGCAACCGGGCCAGCAACTGGGCCGATTCCACCAACCCGACGTGGCCCATCTTGCCCTCGTCAAACAGGCGCTTGAATTCCATAGGGGTGAGTCCGCTACCAATCTTCGCCTGCAGGGGTTTGCGCCGCAGCGAAGCGTTGACGTACCGCCGCACGGTGATGGCCTGAATGCCTGAGGACAAGGCCGACACCACCGCGGGGAAGTAGTCCATGAGAAAGCCGGGGTTCACCCCTGTGCCCACAAAGGTGCGCTGTTTCTCCTTGGCCACCGAGTCCAGTTTTCGGGCCAGGTCGGGATGCCGAACCCAGGGATACGAGAGTTCCTCTGTGGTGCTCACCCCTGAGTGGCCGGTCTCCAGGATCTGCAGGATTTGGGGGGCTGCTTTTTCCAACTGGGACACGGTGGTGTGCACCACAAAGGCGCCGGGATGTTCTTCCAGAACCTTCTCCGCTTCCTTTTCCACCACCACGCCCACGGGCGAGCGGCCCAACAGTTCTCCCACGTCCTTTCCCACTTTCTCGGGGTCAATGTCAATGGCACCCACGAGTTCCAAGGCCTCGGAGGCCAGGATGCGTTCGGCCATCCGCTTGCCCATCTCCCCCAGCCCGTAAACGATCACCTTCATGAGGAAAGCCTCCTTTTTGGGTTTGAACACCGGAAATTATCCAATGGCCCGAAAGAGCCTGCAAACGTCCCCGTATCCTTTAGGCATGGCCCGTTGGCTCTTGGGCATCGGCAACACCTTCCGGCGGGACGATGGCTTAGGCCCTTATCTCGTGGGGATTCTTCGGGCCTCTCTTCCCCCAGAGGTGCACCCCATCACTGCCCAGGTGTTCCCAGTGCCCGCTCCCTGGCACCCCCAGGACCGCGTGCTGGTGCTGGACGCCGTGCACAGTCTCCAGTGGAATCCGGGAACCGTGGTGGACCTGGACCTTCTGGATCTTCCCCGCCTTCCCCAAGACCTTCGGGTATCCACCCATGGTCTCGGGCTCTGGGAGTGGCTTCGGCTCACCCAGATGCACCCCGGGCTTCCCCAAGAACTCCGCTTCTTGGGGATCGTGGGGCAGGACTTCGGCCATGGCCCTGGCCTGTCCGAAGTCGTGGCCCGATCCGTGCCCGAGGTGTTGCATCGGATCCGGCAGTGGCTTCAGGATCGGCCTACGGAGCAGCCTGGTGAATCCGTCGGAGTAGATCCCCGATGAGGGAATCCACCACGGCCCGCCGCACCCCGGTGTGATTGGCCATGAGGGAAAACACCAAAGGCTCCTGTGGCACTCCTTGCACGAACAGGTAGCCCGACAAACACCGCACACCTGTCATGGTGCCGGTTTTGGCTCGTACCCCGCCCGGCACCCCGAAGTCCACACCCTCCAGGGTACCGTCCTGCCCGGCCACAGGTAGTGCGGCCAGAAAGTCAGGGAACCAGGAGCGTTGTTGGATCCGCACCAAAAGCGTTGTTAAAAAGGCAGGGGCCACTTGGTTATAGCGACTCAGGCCCGAACCGTCGGCAACCCGCACCAGGGACACCGGCAGGTGCCAGGCCTGCCAAAGGGAATCCAGGGCCCGTTGTCCCTTTTGCCAGGTGCCGGGTTTGCCGTACATCGCGGCCCCCACGGTTTTGAAGAGCACCTCAGCGTACAGATTGTCGCTCACCTTTAGCAGGTGGACGACCAAGCGCCGCAACGGGAGCGACCGGTGAAGTGCCAAGGTGTCGCCAGCGGGCGCTGGGGAGGGGTCCATGGGCCACCAAGCCAGGTGGTTCACCACCACACCCGCCTCCCGGAGGAAACCCCGAAATGCATGGAGGGTGAACCGCTCTGGTTCCCGCACAACCCGGTATGTGCGCACCGCGTTCGCCCCCTCAGGCACGGGCACCACCAGCGTGTCCCCATGCCAGGACAAGCGGCGATGGGAGGCCACGACAAACCGCAAGGGAAACGGCACCTTAGGGTCCTCAAAGCACAGGCCGTGGCCACAGTACAGCCACAGCACGTTCTCGTTCAGGGTAGCTGCGGAGATGGGAGCGGAAAAGGCGTACGGGAAATCGTCCCACATCCATCCGGGCCCATAGTGCACCGTATCCAAGGCCCAGGGATCCAGGTAAAGGGTGTCTATGGTGTCGCCAGACCAAGCCAGGGCGGTTTGCAGGGCCAACCGCCGTAGGTGTTCGGAGGTCAACGAGGGATCACCGCTACATTGCAGCACCACCGCCCGCGGTGAGGTTCGGCGCACCAGGGTAACAAACCGGTAATCTGGCCCCAGCACCTCCAGGGCAGCCACTGCGGTGAGCACCTTTTGATTGGAAGCCGGCACAAAGAGTTTCTCCGCGTTCCACTGCAGCAGAGGACGGCCTTGGGAATTCCGGAGATCTACACCGATCCAGGCCTGGGCCAACCCGTGGGTTTGGGCCAACACCTGCACTTGGGGAGGTGTGGGCATGGTGGCCCGGGGAGCACAGGCAAAGGCCAGCACCCCCCACAACGCAAACCACTGAAGGCGTTTAAAACTGCGTGACACCGGTGAACCGGAAGGCTTCAAAGAACGCCCAAGGCACCAGGGATCCTGCCGGCAGCCGGAAATCGTAGAACAGGGTTTCGGAAACCCTTTCGCGTTCTCGGGAAAACACGAAGGGGCCCTTTAGCAGATCCATCACCGACTGGGTAAACCGCAGGTTGCGAACGCCTTTGACGATGTTGCCCTTCTCCACCAGAAAGGTGCCATCTCGGGTCATGCCCGTGAGGGTCAGCGTCATGGGATCCTCCACGTTGGTGTACCACAGGCGGGTCACCAGGATCGCACGGTCAGCCAGATGGAGCAGATCCCGGGCAGGGGTTTGGCCAGGGTGGACCACCAAGTGGGTGGGGCTGATCCAATCGGTGAACGGAAACACCGCGTGGCCGGTGGACTCGGTGCCCGCCTTGCGGGCCCATCGGCGGTTGTACACGGGTTGGGTGGGCACCCCTTGATCCACCAGGGTCAGGCGTCGCCGGGGCACGCCTTCCCAGTCAAAGGCGTAGGGAAACAGGGTAGGGTCCAGGGGGTGGTCCTCCAGGGTGAGGAGAGGCGAGAACACCCGTTGCCCGAAGCGTCCAGCCAGCGGGCTGCGCCTCTCCAGCACCCGCCGGCCTGAAAATCCCAAGAACGCCAGGTACGCCAAGAGTTCAGACAGAGCCAGAGGCTCCAGGATCACCGGATACACCCCCGGCTCCAACGGCTCGGGGTGTCGCGAAAGGTCTGCCTTGCGGGCGGCTCGCTCGGCGGTCTCTTCCACCGCTAAGGCCTGCAGGGAGGGGGCGGCAGCCTGGGCCCACCCGGACCCTCCACCCTCGGCCTTCATGCTCACATTCAGCAACACGTCGGTAAAGGGCCGGTACCCCTCAGCACCGGCACTGTTCAAGTACACGTGTTCCACCCGGGCGGTGGAAACCATCCCGAAGGCCTGGCGCTCATCCCCCGCGTGCTGAAACACCCGGCGGGCCACCTCGGCCAGTTCCTCTGGTGTTGCAGGGTCCTCGTGCCATTCCTGGATCGTCCTCGCCGGTCCAAAGGGCTCTGGGATTTCCGGGTCCTCTGGCACATAGGCCAAGGATCCCTGAACCTGATGCACAAGATGCCGGATCCCCTCTGGGTCTGGCCGATGCAGCCACCCTGTGCCCTGTTTCCGACCCTCGGTAAGGCGAACCCCCACCACCAAGGTGTCGGTACGGGTGTTTTGGTGAATGCGATTGTTGGCGTAGCGGGTAAGGGTCACGTCTTCACGGATGACCACCACCTCGGTGGCCTCAGCCTCGGAAGCCCGAAGAACCTGATGGGCGAGATCAAAGAGTTCCTCTGCGCTCATGCCTTGCCTCCGGCGTTAGTTTACGCCCCTGACCACCAAGGCTCAACGACCCTGGTGATCCTGTAGGAATCGCACGAGGCCCTGGAGAAGGATCTGCGCCAGGTCGGGCGCGGGCACAAGTCCGTTGATTTGTACCCGGGGCGGGTTCGCCTGAATCAAAAAGTACGTGGACCCCGTGCGGGCCTGAAGGGGAGTGCTGGTATCCTGTGATGCCTGAGCCAACGCCTCGGCCAACCGCCGCGAGGGCCCACTGCGATAGTACGCATAGATCCCCCTCGGCCACCGGTAATAGGTGTCCAGCAGTACGATGGCCGAAGGGTTCAAGGCCTCCACTTCAAGCACCAACCGGTACGGATCCCGATGCACTCGGTGGGCGGGCCACACTACCGTTTGGACACCCCACTGTTCCTGAAGTTCGCGGGCTGCACGAGCGACCCCCGACTGCCAGGCCTCGGAAAGATCCCATTGCAGGATTACCACCCGATGGCCCGCCAAAGGCTTGGGATAGACCGTGATCGGGGTCGCCGATGCCAAAGAGATCTCCACGGCTCGGAAACTGGGAAACGTCACCTGGATGCGGCCCTGGGCTCCTTCGGGTACCCCCAAGCCCCCGGGTAGGGGCACCACCCCCTCAGGCGCCTGGGACACCTGGGGGGTTTCGGGAACGGGAACCCCTTCTGGCGTTTGAAATCGGAGCCATCGGCCAGGCAGGGGAAGCAATCGGTAGGCCGAGCCGGGCCCCCACTCCACACCACCGTTCCCAAAATGCGGTGCCAACGTAAAGGCTTGGGAGGAAAGCAAAAGGAACCTGGGGCCTTCGGAGCCCTCCGCGGACAATCGTCGGTGTTCAACCCCTGGAGGGACCACCACCGTGGAGGGGTCTACTGGCCGTCCCCGGTAGTCCAGATACTGCACCTCTATGCCGGCCACCCCTGGGGCCTGGATCCCTCGGATCCGTTTCACCCGTACGGGTCGGTGCTGGAGTTCCAAGGTGGTGGGCATGCTCCAACTCCGGCCCTGGCGGGGCCGGACCTCAACCTGGAGCGAGTGACGGCCGTTGGGCAGGTGGAGGGGCACCCAGATCGTCTCTCGGGGCGGGGTAACCAGCTTTCGGGCTATGGGAAGCCCGTGATTCCAAACCACCACTTCCACAGCCTCAGGAGCAGCCAGGCGTACGCGCACTCCGCCTGGAAACACCACCGTGCGTCGCACCCTGGGCGTGGGGGCCTCAAAGAACCGCACAATCCCCTCAAAGATGGCCTCTGCCTCACCCAACTGGTACCGGCGGTCTGCCAACAGCCGTTCCACTTCGCGATGGGACAAGTAACCGGGTTCTAAAAGCACACTCAAGGGCACGTTCCCCCGGAGCACCCGGTACCGTGCCGGCATCGGTGGAGCCAGGAAAAAGCCCGAGTACTGGTGCAAGGCCTGCCCGATGTACTCGGCCAGGTCCCGTGCCTCTGGCAGGTTTTCCCACGGGTAGTATACCTCAATGCGATTGCGGAGGGGATCTGGGGGTTCAGTGGCATTATGGTGTACCGAGATGAACACATCAGCCCCCACCTGGCGAGCCAAACGGGCCCGGTTTTCCAACGTCCACTCTTCCAGTACATCCCAGGTTACCCAAACCGTGGCGCCGGCCCGTTGGAGCAAGCCCTGCAGGTGTCGGGTGACCCGAATGTTCACTTCACACTCCAGCGTTCCCCCTCGGCCGATGGCCCCTGTGGCTCCTTGGCCGTGGCCAGGATCCAAGACAAACCGCTTGCCCAAAAGCCTCATGTTTCCCTCCGGTTTCGGTTTCAGATTGTTTGGGCCTCCGAAGCAAAAGGCAAGGACACCCAACCTATTCTCTGTCCTCCCGTTGGCTTCGGGAAAGGGGAAGAGTGCCGGCCTCTTGACAGATCCTTGTGGAAAGGGGACAAGCAGCCATTGCCCAAAGCTTTCTGGCTCTGGAGCCCAGGGCCCCGGATGAATGGGCTCGGCCCCAGAGCCCAATCGTATTCCCAAGGCTCCCTTTTGGGATTCTGTGGCGGGGGAATGCTGAGATCTGCAGGTGTGGAGCCAGGCTACCCTCCGGACCCTCGGAGCGATACCCAGCCAGCCTGAGCCTCCGGTTTTTGGGTCTTGCCAGCCTTCGCCCGGGAACCCCGGATCCTCCCTTAAAGGCACTGGGGGTTTTCCATCGGGAGATCACCGAGGCCGGATGTTCGGCGTCCTTGGGGGTTTTGCATCCCTTCGCTTGCATCCCCTGCGGGAGGTTCGTATAATTTGCACCCACGCGGGAGTAGCTCAGTGGTAGAGCACTACCTTGCCAAGGTAGGGGTCGCGGGTTCGAATCCCGTCTCCCGCTCCACTTTTCCCCTCTAAAGGCGTTTTTTGCCTCTACCCTCAGAGCACAACGTCAAAGGCCTCTGGTTTCACGACAACCCTTGATCACAGTGATGAAGCCGAGGGACGTGCCAAAACCACAGTGTATGAGGGACAGGGAATGGGAACCTGCTTGCAGGGGGGCGGGAAGAGCCCGATAATCGCCGCATGCCGGTCCGATATCTGTTCATCACCGGAGGCGTGGTTTCGTCCCTGGGCAAAGGCATCCTGACCGCCTCGCTGGGGTTGCTCCTGCAACGACGAGGGCTACGGGTGGTGCCCCTGAAGTTTGATCCCTATCTCAACGTGGATCCCGGCACCATGAACCCGTATCAGCACGGTGAGGTCTTTGTTACTGAGGACGGCGCCGAAACCGACCTGGACCTTGGTCATTACGAGCGATTCCTGCACCAGGACATGCACCGCGAGAACAACGTTACCGCAGGCCAGGTGTACTACGAACTCATCCTCAAGGAGCGGGCCGGCCGTTTCCTTGGCAAAACCGTGCAGGTGGTGCCCCATCTCACCCGCGAGATCCAGGAGCGGATCCGCCGCCTCGCCCGGGAGGACGTGGACGTGGTGATCGTGGAGGTCGGGGGCACCGTAGGAGACATTGAAAGTCTGCCTTTCCTGGAGGCCATTCGCCAGTTTCACCTGGACATCGGCAAGGAGAACGCCCTCTTCGTCCACCTCACCCTGGTGCCCTATCTGGGCACGGCGGAGGAGCTCAAAACCAAACCCACCCAACACTCGGTGATGAAACTCCGCGAAATTGGGATCCAGCCGGACTTTATCCTCTGCCGGTCGGAAAAGCACCTGCCCAAAGCGGTTCGCGAGAAGATCGCTCTGTTCACCAACGTGCCAGTGGACCATGTGTTTGAAATCCCCTACGTGGGCACCATCTACGAGGTGCCTCTGGTGCTCCACAAGCAGGGTGTGGACCAGGTGATCGCCCGTCTGTGGCACCTGCCCGGCACTCCCCAACTGGACGACTGGCGAGACCTGGTTAAACGCATCAAGCACCCCCGCCAAGAGGTTACCGTGGCGTTGGCTGGCAAGTACGTGCACATGAAGGACACCTACAAAAGCGTGTACGAGGCCATCACCCACGCCGCCGCCCATCTTCGGTTGCGGGTACACCTGCGGCGGGTGGACACCCAACGGGTGGAACGCGAGGGGGCTGAAGCCTATCTGCGGGATGTGGACGCTGTGCTGGTTCCGGGAGGCTTTGGCAAACGCGGGGTAGAGGGCATGATCCAAGTGGCCCGTTATGCCCGCGAGCACGGGCTTCCCTATCTGGGCCTGTGTCTGGGCATGCAGGTGGCGGTCATTGAGTTCGCTCGGCATGTGGTGGGCTGGGTTGACGCCCACTCCACAGAGTTTGATCCCCAAACCTCCCATCCTGTCATCGTGCTGCTACCCGAGCAGAAGGGCGTACGGCAGATCGGAGGCACCCTACGACTGGGGGCCTACACCGCCCGGGTAACCCCAGGTTCCCTGCTGCACCAGATATACGGCAGTTTGCAGATCACCGAACGACACAGGCACCGGTACGAGTTCAACCCTGAGGTCAGGAAACCTTTAGAAGAAGCAGGCCTTCGGGTGGCTGCCGAAAGCACCGAAGGGCACCTGGTAGAAGCCATAGAAATCCCAGGGCATCCCTTTTTTGTGGCCGTCCAGTACCATCCAGAGTTTCGCTCGCGGCCGTTGAACCCCCACCCCTTGTTCGTGGGGTTCCTCCGGGCCGCCCTGGAGCACCACGAACGCCGATACCCGTTGCTGGCCGACGCTTAGGTTTGAGGCCCGGCTTTACCTTTAAAATCTGAAGAGGGAGGTGTATTCCGTGCGAATCCGGGCACATAGAGGGCGTTTCCTCTGGATGCTCCTCTTCCTCATCGCTTGTCACCTTCACGGGACGACTCGGCCCGATTCCTTGGCCCTTCGCCTCAGCGAGCAGATCCAACGGGGACACCTGCGCATGCCCGCCCAAGAGGAAGAAACCCTGATCCGCCACTTGCTTACCCTCCAGTACCCTGCCACTCAGGGCTTCGCCTGGCTTTGGTGGGCGGAACTGGCCGAGCACCAGGGCTTTTATATCGCCGCCGATACCCTGTACCGCCACGCTTACCGGGCCCTCCCCGAATCCCTGCGAGGGCCCGTGCTGCTCCGACGGATCCACCTCCATCTTCAGGAAGGACAACTGGACACCGCACGGGTCTTGCTCCAGCGGGCTCTTCAAGGCCCCACGCCACCAGACCTACACGTCTCCTTGCGCATCACCCTGGCCCGTTTGTGCCTCGCCACAGGCCGAGCCCAAGAGGCCCTGGCAACGCTTCAAGGGGTTCCCGAATCACAACGCCTTCAAGGGTTTGCCTTGTATCAATTGGGCCGCTACGCCGAGGCCCTGGAACGGTTGAGGCCCCTGGAGGACGACACCTCGCGCCTGCTGCAGGCCTTGGCCGCGTATCGGTTGGGCCGGAACCTGTGGGTTACCCAGATCCCCAGACAGGGAGTCTTCCACGAGGCCTTGACCCTGCTGGCGGGGTTGGCCTACCTGCGCAGGGCGGTGACCGACTCTGCACAGATCCTGTTGCAGGGGGTCCACGATCCCGCCCTCCGGCCCTATGCCCGCTATGGGTTAGCCGCTTTGGATCTTCGCCTGGGCCACCCTCTAAAGGTGGTCCAGGAACTCGGCGGGGAAACGGCACCCCCCACCCTTGCCCCCCTGTTTCGGTTCCTGGAGGCCCAGGCCCTGGGCTTCTCTGGTCAACTCCTGGAAGCACTGGCGAGGTTCCGCTCCCTGGAGTTCCAGGTGGATTCCTCCTGGCACGCCTTTTACCGGCTCAAGTACGCTGAAACCCTCCTGCGGGCGGGACAACCCGGGCCTGCCCGTTCGCAGATCCGTGCCATCGTGGGGCCTCTGCCCGACTCCTTGGCCCGCCACCGGCGGTTCCTGGAGGCTGTAGCGGCCTTTCAGGAGAACAACTACGCCCAGGCGTATCGGTGGCTCCAACGGCTGCAGAACGAGGCCCCTCCCCAGTGGACTCCCTATGTGCACTACCTTTTGGGCCTGGTGGCCTACCGGCAGGGCTACTACGGCCTGGCCCAAAGGAATCTGCAGCAGGCCCTCGTGTTGCCGGAACTCCGCCAGCAGGTGCTGCTGTACCTGGGAGACTGCGCCTTTAACCTTCGGCAGTACCGCCGGGCAGAAACCTGGTTCCGTGAGGCTTGGCAACGGGCCCAGCGGCCAGAGGTGCAACGTGAGGCCCTGTGGGGCATGGCCTTAAGCCTGTACCGTCAACGTCGCTACACCGAAGCAGCCCAATGGCTGGAGCATCTGGTGCGGAACTGGCCCAACGCACCCCATACCTCGCTGGCCCTTTACCTGATGGCCACCAGCTGGGAGATGGCTGGTGATCTGGACAAGGCCCTCAGGGCCCTGGAAACTCTGCACGCCCAGGCCTCACCGGATCTCCAGGACCGCATCCTTCTGGAACGGGCCAACCTGCTTTACAACCACGAGCAGTACCCCAAGGCCTTAGCGGCGTACTTTGCCCTTATTGAGCGGTTTCCCACGAGCCCACTGGTGGACCAGGCTCTGGAGGGCCTCTTTTGGACAGCGCAAAAGATGCACCGTACCGACACCCTGGGCCTCCTCTTGACCCAACTCCGGCAGCAGATCCCCACGTTGCGCACCCTGCTGCTTCTGCGGGAAGCCCAGTTCCGATACAACATCGGGGAGTACGACCGAGCCCTGGCCTTGGCTGACACCTTTCTGGCCGTGGGTGCCGACACCCTCCACCGGCAAGAGGCCCTGTGGACCGCGGGCATGGCAGCCTATCGGCTGGGCCAATGCCAGCGGG
Organism: uncultured bacterium; assembly: GCA_964406105.1. GTDB lineage: Bacteria > Hydrothermota > Hydrothermia > WGAB01 > WGAB01 > WGAB01. Next base: position 43,440 of record CAYOQK010000062.1, on the reverse strand, counting down.
CACTGGACTACTTCACGGCCCTTCGCGGCCACGAGGAGGCCGACTTTCGCCGAGCCGAGTGCTGGGCAAAACTGGGCAAAACCCGGGAAGCCCTTCGGGCCTTTCGGGCCTTTCTCCAGCATCACGCCTTGAGCACTTTCCGGCCCCAGGCCCTGTATCAGGTGGCCCTTTTGTCCTTGGCCGAAGGAGACAGCGCCACGGCCGACACCTTCTTCGCCCGACTGTACCACCAATACCCCCGCCATCCGCTCACCGATGCCGCCTTGGTGGCCTGGGCCCCTCTGGTGTTCCAACGGGGCCAACGGGAGCAAGCCATCGCCCTCTTGGACTCGGTGATCCAGCGACACTCGGATGAACTGGCAGGCCAAGCCTGGCTGACCAAAGGCCAACTGCTGCGGGAGTGGGGCGATCTCAAGGGCGCTGTGGAAGCGTTCATCACCGCAGCCACCCTGTTTGAATCCGTCCCCGGGATTGCAGCCCCTGCGTTGTGGCAGGCGGCAGAAACCTACGAGAAAATGGATCGCCTGCGGGAGGCCATCGTGGCATATCGCCGGTATGCCCGGAAATACCCACAGAACCCCCGTGCCCGGGAAGCCAAGATCCGAGCCAACCGACTGGAACAGCGCTGGAGAGAAATGCAGGGAGACACTTCCATCTCTCCCCCGCAACCGACCGGGGAGGTAGGCCCATGAAGTCGGTGATGCTTTTGATTCTGCTCGTCGCAGGTCAAGATACCCTGGCCCCTCGCTTGCCTACCTTGAAGTTGGGCAAGTTCGTCATTTACGGCTTGGATACCCTCCAACTCCACCGGGAGACAGTGGAGGCCTATCCCCGTGTAGCCTACACCCCGGAGCCCGGTGTGCCCTCCTTGCCGCCAGCGTTCTTTGCACCCCCCAAGGCCTTGACTGTGCTTCCCTCCCTGCCTCGGTTCGTTCCCCCCTCAGCCCCTTCTTTGCGAAGCGAGGGATACGTGCTGCCAGGCTTCGGGGGCTTCACCGCCGGCCTGGCCCTCCAAAGCCAGCAGCCTGGTGGATCGGCCTCGGCGTGGGGAGCCGTTAGCCAGTGGACCTCGGAGGCTTTCCCCAGCCAGGGCCCATGGGTCTCCGGTGGAGTACACCTCCAAAAAGGCCTGCAGAAAGTGGAGTTCCACGGCCGGCATCTCCCTCAAGGAACCGCCACCTGGGGCACCCTGCGGGCAGAACTCCAAACAACCCCTGGCCCTTGGACCCTTACCTGGGCTCCCTGGATCACCATACACCGACGCCAAACAGGGGAGGAAGGTGTGGTATCCAAGGACACCACCGAAATCCTTCTCTCGGCCACCGTGGGAGCCTCCGCAGGGGTGCAGTATGCCATCAACGCCTCCACCAAAGCCCATCTGCGGCTTCAGGGCAGCCGGGAGATGGGTGATTCCTTTACGACCACGACCCTGGAAGCCACTACTGGACTGACCGCCTGGCGATCTGCAGGCCTGTGGACCCTCTTGGCCGGGGTCGTTCACCTTCCTTCGGGGCTCTGGAGACCCGTAGGGCACGTGGGATTCCTGCGGCTTGGGCCTGCCCGCACGTGGGGGATCCAACTTTACGGTCAAACGGTGTTCCCCAACTCCGAACCCCCAAACCCGCTGCATATGGCTGCCCTCTTCAGCCCCTCTCTTCCCTCCCTGGATCCGGAGTTCCTGCTGGACCACTCGCTCCAACCCTACGAGACTTCCACTTGGATCACCTCTCAGCATTTCCCCCCGGGTTGGCGGGGCGGTTTGCGGTTGCACCACCACAGGAAAAGGGGCCCCACGACGCTGCTGATCCGATTGGGCTTAGAGCGGATAGAAAACCTGCCCGTGGGGCTGTTCTCGTCCTTCTCCGGTGTCTCGGAGTATCTGGAAATGGGGGGAACCTGGGCCCATTCCCGCTGGACCCTATGGTGGGCAGGGGTTTTCCGCACCAACCCCCTGCTGTCCTGGGGATGGACCCGTCTCTCCTACGCGGTAACCCCTTCCACTCAGGGAGTAATCCAATTTCGCAAAGCCCAAATCTTTACCGTAGATGTTTGGCTCCGCCAGAAGGTCTACGGAGCCTTTTGGGCTGCCGCTGGCGTTTGGAACCTGACGGATCAACTCCAGGATCTCACCAGGGGCCGCCGCTTATTCCTGGGCCTCTGGTGGCAACTGCCCATCAACCAAGGAGGCGTTCCATGACCCTTTTAGACATCCTGGCCCGTGGCGGTTGGATCGTTTGGTTGATCCTCCTTTTGTCCTTGATCGCCCTGGCCGTAGCCGCCGAACGGTGGATCGTGTTCCACCGAGTGCAAAGAGGCCTGGAGGAATACTTACGGCAAATCAAAAACGCTCTGCGCACCCAAGACCATGAGGCTGCCCGTGCCTTGAGCCGCCGTACCGAAATCCCCTTGGCCCGTGTGGTGTTGGCTGTGCTGGATCACCGCCATCTGCCCCTGGCCGATCTCAAGGCCTATGCCACCGACCAACTGCACCTGGAAGCCCATGCCCTGGAACGTAACCTCTTGGCCCTGGCCACCGTGGCCGGCCTGGCGCCTCTGTTGGGCTTCCTGGGCACCGTCACCGGCATGATCCGGGCCTTTATGGCCGTGCAACGCCAAGGGGGCTCCGTGGACGCCACTGTGCTGGCTGGAGGCATTTGGGAAGCCCTGGTAACCACAGCCGTGGGCCTGTCCGTGGGCATCGTGGCGTACCTGCTGTACAACTACCTGTTGGGCCGGGCCCAAGACCTGGTGGTCAACCTGGAACGCCACACCCTGGACCTGTTAGACCTCTTGAAATCGGAGCGGTGAACCATGCCCGTGAAACTGCGGAACAAACCGCTCACCACCTTCTCCGTTATCTCCCTGGCCGACATCGTGCTCCTCCTGCTCATCTACTTCCTGCTTACCTCCACCTTCGTGCTGAGCCAAGGGATCCGGGTAAAACTGCCCAAAGCCGAGGCCAAACCCCTAAAGGAACGCTCTCCAGTGGTGCTTACCCTCACCCGCGACGGGCGCTTGTACTTGAACCAAGAGGCTATCGCTCTGGATGCCCTACCGCCCCGTTTGCACCAAATCCTGCAACGCAGGCCTGAAACCCCGGTGGTGCTGATGTCCGATCGGGAGGTTCCCCTCCAAAGGGCTATTGAGGTGCTGGAGGCCGCCCGGAAGGGGGGAGCCGAGCGCCTGGTGATCGCCACCCACGAGGGGAGCGAATGACCGAACGCGCAGTCGCTTGGGTCCTGTCCCTGGCGCTTCATCTGGTGCTCCTGGTGGCGTTTGCCCTGTGGCACGTGCAGGTGCCCGAGGCCCCAGAAACCTGGCTGGCCATCACCTTTGCGCCAGCACCCGCGGTATACGCCAGTCCCCAAGTGCCTCGCCCTACCCCCAAACCTCAGCCTGCCCCACCCCGCTTAGAGGGCACCGAACCCTTGCCCGAAGAACTCGCCCTGAAACGCCGGCTCGCCCAACAGCAGCCCAACACCCAGCAGCCGGAGAAACAGCTGCTGGGAGGGAAAGCCTTGGGCGTGAAGATTCAAGGCCGCATTGCCGATCGTCAACTGGTGCGGTATCAGCTGCCTCCACCAGTGCCCCTGCTCCGAGAAGCCGAAATCCAGGTGCGGATCACCGTGCTGCCCGATGGCACCATCGGCTCAGTGGACCTTTTGCGCCGGGGCCCCCCTGAACTGGAACGCTTGGTGCTGGAAAGCCTCCGCACCTGGCGGTTCAGCCCCCTACCTCCAGGCCTATCCGGCCTCCAGGACGGCATCGTCACCTTCACCTTCCAACTGCCTTAACCGCAGACTCCCCCTCCGTACCCGCTCCACCACAAAACAACGGGCCGAGCCCTTTGTCCAGGACCCGACCCGCTCAAAACCTTCAATCCCCTCTTTACCTCACCACCACCACCTTCTTCGTTCTCACCTCCCCATCACTCAACTTTAACCGAAACACATACACTCCAGCCCCTCTCTTCTGCATTACCCGATGCCTACCCTCACGGAACCTCTCGCTCCACAACCTCCTCCCTGCCACATCGTAAACCTCCGCAATCGCATACTTCCCCCTTGGCACCCCAAACTCCACCTCTATCCTCCTCAAGCCACCTCTCACCTGCATCCACAATTCCTCCCGGATATCCTCATCCCCCTCCTCCACCTTCTCACCGTAAAACTCGTAAATCCTTACACCACCCCCCCCATCGGCCACGTAAATGAGCCCGTCCTTCACCCGCACCCCATAAGCATACCCCGGTGTATCGTAGTACCCTACCACCACCGGATTCGTCGGATCACTCACATCCACCACCTTCAACCCTGTATCGCCTTCCACCACGCACACCAAGTTCCCCTCCGCATCCACACCGCGTGCACTCCGCAAAGACTCGCAATATCCCACCTCCACCGGATTCGCTGGATCACTCACGTCAAAGATCCTCAACCCACCGTAGCCGTCCGCTATGTACGCATACCCCCCCTCCACAGCCACACCCTGCGCAAACCCAGGCGTGTCATGATGCCCATACTCTCCAAACGCTTCACCCGTTAACACCTGTAATCCGCTGTCACCATCGGCTACATAAAAGAAAAATGCATATCCCACACCGGGCGTCAATTCCAAATCCGTAGCAAACCCGGGAGTAGTGTACCAATCCAAAAGCGTAGGATCCCACGGTGGCGTAATCTGTATGCTCACAATGTCCGTGCCGTTCAGCACAAAGGCAAACGTTATATCATACATACCAAAAGCAGTGGCATTGGTCACAGCATAATAAGGACCGGAACCGACCCACTGCCCTACAATGTAAGGGTTCGTAGGATCCTGTACGCGGACTATATACAAATCACCAGCCGCTACACAGGCATGCAACCTTGCAATTCTTGAATAGTACACCAACGATACATTCACATCACGAGCATACCCGGGGATCTCCACGGATCCGACTTCTACTGGATGCGAGGGGTCGCTCACATCTATGATCTTCAAACCTCCCCCAAACGCAGCCAAATAGACATACCCCTCCCTCACTCTTAAACGACGCGCATACCCTGAAGTGGCGTAGTGCCCTACCTCCACCGGATTCTCCAAATCGCTCACCTCTATCACCTGCAACCCACCAAAGTGATCCGCTATATACACATACCCCTCCTCTTCATCTACCCCATAAGCCCACCCAGGTGTGTCCCAACCACCAATTCCCACCGGATTCGCCGGATCACTCACATCTATCACCCTCAACCCACTGTCCCCATCCGCCACATACGCGTACCCACCCTCCACAACCACATCCCGAGCCCTGTCTGGAGTGTCACAATACCCCACCTCCACCGGATCCGCCGGATCACTCACATCTATCACCCTCAACCCACCGTAATCGTCTGCTATGTACGCATACCCCCCCTTCACATCTACATCATAGGCCCACCAAGGTATGTCACAATACCCCACCTCCACCGGATTCGCCGGATCACTCACGTCTATCACCCTCAACCCACTGTCCCCATCCGCCACATACGCGTACCCACCCTCCACCTTAACACCTTGAGCATACCCCGGCGTGTCGTAATACCCCACCTCCACCGGATTCGCCGGATCACTCACATCTATCACCCTCAACCCACTCCCATGATCCGCTACATACACCATGTCCCCCACCACATCCACATCCAACGCATATCCAGGCGTGTCATAATACCCCACCTCCACCGGATGTGTTGAATCACTCACATCTATCACCCTCAACCCCTGGTCACCATCCGCCACATACGCATAGTCCCCCTCTACATCCACACCTTGCGCAGACCCCGGCGTATCATAATGCCCCCTTTCCACCGGATCCTCGGGATCACTCACATCTATCACCCTCAACCCCTGGTCATCATCCGCCACATACGCATATCTCCCCTCTACATCCACAGCACGAGCATATCCCGGCGTATCGTAATGCCCCACTCCCACCGGATTCGCTGGATCACTTACCCTCACCAACCTCAACCCCTTCTCTCCATCCGCCACATACACATACCCCTCCTCCATATCCACATCCCACGCATACCCAGGTGTAATGTAATCCCCAAGCTCCACCGGATTCCCTGGATCACTCACATCTATCACCCTCAAACCACCATTGCCATCCGCCACATACGCATAGTTCCCCTCTACATCCACACCCTCTGCCCATCCCGGTGTGTCACAGTTCCCCACCTCCACCGGATTCGCCGGATCACTCACATCTATAACCTTCAAACCCGCATAGTCATCCACCAGGTACACATACTCTCCCCTCACCTGCACCGCCCGAGCCCACCACGGGGTCTCATAGTGCCCCACCTCCACCGGATCCGTCGGATCACTCACATCTATCACCCTCAAACCACCCACACTGTCCGCCAAATACGCGTATCCACCCTCCACATCCACACCATGCACCCCTCCCAACGTCTCGCAAAACCCCAACTCCTCAGGACTCCCTGGGTCGCTCACATCCACCACCCTTAACCCCCTCGCACCGTCCGCTACATACAACAACCCGTCCCTGTACTCCACATCGTACACCACCCCAGGCGTCACAATCTCTGCTTCCTTCACCAAACTCCACCCCTCTCCAACACCCAATACGTAGATTCCCCCTCCACTTCCCAAATACACCGTCCGGTCCACCACCTTCACAGTGAAACTCGGCCCATACGGCCATAGTCCCACCGTCCTCACACCCAACGAATCCCCACTACTCTGCAACAACAACGCCATGATCCATACTGTCATCCACATCTCCTTCACCTCCTGACTTGTTAACCCAATTATTCCCGTGTCTTCTCCTCATTGTCAAGGGGGAATCTAAATGACTTATGCAAACCCGGAACCCCGTGGGCATTGATGCACGACTTTGATTTAGGAATCTGCCCATCTGGGTGCCCCCTTCGCGGGAGACCCGCGGAGTTTTGGAAACCCCAAGGTACCACCTTTTGCCACCTTTTGCCCCGCCTCTTCTAATCCAACGAAAACATTGATTCCCAATGCATCCATGCGATTCTCCCTGGAGTTTTCCACCGCCTTTCCCCAACGGATCGCTCCCCTTCCCTACCGGAGTTTGGGTCCATAAGTCCTTGAACACCAAAGTCTTTTGTCCTCAAACCCACCTCCTGCTTGACAAACGGCAGAGCGGATCCCATGATAGCCACCGGATCAAAAAGGTGGGAAAAAGTGGCAAAAACCTCTAAGGATCGGGATGTCCGCATCGCCACGGTGGACGCGAAGGGGCGGGTGCTGATCCCCATGCGGATCCGCCGCCACCTTACCCACGGCGCCACCCTGTACCTCACCGTGGGCGCCGACCGCTGCATCGTGATGTTCACCCCCGAACAATGGCAACGCGAAGTGCTGGATAAGTTTCAACAGGTTTCCCCCTTCGTACCCTCCCCCCAACTCAAGAGTTACCGCCGGGTTATGGCCAACATGGTGGAAACCACCTTGGACGCTATGGGTCGCATCGTGATCCCCGGTAACCTGCTGCGATACGCGGGCATCACCCGCCACGCCGCCTTCACCTTTATGGGTTCCTGGACCGAGATCTGGGACCCCGAAACCCTGGAACAGGAAACCTTGGAGGCTCCTCTCCCCTATGGGCCGGAGGCCCCCAAAGCCACAGGAGGCTCCTGATGGCCACTGGTGTACGCGTGGTGAACCTGGATGACTTCCAACCCCTGAGCCGATGGAAACTCCTCAGCCTCGGCCGTCAGGTGCAAGCCTGGGTCCAACGGGGGTTCCAGGTCACCCTTCTGGGCCGGCGGGAAGACCTGGCCTACTTTTCGCTGGTGAACGGGGTTCCCTTGGACGACGAGCCCGCCGAAATCCACCGCCCCGTGATGCTCTCTGAAGTATTGGACTACCTCCAAGTGCAACCCGGCATGGTGGTGGTGGACGCGACCGCTGGCGCCGGCGGCCACACCGAGGCCCTGGCCCGCGCCGTGGGCCCCCGCGGCAAGGTCATCGCCCTGGACCGAGACCCCGAAATGGTCCGCCTGGCCCAGAAACGCCTTCAAGCCTACCCTCAAGCCCAGGTGCTTCACGCCGACTTTGCTCGTCTCCCAGAGGTGCTGGCCCAACTCGGTCTCCAGGAGGTGCACGCCGTACTCTTTGACCTCGGCCTCTCCTCCTATCACCTGGATCGGGCAGGCCGCGGCTTCACCTTCCGTAAGGCCGAGCCCCTGGACCTACGCTTTGACCCCCAGGAGGGCCGCCCCGCTTCCTGGTACCTGAACCGGGCCCCTCGCCCCTTCTTAGAGGCGGTGTTTCGCCTGTACGGGGAGGAACCCCTGGCTCGCCGGTTGGCCCAGGCCATCACCCAAGCCCGGGAACGCCGCCCCTTGGAAACCACCGACGACCTCAATGCCCTGATTGATCGGTGGGTGCCGGTCCACCGACGGGCCCGCACCCGGGCCCGGGTGTACCAAGCCCTGCGCATCCTGGTAAACCGTGAACTGGACCGCGTGGCCGAGGGCTTGGCCGGTGCCCTGGAGGTGCTCAGCCGCAATGGCCGCTTGGTGATCCTCTCGTACCATTCACTGGAAGACCGTTTGGCCAAAGCCCTCAAGGATCTGCAGGGCGTAGAACCCCTCACGCGAAAGCCTCTGCGTCCCCAAGACACCGAAATCCGCCGGAACCCCAGGGCCCGGAGCGCCAAACTCCGAGCCTATCGCAAAACAGGAGAATTGGACCGTGGGGAAGTTATTCGCCACTATCTCCGCTCTTTTGTTCCCCACCCTGGCGGTCACCTGGATGTCCTTTGAGCTGATCGCCACCGCTCGCCAGGTGACCGAGCTGCGGAAGCAGCGAACGCTGCTGTACCGCCAGGTGCAAAGGCTCCAAGGACAGTGCGAGCAATTGGTCTCACTTTTGAGAATTGAACCCTTGGCCCAACAACAGGGCCACACATTCGGGAGTTTGACCCATGGGCTTGCGTTCCAACGGATTCCAGCGCCGGCTCCGCGTGGTAAAGGGGGCGTTTCTCCTCTTCGCCCTGCTGCTCCTTTGGCGGTCCGGGACGTTCCTGATTCCCAGCGTCCGCCAACACTGGCTGCAGCAGGCGGAAAGCACCTTCTTCCAGAGAATCTCCCTGCCCGCTGAGCGGGGGCGCATCTACGACCGCCACGGCAACCTGCTGGCCCTGAACCGGCCCACCATTGACATTTACCAGGGCGGTCCCCTGAAAGCCCTCCCCCCGGAACTCCAACGCCTGGGACTCCGCCCCAAGCCCGTGGGTCGCCTGGCCGTACCCCTGAAGTTCCGTGCCAGCGAAGACCTCATCCCCGTGGTGGATCGGTGGGCTCCCCGTCTGTGGTACCGCCCGTCTTGGGTGCGATGGTACCCTGCCGGCCCGGCCACCTCCTCGCTCCTGGGAATGGTGGGATTGGACGACCAGGGCCTGGACGGCGTTGAACTCCAATACAATCGCCTCCTCCAGGGCGAACCCGGCTACCTCTATCTCTTCAAAACCAGCCGCGGCAAATCCCTGTTCACCCTACCAGAAACACCCCGGCAAGACCCCCACCCCGGCCATGACCTCTTCCTCACCGTGGACCGAGAGATCTCGGAACTGTGTTATCTGGCTCTCCAACAGGGCGTGGATTCCACTCAAGCCCGCTGGGGCTTTGCCCTGGTGGTGGACCCCTTCACCGGCGACGTTTTGGCCATGGTCACCTATCCCTCGCCCGACCCCGCCCAAAGGATCACGACGGCCACAAACCGCACCATCGTCGCACCCTATGAACCTGGATCCACCTTCAAGGTGCTGGTGTATTCCCTGGCCTACACCCGTCACTTGATTACTCCGGAAACCCCGGTGGACACTCGTCCCGGCTGGCTCCAGGTAGGGCGGTTCCGCATCCGCGATGTCCATGCCCATGGTGGCCGTGTGATGACCTACGCCGACGCCCTGATCCACTCGTCCAACGTGGCCGCAGCCAAACTGGCGCTCCAGATCCCGGCCGAAGACCTGTATGCTTGGGCTCGGGCCTTTGGTGTGGGCCAGAAAACCGGTATCGGCCTGCCTGGCGAGTCTCCCGGTCGGATGCAACCCCTGAAACGATGGAAAGAGGTGGAAAGGGCCACCTTTGCCATTGGCCACGGGGTGATGGTAACCGGCCTTCAGATGGCCATGATCTACAGCGCCATCGCCAACGGTGGCCTGCTACTGAAACCCCGGATCCTTTGGACCGACGACCCCACACCCCAGGTGGTGCGCCGGGTGCTCCGACCCGGTGTAGCGGATACCCTCAAGCACCTGTTGCAACGGGTGGTTGAAGAGGGCACTGGCCGCCGCGCCCAGATCCCCGGCTTGGCCGTGGCCGGCAAAACCGGCACCGCCATCAAGGTGGACCCCAAAACCCATCGGTACGACCGGAACCGGGTGATCGTGTCCTTCATCGGCTTCTTCCCCGTGGATCGCCCCCGCTATGTGATCAACGTGGTGGTGGATGAACCCCGCACGGGCAAGTACGGTGGCGATGTGGCCGCTCCCATCTTCCAACGCATTGCCCGGAATCTCTTGGCCCTGGAGGCCAGCCGCGCAGGCGTGGCGTATCATCAAAGGCTGGACCATGAAACTATCGCAACTCCTTGAGCGTAAAGACCTTCCCCGCGATCCCGAGGTGCGGGGACTGGCCTACAACAGCCTCCGGGTGCAGCGGGGTGATCTCTTCATTGCGCTGAGTGGCCGCCGCCACGACGGCCACCGGTTCTTGGAGGACGCCCGCCGCAAGGGAGCCGTGGCAGCCCTGGTAGAACATCGGGTGCCAGAGGTGGACCTCCTGCAGGTCCGGGTCCCCAACACCCGAATGGCCATGGCCCAGGTAGCCGCCCGGTTCTACGGCCACCCCTCACGGCACCTCACGGTGTTTGGGATCACCGGCACCAACGGCAAAACCACCACAGCCTATCTGCTCCGCACCCTTTTGGACTTGGCCGGCGTGCCCACCGGTCTCTTGAGCACCATTGAGTACGATCTGCTGGACCGCCGCCTCCTCGCCTCCCTCACCACCCCCGAATCTCTGGATCTCCAACGCTTCCTCCGGGAAATCCTGGACGCAGGCGGCCAAGCCGCCGTCATGGAGGTGTCCAGCCACGGCGTGGCCGAACACCGCATTGATCACATCCACTTCCGCTACGGGGTGTTCACCAACCTGGGCCGTGATCACCTGGATTACCACGGCAGCCTGGAGCAGTACCTGGAGGCCAAGATGCGGTTCCTGGAACGTGTGGCCGAGGTGCTGGTGGTCAACGCCGATGATCCCGTGGCTCCGCAAGTCCTCCAGCGGGCCCGAGCGGCCCGGGTGCTCACCTTCGGCCAATCGCCCCAGGCTGATCTCCGGGTACAAATCCTGAAAAACGACCTCTTCGGCATGGACCTGGAGTTCCACGGCCTGCTCAGCGGTCGCTTCTCCCTACCCATGCCCGGCCGATACAACGCCTACAACTTGATGGCTGCCTTCCTGGCCTTCTACGCCTACACCGGCGACAATCCCCTGGCATACCAAGAGGCCTTCCGCGAACGGTTTACCGGCGTACCTGGCCGGTTCCAAACCCTGCTCCACCGCGGCGCCCCCTTCCAGGTAATCGTGGACTACGCCCACACTCCAGACGCCCTGGAGGTGCTCCTTACTGCCGTGCGTGAACTCTCTCCCCGCCGCATCATCACGGTCTTCGGAGCCGGGGGCGACCGAGACATCGGCAAACGGCCCTTGATGGCCCGCACCGTGGAACAGGGATCCGACGTACTGGTGATCACCTCGGACAACCCGCGCTCCGAAGACCCCCTGGCCATCATCGCCGATCTCCTGGAGGGGCTGCAGCACATCGGCCGAGAGGTCCACGTGGAGCCCGATCGCCGCAAGGCCATTGAGCTGGCCATCCGCCTGGCCGAGCCCGGTGACGTAGTGATCCTGGCCGGCAAAGGCCACGAGATCACCCAAACCCTCCAAGGCCAAAAAATCCCCTTTGACGACCGCAAAGTGGCCCGCGAAATCCTGAAACAACGGGGGCTTCTGCCATGACCCTCACCTGGACCGCCGAGGAAGTGGCTCGGATCACTCAGGGGACCCTGGAACACCTCCCACCAGAGCAACGGATCCGCGGCATTTCACTGGATTCCCGCACCGTGGCTCCAGGCCAGCTCTTCGTTGCCCTCCAAGGAGAACACCACCACGGCGTAGAGTTCTCAAACCAGGCGCTCCAACGGGGAGCAGTGGCGGTGCTCACCGACCGACGGCCCCAAGGGAACTCCCTTCCTCTGATCCACGTTTCTGACCCTCAACAGGCCCTCCTGGACCTGGCACGGACCGCTCGTATGCGGCTCCGCGCTCGTATCATCGGAATTACAGGCTCCGTGGGAAAAACCACGGCGAAGGACCTGCTGGCCCACCTGTTGGCCATCCGCTATCGGGTCCATAAGGCCCCCAAGAGCTACAACAACTTCCTGGGCTTGCCGCTCACCCTTTTGAACGCTCCCGAGGATGCCCAGATCCTGGTACTGGAACTCGGCACCAACCACCCTGGCGAGATGAACGCACTGGCCGCCATCGCCCGGCCCCACCTGGCCCTGCTGACCGCAGTGGCAGAGGCCCACCTGGGCTTCTTCGGTTCCCTGGAAGCCATCGCCCGCGAAAAGGCCAACCTTTTCTACCACACCACACCTGGCCCAGCCTTTGCCAACGAAACCCTGGAACCCTATTTCCCCCTGTTCCAGCGAGTACTCCCCGAGGGCGTGGAACTCGTGCCCTTCGGCCCAAAAAGCCAGAACGTACAACCTTTGAACATCGGTTTGGAAGAGAACCGGTGGCGCTGGCAGGGTCGGGAGTGGGTCAGCCGGCCCGGCGGGCCAGGCCCCCTTTCCATCACCCTGGGCGCCGTGCTGATGGCCCAACACCTGGGCCTCTCGCTGGAGGAAATCCACCAAGCTCTGGCCAGTTTCCGGCCTCCCAACATGCGGATGGAGGTGTTCCAACGTGGGGGCATCACCGTGGTCAACGATGCTTACAACGCCAACCCCGCTTCGGTGGAAAACTTGCTCCAAACGCTGGCACCGGAAAGTCACCGAGTGCTGCTGGTACTGGGCGATATGCGGGAACTCGGAGACTTCAGCGAACCCCTGCACCGGCGCGTGGCGCGCCGCGCCTATGAACTGGGCTTTCGTCGGCTGGTGGCCGTGGGGCCTGAGGCCCGCTTTTACGTAGAGGAACTCCGCCACCGCCCCATGGAACTCCTTGCCCACTTCCTGCATCCTGAGGAAGCCGCAGACACCGTACGCAGAGCCCTGAAACCTGGAGACATCCTCGCCCTGAAAGCTTCCAGAGCCGTGGCGTTGGAAACCCTGCTCCCACACCTGTGGGATGCCAACGGAGGAACCCGCTGATGCTGTACCACCTGCTCACCCCGCTGGCCAAGTATTCCATCCTGTTCAACCTGTTCCGATACACCACTTTCCGGGCCCTTATGGCCGCCATCACCGCCTTTGTGCTCACCTTCGTGGCTCTCCCCCCCTTCATCCGATGGATCCGGCAACGCAACTACGGCGAGGTGATCTTAGACGACCTCACACACCACGCCAGCAAACGGGGAACCCCCACCTCCGGGGGGCTCGTGTTCCTCTCAGCAGCCCTCTTGGCCGCCCTGCTCTGGGCCCGATGGAACGTGCCTTTCCTGTGGGTGAGCCTCGGTGTGGTGCTCGTGCTCACCCTGATGGGGTTCGCCGACGACCTCCTGAAACTGCGCGACGGCAAAAGCAAAGGGCTTTCTAAACGAACGAAACTGTGGATCCAAGGGCTGGTGGCCGTGGCCATGTTCCTCTTTGTGTGGCTCACCTACGACGACCTGGCCTTCACCACCCAAATGCTCTTTTTCAAAAACTACCTGCTCTACTTCGGCTGGCTCTACCCCGTGTTCCTGTGGTTTGTGTTCGTGGGCACCTCCAATGCGGTCAACCTCACCGATGGCCTGGACGGCCTGGCCGCAGGCACCGCCTTGGCTCCACTGGGTGTTCTGATGGCGGTGGCCTATATCCAGGGCCACGCACGGCTATCCCACTACCTCAACGTGCTGTACCAACCCGGTATGGGCGAACTGGCCGTGTTCGCCGCCAGCCTCATCGGCGCCCTGCTGGCGTTCCTGTGGTACAACACCTATCCCGCCGACATCTTCATGGGCGATACGGGCTCCCAGGGCCTGGGCGCTGCCTTCGCGGTGCTGGCCATCCTCACCAAACAGGAACTGCTGCTGGCCGTTGCCGGCGGCATCTTCGTGATGGAGGCCCTTTCGGTGATCATCCAGGTGTACGCTTATCGGCGATTCAAACGGCGCGTGTTCCTCATGGCACCGGTGCACCACCACTTTGAAAAACTCGGCTGGAAGGAGCCTAAGATCGTGGTGCGGTTCTGGATCCTTTCCATGATCTTCTCTCTTCTGGCCTTGAGCACGCTGAAGATCCGATGAGGCTGCAGGAGCTCAAGGGGAAAACCGTAAGCGTGATCGGTGCCGGCATCTCGGGCCGCGCCGCCGCCGCAGTGCTCGCCCGCCAAGGCAACCGCATTCTGGTGTCTGACCAGGACCGGCCTGCCCCCCGCATCCAGGCCTACCTCAAACGCCTGGGAGCACACCTGGAATGGGGAGGCCACACGGCCCGAACACTCCAGGCCGACGCTCTGGTGGTCAGCCCAGGGGTGCCACCCCATCGGTTTCCTGTGCACCGGGCTTTGGGGAGCAGCCTGCCCGTAACCACGGAACTGGACCTCGGCTGGGACCAACTCCAGGGCCCTGTGCTGGCGGTGACCGGCACCAACGGCAAAACCACCGTCGCCACCCTATTGCACCAAATGGTCCCTGGCAGCGTGCTGGCTGGCAACGTGGGCAATCCTCTGCTGCTGGTACCGCCTCACCTGCGGACCCACCCTGTGGTGGCCGAGGTCTCCAGTTTCCAATTGTTCTACGCACGACGGTTCCGGCCTCAGATCGCCGTGCTCCTGAACCTGGCTCCCGACCATCTGGATTGGCATGGCTCGGTGGATGCTTACTTCCGTACCAAGTTGGACCTGCTCCAGCGACTGGGCCCCAACGACCTGGCGGTGCTCAACGCCGACGACCCACGGGTGCGACAAGCCGGGGGCACCCTGCGTGCCCGGGTGGTGTACTTCTCCGTGCAACGGCCGGTCACCGGCGGATATGTGCAGGGCCATCGGATCGTGCTCCGCCTGCCCCACCGTCCTCCCGCCACCTTGCCCCTCCCCCCTCATCCAGCAGCCCGCTGGTACCAAGAGAACCTTGTGGCGGCCAGCGTAGCCGCCTATGGGTTTCACGGGGATCTGGCCCCCCTCCAGGCCACCCTACAACGGTTTCGGGGGTTTCCACACCGTTTGGAACCTGTGGCTCAACGGGGCCAGGTGTGGTTCATCAACGACTCCAAGGCCACCAATCCGCATGCCACGGCCTTCGCACTGCAACGGGTGGCCGATCTGGGCCCCGTGGCCCTGATCTTGGGAGGCCGGGCCAAAGGGTTAAACCTGGCGGAACTGGAGCCCGCCCTGCCTTCCCACCTGGCTGGCATCGTGGCCATTGGTGAAGCGGCGGAAGACATCCTTAAAATATTCGGCCCCCGCCACCGGGTTCAACGAGCCACCACCCTGGAGGAGGCCGTCACCCTGGCCTATCGGTGGGTGCAACCCCGGGGAGTGGTGCTCCTCTCCCCGGCGTGCGCGTCCTTTGATATGTTTGCCAACTATCGGGAACGCGGAGAACGGTTTAAACATGCCGTACAAAAACTCGCACCATAGGGGCTTCGCCCTGGACTACTGGGTGATCCTCGCCCTCGCCATCCTCGTGGTGATCGGGATCACCATGTCCTTCTCCGTCGGATTCTACAAGGCGGTGGACCAAGGCGTGGACCCTTGGAAAGCCCTGGTCATCACCCGAAACTACGTGATCCGCCTGATCCCCGGATTCCTCTTGTTCCTGGCGGCCATCCTGTTCCCCGTGCGGTGGTACCGCCGTGTGGCCCTGCCCTTCCTGATCCTCATTGTGGTGCTCCTGATCGCGGTGGTGCTCAGGGGTCAGGTGTCGCACGGCGCCTCCCGGTGGTTGGGGATCGGGCCCCTCCGCTTTCAACCCTCCGAGTTCGCCAAACTGGCCCTGGTATGGTTCATCGCATGGTACGCCTCGGCGCGAGGCCAATGGTTCCACCTGTTTGGACGTGGACTTCTGCCCGTGCTGATCGGCGTGGGCCTGCTCATCGGCCTGGTGGTCCTTCAACCCGACGTGTCCACCGCAGGGCTCCTGGGGGTGGTGGCCCTCGGGATGCTCTTCCTGGCTGGGGTACCCCTGCGGCACTTCTTTGCCCTGGGGGCCGCTGGCCTGGCCCTCACGCTTCTTGTGGCGGGTTCCCTGCGCTTCCTTCCTCCCCAGATGGCAGGGAAGATCACCGGCAAATTCCAGTATGTGGGCAAACGGGTGCACCTGTTCCTGCACCCCGAAGACCACACGAACCTGCAGTACGTGTCCCTGGGGTTGAGTGAGGGCGGTATCCTGGGCACCGGCATCGGCCGCGGCAAGATCAAGTTCGCCCACCTCACCGAACCGGACACCGACTTCGTGTATGCGGTGATCGGCGAGGAGATGGGCCTCTTGGGCATGTGGATCGTGCTGGGCCTGTACCTGCTCCTCGGATGGCGGGCCTTCTCCGTGGCCCAACGGCTCCAAGCCCGCCACAAGGACCCGATGTTCTACCTCACCGCCGCAGGCATCGGGCTGATCCTCCTGGTGTTCCCCCTGGCCCACATGGGTGTGGTGCTGGGCGTGCTCCCACCCACGGGTCAGCCGTTGCCCTTCATCAGCCGGGGAGGATCCAACCTGTGGCTGCACATGGTGCTCCTGGGCTTCCTGCTGCGACTGCACCACCTGGCCCAAACCGGCTGGGAGGTGTTGAGATGAGGATCCTGGTGGTGTCTGGGGCCTCGGGAGGGCACCTGTACCCCGCCCTGGAGGTGGCCCAAACCGCTCAGGACCACGGGCACGAGGTGTACATGATCCTGGGAGGCACCCCGCGGGTTCCCTTCCGCCACGATCGCCTGGGTTTCCGCGTGTTCCGTGTGGCGGCCGGACCCATCGTGGGCAAGGGCCTTCGCGCCACATGGAGCGGCCTCAAAATCGCCTTAGGAGTGCTGGAAACCTTGGGCATCCTGGGGGTGTACCGATTCCGACCCCGAGCAGTCATCGCCACCGGCAGCTTCGCCAGCGTGCCCGGCCTGCTGGTAGCCCAGGCCCTGCGGATCCCCTATTTCCTGCTGGAGCAGAACGTGGAGCCCGGTGCCACCATCCAACACTTCGCCCCTGGGGCCCGAATGGTCTTCCTGAGTTTCGGCGAAACCCAAAGCCATCTGCCGGCTGATGTCCCCACCCTGGTAACCGGTAACCCTCTGCGGCGGGAACTCCGGAATACCCGGGTTCCACCCCACGAGGCTCGGAGAGCGTTGGATCTGCCCGAATCCGGGCCCGTGATCCTGGTGCTCGGGGGCAGCCAGGGCAGCGAGATCCTGGCCCGCCACTTCGCCCAAGTGGCCCGGAGTTTCTCCGACGCTTACTTCCTGGTACAGGCTGGACGAGTGTACGAAGACCTGGTATCCGACTATGGCGAGTTGGGCAACAACTACCGCATCGTGCGGTACTTCAACACACGAGAAATGGCTTTGGCGTACCAGGCAGCCACCTTGGTGGTGTCGCGGGCGGGCGGCGGGGCCCTGGCAGAGATCACCTACTTCGGGGTGCCTGCCCTGCTTGTGCCCTTCACCGGTGCCCGAGGGCATCAACACCTCAATGCCCAAGCCCTGGCCCAGCGTAATGCGGCTCTGGTGGTGCGGGAAGAGGAACTGAGCCTGGAGGCCACTTCCCGGCTTCTCCAAAACCTGCTGGCCCATCCGGAACGCTTACGAACCCTGGCCCAGAACGCTCAAGCCCTCTCGCTGCCCAACGCAGCGGAAACCATTGTGCGAACCGTAGAGAGGATGGTGGAGCCATGAATCCCCACGTGCCCCGCAAGTTCCACCGCATCCACATGATCGGCATTGGCGGGTCTGGCATGAGCGGTATCGCCGAGATCCTGCACAACCTGGGGTTCCAGGTGAGCGGTTCCGACCTAACCCCTTCCCCCATCACCCGCAGGCTGGAATCCCTGGGAATCCCCATCGCCTACGGCCACGATCCCAGTCATCTGGGAGACGCCCAGGTGGTGGTGTACTCCACCGCCATCCCCCCCAACAACCCCGAACTGGTGGAAGCCCATCGCCGTAAACTGGCGGTGATCCATCGGGCCGAAATGCTGGCCGAACTCATGCGGATGAAGTACAGCATTGCGGTTTCTGGTTCCCATGGGAAAACCACCACCACCTCCATGATCGGCCACGTGTTGAACCATGCGGGATTGGAGCCCACACTGTTCGTCGGGGGGATCCTGCGGAACACGGGTACCGGCGGCCAGATAGGTCAAGGGCCCTACATGGTGGCCGAGGCCGACGAGTCCGACGCCTCCTTCCTAAAACTCTACCCCACCATCGCGGTGGTAACCAACGTGGACCGTGAGCACCTGAACCACTACGGCAACTTCATCCAACTGAAACAGGCCTTTCTGGAGTTTGTGAACAAGGTGCCCTTTTACGGCCTGGCCTTGATCAATCGCGACGATCCCCACGCCGCTGAGGTGGCAGAGTCCGCCTCTCGGCGGGTGATGACTTACGGGTTCCACCCCGAGGCCGACCTGGTGGCCGAGGAGCCCTGGACCCAGGGGTTTGAGGCAGGGGCTCGCGTGCGGTACCACTCTCAGGCCCTGGGCACGCTTCACCTGCCCGTGCCTGGCCTGCACAACCTGCAAAACGCCCTGGCAGCCATCGCCGTGGCTTTGGAACTGGAAATCCCCGTGACCACCGCCTTGGAGGCCCTGGCTGGGTTCCAAGGCGTCATGCGTCGCTTTGAGATCAAAGGAGAGGTGCGGGGCATTACCGTAGTGGACGACTACGGCCACCACCCCACGGAGATCCGCAGGGTGCTGGAAACCGCCCGGAGATACTGGCAACGGGGAAGGATTGTGGTGGTGTTTCAGCCCCACCGGTACAGCCGCACCGCTCAACTGTACCGCCACTTCGGCCCGGCGTTGCGGCTGGCGGACCGGGTGATCCTCACCCCCATCTATGCCGCCGGCGAAACCCCCTTGCCGGGCATCACTTCGTCGCTCCTTTTGGAAGGCTTCCCTCCAGAAGATCGGGAAAAGGTACGACTGGTGTCTTCCCTGGACCAGGCCCTGGAGGTGCTGAAGGAGTGGCTTCAACCTGGCGATCTGGTGATCACTTTGGGAGCCGGCAACGTGTACACCGTAGGCGAAAAACTCTTGGAGGAGTTGGCACCATGAAACACGACCACCTGATCCTTAAGGAACGGGTGCCTTTGAGCAAGTACACCACCTTCGGCATCGGCGGCCCGGCCCGGTATGTGGCCGAGCCCCAAGATCTGGAGGAACTGCGGGAAGCCCTGCTGTTCGCCGAAGAAGAGGGCCTGCCCTATCTGATCCTCGGTGGGGGATCCAACGTGCTGTTCCACGATGAGGGCTTTGAAGGCGTTGTGATCCGGATGGCCCGCATGAACCACGTGGAGGTTAAGGGCGAGGTGCTGGAAGCCGAAGCCGGCACCACCCTCAAACGGCTGATCAACGTGGCCCGGGATGCAGGCCTCTCAGGCCTGGAGCCCTTTGTGGGCATCCCCGGAGAACTGGGCGGCGCCATCGTAATGAACGCTGGGCTCAAGGGCCACGAGATCGGCGACCGCCTGGTGTCGGTGACCCTGTTGACCTTTGACGGCTACGTGGAAGAACTCCCGCCCCAGGAGCTGGGGCTGGCTTACCGCAGGTCGCGGGTGCGGGACATGGGGATCATCGTAAAGGCCCGGCTCCGCCTGGTGCCCGGCGACACCGAACGCATTGACCAGGAAATCCAAAACTACCTGGAGCACCGGAAGAGCACCCAGCCTTACGGCATGAAATCCGCTGGGTGCGTGTTCAAAAACCCTGCCCCCGACGTGAGTGCCGGCAAACTCCTGGACGACGCTGGCCTCAAAGGTTATCGGCTGGGCGATGCCATGTACTCGGAAAAACACGCCAATTTCATCGTCAACCTGAACCAGGCCCGGGCCGAAGACGTGCTGGCCCTGATGGACCTGGGCAAACAGCGAGTGAGGGAAATGTTTGGTTACGAACTGGAAGAGGAAATCGTGGTTCTGGATCCTTGGGGGAACGGCGTATGAGTCGGGAAGTTTTGGTATTGGATCTGGGAAGTCAAAAGGTACTGGCCCTCTGGGGCCGAATCACCGCAGAGGATACCCTGGAGGTGCTGAACGTCGGCATCCAAGACCACCAAGAGGCGTTCCGATTCGGTGAGGTGAACCGCCCGGAAGAGGCCTTGGAAGCGGTGGAACGGGCCCTTCAAAAAGCCCTGGGGAAACACCGAAAGAAACTCAAAAGCCTGCCCGTGCACGTGGCGGTCTCTGGCCGCCTCTACACCACCAAATGGGTTAAGGAAAGCGACAACATCAGCAAGGCCTTCCCCGTGACCATCACCGAGCAGAACGTAAGGGACCTCATCCACATCGTGCTCAACGAACCCGAAACCGATGGTCGCATAATCTTCCAGTTCTACCCCTTCGTGTACCGTTTGGACAAGTCCCAGGAAACCCAAAACCCTGTGGGCATGCACGCCCGAAGTTTGGAGGTGGAGGGGCTGGCGGTGTACGCCCGCACCGTTGTGTTCCGCAACCTGGAGGAACTGCTCTACGAGGCCGGCATCCCCGAACAACTGCTGACCTTTGAGTACCAGCCGGTGGCTGCCTCCTGGGCCGTGCTCAGTAAGGGGGATCGCCGCGAAAACCTGCTGGTGCTGGACATAGGCCACGCCAAGGTGGATTACGCCCTGTGGCTGGAGGGCGGGCTTCGTTTGGCCGGAAGCATCGGAAACGGCTGCCGCCAGGCCATCACCTACGCTCTCGCCCAACGGTTTGAGATCTCGTGGGAAAAGGCCGGAGAACTCCTGTCCCGCCTCGGCAACCTCCTGGACCCCTCTGCCGAGCCTCAAACCCTGGAGCTCTCGCTGGGTGGCCAGGGGATCCAACGCAAGATCCCGCGCCAAAAGGCCCTCCGCGAGGTACACCAGGAGCTGGATCGCATGGTTCAGCGGCTACAGGAATTCATCGGCAGAACCGGCCGCACGGTGTCCGGAGTGGTGGTGGTGGGCGGAATGGCCCAGTTGCCAGGGCTGCTGGGCTATCTGGAAGAAAAATTCCAAAAAACCGTGAACCTGGGGGTCATCCGAGGAGTCCAAAACCTACCGGGTAACGGCGACCCCAGCCTGGCCGTAGCGGCAGGCACCTTGAAACTGGTCAAAGAACGCCTCGTGAAACCCCGGCGTCGCAAACGCACACCGTGGGGGCACGTCAAAGAGCTCTTGAGGAACTTTTTCTGAAGGTGTTGGGGAGGAGCAACCGATGGGAATCATTCTGATGGACCGTGGGTTCCGCGATGCCCGCATCAAGATCATGGGGATCGGCGGTGGTGGGTCCAACGCCGTGGACTATATGGTCCGCCGCGGCCTCCCCACCACCCTCACCATCGCCGCCAACACGGACAAGCAGGCTTTGGCCCGATCCAGCGCCGAATACAAACTCCAGGCCGGCAAAGAGGTCACCCAAGGCCTCGGAGCGGGCGGCGACCCTGAGGTGGGAGAACGGGCCATGCGTGAGGCGGCAGAGGAAGTGCGCCAGGTTCTGTCCAACGCCGATATGGTGTTCCTCACCGCTGGCATGGGGGGCGGCACCGGCACCGGCGGCATCCAGGTGGCCGCAGAGATCTGCCAGGAAATGGGCATTCTCACGGTGGCCGTCGTCACCCTGCCCTTCTCTTGGGAAGGCCCAAAGCGCATGGAGATCGCCCGGGAATGGCTGAAACGCCTGGAAGACAAGGTAGACACCCTCCTGGTGATCCCCAACGATAAACTCCAGGAGCTCTTCCCCGACATGGAGGCTGTCCACGCCTTTGAGAAATCCAACGAGGTGCTCTACGAGGCGGTATCGGGCATCGTGGACATCATTGTGACCACCGGGCTCATCAATGTGGACTTCGCCGACGTGCGAAAGGTGATGCAAATGCGGGGCCGGGCTGTTATGGGTTCAGGCCTTGGGGAGGGCGAGAACCGAGCGAAGGAGGCGGCCCGGGCGTCTATCTCCAGCCCGCTGCTGGAACGCATGTCCATCCGCGGCGCCAAGGGGATCCTGGTGAACATCACCCACGGCCCAGACCTCAAGATGGCCGAGATCACCGAAATCACCAGTTTCATCCTGGAAGAGGCCCGTGACGGCAAGAACAAGCCCCTGCTGATCTTCGGCGATACTCCCAAAAAGGAGATGAACGGCAAGGTGAAGGTCACGGTCATCGCCACGGGCATTGAGCAACGGCAGCGTGCGTGGGACCCTTGGGCAACCCCGGCAGACCCATGGTCCGCCCCGCCGGACAGCCCGTCGGAACTCTTCGGCGACGACCAGTTCTGATCCCCCAGGCCCTCAGGGCATCAAAGGGGCTCCCTTCTTTTGAAGGGAGCCCCTTTACTTATGTGCCCTCTTGCCAGGTGCTAAGGTACCGACGCTGTTCCTCGGTGAGTTCGTCAATCTGCAGGCCCATGGCCTCTAACTTCCGCCGGGCGATCTCCTCGTCAATCTCCACCGGCAGGGTGTACACCTTGGGGGCCAA
Organism: uncultured bacterium; assembly: GCA_964406105.1. Lineage (GTDB taxonomy): Bacteria > Hydrothermota > Hydrothermia > WGAB01 > WGAB01 > WGAB01. The sequence goes on along the minus strand of CAYOQK010000062.1, from coordinate 20,627 downwards.
TTTCCCCTGGTGTTGCCAGAGGTACACTGCTGCACGGGCTTGATTGGCAAAGGACAGATCCATCACCGTAGGGGGGTGTCCCTCGGCCGCCACCAGGTTCACCAAACGGCCCTGTGCCACCAGGTAAAGACGGCGTCCGTCCTTCAGCCGGTACTCTTCCAGGTTAGGCCGCACGGGCCGCACTTCCTGGGCCAGGTCCCGCAGGGCCTGGAGATCAATCTCCACGTCAAAATGGCCGGCGTTGGCCAACACAGCGCCATCCTTCATGCGCTCCAGGGCCTCCCGCCCGATCACGTGGATGTCGCCGGTGGCGGTTACGAAGAAGTCGCCTCGGGGAGCGGCCTCCTTCATGGGCATCACTTCAAAGCCGTCCATCACAGCCTCCACCGCCCGGATGGGGTCCACCTCGGTGACGATCACGCGAGCACCCATACCCCGGGCTCGGAGCGCAATCCCGCGGCCACACCAGCCATAGCCCGCCACCACGAACACGGACCCCGCAATCAGCAGATTGGTGGCCCGCAGCAGGCCGTCAATGGTGGATTGACCGGTGCCATAGCGGTTGTCAAACAGGTACTTGGTTCGGGAATCATTCACCGCGATGATGGGATACCTCAGGGCACCGTCTCGCTCCATGGCCCGAAACCGGATCACACCGGTGGTGGTTTCCTCGGTGCCCCCCACGATGCCCTGGGTACGTCCCCTCTGATGGGCATAGGCGGTCAGATCACCGCCATCATCCAGCGTGATGTGGGGAGCAAAGGAAAGCACCTGGTCAATGTGCTGGTAATAGGTGTCCCGATCTTCGCCGTGCAGGGCGAACACGGGTATCCCGTAGTCCACCACCAAGGAGGCGGCGACGTCGTCTTGGGTGGACAGGGGATTGGAGGCGGAAAGCCGCACGTCGGCCCCTCCCTCCTTGAGGGTGATCATCAGGTTGGCCGTTTCGCTGGTGACGTGCAAACAGGCCGCAATTCGCACCCCCTCCAGGGGGCGGGTTTGGCGGTACTCCTCCCGGATCTGCAAAAGTACGGGCATGTGGGCACCTGCCCACTCAATCCGCCGCCGGCCCTCGTGGTGGAGGGCAGGATCCTGAATGTGGTACTCCATCGCTGGAATCTCCTTCCTCTCTCGGACGTTAGGGACCCTGGGGTTTTACTCTCCGTGGATCTGCACGTACACCCGGCGGCTCCGAGGACCATCAAACTCGCAAAAGAACACCCCTTGCCAGGTCCCCAACACCAAGGAACCGTTTCGGATCAACAGGGTCTCTGAGGGCCCCACCAGGGTAGCCTTCACGTGGCTATCGGCGTTGCCCTCCAGGTGGTGGTAATGGGAACCCGCGGGCACCAGACGGCTCAGGGTTTCCTCAATGTCCACCCGCACTGAGGGGTCTGCATTTTCGTTCACGGTGATGGCAGCGGTGGTGTGGGGTACGTAGAGGATCACAAAGCCCTCCTGTACCCCGCTCTCCCGCACCGCTTGCTCCACGGCCGCAGTGATGTCCACCAACTCGTTCCGCCGATGGGTGCGTACCGAAAGCTCCAGGGTCTTGATCATGGTGTCTCCTCCCGTTCCAAAAGTAGAATCCGATCTTCGCCGTCCACCTCTTGGAAATGGACGTGGATCACCTCCTGCAGGGTGGTGTCCACGGTGAGGGCGGCAAAGTCGGCGCACAGGGGCATGGCCCGGTGTCCCCGATCCACGAGGGTCACCAGGTACACCCGCCGGGGTGTACCGAGTTTGAACACGCTCTGGAGGGCCGCAAAGGCAGTCCAACCCGTGAAGAGCACATCGTCAAACAGGAAAACCCGCCGTTGATCCACAGCAAAGGGATCCTGCAGGGTAACCACGGGTCGCTCGCTGACCAGGCGCAGGTCGTCGGTGTAGAAGCGGATCTCCATGGTGTGGAACTCGGGCACCTTCAAACCCTGGGCTTCCAGGTATCGGGCCACGCGCTGTGCGAAGGGCACCCCTCGTCGCTGGATCCCGATGAACATCACCGGGTCGTTGGGATACCGTTGGATCTCCTGGGCCAATCGCTCCGCCGTGGCGGTCACCAGGCGGGCAACACCCGTGGCATCTGCCAACTCCTGTTTCACGTGTAACGCCGCCATGGTTTACCCCGATGAGGCCAGTTTGTCCTTCAGTTCCAAAAGTTTGAGCCACCGGGGGTCCACCCGCTGGCCCTGGTGTTCACACTGCTCCCGGTTTAAGTTGGCACCGCATACTGGGCAAAGCCCCTTGCAGTCGGGCTTGCACAAGGGCTTCATGGGCACGGAGAGCAACACCGTTTCCCGAAGGATGGGCAGGGTGTCCAACTCCTCCACGGGCACGAAGAACAGGAGGATGTCCTGGGTGGTTAAGGCCTTTTCCTCGGCCTCGGGTGGCGGTGTGCCGATCTGGATGAGGTACAGGCTCTCCTCCCGAAACGTCTGCTGAAACCGTTCCAAGCACCGCGCACAGGTGAGTTCCAGGGTGTAGATGGTGCTGACGCGGAGCTCCAAGGTTTTGCCCCCCTTCCGCAGGCGATGGGTGGCTTCCAAGGGCCCCACCATGCGGAACTCGTCTTGGGGCAGATCCAATTCCTCGGGTTCTACCCGTTCCCAGAACTCGGTAACCCCGGGCTTCAGGTTTTTCAGATCAATCTTCATGGCTCAGGGCCTCCACGGCCCGGACACATTTGGGGCAGAGGTCGGGGTACCGCGGATCCCGACCCACGGCCTCGTGCCACATCCAACACCGGGCGCACTTTTGGCCCGCCTTGCGGCGGATGCCCACCCGGAGGGCCTCCCCGGATTCCACCACCGGGAGACCCTCGGGCAATGTCGCCACCACTTGCACCCCAGACACCACAAAGAACTCTGGCAAGTGGGGCAGGTACTTTTCCAGCTGTTCGCGGAGGGTAGCGTCCTGAGGTTCTAAGAGGACTTCGGCCTCCAGGCGATCCTGGAGAATCTTGCGGTCCTTGCGGGCCACCTCCAGGGCCCGGAGCACCACCTCTCGCACTGCCAAAAGGCCTTGGAACTCCTGGGCCAGGTCGTCTTGAATCCAGGTTTCTGGCACCTGGGGCCAATCTGCGAGGAACACGCTCTCCGGCCGTTCGCCCGGCAGGTGCTGCCAAGCCTCCTCGGTGGTAAAGGAGAGCACGGGGGCAAAGGCCACCAGCAGCCCGCGGAGGATCTCGTAGATCACGGTTTGGGCACTCCGTCGCTCCCGAGAGTCCGGTGCCCAGGTGTACAACCGATCCTTGGTAACGTCCAGGTAAAAAGCCGAGAGGTCCACCACCACGAAGTTGAAGTAGCGATGGAACACCCGGTGAAACTCAAAGTTCTCGTAGAAGGTGGCCAGATCCTGCAGCAGACGAGCGTACTGGTGCAACAGGAACCGATCCACAGGCAAGAGCTGGGGGTAAGGAACCCGATGCCGTGCAGGATCAAAGTCAAAGAGGTTGCCCAGCATAAAGCGATAGGTATTGCGGATCTTGCGGTACGAATCCACCATCCGGGCGAGGATCTCAGGGCCCAGCCGGATGTCCTCGGTGTAATCCGAGGAGGTCACCCAGAGTCGGAGCACATCGGCCCCGTACCGGTCAATGATCTCCTGGGGAGAGATGACGTTGCCCAGGGACTTATGCATGGCGCGGCCCTGCTCGTCCAGGGTCCAGCCGTGGGTGATCACGGCCCGGTACGGGGGTTCGCCCCGTTCGGCCATGGCCAACATCAGAGAGGAATTGAACCAGCCGCGGTGTTGGTCTGAGCCTTCCAGGTACACGTCCGAGGGCCAGGTGAGGCCTCGGTCTTCCCGCAACACGATGAGGTTTGTGGCCCCGGAGTCAAACCAGACGTCCAGGATGTCGGTTTCCTGCCGGAACCGGGTACTGCCGCACTTCGGGCAACGGGTACCCTCGGGCAACAGTTCGGACACAGGCTTCTCGTACCAGGCATCGGCGGTTTCCCGCTTGAAGATGCCGGCCACGTGGCGCATCACCTGGGGGTCCACCAAGGGCTCACCGCAATCCTCACAGTAGAACACCGGAATGTTTACCCCCCAAGCCCGCTGACGGGAAAGCACCCAATCGGGACGCTCTTTGACGGAATTGTAGATCCGATTGATGGTTTCCGGGGGGTGCCACCGCACCCGTTCAATGGCCCGAAGGGCGCGTTCCCGGAGGTTTTGATGGTCCACGGAAAGGAACCACTGGGTGGTGGCTCGGAAGATCAGAGGGTTCTTGCACCGCCAGCAGTGGGGATAGGTGTGCCGAAGGGTCTCCAGGTGCAGGAAATGGCCTCGGCGTTTGAGCACCTCCACCGCCTTTTCGGATCCCTCTTTGCCTACGAACAAGCCCTGGAACTCCGGCCCGGCCTCTGCGGTGAACCGACCGGCCTCGTCCACAGGGGAAAACACTTCCAGGCCGTACTTCCGGCCGATGTCAAAGTCCTCCTTGCCGTGGCCCGGAGCGATATGGACCACCCCTGTGCCCTCGGTGAGGGTCACGAAGTCGGCCAGGATACCCGGGGACGTGCGGTCTTCAAAGATGGGGTGGGCGAAGTGCACGCCCTCCAGGTCGCGGCCCCGGAGGCGACGGAGCCGTCGGTAGGTTTTCCAGCCCACGATCTCGGCCACCACAGGCAACAGACGTTCGGCCAAGAGCACCCGCACCTTGGTTCCCTGGTGGGTTTCCACCTCTGCCAGCACATAGTCAAAGTCCGGGTGGAACGCAAAGGCGCGGTTGGCGATTAAGGTCCAAGGAGTGGTGGTCCACACCACCAGCCGGGTTTCTGGGTCCAGGAGCCCCTTAGGATCTTGGGCCACGGGCACCCAAAAGAAGAGCGAAGGGGACTCCTTCTCGTGGTATTCCACTTCAATCATGGCCAGGGCGGTGCGGCAGGAGGGGCACCAATGGATGGGCATCCGTCCCCGATACACGTAGCCCTGCTCCACGAGATCGGCAAAGATCTCCACCTCGCCGCCCTCAAACTCGGGCGACATGGTGAGATAAGGCCGATCCCAGTCCCCAAAGACCCCCAGCCGAACGAACTCCTGGCGCTGGGTTTCCACCCACTCTTGGGCAAAATCCCGACACTTTCGGCGGATTTTAATGCGGATTTTGGGGTCCCGAAGTCGCTCGGGATCGTGGCGCACCTCGGCAAACTCTGGATCCTTATGCACCACTTCCCGCTCAATGGGCATGCCGTGGTTGTCCCATCCTGGCACAAAGGGTGTGTAGTGTCCGCGAAGGGCCTTGTACTTTACCAACAGGTCCTTGAGCACCTTGTTGACAGCGTGGCCGAGGTGGATATGGCCGTTGGAGTAGGGAGGGCCGTCGTGCAGGATGAAGGGGGGATCGTGGCGGTGACGTTCCAACATGGTGTGGTACACCCGTTTCTCCTGCCACCACTGGAGAAGGGTGGGCTCCCGCTGGGGAAGGTTCGCCCGCATGGGAAACGCGGTTTTCGGAAGGTTCAAGGTTTCGCGCCACTTGCCTTTCATGGTCCATGACCTCCTGAGTACAAGAGAAACACCAGGCCGCTAACGGCCAGGGTAGCCAAAAGGTCCCGCCAAAGGTGGGGATGTTCCTTTAACGGAGGGGAGAGGCCTTCCACTCGGGTGGTGGCCTCCAAGGCGACCGGATACTGGTCCTGGTACTCGCCGGCCACCTTTTCCTGCCACAGGTAGAGGCTCCGGGTTTGGTCTCGCAGGGCCAGCCACAGGCGAAGGCGTACCCGACGCTTCACGTGGGTGCCCCACCACCCTACCCGATGCTTTTCCAATCGGATCTCCAGGGGGCGGAATTCCAGCACCGGGGCGCCCTGGGCCAGGACCCGGTGCATTTCCTGCTGCAGGAAGCGGTGCAGCAGGGGTTCCACCACCCACTGGTATGGCTCTCCAGCCACCTGGGGAGCCAGAGAAAGGGTTTCAGGGAGTGGAAGGGATACCTGCGCCAGGGCCTGGTTCAGGGCCCGATGTACCGCTTCCCAGTCATCGGGTACCGGGGCGGCTTGCCAAAGAAACCACAGGAACAGGTATCCCACGGATCAATGCTCGCTTCCTGGGTTTACCGTTGCATGATGTAGGTGAGGGAGAACCGCTGGTTCAGTGGATCGCCGGGCTCGTAGAAGGCGTAGATTCGGGAGTCGTTGCCGTAATCCAGCTGGAGGGGGCCGGCGCGGAACCCAAAGCCAAAGGTAAAGCCCTTCCGTGCGCCCATCTCGTCCAGGAAATAGCCCATGCGAATGGACAACAGGTTCAGGAGGGTGTATTCCACGCCGAAGTGTTTAAAGGCCTCCCGAAGCACCCAATTGATGCCGTGCTTTTGGAGGTCATCCGACAGTTTCACCAGCACCTTGTTGACGTCCACAGCCAACAGGAGCCGGTGGACATCGTTCCATACGGGGCGGTAAGCGGCTCCCAGCCGCAGCAGGTACGGCAGGTCCTCCCGCCGCCCGGAGCCTGTGAACTTGAGCCCAGGGCCCAGGTTGTCCACCACGGCGGCCAAGGTGAGGCCCCGCAGCCGGGTCTTGTAGTACACCCCTGCGCCCAGGGCGAAGCTCATGGCGTTGCCACCACCGGGCTCGTCCAAGATCACCTTGATCACCTCGGGGGGGGCCAAGAAACTGCGGATGATCTTACCGGAAAACCCCAGGCCCAAGTGGGGATTGAGGGGAAACCCGTAGGCCAGGGTGAAGGCATAATCCGCGGGCTTCCAGGAGCCGATGTAGTTGCCCTCGGCATCATAGGCGTCCACGTTCCCCAAATTCAGGTAGATGATGTGGCCTCCCAGCACTCCCTGCTTCAGCGGGTGTACGAACCCAACGAACTCGTAGAACATATCCTTGGCCAGAGCCGGAAGCCACGGGGCGTGCACCAGCGCCACTTGGGTTTCCTCAAAAAAGGCCAAGCCTCCGGGATTGTAGTAGCTGGCGGTGGCATCATCGGCAACAGCGGAAAAGGCGGCTGCCATCCCGGCAGCCCGAGCTCCGGGGAAGATGGTCAGGAACACGGCGCCCGCTTCTGTGGCCGAAGCGGTTAAGGAAGAAAGGGGAAAGAGTGCCAGGCTTCCCCACAGAACCCAACGTTTTACGGACATGTGAGATTCACCTCCAGTGGTCGTTGCGTTGCCCCTTATGGTAAGTCATGGGGGTAGGCATTGCAATGAGTGCCTTAGAGATTCAGGGCTTGGGGCGTATAATAGGCACCTTCAACGATCCTCGCGTGGCGAGATCCAATCCGAGAAAAGGAGGAAACTCTTGAAGGGGCTCAAGTGGAAAATTGCTTTGATCCTCGGCCTGGTGTTGCTTGCCCTGTGGTCCCTGTACCCCACCTTCCGCTACTACACCCTATCGCCAGAGGCCCGGGCACAACTCCCCCGGTCGGAACTCCTCAACCTGAAAAAGAAAAGCATCAACCTGGGGCTGGACCTTCAGGGCGGAATGTACATCCTGCTGGAAGTGGACCGATCCAAACTGAAGCCCGAGGAAGTGGAAGGTGCTGTAGACCGTGCCATTGAGGTGATTCGGAACCGGATTGACCAGTGGGGTGTGTTTGAACCCTCCATCCAGAAGGTGGGCGAGGGCCGAATCCTGGTGCAACTCCCCGGAGTGCTGGATCGGGAACGCGCCCACTCCCTCATTGGCCGTACTGCACAGTTGGAGTTCCACCTGGTAGCCGATGACCGCATTGTGGCCGACGCCCTGGAACGAATTGACGAAAAACTGCGACAACTCCACGGCGAGATGCCGGACACCGCCCAACTCACCCCTGAGGATTCCTTGGCCCTCCAACGCCCCTTCTCCTCCCTTCTCAACATTGATCCCCGGTCCGGGAGCATCGTGGTGGTAGAAGACCACTGGCACCAGGTGGATTCCCTGCTGGCCCTGCCCGAGGTGCAGGCCGCAATTCCCAAAGGGTATCGGTTCTATTGGGGCAAAACCTTTGAGTTTCAAGGCCGCAAGTACCGCCGGCTTTTCCTGTTGAAGGCCGAGCCTGAACTCACCGGAGCCCATATCAAGGACGCCAAGCACACCATCGGCAGCGGCACCGACCCCAACGTGGCCAATCGGCCCATCGTGCTGCTCTACTTTGACCGGCAAGGCGCTGCGCGTTTCGCCCGGATCACCGGCGAAAACGTGGGGAAACGGCTGGCCATTGTGCTGGACAACGTGGTGCAGTCCGCCCCTGTGATCCAGGAACGGATCTCCGGCGGCAGCGCCCAGATCACCGGGATCACCAGCATGGAAGAGGCCAAGGAACTCGCAGTGGTGCTGCGGGCAGGCGCCCTTCCTGCACCGGTTCGTGTCTTGGAAGAGCGTTCTGTGGGGCCGCTGTTGGGTAGCGACAGCATTCGCCGCGGCATGCGAGCCCTCATCATCGGCTTCCTGGCGGTGGTGCTGTTCATGGGCATCTACTACCGCCTGGCCGGCTGGATCGCCGACCTGGCCCTGCTGCTGAACCTGCTCTTCATCCTGGCCCTGCTCGTAGGGTTCCATGCCACCCTCACCCTGCCCGGCATGGCTGGCTTGATCCTGACCGTGGGGATTGCAGTAGATGCCAATGTGCTGATCTTTGAACGCATCCGCGAAGAGCTCCGGGCAGGCAAATCGGCCCGAGTGGCAGTGGACACCGGCTACAAACGGGCCACCATCACCATCTTGGATGCCAACCTCACCACCCTGATTGCCGCCTTGGTGCTCCTGCGATACGGCTCCGGCCCCATCCGCGGGTTCGCCGTGGTTCTGGCCTTGGGGATCGTGATCAGCTTCTTCACCGCCATCTTCGTGACCCGCGTGATCTTTGACTACCTCCTGTATGTCAAGCACGTGGAGCGCCTGAAAATCTGAGGAGGAAACCATGGAATTCTTCAAGCAACCGAACATTGACTTCATGGGGAAACGCCGGATCGCCTTTTTGGTCTCCGGCACCTTGATCCTGTTGAGTTTGGTCATCCTGTTCCTCCACGGTGGCCCCAAGTACGGCATTGACTTTACGGGCGGAAATCTCGTACAAATCCATGTGGAACCCCATATTGACATCGGCCAGGTGCGGGCCGTGGTGGCAGAACTGGGCATCAAGGGAGCCGAAGTTCAGAACTTCGGCGAGGCCAACGAATACCTGATCAAGTACAAGGAAGACGTAGACCCCTCCGAGATTCAAAGGGCCCTGGAAGAACGGTTTCAAGTCCAAGTGCGCATTGACCGCACCGAGAAGGTGGGCCCCCGTATTGGCGAGGAGATCAAACGGCAGGCCATTTGGGCCATCTCCATCGGCCTGCTCCTGATGCTCCTGTACATCACCATCCGGTTTAGCTTTGAGTTCGGCGTGGGCGCCGTGCTGGCCCTGTTCCACGACGTGCTGATCACCTTGGGAATCTTCACCCTGCTCAACCGAGAGGTGACCACCGCCATCGTGGCGGCCCTCTTGACCATCGTAGGGTACTCCATCAACGACTCCATCGTGGTGTCGGACCGGATCCGGGAGAACACCAAGCGGATCACCCCTAAAACCCCCATTGACCGGCTCATTGAGATTTTCAACCGGAGCATCAACGAAACCCTGTCTCGGACAGTGATCACATCACTCACCACCTTGGTGGTGCTGATCGCCCTGTTGGTTTTCGGTGGGCCGGTAATCTTTGACTTTGCCCTGGCCCTAACCATTGGGGTGGTGGTGGGGACCTATTCGTCCATCTTTGTGGTGGCCAGCCTGGTGGTGGAATGGGAGGGAGTGAAACGACGCAAGGCCTAACCCCTCCGCTCCGGCGGATCGGGGTGGTGCTGAACGTGAAGCGACCGCAGGTGCGGGCAGCGCTGGAGAACCTCCGCCAGCTCTCGCCCGCACCTTTGGTTTTCACCGCTTCGGATCAGCAACTGGCCCAACCCCACCGCGATCGCGTGGTCCCCGACGAGGCCTTGGCGCAAGAGGTGGACGTGGTGATCTCCCTGGGGGGCGACGGCACCTTTCTGCGGGCCGCCCGCCTGGCCCTGGGCAAGCCGGTCCTTGGCATCAACCTGGGGGGCTTGGGATTCTTGACCGTATACGCTCCCCAAGAGATTCCGCGCATCCTGCACGCCCTTTCCCATGGGCAGTACACCCTGGAACCCCGGATGACGCTGGAGGTGCACCACCAAGGCCGGGTCTTTACTGCCCTCAACGACATGGTGATCACGGCCACGGGCGCCGCCCGGTTGATCCACATTCGGGTGTGGTACAACGACGAGTTCCTGGGCGCTTACAAGGCCGACGGGGTCATTGTGTCCACCCCTACGGGGTCCACCGCGTATAACCTGGCCGCAGGGGGGCCCATTGTGTATCCCGAACTGGAGGTCATGGCAGTGACTCCCATTTGTGCCCACACCCTTTCGCTGCGTCCCGTGATCTTGCCCGCCTCGGGCCGCCTCAAGGTACAGGCCCAGGGGCGTGGGGTGGGGATCCTGCTTTCGGCCGACGGCCAGGAGCAAACAGAACTGGCTTCCCACGAAGAAGTGGTCATCCAACAGGGCCAACGGCCCGTGCAAATGGTGCGGTTGCCGGAGGCACCGGGCTTTTACGACATCCTCCGCAAGAAACTGGGATGGGCCGAACCAGAGAACGGGGGCCGAAACCCTGAAAAGGCCCCGTATAATAGGTGATCATGAGCACGATGATCCCGATTTTGTTGTTCCTTTTGGCTGGTGGAAACTGGAGCCAGGATTTCCGCAAGGCGGAAGTGTACTTCCAACAAGGGAAGTATTCTGAGGCCGCAAAGATCTATCGGAACCTGGAAAAGAAACTGCCGTCATACCGATACGAGATGAAATTCCGGTTTCTGGAGTGTGAATTGAACCAGGGCCACTACGAGCGAGTGATCAAAGACGGCACCCGGCTCCTCTCCGAGGTCTCTGGCACCTACTTAGAGCCCGAAGTCCAACTCCTCTTGGGCTTTGCCACCCTCCTGAAGGGCGACCTGCATCAGGCCGAAACCTACTTTCTGAACCTGGAACAGAATCCGAACTACCGGGGAACCCCACGGGTACGGTTGGGCCTGGGGCTTCTGTATTACCGGATGAACAAACTGGAGGAAGCCCTGGAAAAACTCCAGGGCATTGAGGACCCCTTGGCCAAGGTGCTTTTGGCACGCATCTACAACCTTACAGGCCATCCGTTGGACGCCCTGGCCCTTTACAAGGAACTGTACCCCGAGTTCCAAGGCACCCAGTTGGACTTTCTGGTCATCTACGGGCTCATTGAAACCCTGTTCAGTTCCGAAGACTACAAGGGGGTGGTCAGCGAGGCCACCCGTTTCCTGCAAACCCATCCGGCCAACTACCCCTTGCGGGATCACGTGCAACTCTACTTGGGTTTGGCCTACTACTACCTCCGCGACTACACCAAGGCCCTGGAGAACTTCACGGATCTCCTGAACCGCAAAAACTTTGAGTTCGCCCCCTATGCCGCCTACTTTGCAGGGAACATCAAGCTTGTGCTCAACAAACCCGAAGAGGCCCTCACCTACTATCAAACGGCACGGGCCAATGCGGACAACGTCCTAATCTCGGCCCTCACCTTCATTCGTCTGGCCGAGGTGTTCCTGCGGATGGGCGACCTGGAACAGGCCTACCTGACCGCCGAGCAACTGCAAAAACTCTTTATTTTGGAAGACCTCAACGGCATTGGGGATTACGTGTACGGCGCCATCTCCTTCCAGGCTGGCAATTACCAGGATGCAGCGTTCCGGTTCCAAGATCTGGTGGAACGGTACACCGACTCCCCCTTCTCCCTGCCCGCGGTGACCATGGCCCTGGTGGCCATGGCCCGGAACGGCGAGTGGGACCGGGCCCTGACCTTCGGGAACCTGATGAAATCGGAGTTTGAACAGGCCACCAGCCGCTGGGGAGATTGGTTCCGTTTGGAACTGGCTGAGGCCAACTATTACCAGGACAACTACTCCATTGCCGAAGGCCTTTACACCCAGGTTTCTCAAAACGCCCAGGAGCGGTTGCTCATCACCCGGGCCAACGTGGGGCTGGGGTGGTGCTATGTGCACGAGAACCGGAACGAGGAAGCCATCGCCCTGCTCAACGCCATGGCCACCTTGGGGGCCGCTGCCAGCGATACCCAGCTCATCATTGCCGCCTACTACGGCATGGGGGTTGCCAAGTTCAACGAGGGCAAGTACCGTGATGCCTATGCGGACTTTGCCGCCATCGTCAAAACCTTTCCTGAAGCCCACGACGTGCTGCCTGACCTCCTGTACTTCCAAGGGTTGGCTGCCAGCGCTCTGCGTAGCTACGGCGATGCCTTGATGGCCTGGGAGAAGGTGGTGTCCTCGTACCCTGATCATCCCCGGGCTGCCGACGCTGCGTATCGGGCAGCAGATGTGTATCGGCGAGCCGGGCAATACGAGAAGTCCAACACCCTGTTGATCTGGATGCTGGAGCATTTCCCCGGCCATCATCTGGCAGCTCAGGCTCAGTACATGTTGGCCCAGAACTACTACAACATGCGGCAATACCGCAAAGCCATTGAGGAATTTGAGAAGTTCTTAAACCTCTTCCCCGAGAGCGAGCTGGCCTCCCAGGCCGAGGAACTCATGCAGTATGCCTATTACCGGCTTTCGGAGGAGGATCCCGAGGCTCTGCAGGAATTCCTAACGAAGTTCCCCACCTCTCGGTTGGCTGCAGAGGCGGAGTACGCTCGGGCGGTGGACCTGTATCAAGCCGGCCAGGAGGAGGAGGCTGCCAATGCCTTCGTCAGCTTCGCTGTGAACCATCCGAAGAACGAAAAGGCGCCGGTGGCTCTCCTGGTGGCGGGCCAGATCTTCTACAAGCTCAAGAAGTACCCCGACGCCATCGTGCCCTTAAAGAAGTACCTGTCCTTCTTCGGTGACCGACCTGGGGCCGACACGGCGGCCTATTTCCTGGGCCTTGCGTACTTCAAGGCCCAGCAGTACCGCGACGCCATCGCGGTCCTGCAACCCCTCACCGAGAAGGACACCCCCTTCCGGGACAAGGCCATCACCTTTATCGCCTCGGCCTATGAAGAACTGGGTGAGCTCAAGAAGGCTGTGCAGTACTACACCCTGGCAGGCGATGAGATGGCCCAACGGGGCCAGGCCGAACAGGCCATCCAGTTTTACCAGTACGCGTACAAGCTGGCCCCGGACCCGGCAATGAAGCAACAACTGGAACGCAAAATCCGCTCCCTTTCGGGAGCATCGCAAGAAGGAGGATGAGGAGCAATGTGGATCTTTAGGGAGATCATCCTGAAAACCAAAAGCTCGTACGAAATGCAGCTGTTGGCCCTGACCTCCATCATCGGGTTCGCCCTCTTCATTGAGCGCCTCTGGTACTACCTCAAGAACCGGGTAAACATTGACAAACTCGTGGATCAACTGCACCAGATGATGGAAAAGGGAGACCTGGATGGCCTCAAACACTTCGCCTATTCCAAAGACACGCCGTTCCACCGGGTACTTCGGGTGTTCGTGGACAACTTTGACCTCAGCGAAGATCTGCTCATGGGGCTGGTGGATGCACAGATCCTCCGGGAACGGGAAAAGCTCACCAAGTACCTCAACGGGCTGGCCACCGTCGCCGCGGTTTCACCCCTCTTAGGGCTGTACGGCACCGTTACCGGGCTGATTGATGCGTTCCACCAGATCGCCGTTACCGGCTCTGGTGGCCCCGAGGTGGTGGGGCACGGCATCTCCATTGCCCTGTTGACCACCATGGTGGGGCTGCTGATCGCCATGCCAGCCCTGATTGCTCACAACTACTTTGCCCGAAAGGCCGGGGAGATCTCGGCAAAGACCGATGCCGTGATCCGAGATCTCCTCATCATCTCCTACAAGGCAGGTGTTCGGAAGAGATGAGAAGGCGCCGCTGGGCCGAGCATAAGCCGCCGTACATCAACCTGGGGCCCATGGTGGACATCTCCCTGGCGCTCCTGGTGATGTTCGTGCTGGCCATTCCCTTCCTGATTGAGTCTGGCCTCTTCGTGTCCAAGGCGGCCGTGGCCAAGGGCAAGGCGGCCCAAAAGGTGCAAGCCAAGAAGGAAGACGTCAAGGTGAACCTCTACCTGCGATCCGACGGCACCATCTTCTTGAACAAGGAACCCGTGACCGTGGACCAACTCCAGCAACTCCTGCCCCAGCTCCTGGCCCGAAGCCTGAGCCGCAAGGTGCTGCTCTCGGCGGACAACGAGGTGATCTACGACGACGTGATCAAGATGATTGACCTGGTGAAGTCCCTGGGCGCCGAAGACGTCCTCATCCTGAAACGGAGGGAGTCATAGCCATGGCGGAAGACCGGGAAAAGGCCCCCTCTCCTGAGGAGCAGGAGCCCCGCCGGGTTCGGTTCCGTCGGCCCCGGATTGAACGGATGGTGTCCGAAGAGGAGATTGACATCGGCGGCAAACTGTTCCCCATGGCCGGGGTATCCTTCCTCATCCTCCTGATGCTGATTGCCATGGCCCGCGATCTCTTTTCCAAGTCCAAGGTGCAGGTGGACGTGCCCCGGTCCACCCGCATTGAAACCGAACTGGAGGAGAACATCGCGGTCACCATTACCAAGGACTCCCGGGTGTACGTGAACGATCAGGAGGTGTCCTTTGACTCGTTGGCCCAAGTGATTGAGCGGGCCCATCGCCAGGATCCGGATACCGCCTTTTGGTACACCAAGTTGGTGTTGATCCGGGCCGACAAAACCCTGCCCTTTGGCACCGTGTTGAAGGCGTTGGATGCCGCCAAAAAGGCCAAATCGCAGCGGGTGGCCTTTGCGGTAATCCGCGAAAAGGGGAAGGAGGAGTTGCCCTGATGTGGACCGATCTGCCCCCTGAGAAACGCCACCTGATCATCGGCCTGGTGATCTCCCTACTGGTACACCTGAGTTTCGGTTTCTTCGTCACCAGCCCATTGCCCGAGCGGCTCTCTCGCCCTAACTTGCGGGAGATTGAGCTCATTGAAGAAGAGGTGAAGAAGAACCCCAAGAAGCCGCCCAAACTCCGGAAACTCGTGCAACAGCAAAAACCCAAAGGCCCGGAGAATAAGCCCCTGGCGGAAAAGAAAATCAACCTGGAAAGCGTGCAGAAACCCAAACTTCTGGAGGAGCCGGAAATCAAGGTGGCATTGAACAAAAAGGCTTTGATCCCTGAGCAGGAGGTGCCGGTGGAAAAGATTGACATCCAAAAGGTGAGCGAACTCGCCGAAACCCAGGCACCGATTGACATTGAAAACCTGGAACCTGCACTGCCCGGCGAGGCCGTTGACGTGGTCTTAGGGGTCACCGGCAAGCAAAAATCCACAGAGGAGATCCTCAAGGAGGCACCGGTGCCCACCATCAACCTGCAGTCTGGTGGTGGAGGCCTGGGCGAGGGCGGCGGTATCGGCCTGGGAGGTGGCGGCGGCATCGGGGGTGGCGGTGGTGTGATCACCTTGGAAGACACCCTGGGCTTGGCCGCAGCGGCCAAGATCCAGGTGAAGAAAGAAAAACCTAAGATCCCTGCACCTGCAGAACAAACCGCTGTGAAACCCCAGGCCCCACGGGTGGAAATCCACGGCGACATCGCCAAGCGAGTGAAAAAGCGGGTGATGCCCGTGTACCCTGAACGGGCCCGACGGATGGGCTGGGAAGGGGAAGTGGTGATCCGACTGCAGGTGGACCCCCAGGGCAATGTGATCCCCTCCAGTGTGGTCATCGTGCGGTCCAGCGGGTATCCAGACCTGGACAACGCTGCCAAGCGCGCCGCCCTCCGATGGTCCTTTGACCCCCTGCCGGCCAACGTGGTGCAGGAGGTCCAGTCCGGAACCATTGTGTTCCGTTTTGTGCTGGAGTACTGAGCATGAACATGACCAAAAATTTCGGGCTCTTGATGTTGTTCTTCGGTCTCTTGGCGGCCCAAGAAACCCCGGGCCAAGATACCACTGGCCAAACCACCGGCGGCAACCAGCAACTGGGTGTGGAAGAGGTCAAAGCGAAGGCGGAGATCCGCATTGAGGATGCCAAAAAACCGCCCCTCAAGATCGTGCCCGACGCCTTTTCCCCCGTGGACTCGGTGATCCAGGCCAAGGAGCGGCTCATCACGGTACAGTCCGTAGAGGTGGTGGAACGCGCCATTGATCAAACGGTGAAATCCCACAGCCCCTACCTGCGGGTGCCTGTGGAAACCCAGGTGATCCAAACGGAGATTCGCATCCCGATGCCGAAGATCCAGCGAAAGGACATCGCCCACTGGCGGGTGGAGATCGTCAACTCCCTGGGCGAACGGGTGGCTACCTTGGAGGGCACGGGGAAACCTCCGGAAATCGTCACCTGGGAAGGCCGCTATGGCACCCAACAGTGGGTGATCCCCGGGGAACCCTACAACTACCGTCTGGTGGTAGAAACCAAGGACGGGGCCCGCAGGTCCTTTGTGGGCACCCCCTTCAAGGTGCAGGGCTTCGCCCTGCAAACCGACGCAGGGTACCGGATCCGGGTCACGCTGGGGCTCCTGTTTGAGCCTCGCCGCAGCGAGCTGGCTTCTGGTGCGGAACCGGTGCTCACCGAGATCTTGAACCGCATCAAGGAACGCAACCCCCAACGGGTGGAGGTCCACTTGTACTCCAAGGAAACCTTCCTCATGCAGCCCCGGTTGGAGGAACTGCGACGGTACTTTACCCAACACCTTCCGCTCCAGGCCGGGGCTCTGGAGTTCAAAAGCCATTACCTCACCGGAAGCCCCAGCTACGAAATGCTGGAGGTGGTGGTGCGATGAACGACGACCGCAAACGTGAACAACTCCACCTTTTGGTGGAAGCCCTGGAGGGCGAGGACCTGGACCTGGTCTTGGCCATCGTCCAAGAGCTCCTGGAACTGCGGGGCGAGGGCGGATCACCTTCGGAATCCACCGACCGGGTGGTGTGGGAATCGGCCACCTGGGGCAAAACCGGGGAGGACCCTCTCTCTTAATGGACCCTTCCACCGGCTGCACCCATGACCATCAAACTGCCTGAAGATCAAGGTTTGCAAGAGGCCATTCGTGCCGTTCGGGAGAAAAAGGGCTGGGACCTGGTGGTCCTGGATCTCCGGCCAGTTACCACCTTCTTTGACTTCTTCCTGATCGCCAGCGGCCACACGGCAGACCATCTGCGTGCCATGGCTGACCGCTTGCAGGAGGCCCTGGAAAACCTGGGCCTTCGGCTCCACCACGTAGAGGGATACGACCACGGCACCTGGATCCTCATGGACTTTGAGTACTTGATCGTGCACCTCTTTCGGCCGGAAACCCGGAGTTACTATAGTCTGGAATCCCTGTGGGGCGATGTGCCCTCCTGGAGAATCCCGAACGATGAGAACGAGCCTGAAGAAAACCCTTGAAGCCCAACTCCACCAAGTCGTTCGGCAGGTATTCGGGGTGGACCTTCCCCTGGCTTTGGAGGTCCCCCCAAACCCTGAACTCGGCGACTACGCGGCTCCCATCGGCTTTAGGTTAGCCCGCACCCTTAAACAGGCTCCCGAACGCATCCTGGAAACCCTCCGGCCCCATGTGCTGGACGCTTTGGCCGCTTGGGTAAAAGAAGCAGAGATCCACCGGGGCTACCTGAACCTGTACCTCCGCGAGGAGGCTCTTCGCCAAGAAACCCTCCGGTTGCTCTCGGACTTTCATCAGTGGCTGCCTCGCGTGGCCTCGGGCCGCCGAACCCTGCTGGAGTTCGTTTCGGCAAATCCCACGGGCCCGTTGAATGTTGCCAACGCTCGGGCAGCCTCTGTAGGAGATACGCTGGTTCGGGTGGGCCGCGCCCTGGGCGCACCGGTGGATGCCGAGTACTACGTCAATGATGGGGGAGGCCAAATCCGTGCCTTGGAGGAGAGTATCGCCTGGCACCTGGGCGAACGATCGGAGCCCCCAGAAGACGGCTACTTGGGCGCCTACCTTAAAGCCTACGCCGAACAGGTTCGGCATCTGCCCTATGGTCAACGCGCCCGACGGGTGGCCGATCTCATCCTCCAACAGCAGATGGAGGAACTCCAACGATTCGGCGTGACCTTTGACCATGTAGTGTACGAGACCGAGTTCCACGATCCTTCCGAGGAACCCAGGGAGATCAATCCTCGCATCGGCCGCCACCACACCTACACGGAACAAGTGCTGCGAGCCTTGGAACAACGGGGCCTCACCCGCACCATAGAGGGGGCCCTTTACCTGGACACCACGGTGGGCGGCGACGATAAACCCCGGGTGCTCATCCGTTCCAACGGCCAACCCACCTATTTCCTGTACGACCTGGCCTATCACCTGTACAAGTTTGATCGGGGTTACGAGGTACTCGTGGACCTGTGGGGACCCGACCACTTGGGGCACGTGAAACGCATGAAGATCGCTTTAGACCTTTTGGGCCAAGCGCTGGGCCGACCCGAGGTCAACGGTACCAACCTTTGGGTGCTCATCGTGCAACAGGTGACCCTGCTCCGAGGAGGCCAACGCGTGCGGATGTCCAAGCGGAAGGGCGAGTACTATACCCTGGCCGACCTGGTGCAGGAGGTAGGAGTGGACGCCGCACGGTTCTTCTTCCTGCTGCGCAGCACCTCCACTCCCTTGGATTTTGACCTGGATCTGGCCCGTCGCCTTTCCAGAGAAAACCCTGTGTACTACGTGCAGTATGTGCACGCCCGCATCCACAGCCTGTTGGCCTTTGCTCAGGAACAGGGCATTGCCGTACCAGAGTCCCCCGAGTTTCAAACCCTGGAGCGGCTCACAACCCCAGAGGAACGGCGCCTCATGCGACTCTTCGCTGCCTTCGGCGACACCCTGCTGGATACCTACGAACGCATGGAACCTCACCGGATACCTTACGTGCTTCTCCAATTGGCCGAAGGGTTCCATGCCTTTTACCAGAAACACCGGATTGTGGGCGATGATCCCTCTCTCACCCAGGCCCGGCTGCTCCTCGCTCGGGCAGTACAACAAGTGATCCGGCACGGGCTTCACCTCATCGGTGTGTCTGCCCCTGAGCGCATGTAAGTCCCCCTTGACCCCCGAGGGTTTTCCCTTATGTTTTAAGAGCCATGAGCGGACATCAGGAGGAGGTTTCCGGGAGTCGCTTAGACTCGCCCTTGCCTACCCCGATGCAGGGGGTTCCTCGCTTCATTCATCTTCCCTTGGCTGGAGGGTGTGATCCATGAGGGGTGTACCCGGTCGACCACGGTGGCGTCTTTCGCCCCCTCCCCAGTTTCAGCGCTATTTCATCACCGGACTCGTAGCCCTCACTCCGCTGGTGATTACCCTGATTGTGGTGCTCTTCGTGGTGGACAAGGTGGGAGGGTTCCTGGCGGGCCTGCTGCGATACTTCCCCATCCTGGGCGCTTTGCCCGATTTCATCCTCACTCTGCTTTCCTTTTTGCTGGTGCTCGTGGGCATCTACCTCATTGGAATGCTGGCCACCGCCACCGTGGGAAAACGCTTCCTGGAATGGAGCGATCAGTTTCTGAGAAGGGTACCTCTGATTCGGGGGATCTACATCTCCTCCCGCCAACTCACGGAAACCTTCTTGGACGACCGTCGGGCGTTTCGCGAGGTGGTGCTCGTGGAGTTTCCCCTCAAGGGCACTTATGCCATGGGGTTCATCACTTCAAACCGCACTTGGCAGGGGCCCGAAGGCGAGTACGCCAGCGTCTTCGTGCCCACCACCCCAAACCCCACTTCGGGGTGGTACCTGCTGGTGCCCACCGCTCGCCTGATTCCCCTGAACCTCACTCCTGAGGAGGGGCTCAAGATCATTGTCTCAGGTGGGATGGTGGCGCCGGAACGAGAAAAACGCCGGTTTTCGGTGCCGTCATCATGAGCGTATTGGACAAGTTCGTTCAAAAGTTGCTTTGGAGGATTGCTCCTGGGCCAGAGAGCGCGCAGGACCTCACGGAGGAAATCCGAGAGGCCCTGCAAAACGAGATCCTCTCCCCCCTGGCCTATTCCCTGATTGAACGGATCCTCCACATCCAGAAGAAAACCCTGGCGGAGATCATGGTCCCCAGGGTGGACATGGTGGCCGTGAAGGACAGTATGCCCCTGCGACAGGTGGTGAACGTGTATCTCCAGCACGGCTATTCCAAAATGCCCGTGGTGGAAAAACGTATGGATCAAGTGGTGGGAGTGGTGCACATCAAGGAGGTCTTGCGCTACCTGGATCAACTGGACCGTAAAACCGCTCGGGACATCGCCCTGCCCCCCCGCTTCTTCCCCGAAAACAAAACCGTGTTGGAAACCTTAGAGGAGTTCAAGCGAAATCGGGTGTCCCTGGGCTTGGTGGTGGACGAGCATGGCACTGTGGTAGGGCTTGTGACCCTGGAGGATCTTCTGGAAGAAATCGTCGGGGAGATCTGGGAAGAGTATGACCGACAGGAGAAACTCTACGAGATCCGGAGCGACGGAACCATTCTGATGAACACCAAGTTGGAAATCCAAAAGGTGGCGGAACTCTTGGGCATTCAGATTCCGGAGCAGGAAAACGGCAACCGCATTTCCACCCTGGGCGGTTTGTTGATGGCCTCGGTGGATCACGTGCCCTCACCAGGCGAGCGGGTAACCATCCAAGACGTGGAGTTTGAGGTTCTGGAAGCCACACCTCAACGGGTGCACTGGGTGCTGGCCCGTCCTCGCAAACAGGCTTCACCGTCGGC
>CAYOQK010000061.1:0-13248 GCA_964406105.1 uncultured bacterium | reverse complement strand
GGCTGCGGTAATCGTACTCAAACCCCCAGGGCGACCAATCGCCGGAGAGCAGGTAGTCTACCGAGGTGATCCATTGGTCCAGGGTATCGTACACCTCTGCGACGAAGATCAGACGGTGGGAACCGGGTACGATCTCCGACGCCACGGGATAGAGCCAGAAGTTGAACCGTTGAAGATGGTCCAGGCCCTCTGTGAGGTCTTGGTACACCTGTACGGTGTCACCCAGTCCGTTGGCAAACAGGTGCAGCACCGAGGAGCGGCCACCGGCTGTGGGGAGGACCTCTACTTGGTGGGCCCCAGCCCCCCGACAGTAAAGGGTCCAGCCGTCCAGGGAATCGTCCTCTTCGTTAAAGGATCCGTTGTACACGGTGGTGGCCAGGCGGAGCAGGCCATCGTCTTCCCCAGGTGCCCAGGTGGCCTGGGTATGGTGCTGGGTGCCGGTCAGGAAATCGGCTTTGGTGTGTTGCTGCCAGGTGAATCCGAAGAGGGGTGTCCCCAGCAGGATCCAGGCGAGCCTCCAACGTTTCATCGGATAACCTCCTGTTTTCTCTCCAAGGGTAGGGGGTGTCACTTTGAAAAACTGTTGGAACCGGAAGGTGGGATGGTTTGGGAGCGGGGGAGAACCGCCGGGTTTGTGCACGGTGAGGTGCAGGGGTATAATAGGCTCTCATGCAGTTTCGGTGGTGGAGGTCTGTCCTCTTTTCCCTGGGAATTGGCAACACGTGGTTCCGTTTCGCCCATCCCCTAAGGTTGAACCTTTTTAAACCCCAAGCTGGAGGTTGCTGATGTCCAAACGCTACGGTGTGCACTGGGTGCTTGCCGGGATCCTGCTGTGGGCCGGATCCTTGGCCGCCCTGGAAACCCAGGTGGAGAACTGGGGTACCCGCGTGATCCTGCGCGGGCAAACCGTGGGCCGGGCCGAGCAGGTCCCGGTGACCACAGAACGGGGGCCCTTCGTGCGGCTCCACGTGCCCGAGGCCGGAGTCTTGGCCGAAGCGGGCAAACCCGAGGTGCCGGTGTTCCGCCAACTCATTGAAGTGCCTGAAGGCGCTACGGTAGCGGTGGAATACCGGGTGTTGCGTAGCGAAGAGCAGTCCTTGCGGCTGTATCCCTTCCAACCGTCGGTGCCCAAGGTGCCGAACCCTAAGGTGAGCTTTGCATACGACGAGCAGGCCTACCGAACCCCAGGCTTCTATCCTGCGGAAAACGTACGGGTGCAGGAGGCGGGCCACTTGCGGGGCCACCGCCTGGTGCTCGTGGAGATCTTCCCCGTTAAGTACGATGCTCAGCGGCAGGTCGCGCGCTTTGAGGACTTTGAGGTGACCCTCCAGATAGAAAACGCCAACGTGGCCGCCTATTTGGCCTCCCTGCGACGCTACACCGATCCCTTTACAGCAGAGCTCCTGAGGTCCTTGGTGCCCAACCCCTTCGTGGAAGAGGGCCGAGAGGTTCCTGCCGAACAGGTGGGCATGCTGCTGATCGTGCCCGACAACTACATGTCCGCCGTGGAGCCCTATGTGGCATGGCGGAACCGGATGGGGTTCCACACCGTGGCGGTTCCTACATCGCAAACCGGTTCCTCCAACACAGCCATCCGCAATTACATTCTGAACGCCTACAACACCTGGGAGGTGCCTCCCACCTTTGTGATCCTGGTGGGCGACGTGGATGTCATGCCCTACTTCACCGGCCAAGGGGAGGGCTCACCCCCAACGGACCTCAACTACGGCCTTGTGGACAACAGCGACTACTTCCCGGACATCTATGTGGGCCGGTGGAGCGTGGCCGATGTGAACCAGCTCCAGGCGGTGGTGGATAAGATCCTCACCTACGAAACCACCGCTTGGTCCTATGGGTACGATTGGGCCCAGCGGGCCTACTTCATGGCGTCGGACGACGGCAGCTTTCACCAGGTAGCCGAAGGGACCCACCTGTACTGCATGGCCATCGTGCGGGCCCATGGGATGATTGCCGACTCGCTCTTTGAGTACTACGGCACAGGCACCCCCATCGCCACCGCCCTCAACGAGGGCCGCAGCATGGCCATTTACTCGGGCCACGGCTACGAGTACGGATGGGCGGGCCCTTCCTTTGAGATCAGCGACATCAACGCCCTGACCAACACCGATCGCTATCCTATGGTTCAAAGCTACGCCTGCATGACCGGAGACTTCACCGTGGGCGAGTGCTTCATGGAGGCATGGCTGCGGGCACAGGACAAGGGCGCAGCGGCGGCCTTGGGCTCCTCAGTGACCTCTTACTGGGATGAGGACGATATCCTGCAGCGCCGAATGTTTGACGAGTGGTTTGACTCCTCGGTGACCTGGATCATGGGGTTTGTGAACCGCGCCAAGTTCCACCTGTACCAGCATTATGGCAACACCAGCCGCGTTCGCCGCTACTTTGAGATGTACAACCTGCAGGGTGATCCGGCCATGGACGTGTTCACCCTGGCCCCCGATACCCTGTACGTCAGCCATGCGGGCGGTGTACCGCTGGGTCCGTCCCAGTTGACCGTAACGGTGAGCGACAACGCCGGGCCCGTGGCCGAGGCCCTGGTGGCGGTCACCCTGGAAGACTCCATCTTGGGCACCGCCTGGACCGACGCCTCCGGCATAGCCCAGGTGCCTTTGAACATCACTGCTGTAGCCCAGCTCACCGTGACGGTAACGGCCCACAACCATCGGCCGTCCTACACCCAAGTGCAGGTCGTTAGCGATGCGCCCTATGTGGCTCTTCTGGATTACGTCCTGCACGATGCTACCGAGGACGGTTATCTGAGCCCCAACGAAACCGCTACCTTGGGGATCTCCGCCAAGAACTGGGGCAACCAGGCCGCTCCAGGGGTGGTGGCTTACCTCACCTCCGATCATCCTGCAGTGAACATCACCGATGGCGAGGAAAACCTGGGAACCCTCAATCCCGGCGATTCGGTGGTGGTGGACCCCGCCTTTGCCTTCTCCGTGGGTGAGGTGGAGAATGGCGAGATGCTGCCCTTTGCCGTGGTGTTCGTTTCCAGCGAGGGCGATACTTGGATCTCCTCCTTCTCCCTTCCCGCCGGCACCCCCGTGCTCACGCTGGACCACTACGATCTGAACGACGCCGGTGGCAACGGTGTGGTGGACCCCGGCGAGAGCGCTGACCTGGTGCTGTACCTCCTGAACACAGGCCTGGTTCAGGCTGAGGGCGGCAACCTCGTGGTACGCACCACCGATCCCTACATCACCTTTACAGATTCCACTGCCAGCTTTGGAACGGTGGAACCCAATGCTGTGGTGGCCACGGATGCGGTGTCGCTCGTGGCCGATTCCGCAACCCCGATCCATCATCAGGTGTGGATCCAGGTGGTCATGAGCTCCGGGCCGTACACCTTTGTGGATACCCTTGGCCTGATGGTGGGCGTGGGAGGCCACTACCTGGTGTGGGATCCGGATCCGAACCACACCTCGGGCCCAGTGATCGCAGCGCTGCTGGACTCCCTGGGCCTCACCGGGGATTACACCACCGATTTGATGTCCTACGCCGACGATGTGCCCTATTACGAGTCCATCTTTGTGACTGTGGGCATTTTCTCAGATAACTACCGCATTGATGCCAATTCCCCGGAGGCCAGCCTGCTGGAAACCTACCTCCTGGAGCACGGCGGGAATCTCTACCTGGAAGGCGGCGATGTGTGGTACTACGATCCCGAGTACGCCGATGCCTACGACTTCCGGCCGCTGTTTGGCTTGAACGCCGACGATGACGGCTCAGGGGATCTTGCCACCGTGCTGGGCATTGACGGCACCTTCACCGAGGGTATGAGTTTCACCTACACCGGCGAGAACAGCTGGATTGACCATCTGAACGCCTCGGCCCCCGGTGCCTTCAACATCTTCCAAAACTCCTCGCCTCAGTACTACTGCGGTGTGGCCTACGACAACGCCGACCAGGGTTACAAAACCGTGGGCCTCTCCTTTGAGCTGGCAGGCCTCTCCGACGGCTCCGTCACCAAACTGGACTTGGTGCGGGCAATTGCCGAGTTCTTCGGCGTGCTGGTGTCGGTGGAAGAGGGGGTTTCCCCTTCGCCTCAGCGGCTCACCCTGTACGCCCCCACCCCTAACCCCTTCGTGGACCGGGTGCAGATCCGCTTAACCGTACCGGAAAAGCAACCCGTGCGGCTGGAGGTGTACGACGTGGCGGGCCGACGGGTAACCACCCTGTTCCACGGCACCTTGGAAGCCGGAACCCACACCTTCACCTGGGCCGGGACCGACACGTACCATCGCCCCGTGGGCCAAGGCCTATACTTTGTGCGGCTCGTGACGCCGGAGCGTTCCTTTACCCAAAAGATCCTGCGGCTCCGTTGAGAACATGATGGCAAAACCCTCCAGGTATCGGGCACTGTTGGTGGACATGGACGGGGTGCTATGGCGGGGCCAAGAGCCCATTGAGGAGAACCTCCAGGTGCTCCGGACCTTGGACCTGCCCATGGTGTTCCTCACCAACAACTCCACCACCACCCGTGCCCGATACCTGGAGCGGCTTCGTGCCCTCGGCCTGCAGGTGCCGGAAACCCATGTGCTCACCAGCGGCTATGCCGCAGCCCTGTGGCTGAAACGCCGAGGGATCACCCGAACCTTCGTGATCGGCGAAGAGGGCATCACCGCTGAACTCCAAGCCCTGGAGATCGCCTTTGAGGTACGACCCGAGGCTGTGCTTCAGGAGGGGTATCAGCCGGAGGCGGTGGTGGTGGGGCTGGATCGCTCCCTCTCCTATCACAAGCTCTGGGCAGGCCAGAGGAGCATCCTGCAGGGTGCCCTGTTCGTGGCCACCAATACCGATGCCACCTACCCCACGGAAACCGGGCCAGCCCCAGGGGCCGGCACCGTGGTGAGCGCCCTTCAAACCGCCTGCGGCCGAGAGCCCCATATCGTAATTGGAAAGCCCCAGCCCCAAATGTTCCGTTTGGCCCTGGAGATCCTGAAGGCGGAACCCGATCAGGTGCTGATGATCGGGGATCGCTGGGATACGGACATCGTCGGGGCAAGGAAACTCAAGATCCCTGCACTCCTCGTGCTTACGGGTGTGACCTCCGCCGAGGAGGTTCCCCAGGGCACGGATGGAGTTACCGTGGTCAAGAACCTCGCGGAGTGGCTCCGCACCCCTTCGTGAGGGATCCGCATAAGGAGGTTTCATCCCCATGAAACGATGGGTTGTGCTGGCACTGGGGATTGCCCTGGGATGGGGCATCACCAGCGCCGAAGTGCTGGTGCGAATCCGTGGCGTGGCCCCCGAAGAGGTCCACCAGCTCGCCCGCACCGGCAACGTGGACGTGGAACAATACCGGGACGGGGTGCTCACCGCCCTGGTGTACAACCTGGAAGCCCTGCAGCGTTTGGGCTACGAGCCCGAGGTGATCGCCGATCTGGACTCTCTGCGTACCCATGTGTGGAACCGCTATCGGGATTACCACACCTACACCTCCCTCATGAACGACCTCTACACCTTGGTGCAGGCCCACCCTGACATCGCCCGGTTGGACACCATTGGCTATTCCGTACAGGGCCGAGCCCTGGTCTTTTTGAAGATCTCCGACAATGTGAACCAACGGGAGTTTGAACCCGAGGTGCGCATCGTGGGCACCCACCACGGCAACGAGTGGCCATCCACCGAGATCCCGTACCTTTTCGCCGAGTACCTGCTGAACAACTACGGATCCGATCCCCAGGTCACCGAACTGGTGAACGAGCGGGAGATCTGGATCATGCCCCTCTTCAATCCCGATGGTCACGAGGTGCAGCAGCGCCGAAACGCCAACAACGTGGACCTCAACCGCGACTATGGCTATATGTGGGGCGGTGAGGGGTCCTCGCCGTATCCCTATAGCCAGCCCGAAACCCAGGCGATGTATGCCTTTAGCCAGCAACACAACTTTACCCTGTCGCTTTCGTACCACACCTACGGCGAGGTGGTGAACTACATCTGGAACTGGGCTCCCGATCCACCCCCCGATAGCGCCCAAATCGTGGAGATCTCCGAACACTACGCCAGTTATAACGGCTACTGGGTAACCGAGGGGTACCAGTGGTATCAAACCCTGGGCGATCTCAACGACTACTCCTACGGCATTGATTCGGATATAGACTGGACCATTGAGTTGGCCAACGAGTTCATTCCCCCCTATAGCCAGATTCCCGGGATCTTTGAGGAGAACCGGCAGGCCATGCTGGACTTCGTGGAACGGGCGGGCCAAGGCATCGGCGGCTTTGTGTTGGATGCGGAAACCGGGGATACCATCAAACAGGCTCGCATCTATGTGGAGGAAATCGGTTGGCCCGTGTATACCGACCCTGTGCTGGGAGACTACGTGCGGGTGCTGCAGCCCGGAACCTACACCGTGCGCGTAGAGGCCAACGGATACCAGCCCGCCACGGTTTCGGGGGTGGAAGTGCAGCAGGGCCAATTGACCCGGTTAGACGTGGAACTGACCCCGGGTGGGGGATCCTACGCCTACAAAGTGGTACAAGTGGAATACGTGCACGCCACCCATTACATCCCAACCCATCAAGCCCTGGGGGCCCCGGACCAGCAGCCCTATTCCCTGGGTAATGGTAAGCACATCGTGCTGGATATGGGCGAGGGCACGCCCATTGTGGGCACCTTCACCGTTTATGAGGCCGATGTGGGCGATGGCCCCGAAGGCTACATCGTGAAGGTGTCTAACCAGTGGCAGGGCCCCTGGACCACCGTAGGCACAGGCACAGGAACCACCACCTTTTCCCTGCCCGCAGGCATGAACTCCGCCCGGTACGTGCGCATTGAGGACGATGGCAATGGGGGTACCGGGACCTATGCGGGTTTTGATTTGGATGCGGTGGAAAGCACCCCGCCCTCGGGCCCCATGGTGGTGCTCACCGAGTACCACTTTGAAACCCCCAACGGCCAAGGCACCGCCAACCCCGGCGACAGCGCACAGCTCTACGCCTCATTCCGCAACGTGGGCACCGAGACGGTGACCAACGCCTACGGTATCCTCCGGGCCCAAGATGCCTACGTTACGGTGCTGGATTCGCTGGTATCCCTGGGAGACATCGCCCCAGGGGCAGAGGTCACCAACGCAGGCCCCTGGCAGGTGCAGGTGGCCGACAGCGTCCCCCCGGGCTATGATGCTGCCCTGCGCCTCCTCTTTCTGTCGGACAACTTCCAGGATACCTTTGATTTGGTGTTGCCGGTCATCACCCCCCTGGACTACCTGGTGTGGGACCCGGATCCGAACCACTCCTCAGGCCCCGTCATCCACAATCTGCTGGAGGAGTTGGGGTATCAAGGGGAGTACACCACTGACCTGTCGGAATACTATGGCCGTTTGAGCGACATCCGGGCCCTGTTCGTGTGCCTGGGGGTGTACAGCGACAACTATCGCATCCCTGCCGGCAGCGCTGACGGCGATTCCATCGTGTCCTATTTGCAGAACCACGGCGGCCGGGTGTACATGGAGGGCGGCGATGTGTGGTACTACGACCCCACGGCTGGAGGCTACGATTTCACCGCCTACTTTGGCATCCAGGCCGAAGACGATGGGTCCGGCGATCTGGGCACCGTGGTGGGCCAAAGCGGCACCTTCACCGAGGGCATGACCTTCACGTATGCGGGCGAAAACAACTGGATTGACCACATTTCCCCCGCCCCCGGAGCCCAGTTGATCTGGGAGAACACCTCGCCCTCCTACGGATGCGGTGTGGCCTATGTGCACGCCACCGCCCGAGGGGAGTACCGTACCGTGGGGGTCTCCTTTGAGCTCGGAGGTCTGCAGGATGGCACCACCACCCGGTCTCAGTATCTGCTGGCCTTGATGGACACCTTCTTTGGCATTCCCACCCGAGTGGCTGAGGAGGGGCAACCGGGTCCCGACCAGGCGATCAGGTTTCTCCATGCCCCTGGTCTTCTCACTGCAGGCCAAGATGCAGTGGTGCTCTGGTTGCCCAGGGCGGGTCAGCTCCGGGCTGAGGTGTTTGATGTCTCCGGCCGTCGTGTGGCAACCCTCTGGCATGGGCTGGCCCCCGCAGGCCGCTTGAGCCTGTCCACCGGTCCGTTGCCCCATTCGGGCGTATACTTCCTTCAGGTTTACGGGCCCCAAAAACGCTTAGGCCACCGGTTTGTGTGGCTTCAACCGTAGTGGAAAGCCTATGAAGGAGGTGTGAGATTGTGTTAATCCTTGCGTTCTTGCTTGGTGCATTGGGGAGTGCCTGGGCCCCGTTGGGGGATTCCCCTGAACCGGCCCGGCTTCAGGTGCTCCATCAAGATCCCACCAGCGTGGAGGTGGAGTTTACCCTGCCGGCCCTTTACGGGGAACCGGTGCAGGAAAACGGCCAAACCTTTCTCCAGATTTCCTTTCACCCTTCGGGATTCCTCACCCGTGTGGGAGAGCCACAACTGCCGTTGTACAGCCGTTTGGTTGGTTTGCCAGGCAACACCGCAGCCCAGGTGGAAATCCTGGAGGCCGAATCCCAAGAGGTGCCGCTGCCCTATCCGGTGCAGCCGTACCAGGGCGTGGTGTACCGCTCGGGCGAACGGGAGTACCCGGAGTTCCAGTTCCGGCCCGAGGCCTATGAACAGGAATCCTATCCTCCCGAGGGTCCGGTGGCCTTGGGGAGGGTGGGCATCCTTCGCGAGGTCCGGGTGGCTCCCTTGATCTTCTACCCGGTGGTGTACCATCCCCGCCGGCAAACGGCCACCGTGTACACCCGCCTTCGGGTACGGGTGACCTTTGAAGGCGTGGGCAGCAACGCCTTTTCCCGGGTTCCTACCACCGTGAGCCCGAGTTTCCTGCCTCTGTACCGCAAACTCCTGCTGAACGCCGAAACGGTGCTTCGGCATCGCACCCTGCAAGAGGGCAGCCTCTTGGTGATTGCCAACGATGCCTATGCGGAGGCTGCCCAAGCCTACGCCCGCTTTAAGCGAGACCTCGGCGTTCCTGTGGTTCTCAGGTTCACCTCAGAGTTCAACCCCCTTACGGCAGAGGTCATCAAGGACTACATCCAAGAGGCCTATGACACCTGGGAAACGCCTCCGGAGTACGTGGTGCTCATTGGGGATGCGGAGGACGTTCCCTACTTCACGGAGTACAGCATTCCCACCGATCAGCCCTATGCAGAGCTCGCAGGCGACGACTTCTTCCCGGATATCCATTACGGTCGTATCTCCGTGGCCACGGCCGAGCAGGCGAACTACGTGGTGCAGAGCAAGGTGATCCGGTACACCCTGGCACCAGACACCAGCACCCTGGCGTGGTTCACGTCGGGCACCGGCATTTCGGGGTCCGACTATGTGGACGATGAAAACGCCGCTCGGTGCGGCTTGATCGCCTCCGAGTACGGGCACCTAACCCATTGGGATTCCTTGTACGCTTCCCTGGGCACGAACACGGTGAACAATATCTTGGATGCCTTAAACCAGGGCCGGTCCTGGTTGGCCTACTTTGGCCATGGGTCCGCTACGTCTTGGGTTTCTACCTCACCTTCCTTTGAGATCAGCCACGTGTACAGCCTAACCAACGGGCTCCGCTTGCCCACCATCATGGACATCGCCTGCGACAACGGAGCCTTCGTCAACGGCGAGTGCTTTGCCGAGGCCTGGATCCGGGCTGGGGATACCACCAATCCCAAGGGGGCCTTGGCCATCGTGGCCGCCACAGTGTCCAGCCCCTTCTTTTACACCGATACCTTGGGCCGAGGCTTTTTCCTGGGCTACTTCCGGGACTCCCTGTGGAGCGTGGGGGCGGCATTGACCTACGGGAAAATGTACATGTTCCAGTACTTCCCTGAGCCAGACCCAGGCAGCACCACCCACAAAACCATGCTGATGCACCAAGTGTTTGGAGATCCCCATATTGATCCCTGGTCCGATGTTCCCCGCCCGCTGCTGGTGAACCATCCCGCCTCCGTGCATCTCGGCCAAAGCCTGGTGACTGTCATCGTGGCCCGAGAGGGTGTACCCGTGCCCTACGCCCGCGTGTCCTTTTTCCAGGATACCCTGCTTTTGGCCTCAGGGTTCACAGATCCCTTCGGGCAGGTGAACCTGAACCTGGAGGTCACCCAGGCCAACATTCCCCTAACCCTTCGGGTGGTGTACCACAACTCCCGGATGTACGAAAGCGAGATCTATGTGGTATCCGAAGGGCCTTATGTGAACCTCCAAACCTTCATGGTGCAGGACGACAACGATGGACAACCCAATCCCGGTGAAACCGTGGCCCTGGATGTGGTGGCTAAAAACTGGGGGAGCGACACCGCCTACGGGGTTTTTGCACGGCTGACCTCACAATCGCCGGACTTGTTCCATGTGTTGACGGATAGCGTGTTCCTGGGACACCTGAACCCCGGAGACTCCCTGTATGTCCCCAATGCCTTCCAGATCCGAGTGGACAGTTCAGCGGTGGATCGCCAAATGGGTACCCTGGCCTTCGCCTTTTACAGCAGCGAGGGCGACACCTGGACCACCCAGCGTGGGCTCATGGTAGCGGCCCCCGTTCTGCACTTGGCCGAGTACACCCTGGTAGACCCCAACGGTGAGGTGGTGGATCCTGGGGATACCGCTCTGCTGGTGTTTACCGCTTGGAACTCGGGCCACGCCGACGCCCCCGCCGTGAACGCCGATCTCCAGTTGACAGATACCCTGATGACTCCCCTCGTGACCACCACCACCCTGGGCGACTTGGCACCCGGAGATACCTCTGCCCCTGAAACCCTGCGGTTCTACGTGTCACCCGAAACCCCCTTGCGGTACGTGGTGACCTTCGGAGTGGAACTGACCACCGGGTTCCAGGTGTTCGCCGATTCCGGCGAGACCATGATCGGGGTCGGCGGCGATTTCCTGGTGCTGGACCTGGACCCCACCCCCCTTACCGGACCCCTCCTGCACACCTTCTTGGCAGATACCCTGAACCTCACCGGGCTCTATACCACCACCTACTCGCCCGACCTCTTGGCCGAGATGCCTTACTACAAAGCCATTTTTGTGCTCTTGGGCATCTACAGCAACAACTACCGCATTGAGGAAACCGACCCCTTAGCGCAAGCGCTTGTGTCCTATCTCGTGGATGATCACGGCAACCTGTACATGGAAGGCGGCGATGTGTGGTACTACGATCCCAGCGTGGGCGGCTTTGATTTTGCCCCCTACTTCGGAATCCAACCTTTGGAGGACGGCTCCAGCGACCTGGGCACCGTGCTGGGGGTGCCGGGGTCCTTTGCCGAAGGGATGTCCTTCACCTACACGGGCGAGAACAACTGGATTGATCGCCTGGAGGCCACGCAGGGCGCCGTGAACCTCTTGGAAAACGCTTCGCCCTCCTACTATTGCGGTGTGGCCTACGACAACACCGAGGCAGACTACAAAACCGTAGGGCTGTCTTTGGAACTGGGAGGCCTGCAGGCCCAAAGTACCGAGGTTAGCACCTTGATCCGCGCTATCCTGAACTTCTTTGGAGTCATCACAGAGGTTC
The DNA here is from genome assembly GCA_964406105.1 of uncultured bacterium. Lineage (GTDB taxonomy): Bacteria > Hydrothermota > Hydrothermia > WGAB01 > WGAB01 > WGAB01. The sequence continues at coordinate 1,763 of CAYOQK010000061.1, read as the reverse complement.
AGGAAGCCGGGCCAGTGGCCCAGCTTCGTTTTGCACTGGCCCCACCTCGGCCCAACCCGGCTCCTGGACAGGCGACCCTCGCCTTTGCATTGCCCCAACCGGGGCGGGTGGACCTGGAGGTGTATGATGCCGCCGGACGCCGCATTGCCGTGTTGATCCACGGAACGTTGCCAGCAGGCGTGCACCAGGTCACCTGGAACGGCCAGGACGCCGCAGGGCGGCCGGTGGCGAGCGGTGTGTACTTCGTGCGGCTCCGGCAGGGTCGCCAAGAGGCCACCCGAAAACTGCTGCTCCTCCGGTGAGGGGTCCAGTATGCTCAAGTAGAGGATCTCGCTGAAAGAAAACATGTCCCGGGTGCCCTTTGAGCCCTTCGCTCAAAGGGCACCCGGCTGGATGAACACCTTTAACCCCTGGGTCAGGATGTCAAACATTTATGCGCAGGGACAAACCTGGGCCCGTGTTTCCCGCTGATGCCCCATCCACGCGAAGAAACGGGCCTCCTCCCCCCGGTCAATCCCAGAGGTGGGCAAACTTGCCCTTTGGAGAGCGACTTGTCCTTGGGTTTGCCACGACCCGCTTTTCGGTGGAGCAATGGCCGGGGATTTCGCTGTGAGTGGGTGGTGTAATACCAATCCAGTGGTCTGGTTTTGGTGGAGCAAAGGGAACAAGAGGGCACGTTTGCAGAACTTGAGGGAGTTCCGGCCGTTGTGCCCTGCGGGGTTTTGTCAGAAAACCGCCCCGTCATGGAAAACCAGGCAGCATCTGGCTTTTACCGGTAGAGTTTGACGAGGGGCCCTTCCTTGCGTTCTGTTTAGGTCTCCATCGTGAACGGTGGCACCGCCATCTCCTATGGCGTTTGGAGAGGGGTCCCTTCTTTGCGGCGCTCTTTTCAGGGACAGATGGCCTTCGGGGTCTTCGGTGGTGTTTGGCTCTGGTGAGTTTTCCCCTTTAGGCAGGAACAGGCTGGCCCTCTCACAAGCACGATTGCGATCATGAGAGGCCCGGTTTGCCGTCACAGAGGGCGGATTGGCAAACACGGGGCCGGAGTGCTTCGGCCCTATCAGCCGGTGTACCGCGTTCGTGTGTGAAGTAGGAAAAGCTCAACGTCTTCCAAATCCGCGCGTCTCTGCTCCGGTTTCTTTGCTTGATGGATCAGGACGTCAAACATATCGCTCCAGGCCGAGTGTCCTTTTAGCGGTAGTGTCTCTCTGCTAAGCACGGCGAGGGGGAAATCCCCACAGGGCATCAGAGTGAGGCATAGGGCGGCCTGGGCGGCCGCTTCGCCCGCGGGCCAAGGGCCAGGGTTTCAGCGCGCTTTAGGGCGCCGGGGGAAGAAGGACCTTGATGGAAGAGGCCCCTTTAGGCTGGAAAGCCTTGAACACAGATGGTGTGGACGGCAAGGGAACGATCCCAATGGTCAGCCGTTCGGTATTCCTGCAGGAGGCGAACCTGGGCCAGAGGGCGGTGCTTTCGTTCGTCGTCCGTATCATTCCCGGAGGGTTCCTGAGCGTGAGAGCGGGGTGCGTGGTGGAGATGCTGCGGAATCTGGCACACCGGCCATTACCGGTCCGTTGACATCTGCCCCTGGTTTCCCTATACTCAAGCACACATATTCCCCGGTAGCTCAATCGGCAGAGCGGCGGGCTGTTAACCCGTAGGTTGCAGGTTCGAGTCCTGCCCGGGGAGCCACAATAATAAATGTTTCGAGCCCATTCAGTGGCGTTCAGCTCGTTTTTACGTACGAGGGGGAAAGCGGTAGAAAG
>CAYOQK010000060.1:0-15683 GCA_964406105.1 uncultured bacterium | reverse complement strand
CGCGATCTCCGCGTACGCACAGGCCTGCACGGGCAAAAAGAGGTTCTGCTGGGTTTGGTAGTCCTCCAAGGCCTCGCGTCGGGTCTGGTTGATGTAGGAGGAGTCTGCATAGAAGAGTTGGTACACCACACGAAAGTCCCGCCAGCGCATCACCCCAGGAAAGTCGCCCAGCGAAACTCCTAAGCGGAACGAGGGGGTAAGGTGTGCCTCTATCCCCCCGGCCAAGGAAAGGCCATAGCCGGTTTTGCTGGTGGCTGTACGGATTTCCACTTCGGAGGTCAGGCCTTCCTGATCGGTGTACAGGTATCCGCGCACTGTGTCCACCAAGTCCAAACGGTTGCCGATCAGCATGGAAACCCCTAAGGCGGCCCGCAAGGGTACGCTGCCCAAGTGCACCTCCTGAGTAACCCCTGCCGATAGGTACCGGTAAAAGAGGGAAACCGCCCGAGTGTTGTTAAACAGGTAGGTGCTATCAAAGGCGTTGCCGTAGGCCAAGAGTCCCAAAAGATCCCTGGGCACTTGGAGGGTGCCCAGGTAGCGTTGTCCAAAGGCCAAGGAAATGCCGGCCCAGGATACTGCGAAGTAATCCAAGGAATGATCCAGCACCAGGTTGATGGTCGCCTCCGACTCCCGGTAGAGTTTTTGGAGGTGTTGCACGCGGATGACCGCCCCCATGCGGTCCATCAGGAAACCGAGGTCCAGCAGGGTGTTCCAAAACTCCAGGTTGCTGTGGAACTCCACGAGCACGGTGTCGGTGTCTGGGGGAACGCACTGCAAACGTAAGGGCAAGGGGGCCGTGTTCAGGAAGCCCAAGGTAAAGGGAATCAGGAAGATCAGGGTGTTCATCACGGAGTTACCTCCCCTTTGAGATAGGCCCAGATGCGATACCGGAATCGGGACCGCGCTGTGAGGGTGTATGTGCCGCTGGCGTTCACTTTGGCGTAGAGCCACACGTCCCAGGGGTAGTTTTTGAAGATGGGCAGGTCGCCCCGGGGAATGGGGATGATCAGGGTGTCCAGGCGGGGTGCCACGGGAAGGCCCAGGGAGTCCAATTCAGGAGCCGCCACGATGCCTGAGAGGGTGGTTTCTGTGTTGTTTCGCCCTTTGACGTGGATGTCCAACCGAAGGGGAAAGGGGAAGCTGTTGTCCACGAAGAGGTACAGGTGCCCCACCCGGATTTTGGCGTCGCGAAGAATGGCACGGGCGTCTTTGTCGTTCAGGTACACGCGGGTGCTCTCCGCAGCCACTCGGTTGTAGTGCACTTCCACCTCAAAGGGGCTGAAGATCGTGGCATCTATGGGAACCCACTGCACGGGGTAGATCTCACCTGAACCCGAGAGGGTTACGGTGCCCGTCGCATAAAGAGAATCGGGCATTTCGTTGAGCAGTCCACCGAAGTGGGTGAAGGTGATGCCTTGGCTGCCGGGAGGCACCTCTCGCACCATCGTGGTCTCCCGCACCACCCCAGCCCAGGTGGTCTTCGCGACCAAATGCAGGGTGAGCAGGGTGGGACAAGTGGTGGGGTTGTCAAAGGCCAGGTGCAGTTGGACGTTGACCAGATGGAACAGGCCGCGGAGTTTGCGTCCCACGTCTTCAGGAAACACCAAGAAAGACACCGGGTAGATCGGCTGGCTGTAGGGTTCGGTCCAGGTGCCGCGGGCATAGCTCAAGAAGGGATTGTCCACGTAAAGAGCCACCGAGAAGTTCTCATCGGGATTCAGGGTAACCCATTGGTCCTGGGGCGGCACCTCCACCCTCAGTTGGGGGGTGATTTGGTTAACGGTGGGGTTCGGATTCTGATACTGTTCTTGGGTGAGGTTTTCCGAGGCCTCTGTGGTGTCGTGGGCAGGGACCTCCAGCGTGCCCGAGAGACCAGGAATCTCCTGGGTCCAATAGTTCACGATCAGGGGAAGGCCTGTGGGATTGCCGATGCGGTACACCAGGGTTCCACGCAGGAACACTCCTTCATGGATCAACAGGGGAACGCTGAGTTGCAGTTCACGGGTTTCCTGCCAATGCAAAGTGGCCGCTGTGGGCCGGAAGGTGCCCTCCTGGAGACGCACCGAGTCCAGCAGGATCTCTACCTCTAAGGAATCGGTTTCAGGGTGAACGGGCACCTGGGTTTCCTCGGTGGCCTTGGCGACGTACACCACAGCCTTCAGCACTGAACCCAACGGACGGTCGCCTGCAAAGGGTTGTTCCAGCCATCGGGATTCCCGAGGGGCGATATCCTCGGCCAGCAGGGTGCCCAGCCAGGTGTCTGTGGCGGAATCGCGCACCACCACCCGCAGAGTATCCAAGTGAAAGGAGAACCCGTTGGTCACCCTCAGTCGGTACACAAACCGGGCGGTTTGCACCTGCTGGATCCTCTCCAAGGGGGTGTATCGTACCAGAGTGCGGTGGAAGGCGGGGATGTCGTAAGTGCCTGCGGTGTCTGGCCAGGGGGTGAGGAGCTCCTGGATTCCCAATTGGAGGGTTTCTACCACCAGGTTTTCAAAGGGCAGGAGCGCAGGGGGCACCGTGAATTCCACGGGCTCAGCGGTGACGATGGAATCCCCAGGGAGGAAGTGCCAGTCCGTGGTCCGATACACGTAAAAAGAGATGGTGGAGTCCGTGGAATCCACACCAATGGAATCTGCATTCAGGTCGCGGATCAGATCCCAGAGGTTATACACTCCGCGGAGGTAAGGGATGTACACCTGGGTTTCCAGCCGGGGGTACCAGTTTTTGGAACAGCCCGCCCAAAGGAGCACCAGCCAAAGGGGCCAAAAAAGAAGTCGTCGGCGAAGGGTTCCCATGATCGTTTCCTTGATTCTGAAGGCCTGCAGGCTGTTAAATAAGGCTTCATGCACCGGGACCTTAGAACGCTCATAGTATCCAGGATTCGCCAAAGGGGTTCAATGAGTTTCCACGAGTACATGGAACTGTGCCTGTATCACCCCGAAGCAGGGTATTACACACGGGGGGCAGGCATCGGTCGGGAAGGGGACTTTTACACGAGTCCGCATTTGCATCCTATCTTTGGCTGGACCCTTGCTCGTTGGGCGTTGCCCTTGCTCCAGAGTGCGCTGAAACGGCAGCCTCGGGTGCGCATCCTGGAACTGGGACCTGGCGAAGGATACCTGGCAAAAGACGTTTTGGATTTTCTCCAGCGGGAGGATCCCCAGGTATACCAAAGGGTGGAGTACCTGTTGTACGAACGATCACCCGAGATGGTTCGCCGTCAGCGAGCCCTGCTGGAAGGGCATCCTGTGGCCTGGGTAGAACAGTTCAGTGAGGCCAGTGGAGCGGTTCTGGTGTGGTCCAACGAGTTCTATGATGCTTTCCCGTGTTATCGGTTTCTCCGAACGTCCCAGGGATGGCGAGAGCTCCGGGTGGTGTTGGAGCCCCAGGATCGGCTGGCCTTCCAACCTTTCCCCGTGGAGGATCCCGACCACCGCTCCTTTCTGGCCCGTTACACTCCCTTGGCCGAGCCGGGTACGGTATTGGAGATTGCCCCAAGCATTGAGCATGTGCACCAGGCCCTGCTGGCCCAGGTTCGGCCGCAGTGGGTGGTTACCATTGACTACGGCGAACGGCGTCCCCTGTTGTTGCGTCGCTTCCCCCAGGGAAGCCTGGCCATATACTACCGACACCGCTATCTGGAGGACCCCTTCCAATACCCCGGCGAGAGCGACATCACGTGGCACATTGACTTCACGTTGTTGGAGGAGGCTGGAGAGGCCACGGGGTACCGCACCCGCTGGTTTGGAGATCAGGGGCGTTTCCTGTTGCAGGCGGGCATTCTGGAGGTCCTCCAAAATATAGAACGCCAAGAGCCAGATGAACGGCAGCGGATTCGGGCTCGGCTGGCGGTAAAAACCTTGGTGTACAGCTTCGGCAAAGAGCACCGGGTTCTGGTCCAGGAACCCGGTTTTGAACACAAGGAGGTCAATGCCGATGGAGATTCGCCTCGGGCTCTGGGAGGGGCAACGGGTTGACCGGATGCCCCTGGAGGTGGTAGAACGCAAGGGGATCGGCCACCCGGATACCCTCACCGACGGGATCGTGGAGGCCGTGTCCCGTGAACTGTCGCGGTACTACCTCCAGAACTTCGGGCGGGTATTGCATCACAACGTGGACAAGGCCCTTCTCGTGGGTGGCCGAGCCCGGCCAGAATTGGGTGGGGGAAGGGTAGAGGAGCCCATGGTGTTCTACCTGGTGGGGCGGGCCACCCTGGAGGTGAACGGCCAGGAGGTTCCCCTGCGGGACCTGTATGAGGAAACAGCCAAACGCTACCTGCAAGTGGTTCGGCACCTGGATCCCGAGGCCGACGTGGAGTACCGGATGTGGGTGCGGCCTGGGAGCCCCGACCTGGTGGACCTTTTCCTGCGGAGCGAGGGTGTGCCCTTGGCTAACGACACCTCCTTTGGCGTTGGGTTCTACCCTTTGACCCCTACAGAGCAGGCGGTGCTCCGCTTGGAACAGTACCTGAACTCCGCGGAGTTCAAGAAACGGTATCCCCACGTGGGCGAAGACATCAAGGTGATGGCCATTCGGGAAGGTGATCTGTTGCGGGTGACAGTGGCGGCTGCGATGGTTTCCCGGTACTTTTCTACGGCCGATGCCTACTTTGAAGCCCGAGCCCAGTTGCAGGAGGAAGCCACTCGGTTCCTACAGGAGCACACCCCCTTCCGCATCGCTCTCCGGGTGAATACCGCCGACACGCGCGATTCGTTCTACATCACGGTCACCGGCACCTCTGCCGAAGGGGGCGACGATGGCCAGGTGGGCCGGGGAAACCGGGTCAATGGGTTAATCACCCCGTTGCGGCCGATGTCTTTGGAGGCGGCCCCGGGCAAAAACCCGATTTCCCATGTCGGGAAACTCTACAATGTGGCCGCGCAACGCCTGGCCCGGCGGATCGCCACAGAAGTGGACGAAATAGAAGAGGCTTATGTGCTTCTGGTGAGTGCTGTGGGGGAGCCTGTGAACCGCCCGCAGGCCGTGCACGTGTGGGTGCAGCCCCAACGGCCAGGAACAGCCCTACCCGAGGGTCAGATCCGAAACCTGGTCCATGAAGAACTGGATCGCATCCCCCAACTGTACCACCTGATTCTGGACCAGCAGGTGACCCTTTACTGATGAGGGGCCGACGTTTCCTGGGGAGCCTGCTGTTCCTGACGCTGGTGGTGCTCCTGGTGCGTGAGTTCGTCCACCGGTGGAGCACGTACTACGAACACGGATCTCTCCGGCCCCCTTATGCAGTGCTGCATCCGGCTTACTACGGGCAGCTGGCTCTGTGGATTGACCCTGTGCCCTGTGCTTCCTCACCCGGTTGCACCACTGTAGTGCATCGCACAGCCCACGAAATTGTGCAGGAAACAGCCGAGATCTTGGGATGGGAAGCCCAGCTCTGGCACTATTTCCGGTGGGTTCGCCTCAGCCATGGCCCCGACTCCTGCCCTGCTCCCCAAAGCCGCCTCCCACAGGCGAAAGCCTGGGCACCAGACATCGTGGTGGTGCTGGACCTCATGCCCCCGAAACCCTCCTGCTGTTTAACCCTGAGGCGGCTCTTGGGATACATCGGTCTTCGTCCCCTGCGACGGGGCTATCGGATTTCCTACCTCGCTCAAGGTCCTGGAGCCGAACGCTCCCGATGCCTCGCCCGCGCGGTGGACTCCACACTGAAGTTAGCGGGGTTTTGGGGATTCCATACCCAAAGACTTCGGCCGGTTGTTGCTTCCCAGGAACCCCGGCTGGCCCCCTACGCGACCCACCCGGCGGCTACCATTCTTTTGGAGTTTGCTCCCTGCGACTCGGACTACGAAAAGTTGTTACGGGCGAAGTGGATCCGCCGATGGATGATGCGGACGGTTTTGGCAGGCATTACCGTCTATTTGTCCCAAGCCCACGCTTGCCACGTGGAACCCAGGGTTTCTCACCCCGAGGGAGTGTCCAGCGAATCCCCGGTGTCGGCGACCACAGCTCTGCCACCATATAGGTGAGGTCCAAGGCATCGTATCGGTGGTCGCCGTTGCGATCAGCCACCAGCAGGGGACGGGGCGCGGGCCATCCGTAGAAGAGATAGCGGGCCGTGTACACGGCATCCAGGAGTGTGTAGTGGCCGTCGCCATCGGCGTCGCCGGCCACCGTGATCAGTCGCCAATTGGCATACTCAAACCCCTCCAGGTGGCGATTAGGCCGGTGGGGAACGGGGATCTGAAAGGCTAAGGTGTCTGCACGGTAGGCCCCCAAAGCAAAGTACAAACCTCTGGGCAGTGTATCCAGCAGGTTTTGCAGGTACACCACCCCTTCCATCCAGTCGCCGGTTCCGGGATCGGCTTGAGCCACAGAGGCGGGTAGGGGAGTGCCGTCGGCTTGATACCATTGCCGTTGAGTACCTTCGGCATACAGGTAAGCCAGGGGTTGCCCCACGTACCCCTGGTGGCCATCCGGAGCGGGTTGGGAGTCATACGGGAAGGTCACGGCCAGGAACAGATACCGATCTTCGCCGCTGCTGGGTGCAGGGGCAGCCACGTAGAGTTTTCCCGAGTCCTCCACGTAAGCCGCATACAGGATTTCTCCTGCGGCCGAATCCACGGGCTCGGCCACTGCTGTATCGGGCACGCCGTCCAGCACAAAGGTGACCACAGCACGAAACCTCACATACTCGTCCGCATCCAGGTTGCCGTCCTGGGTATGGGGCCGGGGAACCTGCCATTCCAGCGGGGCTCCGTCGGATGTGCCGTAGGAGGCCACGGCCAGGTACAGGGTATCGGGTACGAAACCCAAAAGCCGCTTCAAGTAGATCACCCCCTCCAACACAGAGTCGCCGCTGGTGCTTTGAAACCGGGTGGTATCCGACATCAGGGCCTCGGAGGCGTCAAACCATCCGGTAAAGGAATTGTCGTTCTCATCGGCCAGGTAGTAAGACCAGGTGGCCACTTGGCCGCTTTTGGCCCAAGGGGCCGATCGGAAGGTCTCCGGGGCGTGGAACAGCACAAAGACAAAGTGGTCGTTAGCGAAGGCGTCGGGCCCATCGCCAGCGGCTTCGGTGGCCACGTACAGGGTTCCAGAGTCTTGGTCCAGGTAGGCCCAGAGATGCATGTCACCGTTTTGGGCCAGGAGTTCGGCCACTCGGTCCAGCCGGCCGTCCATATAGAACCGGGTGACGCCCACGGTGTACCGGAAGTTCTGGCCGTTGTTGTTTGCCCAGGCTTCGTTGCCCACGGAGTCGTAGGCGTGGATCACGTATTCCACCTCGCTGCCGTAGGCTTGGGCAGGAAGGAACCCCCCAAAGAGCTCTGGGGTAGGGGCCCCATTGCCGTCCCAATCGTAGGTGGTGCCGTTGTCCTGGTGCATGGGAACATCGGGGTAGGCCCAGTGACCATTGACCCCGTAGTGGATCCACATTTGGGCCACACCGGAGGGATCCGCGGCCCGGGCCAATACCCGTACGGAATCCGATGGTAAGATCTGGCGATCAGGCCATTGCTGGACGTCCCACACCACCGGGCCGGAGTGATCCCCTGGTCCGGGCCGGTGTACTTCGGGTTCCCCTCTGCCGGCGTACACCCAGATCCGCCACAGGCCGGAGCGTCCACCGAGTTCCATGAGATAGGCGCCCGAGGACATCTTCCCGTGCTGGTAAAAGGTCAGGCCCTGGCCGTCGCCCCAGAGGTACACGATGCGGGTACCGCTGGGGGCTTCAAACCCTGCGTAGGTCCAGCCTGAATCGGTCAATCCGGAGATGAATTGGGCCTCCTCACCCAGAAGGACCCGATACAGGTCAGGGGTGACCCCGGACTTGGTCCAGTTATAGCCCGAGGAGGTGTACAGGACATCCAGGTATGGCTGGTTGGCCACCAAAAGGATCCTCTTGTGAAGCGAGTTATCGGCGTGCCCATCGCTGTCATACGCTTCGTTGAGCGTGAGGATGGCGGTATCCGGGTGGCTTGTGTCCACCACGGTATTGAACCAGGAGTTCCAGGCTTCGGTGTCGTGGAGTAGGCCAGGATGGCCCCCATCGTCGTAGTCGCCTTCGTTGCCCCAGTTGCTCATCAGGTTGCCCACCACCACGTCGCCATCGCGGGTGAACATCCAAAGGGCCCGGCCGCCCCGGCGGTCAAAGATGGCGCAGATCTCGCTGTTCCACAGAGCGTACTCCAGGAGGGAGTCGCCATCGGCATCCAGGGGAGTGATATGGCTGCCCCCCAGGAACCGCAGAGAATCGTACCATTGGCTCCCGAAGGCGAACCCTCCGGCGTATCGGGTATGGTTCCAAAGGTTTTTGCCCCAGTACACCAAGGCACCGCCGGGGCCCTCGTGCCAGGCGGTTTCGTAAAGCATTCCTGTGAGGGTAACCCACCCCAATTGGGCAATGCGGTGGTTGGGCACAGGGAGCAACACCTCTCGGGCCCAAAGCCAAAGGTCTTCGTAGTCCCCGTGTACGCCGTTGCCGTTCAGGTCATTCAGCAGGCCACAGTCCACGGCTTGGGTGGCCTTGAAATCGTTGTACCAGTTGTCGTAGGTGCCTCCAGTCCACCCGTGGAGTTCAGGATACGCAGCGTAGTCAATCTGGATGATCGGGGGATCGTTCAAGGGATCGCTGTCGTACAGGTAATCCAGGCCCCACCATTTGGCGGCCTCAGCTACATGGATGGGTTGGATCCAGGATTGCTGAGCGATCCAAGCGATGTTATGGTCATAGGAGTTGGCCGGAGCCCCGGCTTGACCGAAGTCCCAGCCAGCGACCCCGGCCGCCTTTTCCCAATCGTCTCCGTAGAGTACGAACTGGGATTGGTCCCAATCGCCCGCCAGGTTAGAGAGCAACTGGTGCAGGGGATTGCTTGGCTGTGAAATGTCGTTCCAAACCATTTGATCGCGGGCCGTTTGGGAGATGAACACCACGAACACCATGTTGCCATCGTTGTCGTACATTCGGTGTACCTTGAAGGGGTTATGGCACTCGGCACCGCTGGGAAACTGGTGGGGGTACCACCCGTGGACGTTGTCATCCAACACGATTACAGGAGGAATCCACACGTACTGGCCGCTGCTGGTATAACCGTATTTGCCAAAGGCCTGGTTCAGCAGGGCGATAAGGGAATAAGGCATCAAGGCCTGCGACTTCCATACCCGTTCGGGAATCCACACCACCGTAGGGTAATTGGGCCAGCCAGGTTTTTTGATGAGTGCGGAATCCACCTGCACCGAGTACCAAAAGGAAAAGCTGTTGATTTCCGAGGCCACATAGGGCAGGATGTGCTCGGCATAGGTGCCCGCTACGAGGTCCACCAAGTCGTTCTTCAGTCGTTGGAGCAAGCCGTTGTCGTTCTTGAGCCAGCCGTAAGACTGGGCCAGGGGGCCGGAGATATGGATATCCACCGGCACCCCCCAGTAGAAGTGGCTGTCCAATGTGCGATGAAAGGAATTGCCGTTATAACCCGGATCCCCGGGAACCAGGGCGTAGGCCCCATTGTCGGCAAAGGACTGGTTCCCGTGGTGCAAAAAGGCGATTTTGGCCGTTCCTGAAACCAGGAGGACGGCCGTCAAAAGGGTAGGGATCCCCACGGTTCACCCCACCTCCAACTGAGGCAAGAGGTAGGTGAGCTCGGCCAGTTTCCCGGTGAACACCAAGATGCCCACCACGATCAGGAACAGGCCGGCCACCAGTTCAATCCACCGCATATACCGTAAGATTTTTTGGAAGGTGGAGAAGAACAGGTTGATGAAAAGGCCAGAGAGCAGGAAGGGGATGCCCAGTCCCAAAGAGTACACAGCCAGCAGGCCAATGCCTTGCCAGACGGTGTTCTGTACTGCGGCGATGGCAAGGATGGTGCCCAAGATGGGTCCGATGCACGGGGTCCAGCCAAAGGCCACAGCAACGCCCAGCACAAAGGCTCCCACGAGCCCCACCGGTCTGCGAGACAGGTTTGGCCCGCGGGAGTAGTCCAGGAAGGGGATGCGGAACAGGCCGGTGAAGTGGATCCCGAAGATCACGATGATCACACCGGCCACCTTTTCCAGGACCAACTTGTGGGTTTGCAGGAACTGGCCGATGAAGGATGCAGAGGCCCCCAGCAGGATGAACACCACGGAGAAGCCGAGGATGAAGACCACCGAGTTGACGGTGACCCTGCGCAGGACCTCAGCACGGTTGCCCGTGGTTCGCAGTTCCTCCACTGAGAGCCCGGTGATGAAGGACAGGTAAGCGGGGATCAAGGGCAACACACAGGGCGACACGAAGGAAAAGAGACCAGCCACCAGGGCAGTAAAGACGCTTACGCTTTCCATTTCCGCATTTCCTCCTTCCTTGGGTTGCTGCTATTTTACGGGACGATACTCTGTTTACACCAAGAGCCGGCCCAGTTGGTACACCAAAACGGCCAGGAGGTATCCTAAGGAAAAGGTCATGGCTACCTCCAGGGCGGCCCATTTCCAGGAGCCGGTTTCTTGCTTGATCACGGCCACGGTGGCGATGCAGGGCACGTAGATCAGAGACATAACAAGGAAAGCATAGGCCGACACCGGGGTAAAGTACTGGCTCAGGGCATGTTGCAGGCCTTCTATGCTTCCACCGGCCAGCAGGGTGCCCAAGGTGCCCACGACCAACTCCTTGGCCATCACGCCGGTGAGCAGTGCGATGGCCGCTTCGGCGAAGCCGAAGCCTGCGGGTTTCAGAATGGGGGCCAGCAACTGGCCGATCCTACCCAGCACGGATTGTGGGCTGGCGTATGCCACCCCCGGGGGCAAGGAGGCCAGTGCCCAGAGCACCACCGAGGCCACCAGGATCACCGTGCCGGCGTTCTGAACGAACACCCGCCCCCGCATCCACATGTAGAGCAGGATGTTTCGCAGGTATGGCATGCGATACGGCGGGAGTTCCATCACAAAGGATTCGGGTTCGCGCTGATGGAACAGCGCCCGCTGGAGCACTTTGATGAGCACCAGTGCCAGCACGATGCCGAGGAAGTACAAGGAGAGCACCACCACAGGCTCCCGACCGGGGAAGAACACCGAGGCGAACAGCACATAGATGGGCAAACGAGCGCTACAGGACATCAGGGGGATGACCAGGATGGTGATCAGGCGGTCCTTTTCGCTTTCCAGGGTTCGGGTGGCCATAATGGCCGGCACGTTGCATCCAAAGCCCAGCACCATGGGGATGAAGGACTTCCCCGAGATGCCCAGGGCATGCATAAAGCGGTCCATCACGAAGGCCACGCGCGCCATGTACCCGGTGTTCTCAAAGAAGGCGATGAAACCGAAGAGCAAGAAAATGGGAGGAACAAAGGTCAGGATGGAGGCCAATCCGGAGAGGATTCCGTCCACCAGCAGGGAGGTGATCCAAGGGGGGATGGGGGTTTGGATGAGCAATTGGCGGATCCCCTGGCCCAGGAGATCAAAGAGGGCACCGATGGCGTCTACCAGGGGAGCGGAGAGTTGGAAGGTGGCCTGGAATGTAAGGGCCATGACAACCGCAAACAGGGGTAAGCCGAACCAGGGGCTCAGCAGGATGCGGTCCACCCGTTGGGTAAACAGAAGGCGTTTCCGCAGTGTGGCCTTGCGGCGAACCACGCGTTGCACCAGGCCATGGAGCAGAGCGTAGGTTTGCTCCACGAGGTACACTTCCAAGTCGGGGCCCAGTTTTTGGCGGAGTTCAGGCAAACGTTGATCCAGCAGGGATCGCACCTGTGGGTACACGGGATCGCGTTGCACCAGGGCCAACGCCCAGGGGTCTTCCACGAGGAGGCGTTGGGCGAGCCAGGAACGGGGGTAGCGGTGGGCCAACGGAGAGGAGGCCAACAGGTGCTCTAACTGTTGGCGGACCTGTTCAAAGGCGGGGTCCACGGGCACTTTGGGCTCAGGGGGAAGGTGGTTCACCACCTCCAACAGGCGTTTCTTCAGTTGATCCAGGCCCCGGCCCTTCACTGCCACCACGGGCACCACAGGCACACCCAGGAACCGTTCCAGTTCTTCCAGGTGGATCTCCAGCCCTTCGCGTTCTGCCTGGTCCATCATGTTGAGAGCCACCAGGGTGGGCACCCGCAGTTGCAGGATCTGCAGAGCCAGCAGGAGGCCCTGGGTGAGGTTGGTGGCGTCCACCACCACGATCACGGCATCAGGGTGTTCGTGCAGCAGGAAGTCGCGGGCGATACGCTCATCGGTGGTGTAGGCGCTCAGGCCGTACACACCCGGCAGGTCCACCAGGTGTACCCGGACGTCGTCCGTGGTGAACTCCCCTTCTTTCTTTTCAACGGTGACCCCAGGCCAATTGCCGGTTTCCTGATGGGTGCCGGTAAGGGCGTTGAACAGGGTGGTTTTGCCGGAGTTGGGGGTCCCCGCAATGGCCACCCGAAGCACCTGCAATTGGGCTGGTCCTTTGCCCTTAGAGATCGGCCTCATCGGGTTGAACCAGGATCTTGCGGGCCATCCCCGTGCCCACGCCGATCCGCACACCCCCACGGTTGATCACCACGGGGCCGTGGGCCTCGCGGAGTTCCACCACCACTACGGTTCCAGGGAACAGGCCCATGTGGGCCAGGCGGTTCCTCAAGTTCCGCCCTCCCTGGATCTCCACGATACGCACCGGGCGGCCGATGGGAGCGAGGGCCAGGGGCTTAAGGGATCGCTCTGAAAAAACAGTGGTTTTTCTCATGATGGTTCCAAAGAAAGCAAGTATTTCGGTCAATTATCCACGCTTTGGGCGGTCACTGCAAGCCCGAGGGTTCAGAGCCCGGGAGGGAGTCCAACGACACCTCCAGAGGTCCCAGCGATACCTCCAGGTTCACCGGGGTGCCGGGTTCCACCATCTCACCAGCCGGGGGATCTGTGCGGATCACCCGATACTGAGCCACGCTATCGGAGAACACATACGCCACATCACCGATTTGGAAACCGTCGCGGGTGAGGATCTCGGTAGCCACCTCAAACTCCAGGTTCACCACATCGGGTACGGGCACCAGCCGGTGGCCTCGGGAAAGGGTGAGTTCAATGATGCGGCCCCGTTTTACCTTCATCCCAGGCGCTGGAGAGGCTTCCAGCACTGTGCCCTCTGGGGCATCGCTGTACACACTGGAGGCTACCCGGTACCCCAAGCCGTGGGCCTTGAGGGAATCCAGGGCCACCTCCGAGGGCAGCCCCACAATGGCCGGTACCCTTACCTCGGGTGTGTGTACATAGGCCGGAAGCAAAACCTGAACCACGAGCACCAGGGCGGTTAAGGACAAGAGCCCAAAGGTCAAAAGCGCCGCAAGCCCGGTGATGCCCCAGGCCAGCCAGGGGATTTGGCGAATCCTTTTACGCAGGTTTTCGGAAGACCACTTCATGGGTTTTGGGGCCGTAAGACACCATGCGCACAGGAACGCCCAATTCCCGCTCCAGAAACCGGAGATAGGTTTCCAAGTGGGGATGCAGTTCTCCAGTATCCATGACCACCTGGGGCCAGGCGGAAAACTCCTGATACACGGGCTCTGCCTGTTCCAGTGCCTCCACGGTGGCCGGGAACCAGCGGGTTTCTTGGCCCTGGATCCGGTAGGCGGTGGCTACCCGCACAGCACCCAAGCCGGTGAGCACATCGGCCTTGGTCACGGCCAATTCGGTGACCCCGTTGATCCAGGTGGTGAAGCGCAGGGCAACGAGATCCAGCCATCCACAGCGGCGGGGGCGACCGGTGGTGGCCCCGTACTCACCGCCCAGGTCGCGGAGTCGCTGGCCCGTTTCGTCCCGCAGTTCGGTAGGGAAGGGGCCCCGTCCCACGCGGGTGGTGTACGCCTTGGTTACCCCGATGATCCGATGGATCCGTTGGGGAGGAATCCCCAGGCTCACCAAGGCGCCCCCCAGGATCGTGTGGGAAGAGGTCACATAGGGGTAGGTGCCCAGGAAGATGTCCAGCAGGCTGCCCTGGGCCCCTTCCAGCAGGATGGCGCGATCCTGCTGGTCCCATTCTCGCAGCAGGTGCACGGTGTCCGTAATCATGGGGCGGAACCGTTCAGCCCAGGCGGTTACACGGTCCATCATGTCTTGGATTTGGAACGGCGGCTTGCCGTAGCGGGCTGCCAGGATCTGGTTGTTCCACTCCAGGCTTTTTTTGAGTTTGCGGTACAGGGTGTCGCTGTGGAGCAGGTCACCGGCGCGCAGGCCGAAGCGGGCATAGAGGTCGCGGTACGTGGGGCCAATGCCGCGGCGGGTGGAGCCCACGCCTCCTCGGAGCTCCTCTTCCCATCCATCCTCTGCGCGGTGATAGGGCATGACCAGGTGGGCACGGGTGTCAATCCACAGCCGGCCTTCTAAGGGGCGTCCGCGTTGGGCCAGGGTTTCAGCCTCTTGGCTAAGAACCTCCAAATCCACGACCACTCCAGGGCCCAGGACACCGATCTTGTGGGGGTGATGAAGGCCAGAGGGAACCAGGTGGAAGATGAGCTTTTCACCATCCACGTACACGGTATGGCCGGCATTGGCGCCCCCTTGGAAGCGCACAACAATCTCGTGTTCTTCTGCCAACAGGGCCACGAGTTTGCCTTTGCCCTCGTCGCCCCACTGGAGGCCTAACACAATGGTGTTCACGGCGTTATTTTACGCCCTTGCCAACAAAACGGCGAAGATCACTCCCGCGGATGGTGCTCCTTGTACTCATCCACAAGGGTTTGGATGGACAAACGCGTGTATACCTGGGTGGTGGTCAGGTTTTTATGGCCCAGCAGTTCCTGGATGGATCGGAGATCGGCGCCATGGTCTAAAAGGTGGGTGGCAAAGGAGTGTCGCAGCATGTGGGGATGCACTCCGTACTGCAGGGCCAGGGTTTCAAAGGCCTTTCGCACGCGCCGCCAAAGGTCTATGCGGCTCAGGGGATTGCCCCGCCGGGTCACGAAGAGGTGGGGAGTTTTGGGATGGAGATGGACCCGGTTCGCCAGGTACTGCTCCAAGGCTTGGGCTGCGGCTTGCCCCAAGGGCACCACGCGCTCTCGGCGTCCTTTACCCAATACCCGAAGTTCGCGACGCTGGAGATCTACCCGGTCAAAGGTGAGGGAAACCAGTTCCGAGGCCCGCAGACCTGAGGAGTACAGGAGTTCCACGATGGCGCGGTCCCGATACTCCAGGGGTGTTTGCGGTTGCCAATTGTCCAGCATTTGACGGAGCAGGTCTTCGGGCAGAGCCTCGGGCAGATCGTGCTCAGGTTTCAGGCCAGCCAGCCCGCGCACAGGATTCACAGTGACCCATCCCTCCCGTTGCAGGAAGTGGTAGAATCGTCGCAGGGCAGACATCTTCCGTCGTACGCTGCGGCGTGCATAGCCGTACCTTAGGAGATCAGAGAAAAAGGCCCGCACCTCGCCACGGCTTGCCTTCAGGGGTGAGGAGATCCCCAGGTTCTCCTGCAGGTACTCAAAAAACTGTTCCAGATCTCGGCGATAGGCGGCGACGGAGTTCTCCGAGAGGCCAGCCTCGGCTCTTAGGTAGGTCAGGAACCGTTGGAGGAGATCTCTTGGATCCACCGTTCCAGTTCCTCCAGAGCCCGCTCTACGATGAACTTACGTTTAGCGGCCTTTTTCAGCCCCCGAGGAATGTCCAGGATCAGGCCGAAGTTGGCGTTCATGGGCTGGAAGTGCTTGGGTGGGGTGGTGGTGATGTAATGGATCAGGGCTCCCATCATCGTGTGCAGGGGCGGCACCACGGGCCGTTGGCCCCGTGCCAGGCGAGCG
>CAYOQK010000059.1:0-15733 GCA_964406105.1 uncultured bacterium | reverse complement strand
CCTTTCCCTGCTGCAGCAGTGCCAAGAGGCCCTTGTTCCCGTACTCCCCCTCAAGGGGCCGGTGTTGGCCTGGCAAATATACGGAGACCCTGCCCTCCGACCCTCGGTGGACCTGGATCTCCTGGTCCGTCCCGAACACCTGGACACTGTGGTCTCCCTCTTAGAATCCCAAGGATACCGGCTGCCTGAGAAAACCCGGCGGCTTCTCCAGGGCCCCCACCGGGAGTACTACCTGGCTCGCACCCATCACCTGGTGCTCTACAGCCAAACTTTACCCCCCGTGGAACTCCATCTGCGGTTGATGGATCCCCGGTGGCGATTCACCCTCCGCGAGGAGGATGTGTGGGCACGGAGCCGCACCCTGGAGATCTCCGGCATTCCGGTTCGGGTGCTCTCAGAAGAGGACCTTGTGCTCTACCTTTTGCTGCATGGGGGAAAACACGCCTGGAACCGCTGGATTTGGCTGGTGGATGTGCACCAGGCAGTGCAGACCTTTTCGCCTACACTCCACTGGCCCACCCTGGAACAACGCGCCCAAGCCTGGGGTGGACTCCGCCTGTTCTACCTTGGCGTCGCCTTGGCCCACCAGGTGCTAAGAACCCCAGTGCCACCTACGGTGCTCCGAAGGGCAGGAGAAGACCCTGGAGTTCGCCGGTTCCTTCCCTCCCTTCAGATACCCAAGGTGCCCCAGGCTCCCGGCTTTTGGACCCGCATCCACTACGAGGCCTGGATGCGAAGCCGAGGCCGCTGGGATTGGATGATCTACTGGCTCCAGTGGTTAGGGGAACGCATCGTGAGCCCCACGGAAAAGGATCTGGACCTGCAGCATGTTCCCTCCACCGGTTGGGCATTTCTGTACCGGCCCCTTCGGATCCTCAAGGATCTGAAACAGAATCTGTGGAGACGGTTATGGATCAGGGAAACCTTCCAAAGAACCTCCACGGATTGAGAACGGCTTTTCGGTTCCTTCGGCCCCACTGGCCGCTGGCCCTCTTGAACCTGGGGCTGCTCTTGGTGCTCCCCCTGCTGGAGGTGGCCAGCATTGGCATGGTGGTCCCCCTCCTACAGAGTCTGGGAGCTGGGGAACCCCAAGGGGCACTGGTGGAAGGAGTGTATCGCCTTTTTCAACGCCTTGGGATCCCGTTGGCCTTCGGCCCTCTGTTGGGGATCTTTTCTCTACTGGTAGCCCTGCGGTACGCCGTTATGGCCCTTCAACAGTACCTGGCCCGACTCCTGGGGGTGACCATCACCCACGAACTCCGAGAACGACTGTTCCAAAAGTATCTGGCTCTACCCTTGGCCTTCTTTTACCGACAGCGGGTGGGAGACCTCACCTCCGCCCTTCAGCACTCCACCTTTTTCACCGGGCTGGTGGTGGAACACCTTGTGTTTGCCCTCTCTTCGGGGATTTTGGCCGGTGCGCTGATCCTGTTGGACCTGTGGATCTCCGTGCCCCTCACCCTCTTGGTGCTGCTGCTGTTGGCGGTGGCCTATGTGCCCCTCACCTCCCGCCTGCGAAAAGGCTTCTCCCGTGGTGAAGAGGCCAGACAACTGGCAGACCAATGGACCTCCTTTGTGGTGGAAACCCTGGCCAACCTGAAGGTGGTCAAGGCCTTTCACAATGAACCCCTGCATATCCGTCGGTTCCGGGAGCTGAACCAGCAGCTCCGCCGCGTGAGCTTGAAACTCCAGGCCAACCAGTCCCTGGCCCGTTTGGCCACCGAGCCCCTGGTCTTCTTCCTGGCCGTGGGGGTACTCACCTTTGCCCTTCAAGCGCTACACCTGACGCTTATGGAAGTGGTGCCCTTTTTCCTGGCTCTGCTCCGGGTGTTGCCCCAGTTCCGCCTCATCAACCAGCATCAGCTGTTCATCTCTGAACACCTCCCCCACGTGCACCGAGTACAGCACCTCCTCCAAGTGCAGGTGCCAGCGCCGGTGTCTGGAAGTCGGCCCCTCAGCACCATCCACAAAGGGGTGGAGTTCCGCCGAGTGTCCTTCCGATACCCTGGGGCCCGAGCCTTCGTAATCCGTGAGGCGAGTTTTTCCTTGCCCAAAGGGCGGATTACCGCTTTGTTCGGCCCTTCGGGCGAAGGGAAAAGCACCCTGGTGGACCTTCTCCTGAGGCTCCATGATCCCACTGAAGGGGCCCTGCTCGTAGATGACACCGATCTCCGAGTGTTCCGCGTAGAGGACTGGCACCGCCTCCTTGGCTTTGTCCCCCAGGAGAGTTACTGGTTCCACGGTACGGTGTACCAGAATCTGCTGTACGGGAATCCTCGGGCTTCTCGGGAGGAGGTGATCCAAGCTGCCCAATGGGCCGGGGCCCATGCATTTATCCAACGGCTACCGAAAGGTTACGACACCGTAATGGGAGAGCGAGGAGTTACCCTCTCCGGAGGCCAACTGCAGCGTTTGGCTCTGGCCCGCGCCCTGGTGAGAAATCCCCAGATCTTGATCCTGGATGAAGCCACCAGCGCCCTGGACAGTGAGACGGAACAGGGAATTCTGGAGACTTTGCTACGCCTCCGCCCCCAAAGGATCATCGTGCTCATCACCCACCGGGTGTCCACCCTCCGGGTAGCCGATTGGATTGTGGTGTTGCAAGGAGGCCGCGTCGTGGACCAAGGGCAACCCCAAGAACTCTTGCAACGGTGCGAAGTGTATCGGCGGAACGTCCTGCTCCAGACTGGCCAGGGCGATCCTCTGTTGTAGAATGATAGCCATGCAACCCCTGATCCTGATTCTGGTGCTGAGCCTGGGGGCCTCAGGTACCCCACCGGATTCCCAGCGTCTGGAGGAACTCTATAAAAAGGCCAAACAATGGGGTGTGGGGGAACTCCGGGAGGAGGTGTCCAAGGCCCGGAGGGAACTGGCCACCTATGGCGACGCTGCCCTGCAGTTCCTATTTGAAAAGAAGGTCCGCACCCTGAATCCCTTGGAACTGAGGGTGTTCAAGGTGGTGGTTCAGAGGAATCGGCAGAAGGCTCGGCCGTACCTGCACCGGGCCCTGGAAAGTGAGAACGACACCATACGCCGGGTGGCCCTGTGGCTCATCGGCGAGATCAAGGACTCCTCGGCTCTGCCCCGGCTCCGGGAGATGTTGCACCAGCCCCTTCGGCCCCGAATGCGCGCCCGCGTATTGGCTGCCCTGGGCCGGGTTGGCGATACCACCGCAGCCGCTTGGGTAGCCCCTGGGCTTCAGGATTCCTCCGTGTTCGTTCGCTATGCGGCGGCAGTGGCTCTTGTGCGGCTCCATCAACCCCGCTGGGTGCCGGTGTATATGGCCCTCCTTCAATCCACTGATTTCCAACTCCAGCGGGCTGGAGTGCGGGGCCTGGCCCGGGAGCCCGCGGTGGCCCTGGATTCCTTGGAGGCCCTCTGGGCTCGGGATCCGGAGGCCCTCACGGCCCGGGAGGCCCTGGCCCTGGAACAGGTACTGGCGGCTCTGGACCGTCCGCTGCCCGCCCCCCAGGTTCGCGCCTGGCGCGCTCGGTTGATCCCGCTTCTGGATCACCCGGACCCCGCGGTCCGACACTATGTCGCCTTATCGCTAAATCACCTTGGAGGCAAATCCCTGCCCGTCCTCTTCTCGGTTCACCGGGATCGTGAAACCGATCCCCTGGTGTTCCACACCTTAGAACGCCTCCTGGAGGACTTGGCACAGTGACCCGGGTGGTGCTGGCCCTCTCCGGCGGTGTGGATAGCAGCGTAGCCGCCCATTTGCTGCTGGAACAGGGCTATGAGGTGGTGGCCGTCACCTTTCAACTCCTGAACCCCACTGCCCCGGGCCCTCAAGCGGAGGCCGTGGACCGCGCCCGACAAGTGGCCCAACGGCTCGGCATCCCCTGGTACCTGGTGGACCTCCGCGAGGAATTCCGCCAACGGGTCATCCGGTTCTTCGTGGAGGGGTATCGCTGGGGGTTAACCCCCAACCCCTGCGTGCTCTGCAATCGGGTGATCAAGTTTGCGGTGTTGTTGCGAGAACTGAGCCGCCGTGGAGCCCAGGCCGTGGCCACTGGCCACTACGCCCAAAGCCGCCATGGGCAACTGTTCCGCGCCCGCGACCGGCAAAAGGACCAGTCCTACTTTCTCGCTTGGATTCCCAAGGCCGTTTTGCCCCGCCTGCTGCTGCCCCTGGGGACCTGGACCAAAGAGCAGGTGCGGCAACGGGCCCAAACCTTAGGACTTCAAGAGCAGGTGGGACACGAATCCCAGGACATCTGCTTTGTTTCTCAAGACTATCGGGATTTTCTTCGTCCGCACTTGGGGCCTCAGCCGGGCGAGATCGTGGACCTCCAAGGCCAGGTGCTGGGACACCACACCGCTTACTACGCCTTTACCCCGGGGCAACGCCGGGGATTGGGGGTGGCAGCAGGCCGTCGCCTGTACGTTCTGCAGGTGGATCCCCAAAGCCGAAGGGTTACCGTGGGACCCCGAGAGGCCTTGCTTCGCAGGGAGGCCTGGGTGTATCGGTTTCGGTGGCTGGTGGATCCTCCACGGTGGCAACAACGGGTACTGGTCCAGGTGCGGTACCGCACGCCACCGGTGCCTGCCCAAGTGATGCCGGAGGGCGAGATGGCCCGAATCGTGTTTGAAGAGCCGGTTTGGAACCCTGCGCCCGGCCAATTCGCCGTGGCATACGAGGGGGATCATCTCCTCGGCGGTGGGCTGTTGATCCCCAGTCCTCACCGGGTGAACCTGGATTCCTTGAGGTCCCTGCTGGATTCCAACGATTAGACGGGCTTACTCCCCTACCTCAAAGCGCCGAAGGTCCTCTTCCCGACCCATCACCACCAAGATGTCCCCCTCCCGGATGACCTCCTGGGGGCCGGGATTAAAGATCATCTCGCCGTTGGTTCGTTTGATGGCGATCACGATCACCCCGTAGCGGTTTCGGACGTCGGCCTCGGCCAAGGTCCGGTTGACCACAGGGGAAGAACGGGTCACCCGGATTTCCTCCAATTGCAGGGGAAGGTAAGCCCGATGGGTCACCAGCTCCATGAATTCCAGCACCGTGGGCCGGAGGGCGGCCTGCAGGATTCGGATGCCCGCAATGCGGTACGGCGAGACCACCTGGTCTGCCCCTCCTTTGATCAGGTTCATCTCGGCCTTGGCGCTTAGGGCGCGGGCGATCACCCGCACCTCTGGGTTCAGGCCCTTGGCAGTGATGGTCAGGTACAGGTTATCGGCGTCGGTGGGGAGCAGGGCGAGCACGGCTCGGGCCCGATCAATGCCTGCCCGCTTCAGGGTGTCCTCCTCGGTGGCATCGCCGATCACATAGCGGTAACCCAGGTCCCGAAGGGTATCCTCCAGTTCAGGGTTCTGTTCCACCACGCAGAAGGGCTCATCCTCCTCGGCCAAGCCCTGGGCCACGATTTGGCCGATCCGACCGAAGCCGCAAACGATGTAGTGCTGCTTCAAACGTCGCAGTTCCCGTGTCATTCGTCGTTGTCCAAAGATGTCCAGGAATTCACCCTCAAACACCAGTTGGCCCAGGCGCGTGAAAGTATACACGGCAGTGCCCAGGCCCACGGAGATCAGGAACAGGGTGAACACGCGGCCGGCATGGCTCAAGGGATGGACCTCCCCGAAGCCGATGGTGGTTAGGGTGATCACGGTCATATACAGGGCATCCAAGAAGGGCCAGCCTTCCAGGGCCATGTAGCCCAGAGTGCCCACCACGATCCAGAGGCCAAAGAGGGCGGCCCCGATGGCCGCCTGGGGGCCCCGGCGGTGGAGGGCCCGGCCGATGCGGCGGCGCTGTTCTCGGGTGATGCCCCAGTGCATGATGCTGGATTTTACGGGCAGACGGCCCCTGGGCAGCGACTGGGTTCATGGGTTTCTTGGAGTAGACTGGTCAAGCATTGACACTTAGACAGGTTTCGGCTATACTATGAACACCCTATGGCCCTCCTTACCCCCTTCCCCCTTCAGGGCGGCATTGCCGCCCTGAAGTTTTTTCTACGGGCTCATGGGAGCCACTCCAATTCCACCCGGCTCGTAGCCTCGGCGTACGTGAATTGCAGCCGGAACCGGTCTCCAGCGCGATAGGCGAACACCAGAGGCCAGTTGGGACACTCCTGAGCCCGGCAAAGTACCTTTCCCTCGTGGAGCACCACCAGCCGGAGGGCCACCAGGTCGCCGGTGTGGTCCTTCAGATGGGCGGTGCCACACCGTAGGCCCTCGGGCCAGTGCCAGGTGCACAAGGTGCCCAAAGGCCGGAACCGCACCTCAGGCACCAGATCCGCCACCAAAGCGCCTTCCAACAGGGGCAGGATCTCCGGCCGCACCACAGGATCCCGAAGCCTCCGGCTATCCAACAATCCGTACTCCAAGGCGCCGGCGTTGGGGAACACGTAGGCAGGCCGAAAGGCGAGTTGCTCCAACGCGGCCAGCGATTCATCGTAGAGTAAGGGGCCGTAGAGTTCTTGAAACAGCAGGTCTACAGGTTCCGGAGGGGTCACGGTTTCCACCATCCCGCACAGGATCCGCACCCGGGGGTGTCTTTGAAACCGTTGGTGCAGAAAGCGACAGGCCAGGGGGTTCTCTTCCACAGCGTACACCCGGCGCACCTGTCGCGCCAGATAAGCGGTCATGTGGCCCAGGCCCGCGCCAGCCTCCAGCACCACCCAGTGGGGCTGGAGCAAGGACCGCAGTGCCCGTTGCAGGCGTCGCGTGCGGACCCGATCTTCGTAAATGCTCAGGATGCTCAGGAAGGCATCCAAGGCCAGGTACTGTTCCTCGGGCAGGTCATTCAGAATTTCCACGGCTACGCAGGGAGGTAAAGGCCACCGTTTACATCAATGATGGCGCCGTTGATGGTCTGGTTTTCTGGCCAGGCCAAAAAGGCCACCACGCGGGCGATGTCCTCTGGTTCGGACACCCGCCGCACCGGGATCTGGGCTCGGATCTCGTCTTCCCGTTCCTCCAAGGTGCGGCGGGTCATGTCGGTGCGGGTGTACCCAGGGGCCACCGTATTGACAGTGATGCCCAGCGGACCCAGGATGAGGGCCATGGAACGCGCCAAACCCAGGATGCCGCTCTTGGCTGCGGCATAATGGGCACCGTGGGCACTTCCAATACGGGCCCGAAGGGAACCGATGTGGATAATCCGCCCGAACCCCCGCTGTGCCATGTCTCGGGCAGCCAATTGGCTCATGAAGAACACGTGGCTCAGGTTGGCCCGGATCATGTTGTCCCATTCCTCTGGCGTGATCTCAAAGAAGTCCCGGTGCTCCGAGACGCCAGCGTTGTTGACCAAGATGTCCACCCGACCAAAGGCCTCTAAGGTTGCCTGTACCACGTGCTGACATCCTTCGTAGTACCGGAGATCTGCCTGCACCACCCGGCTACGACGACCCATCTCACGGATCTTTTGGGCCACGGCCTGCGCCTCAGCGGCCCTTCGGTGATAATGGACCATCACGTCGGCCCCTTGGCGCGCGAGTTCCAAGGCCGTGGCTCGGCCAATTCCCCGCGACGCTCCGGTTACAATGGCTACACGCCCTGTGAGTTTTTCCTTCGCCATGGCCATAGGGTACAGGACAACCCCAGCCAACGGGGCTCCTTTACAATGGAACCATGTGGTCGCAGGACCTGAGGGCGAACCTGGCCAGGGTGCAGGAACGCATTGCCGAGGCCTGCCTTCGGGTGGGACGCTCGCCTACCGACGTGCAGATCTTGGGGGCCACCAAGGGAGTGCCACCCGAACGGATCCGGGAAGCCGCTGCCCTGGGCATCCGGCACTTTGGAGAGAACCGGGTGCAGGAGGCCCGACAAAAGATCCCCCTCCTCCAGGACCTAACCCTGGAGTGGCACATGATCGGCCATCTCCAAACCAACAAGGTGAGGTACGCGGTAAGGCTGTTCCAAACGGTGGAATCGGTGGACCGTCCGGAACTGGTGGAAGCCTTGGAAAAGCGACTGGCCCGCGAAGGCCGGGTTTTAACAGTGCTTTTGGAGGTGAACACCTCGGAGGAACCCAGCAAACACGGGTTGCCGCCCAAGCCCGAAGCCCTGCTGGCGCTGGCCGAGTATGTGCTGGAACACGCGCCCCATCTCCGTCTCCAAGGCCTCATGACCCTGGGCCCCTATCCTCCTGAGGAACGCCGATCGCGCCGCGCCTTCGCCCGACTTCGCGAACTCCGTGATCTGTTGGAACAACAGTATCGCAGGGCGTTGCCTGTGCTTTCCATGGGGATGTCCGAGGACTTTGAGTACGCGGTGCTGGAAGGGGCCACGGAGATCCGCCTGGGCCGTGCCCTCTTCGGCCCCAGGGAACCGTGAACGAAACCCAACCTCTGAAACAGCCGCATCACAACAGGGGAATGACGCTAAGGGTTTTTCCAATCTCCGTTGAGGAATGGCAAAGGGCCGTGGCGTCTCTGCACCCGCTGCCCTTCTTTTACCTGCCCGAGGCGTATCAGGTTCAGGAAACCCTACACCCGGGGTACGAGGCCCAAGCCCTCCGGGTTGAAACCGATCAAGGGGTGTATTTGCTCCCCCTGTTAAGGACTCGGCGGGGAGGATTTCGGTGGCTCTACTCCGGCCCCGATGGTGCCTATGGTGGCTTGTTGCCCCTTGCCGGATCCCCACCGGCCTCCGTGACCTTATACCGGCAGGTGCTGCCCGCCCTGCTGGGGCTCCGAACCCCCTGTGCCTATCTTACCCTGCCTCGGCTTCCTCACCTGGGGATTTCGCCCTTAGGCCAGCCCCAGGACCGCACCTTTCGGCTCCAACCCGGGCCCTCTTTCCAGCACTTTTTTGAGAAAGTGCTGCCCTCAAAGCGCAGAAACATCTATCGCCGGGGCCAAAGGGCAGGGCTCCAGGCCCTGGAGGGGGCCGAGCACCTGTCCGCTTTTTGGCATCTTTACCGCCAAAAGACCTGGGTGCGGGTGTACCCTGAGGCATACTGGCGTGCACTGCTTCAAAGCGGTCGGGCCCATCTGTGGATCGCCGAACACCAGGGCCGCCCTGTGGCGGCCCTATGGATCCTCCGTGGACTGGGGGAGGCCTTCTACTTCCTGGGGGTGCACGCCCCACAGGCTGCTTCCCTTTCGCCTCTGACCTTTCTGCTGGTGGAGGCCCTGCGAGGCCTCATGGCTCGGTTTCCCCTGCAGGTGCTGGACCTGGGCACCAGTATGGGCATGGCCGGCGTAGAACACTTCAAACAGAGTTTCGGGGCCAAACCCGTGCCCGTACAACATCTCACGTGGTGCCGGGTGCCCCTTTTGGATTCGTTGCGACGCCTATGGTCGCGTACTCGGTTATGATGTAGAATTCTTGGGCTATGCGAAAAACCTGGATCCTCTGGCTCTTGGGTCTGCTTTCCCTCCTTTGGATTTCCCCACGTGCTCAAGCCGTGAGCATTGGCTACGTGCACATGGAGCGCATCCTGCAGGAGTACAAAGACCTACAGGATGCCAAACGCGAGCTCCAACGCTTCATCCGCGAAGTGGAACGCACCCGAGATAGCCTACGGGCCCTGGTGGACTCCGCCCGAGCCCGCTTGGAACGGGATCGGGTGATGCTCACCGACGAGGAAAAGATCCTACGGGAACGCGAGATCCAGCAGTATGAACAGGCGTACCAAGAGTACTGGCGGCAGGTGTGGGGCAAAAACGGCCGAATCCAACAAAAAACCCGAGAACTCTTGGATCCCCTGATCCGTAAGGTCCACGAGACCGTTTATCAACTCGCCCAGGAGAACGGCTATGATCTGGTCCTGGATCTCTCTTCAGACGCTGTCCTCTATGCCTCAGGGGAAAACGATTTCACCGACGACGTCATCGCTGAACTCAACAAGGAGTACGTAGCCGCCGAAGCCCCAGGGTCTTTGATTAAAGCCCGCCTGGCGGTGTTTCCTTTAAAGGAGGAAGACCAACAGGTGGCTGCCCGCAATCTGGGAACCAAACTGGCCGACTACCTGCGACAAGGCTTCCAAAGTTCCCCCAAGTTTGATGTTTTGCCCCAAGGCCAAGTGCTCTCAGAGGTCAACCGCAGGAACCTGGACCTGCTGAACCTTCAGGAGGCCGACTGTTACCAAATGGCCTTGGCGCTCCAAACCGACCTGTACACCTACGGTACCGTTGCCCGAAAGGCAGGCGATCAGGTGGAATTCGTGGTGCGGCTGTACTCCACCTTGGACCATCAGCTGATCGCAGAACAGAGGACCACCTCTGTAGATCGGGATGCAGACCTTGCCATCGCGGCCCGGAACCTGGCCCTCCAGTTGGCCACCCGGTATCAGCCATAAACATGCCATGATCCTGGTCATTCAACGGGTACAACGGGCTCGGGTTACTCATCGGCAAACCGGTGAGGAACGGTCCATAGGTGCAGGGCTTTTGGTTCTCGTGGGTTTTGAACGGGGAGATACCCCGGCCCCTTTTCCCAAAGTGGTTCGCAAGGTGTACCACCTGCGCGTTTTTGAGGACGATGCCGGCAAACTCAACCGGTCCCCGCTGGATTTGGGGTACCAGGTGCTCTGGGTGTCCAACTTCACTCTGGCCGGTTCGCTGGATCGGGGGCGTCGCCCCGATTTCTTTCGGGCCATGCCCTTTGAAGAGGCGAGGACCCTGTTTGAGGCCCTGCTCCAGGAAGTGCAGCGGCAGGGGCACCCTGTTTTGGCCGGGTTTTACGGCGCCCCCATGGCCATTGAACTGGTCAACGATGGTCCGGTGACCCTGGTGTGGCACCTGCCCCCTGAGTAGACTTCGCACGATGCCCAAACTCCTGGTGCTCACCCATCAACTGCCCAGCCCCTTTGGAGGCGGTGTGAGCGTGGCCTACGGAACGCTTAAGGCCTTGGCACAACAGGGTTGGACTCTCCGGGTGTTGAGCTTTGCAGATCGGGAACGCCTTACCCAATCGCCTCCAGAGGGGATCCCTGTGGAAACCGTCCCCCTTTCCTACCGGAACACCTGGTGGCATTTCCTGAAAAGCGTGGGCTCTGAGTACCCGTTTACCACCCAAAAGTATCGGTCTTCGGCCTTTGCCCAACGGCTTTCCCGGATCCTTGCAGCGGATCCCCCGGATCTGGTGTGGTTTGACCATACCCATATGGGAGTGTATGTGGAAGCGGTGCGGCGGTGGAGCCCAGCCCCCACGGTGCTTCGGGCCCACAACGCTGAACACCAGCTATGGCTCCAGTACAGCCAGCTGAGCCCTCAGTTCTGGAAGCGAGGAGCCCTGCGATTCCAGGCCCACAAGATGTATCACTACGAGCGGCGTGTCTACGCACAGGTGGACCGGGTGATCTTCTTAAGTGAACGCGACCGCCAGGCCTTTCCGATGCCCCACGCACGGGTGATCCCGCCCGGTGTGGACTTAGAGTACTTCACCCCCCAGGAGGTTTCTCCAGAACGCAAGCACTTGATCTTCTTGGGATCCATGGAGTGGATCCCCAACCTGGATGGATTACGGTGGTTCCTGAAGGAGGTGTTTCCTCAATTGCGAAAGGCCCTTCCTGGCCTTCGGTTGTGGGTGGTGGGCAAAAATCCGCCTCCCAACCTGGAGACGCCGGGGGTGAAGATCACGGGTTTCGTGCCCGACGTTCGGGTGTACATTCGGAAGGGAGGGCTCTTTGTGGTGCCCCTGCGGATGGCCTCCGGGGTACAGATCAAGATTCTGGAAGCCCTGGCCATGGGGATTCCGGTGGTGACCTCGGAGGCAGGGGCCGCTGGGGTACCCCATCTAAGGCCTGCGTTGGCCATCGCCCGAACACCGGAGGAGTGGGTACAGCAGGTTCTCGGGCTCTTCACCTCGCCTGAACGTTATTACCGCTTACGGGAGGAGGGTTTGCGGCGCGTCCGACGTTATCATCGTTGGGAACAGGTGGGCTTTCGCCTTTCCCAAGAACTTCAAACCCTACTCAAAACCACGTAAGGGCCATGGCGTATCTGTACTTCCTGGTTTCTCCCTTGATCCACACCGCGCCCTCCGAGGCCATGCAGGCATTCTTCAGCATCGTGATCCCTGCCTTTGTTACGGTATTGCTGGCGTTGCTTTTCTTGGCAGACGAACTTCGGCGACGGCGTGGGGTATTGTGGTTGGAAACCTCTGAGCTTTGGTTTCTTTTGTTTTTCGGCTATATGCTGGTGGCAGGGATTTTTCTTTCTATCCCCCTGATGGAACGGGTGGTGCAGGACGAACACGGTATGATCAAAAGCCTAAAACAGAGCACCATGATCGGCCTTGCCCTGGCCTTTTATTTCACCACCCGTCGGCTCGTGTTCCGGGTATCCCATCCCACACTTCGCCGGGCCCTGGGCTACACCCTGTTGTTTCTCGGCATTTACGGGCTCCTGGAGTATGTGAAGTACGTGGTGGGCATTTCGGGCGTGCTACCTATAGAGCCGTTGTTGCATCCACGATCTCCGGAGAGTCCTTATGGAACCTTCAGCCAGCGACTGCGGCTCACCACCCCAGAGCCTTCTATGGGAGCTCCCTACCTCGTGATCTACGGGGCCCTGTACCTGTACCTGGTTTTGGCAGAGCGGAGAAAAGGATGGGGCCCCTTCCTGCTCCTTGCGGGTGTGTTTCTGTTGCTGTTGGTGATGGGGTCCAAAGGGGCCCTGTTGGGGTTTATCCTGGCGTTTTTCCTAAGCCTTTGGACCCTGAGTTTCGTAGCGCCGCAGCGCTCCCGACGGGGCCACATCCTGCTCCTGGGGCTTTTGGCCTTTGCCGTGCTCGTGCCCTTGAGCCTTCTCTCTCGTACCGGTCAGTTCCTGCTCCAGACAGGGATTTATGAGAACACCGTGCTAACACGTGCAGTGGAGATGGCTGTGGGAATCCAACTCTTTTTGAACCACCCGCTGTGGGGAATCGGCAGTGGCAACCTGGTGTTCTACTTCCACGAGTACTTGAATCGGGTGGGCATTGTGAGCCAGGAGATCTTCTGGATGCTCAAGGGTGAGGCCACAGATGTATCCATCGGCTACAAGAACCTCTTTATCGCCGTTCTCGCCGAGGGAGGGCTGATTGGGGTCACCCTGTTTTTGGGCTTTCTCTTCTTCGTGTTTCGTTGGCTTCTCAGAGCGCTGAAAATCCGTCCTCGTGAGGGGATTTTGCTCTTTGTGTTCTTCTTCATCCTCATCACCATGCAGTATACCGATGGCTACAACCGGGTGTACTGGTGGGTCGGTTTAGGCCTGGTTCAGGCACTGGCTCAGCAGGCAGTGCAGGAGGCTGCGGAATGAGAAGGATTGCCCGGGATGTAGCTACCATGCTCTTTTCCCTTTCCTACACCCGGCTCATTCGCCTTCTCTTCTTTGTGGCCATCAGCCGGGTTTTGGGACCCTCTGAACTGGGGATATACGCAACACTGGCCGCCTACGTTCGGATCGTGTGGCCTCTGGCTCACCTGGGACATTCTCACTTGTTTGTTCAGCATCTTTCTACGCGCAAACCCTTGCCCAGCCCCTTGTTCTTCAGCGGCTTTGTCTTTGGCAGTGGGCTTGCCCTTGTGCTGTCGGCTTTGGGAGCCCTGGGGTTTTATTACCTGCTGCGTTTCCATCTCCCTTGGGGGATCCTGTTTCTTTTTATCTTTGGCGAGGTGGCTACGTATGCACTGTTGGACCTGATTCAGGGCATCTTTCAGGGACGGGAAGAATTCAAGAAGATCGCGGGCTATATCTTGGGCGCGTTCCCTACCCTGCGGTTGGCCGTAGTGGTGCTTCTGTGGCTTTCTTTCCATGGTCAGTTTCACCTCCCCCACCTGATCCTCGCCCTGGTACCGGTGGAACTGCTGTTTGTGGGCCTCCTCATCCTGCTGCGGGTTCCCCGGGAGATCTTCACCTTCCAGTTGACCCTTCGGGAGGTGCGCCGGGGGCTCCCCTTTTCTTTGTCCACCCTCTCCATTGAGGTGTACGGCAACATAGATAAAATGATGCTGGCCGCCTTCACAGCCCACGCCGTGGTGGGGGTGTACACTGTGGCCTATAGGCTGGTTCAGTACGCCCTTTTCCCCTTGTCCGCGTTGTTGACTGTGTCCTACCCCCGATTTTTCCGTGCTGGATCCAAGAGTCTGCATCACAGCATGGCCCTGGGCCTTCGGCTTATGCCCTTGGCTCTCCTCTATGCGATCGCTGTGGTGCTCTTCCTGTGGACCCTGGGCTCCTGGCTGGTGCAGGGGATCTTTGGCATGGAGTACTTGCCCTCGGTGGGAATCCTGAAGGTCTTGAGTCTCACCCTATTGTTCCAAGCGGCCCACCGGGTGGTGGGAGACGCCCTTACGGGTGCGGGCCATCAGCCCCTGCGCACCGGAGCCATTATGCTCACGGTGCTGATCAATGGAGTACTGAACCTTCTGCTGATCCCTCGGTATCAAGGGTACGGAGCCGCTTGGGCCACGGTACTGTCCGAGGCCAGCCTTCTCCTGATCCTTTTGGGGATCGCTATCCGCCTGCTGATGAGGGGACCACAACCCACAGGGTAGGTTGTACTCCCTGGGCATGAAGTACTTCCCAGAGTTCCCGGATTTCCCTCTTCTGGACCTTACCTTGGGGGAGCATCACCCAAAATTCCTGTCCGGGTTGAATCTGGTGCAGGATCTTAGGCAATTGCTTCGGCAAAGGGCCCTCCAAAACCCAGGGGCGCGCGTTGCCCTCTGGGGCCGCAAGGTCTTGGAGATCCCGAGCCACTTGGTCCAACAGGGTTTGGGGAGCCCCAGGGAACCAGGTGAGGAAACCCCGTTTTTCCGAGGTGACCACCCGAAGTCCAGGGTATTTAAGGGTTCCCTGGTCCTGCGGGCCCAGATAGAGTCGGCAGGGCACCTCCCCGAGAACCAGCTGCAGGTCCCAGCAGTCCTCTATGTGAGGTTTCCGGAGCTCGCGGTACCCATAGTACCCGGAGAACAACAGGAAGGAGAGGAAGAGGGTAAGCAGAACGTTCAAGGAGGTTTTAGGACTGGCTTTTTTCCGAGGAGGAAAAGGAGGATCCAACACCTTGAGGAAGGGCTTGATGGGGCTGATCTTGAGGGTGTCATTGAGTTGTTCGGTTACGTACAGGAACTCTTGTACTACCCGAGCCGCCAGTCGGGGGTCTCGTTCCCGGAATTTCACGGCGATGGTGCCCAGGGTTACATCGCTTTCCACCTTGAGTCTGTTTTGGGCTCGTTGGATAAGTTTTTGCCGAACGGTGTCGTTCCACAGGGTGTCCAGCCGCAGGTTCCGAACCACCGACCAGCAAACCCGGTCGCTTTGGAGCAGAGCCATCACGATCTCCGCCGAGGTTCCGCCCCCTAAACCGGGGATCAAGCTCTTGATCCAGCCGCCTCCTGTAAGTGATTCTCCCCCAGGGGGCAAAAGTACAGCCTTAGCCTCGTACTTTTTGGGGATCACGAATAGAGACAAAAGCCCCATCAACACCCCCAACCCCAGGCTGTACCCCATGATCTTCCGGAGATGCTTCCGGATCAAGGCCCACAACAGGCCCAGGTGAAGCCCGACCTCGGGGGAATCGGTAGTAGGTTCACGTGTCATAGCCATATCCTCTCATTCTCCAAAGGATGCTTTAGACGCTGGTGGATCTCTCCTCAAAGGACCCATGCAAAGGTTCGTTATGGGAACGAATGCTTGTCACAAAGATCCTCGGGAGGTCTGTGTTGGTGAGCCGGGCCCACAACTTAGTGGGGGTCAGCCCGAACCGCTGAAAATCCCATGCCTTCGGGGGGAATTGCATCTCCAGAACACGCACGCCGCAATTATAGATGAGCCCCTTCCAGGGGTCAACA
>CAYOQK010000058.1:0-46439 GCA_964406105.1 uncultured bacterium | reverse complement strand
CCCTGCACCCATCAACACCCGTCATGCTTCCTACCCTTCCCAAGAGAGTATTAACGTTATGCTGCTGGATCCAAAGGATGTCAAGGGACGCGGATTTTTAAAGGATCCTTCGGGTTTTCTGCATTACTGGGATGCGCAGGGTGCCCCAGGGGGTTTTCATTAAGGCCCGGCCATCGGCTTTGATTTCCAAGCGGCGTTCTCGGAACAGCTGGGTTAGGGTGTTGCCCAGGAGTGACCAGGTGATCGGAACGTCCATATGGAACGCTGTGCTGTCGTGAGGAGCGATTTCCACCGGCCGGTCCAGATTGACCCGGGTCACGTGCTGGTCGTTGGCGTACACGTCCACCTCAAAGCCGTCCAGGACAGCGGTGATACCGTTGGGGTTATAGGCTTGCCAGTGCAGGCGGAGGGTTGCCCCTTGCAGAGAAGGATTTTTAAGTCGTACCGAGTTCAGATGAAACCGCACCCGTTGGATTGCGACGCGTTGCCACAACGCTGTGCATCCAATGCTGGTCAGTACAAGTCCCCAAGTCAGCCAGTGCCGCTTGCGTGGGAAAATCATTTGCGTTTGGCTTCCGGTTCCTTGGTGAGCACCACCATAAAGGCCTCCTGGGGAAGGTCCACGCGGCCCACCTTTTTCATTCGCTTTTTGCCTTCCTTCTGCTTTTCCAGGAGTTTGCGTTTTCGGGTGACGTCGCCGCCGTAGCACTTGGCGGTGACGTCTTTCCGCAGGGGAGCGATGCGCTGCTTGGCGATCACGCGTTTGCCGATGGCCGCCTGAATGGTCACCTCAAACAGGTGTCGGGGGATCATTTTGCGTAACTTCTCGGTGATCTCCCGACCCATGCGGTACGCATCCTCGCGGTGCACCACCTGCGATAGCGATTCCACCCGTTCTCCGGCCACGTAGATGTCCAGCCGTACCAGGTCGGACTCTCGGAACTCCAGGAACTCGTAGTCCATGGAAGCATAGCCCCTTGTGACCGTTTTGAGTCGGTCGTAGAAGTCAAAGATCACTTCCCTCAGGGGCATTTCGTACTCAAACAGCACAGTGCGAGGATCCAGGTACTGGAAGGTGCGTTGCACGCCGCGTTTGGACTGGCAGAGTTCCACCACAGCACCGATGTACTCCTGAGGAGTGATGATCTGCACCAGTACGTAGGGTTCCAGAGCCTTTTCCAGCACATCGGGGAAGTCCTTGGGGGAGGTGATCACCCGTTCGGTGCCATCCCGAAGGATTGCCTTGTATTCCACGTTGGGCGTGGTGACGATCACCTCCAGGCCGAACTCGCGGCGTAGCCGTTCCCGCACGATCTCCATGTGCAGGAGTCCCAGGAAACCCACCCGGAACCCGGGGCCCAGGGCTGGAGAGTACTCCTGCTGGTACACAATGGCCGAGTCGTTCAAACGGAGTTTGTCCAGGGCCTTTTGGAGTTCTGGGAACTCCGAGGGCAACAGGGGGTAAAAGCCGGCGAACACCATGGGTTTGGGTTCCCGATACCCGGGTAGGGCCGGGGTTTCTGGATAGCGGGCCAGAACGATGGTGTCGCCCACCCGGGCTTGGCGAATGTCCTTGATGCCGGCAGCGATATAGCCCACTTCGCCGGCCTTCAGTTGGGGAGCAGGAACCCGATGG
This sequence comes from uncultured bacterium, assembly GCA_964406105.1. Classification (GTDB taxonomy): domain Bacteria; phylum Hydrothermota; class Hydrothermia; order WGAB01; family WGAB01; genus WGAB01. The sequence goes on along the minus strand of CAYOQK010000058.1, from coordinate 44,803 downwards.
GGCCGGAAATAGCCCACCTCTGTGACCTCGTAGGTGAGGCCTGTGGACTTGAACCGGATCCGGTCGCCAGGCTTCACGGTGCCTTCAAAGATGCGTACGAAGGGGATGGCACCCCGATATTCGTCAAACACGGCGTCAAACACCAAGGCCTGCAGGGGCCTTTCGGGGTCGCCCTTTGGGGGTGGGATCTTTTCAATGATGGCCTGGAGCAGCTCCTCCACGCCCCAGCCCTCCTTGGCCGATACCAGGTAGATTTCCTCCTCGGGTCCCAGCAGGTCGTAGATCTGCTGTTTCACCCGCTCCACGTCGGCGTTGGGCAGGTCAATCTTGTTGATCACCGGAAGGATCACCAGATCCTGCTCCAGGGCCAGGTAAAGGTTGGCGATGGTTTGGGCCTCCACGCCCTGGGTGGCGTCAATGAGCAGCAGAGCCCCTTCACAGGCCGCCAAGGACCGGGAGACCTCGTACGAGAAGTCCACATGCCCAGGGGTATCAATGAGGTTCAGGATGTAGGTTTCCCCTTGATAGGTGTACTCCATGCGAACGGGGTGCATCTTGATGGTGATCCCCCGCTCGCGTTCCAGATCCATGGAGTCCAGTACCTGTTCCGAGATCTCCTCTGGGCGGAGGGTTCGCGTGATCTCCAGGAACCGGTCCGCCAGGGTGGATTTGCCGTGGTCAATGTGGGCAATGATGCTGAAATTACGGATCTTCACGGTGCAGATATTATCCGGGGTGGGGCAGAGGGGAACAAACGGTTCCAGCGTCTGCTTTACAATCAGGGCATGAAGCGACTCTGGGCGCCTTGGCGCATCGCCTATATCCGGGAAATTGAGAAGATTGAAGGCTGCATTTTCTGCATCAAACCCCAAGAAAACCGGGATGATGAAAACTTCCTGCTCTATCGGGGAAAAACGGCCTTTGTGCTCCTGAACATTTTCCCCTACAACTCTGGGCACCTGATGGTGGCACCGTACCGACACACAGCCCAACTGGAAGACCTCTCAGCCGAAGAGAGCCAAGAGCTGTGGCAGCTGGTGGCCCTATCGGTGCAGGCCCTGAAACGAGCGTTCCAGCCCGATGGCTTCAACGTGGGGTTGAACCTGGGACGAGCAGCAGGAGCAGGGTTTGACCAACACCTGCACGTGCACATCGTCCCCCGATGGGTGGGAGACACCAACTTCATGCCGGTGATCGGCGATACCAAGGTCATCCCTGAGGGGTTGGAGGAAACCTACCGACGACTGAAACCCCTGCTTGAGGGCTTGGTCCATGGCCGGTAGGCTACGACTGCTGATCCTGTGCGGAGGCCGTTCCGCAGAGCATGAGGTGAGCCTTACCTCAGCCCGATCGGTGCTCCAGGTTTTGGATCCCCAACGTTATGAGGTGCGGGTGGTGGGAATCACCCGCGGCGGTCGGTGGATCCTGGATCCGGAGTTGGAAACGGCTCTTCGCCGGGGTTTGGTTTCCATTGAGGATGAGCAGTGGGACAGCGTTCCCTGGTTAGAAGGGCTGCTTCAGGTGTTTGATCGGCGTTTGGCAGAGCCCCACAGCCGCCCCACTGTGGTGTTTCCCTTGCTCCACGGTCCCTTTGGCGAGGATGGTACGGTGCAGGGCCTTCTGGAGATCCTGGGGGTACCTTATGTGGGGGCAGGGGTGCTGGGCTCGGCCTTGGGGATGGACAAGGCGGTCACCAAGGATCTATTGCAGGCCTTTCGCATCCCGGTGGTGCCCTATCTTGTGTTCCGGGAGAATGCAGGCCTGAGCCTGCGTCAAATGGCCGAAGAGATCACCTCGCAACTGCCGTTTCCGGTGTTTGTGAAGCCCGTGAACCTGGGGTCCAGCGTGGGGATCTCCAAGGTGAAGGAACCCGAAGCCTTAGAACCCGCTTTGGAACTCGCCTTCCAGTACGACTCCCGGGTGATCGTGGAGCAGGGGGTGGAGCCAGCCCGGGAGATTGAGGTGAGTGTGCTGGAAGGATCGCCACCAGAGGTTTCGGTGCCCGGCGAGATCGTGCCCTCCCGCGAGTTTTACGACTACGAGGCCAAGTACCTGGATGCGGGCTCCCGTCTTTTGATTCCCGCTCCCTTAGAGGAAGAACAGGTGCACCGCGTTCAAGAACTGGCTCAGCTCACCTTCATGGTGCTGAACCTGGAGGGCATGGCTCGCGTGGATTTCCTGATGAACGCCGAAACCGGCCAGGTATTCGTCAACGAGGTGAACACGATCCCGGGGTTTACCCCCATCAGCATGTATCCCAAACTCTGGGAAGCCTCGGGGTTGCCCTATGCCCAGTTGATTGATCGTTTGATCACCTTGGCCCTGGAACGCTTTGAACGGCGACGGCGGAAAGCCGTGCACTGGCAGGTAGGAGGCAAGGAACATGGCCCAGATCGTGGTGACACCCCAGGAGATGCGGGAGATTGACCGCATCACCATAGAGGAAGTGGGGGTGCCAGGGATTGTGCTCATGGAGAACGCCGGGCGAGGGGTGGCCGGCGTGATCCAGTCCCTGTGGTCTGTGGAGGAACTGCGGGTGGTGGTCCTCAGCGGCCGAGGCAACAACGGGGGCGATGGCTTCGTGACCGCCCGGTACCTTTTGGAAAAGGTCCAGGATCTTCGGGTTTTCCTCCTGGGAGAGCGTGCACGTGTGCAGGGGGATGCCCGGTTCCACATGGAACTCTTGGAACGGGCCGGTGGCATCGTGGAGGAGATCACCGAGGAGCGCCTCGGCGACCTGGAACGAGCCATTCGGTCGGCAGACCTGCTGGTGGACGCTGTGCTGGGCACCGGGTTCTCCGGCGACGAGATCACCGGCCTCTACGGACAAGCCCTGGAGGTGGTGAACCGGGCGGGCATCCCTGTGGTGGCGGTGGATATCCCTTCGGGGGTCAACGGCGCCACTGGACAGGCCGCCCCCGGGGCTGTAGCGGCTGTGGCCACCGTGACCATGGGGCTTCCCAAAACCGGGCATTTCCTGTACCCGGGGGTCCTGTACACCGGCGATCTGTACACGGTGGACATCGGGATCCCTCCAGCGGTGGTGCGTCCCTTTGGGAACCGAGAGGTCGTGGAAACCGAGGATGTGGCCCAACGGTTGCCCCGTCGGGTGGGTCCGGAAAACAAGGGCGACTTCGGACGGGTGCTGATTGTGGCAGGTTCTCGGGGGTTTACCGGAGCAGCCGTGCTCGCAGCCCGAGCAGCCCTGCGAGCCGGCGCTGGCTTGGTGTACGTAGCGGTGCCAGAGAGTTTGATGCCCGTGATGGAAACCAAACTCACCGAGGCCATCAAGCTGCCCGTGCCCGAATTGGAAGGCCGGGTGGTGCCTGAGGCTGTGGAGGCTTTGCAACGGACCGGGATCGTCTTTGATGCGGTGGCTGTGGGGCCGGGCCTGGGCCGAACGCCCCAGGTGCGCGAGTTCCTGCAGCGGTTCCTGGAATGGTACCACGGCCCCTTGGTGGTGGATGCCGATGCCTTTGTGCTCCTGTATGAGGATCCGGAGAGGCGGCCTCTCCGCGAGGTGCCTCCTGTGCTCACCCCACACCCTGGAGAACTGGGCCGGGTGGCCTCTATGAACCCACGGGCGGTGAACCAAAACCGCCTGTTTGTGGCCGAGGAGCAGGTGGGGCATCTGGGTGGGGTATTGGTGCTCAAAGGGAAACCTACGGTGATCGCAACGCCCGAGGGCCATACATACCTAAACCTCACGGGAAACCCAGGGATGGCCTCCGGAGGTACCGGTGATGTCCTCACGGGCTTGATCGCTGCTCTGCTTGGCCAAGGCCTCTCGCCCGAGGATGCCGCTGTGGCAGGGGTGTTCCTCCATGGGTTGGCCGGTGATCTGGCCGCCCTGGACCATGGGGAACACGCCCTGATCGCCTCGGATCTCGTCCGCTACTTGCCTCAGGCGTTTCAACGAGTGCTCAATCCCGAAACTCCGGGGGAAGAGGCATAGCCACGATGGGGTTCCTGTTGGGGGTTCTCACGGCAACCGTTGTACAGGTGGGAGCCTTCGGAAAGGTTCACGCCCTTTTCGTGCAAAACCCGGTGCTGGTGGCTTCCACCGCCGGCGGTGTGTTCCTGTACGACGTGAACCTTCAGCAACTCTTGGACCGCCGGATCACCCCAGAGCCGGTATCCCTGGCTGTGGCCGAACTTGGTGCGCAGGTGGTGTACTTCGTGATGGGGCAGCAACTGTACCGATGGGTGCTGCAACAGCCCCAACCCACGCCTCTCACCTCCTTGCCGGTTTCCCCGGTTAGCCTGGGCATCGGCCCCCGTGCCCTTTGGTTGGAATATGCGGATGGCCGGGTAGAACGACGGAACTTCTCAGGGTTTTTGCTGGAGGAAAGGGCAACCGTGCCCCCAGAGGTGGCATGGTGCGGACCCCGGGCAGAGGTGTCCCACCAGGACCCCCGGGTGGGATTCCTGATGCCCTTTCAACGCTGGTTTCCCGATGTGGGGGAGGTGGAATTCACCTCTATGGTGATCGCCTGGGGCCGGGTGTACGTTGGCACCGATGGCCTGGGCGTGTGGATCTACGATGTCCGGATGACGGTGCCCGTGGATTCCGTGAACCCCGGCCTTTGGCCCGGACCGGTCACCGGTTTGAGCGTGACCCCCAACGGCACGTGGTGGATTGCCACCCCTTACGCGTTAAACCACTGGCGCGATAAGTTCACCCAGGTGATCCGAGCAGGGGCCCGGCCCGACTTTCCCGCGGCCGAGGTGCAAACCTGCCTCTGGACCCCGGAGGCTTTATGGATCGGCACGTCTCGCGGCATCTATCGGTACCAGCAGGGCCAGTTCTCCTGGCCCAGGCTTCCCGCACACATGACGTGGGTGAACCACTTGGCCTGGCATGAAGGCACCCTCTGGGTGGCCACCCAGAGGGGAGCATACCGGCTGAACGATGCCCAGGTGCTCACCGGAGTGGAGGTGTTCCGGGTACTGCCTACCCACAGGGGACTGGTGGCCCTGACCCAAGAGGGTGTGGTGTACCTCCCCGCCGATACCCTACCGCCCCTTCGGATTGTGGATCCCCGCGGTTGGCTTTCCCCAGAGGTGAGTGATGTCGGGGTGGCATTCCGAGATACCGTGTGGCTGGCAGGCACCGAGGGGTTGGTGTCTTGGGTGCCTGGCGATACCGTTTTCCGGTACCTGCCCCTGCCCTTTGCCCCTGTGGGTCAGCCCCTGCGGGATCTGGCGGTGAACGCACGGCACATCTTGGTGGCCAGTGCGGTGAGTGTGTATGATTTTGAGCGGTCCCGTGGCCATTGGCGGGCTCTGGGGCCGAACCTCCCCAACCTGGGTGCCTATGAGAGGGTATCGCTTAACGGAGACACCCTGGCCATCGCCGGAGAACGTGGTGTGGTGTTTGTATGGCCTTAGAAGCAACGCCTGAGTTCTGGCTGTTGGCCTTGCACACTTTGCCGGGGGTCCGGATGGCCCGGGTGGCCCGAATTCTGGAGGTCCTGCATCGGCACCAGGCAGCCCCCGAAACCTTTTTCCGCGAGTCCCCCGACCTTTGGCGCAAGAAGTACGACCTTCCGGCTCCGGTGGTGCACTATCTGGAGCATCACGTGAACACCCACCTTTCCCGCACCCGGGAGTTGATGGAGTGGCTCCGCCGAAACGACGTTTGGTTTCTGACCTATACGGATCCTCGGTATCCCCCAGAGTTCCGGACCTTGCCCTACCGGGTTCCCCTGATTTACGGCCGGGGCCCTCAAGGTCTATGGGCTCAGCGGCCCCGAATCGCCTTCCTCAATTCCCGGTTCCTTCGGGAGGACACCGCAGCCTTGCTCCGAGAAGCCGCAGCTGCGGTGCTTCGGGATCTCAAGGTTTGTGTGGTCACCAGCCCCTTTCGTGCCGCCTATCGGGCCTGTGCAGAGGAGGCGGTGCAGGCCGGATGCCCGGTGATCCTGGTGGGCGACCGGGGAATCCGCATGCTTCTGGAAAGCCGGTGGGTTCGGAGGTTGGCTGGTTCCCAGATGCTCATCACTCCCTCAGCCCCGGACGACATGGGAACCCCGGGTTCCGGAATGATCCGCGACGACCTCATCGGAACCCTGGCCGATGTGCTGGTGGGCTTTGAGATTTACGAAGGCGGAAACATGGAACGCCAGTTCCTCCGAGGTTTGGAGACCGGCAAAGTTGTGTTGCTTTGGGACCGCCACGGGCGAGACTTGGCCAACCCCCGGCTGCTACGGCGGGGAGCCGTGCCCTTTCGCACTTTGCAGGAGTTGCTTGCGCGGCTCCGTGACGAACTCGGCCTCTAAGGCCTACAGGGGCTCAATCCAAAAGAGCACCTGGCCGTACTCTACCGGTGTGGCATCCTCCACCGGAATCTCCACGATGCGGCCCCGCACCTCCGAGGGGATCTCATTCATCACCTTCATGGCCTCCACGATGCACAGGATTTGGCCGGGTTCTACGATGTCCCCCACCTCCACATAGGGCGGTTGGTCCGGGGCGGGCCGCCGGTAAAAGGTGCCCACGATGGGTGAGCGTACCGGAACCAGTCCGCGCTTTTCCGGAGATTCCGTTGGTTCCTTGGCCTCCGGCTTGGCCGAGGGAGCCGCCTCCGGGGCCGGTGCTGCCGGCGCAGGGGGCGGAGGAGCCACGGGCACGCCCCCTTGCGTCCGCTGTCTTACGATCCGGAGCAGGGCATCGCCCTCTCGGATCACAAACTCCTCCAGCCCCTTTTGCTCCATAAGCTCCACGAGTTTCCGAATGGCGTCAAAATCCAGTTTCAAGGCTACTTCACCCTCTCAATGTACTTGCCCGTGCGGGTGTCCACCCGCACGATGTCACCCACCTGCACGAAAAGGGGAACCTGGACCACGATGCCGGTTTCCAACTTGGCCGGTTTGGACCCACCCGATGCCGTGTCGCCCTTGAGACCTGGGTCGGTTTCCACCACTTCCAGTTCTACGTGGAAGGGCAGTTCCAAGCCGATGGGCCGCCCCTCGGCGTACAGGATGTTGACCTCTATGCCCTCCTTGAGGAAACCCAGGGCGTCCTCAATTTGGGACCGATCAAACACCACCTCTTCGTAGGTTTCGGTGTCGTAGAAGTGATAGTGGTCGCCGGTGCTGTAAGAGAAATTGGCCGGACGGCGTTCCAACCGAATCTCCTCAAACCGATCGGACTCCCGGAAGGTGACCTCACGCACGGCTCCCGTTTGCACGTTCTTCAACTTCACCCGCGTGGTGGCACCTCCCCGTCCCATGTGCTGGTGCTGGTAATCCAGCACCAGGTAGATCTCGTCGTTCCACTTGATGGCCATTCCGGTTCTGAATTCCGGCATGGTGCTACTCCTTACCTTTGGATACGGCTGTCAATTCTACAGGCGCAGGAGTTCCCGGGGCGAGCGGGTGAGGACCTCCACATGGTCCTCCCGGATCACCACCAGGTCTTCAATGCGCACACCGCCTAAATGGGGCAGGTAAATACCTGGTTCAATGGTCACCACATTGCCAGCCTGGAGCCGCGAGATGAACTGTTCGGGGCGTTTGCCCCGACGGGGTGCCAGCCATGGTGCCTCGTGGATCTCCAGGCCCACACCGTGGCCCAGGGAGTGGCCGAAGGCCTCGCCATACCCCTTGCTGCGGATGTAGGCGCGGGCCACCTCGTCCAGATCCGCGGTGTTCATCCCCACGTGGGCCGCTTCAATGGCTCGGGCTCGGGCGTCGTTGACGATGTGGTAGATTTTTTCAAACTCCGGGTCCACCTGCGAGCCAATCCATACGGTGCGGGTCATGTCTGAGGCATACCCCTGGTACACACAGCCGAAGTCCACGAGCAGAGGAGCGTTGTGGGCGATCTTCACGTTCCTCGGTTGGGCGTGGGGCAGTGCAGTGTGGGTTCCTGAAGCCACGATGGTAGGAAACGAAGGGCCTGAGGCCCCGTACTTCTTCATGCGGTATTCCATTTCTGCGGCCAGGTCCAACTCGGTCATGCGCTCAGGTTCTACCAGGTTCAGGAGGTCTTCAAAGATGCGATCGGTGATCTCCTGGGCTTTGCGGATCCTGGCGATTTCGTCTTCGTCTTTTACAGCCCGCAGTCGCAAGAGGTGGTCTTCGTGGGGCACCAGTTCCCGCGAGCTGCGGCGTATCACCTGGGCCTGAATCTGTTGGTAGAACCGCAGGGTGATGTGATCCGCCTCTACGCCGATCCGTCGGTGGGCCCCTCCGGATCGGAGCAGACGGAACACCTCCCGCAGTACCTCCCGGGGTACTCGCACCTCAAACCACGGATACACCTCCTGCTGAGCCTGCTCTCGGTACCGGAAATCGGTCACGAAGAAGGCCCGACGCGGTTGAACCACCAGGTAGGCGGCGGATCCGCTGAAGTTTGTCAGGTACCGGATGTTGGGCAGGTGGGTGATCAGTGAGAGGTTCAGTCGCTGTTGCCGCATCCATCGGCGGTACGCCTGAAGCCGTTGGTATCTGGGATCCTTAAGATGGACCACCGCCGGCATCGCCGCCCCCTATCTCAGGATGACGAAGCGACCCCAGGCTTGCCCCTGCCCCGTGTGCAGCCGGTAGAGGTAAACCCCCGCGGGCAGGGTTCCCGAAAGCTGGATCCTTTGACCTGTGCCCTCCCGGTGCAGAATCTCTTGGCCTGCCACGGTGTACACCCCTAAGCGATAGGTGGTGCGGTGGGGCAACAGGAACACCACTCCTTGCAGGCCAGAGGTGCGTACCTGCACGGTGAACTGGGGAGGTTGAAGCTCTTCAGCTACGGCTACGTAGTTCCCCCAACCGGGAGTCAGAGAATCGGCGCCCATGAAGTCCAGCTCAGGGACGTCGGTGTCTTGGCCATCGGGGTACCGGATCAGCGACATGCCGGGATCCACGTCGGGCGCTGCGTGGGTGCTTCCCATCTGCCCTCCGCTGCCGTACCACATGGCGTCCACCTCGGTGCCGTCAGCCATGTACAGGTGCACGTCGTCGCCGGCATTGCTCAGCCGCAGGTAGTCCCCGTCGCCCACCCCGTAAGAGAGCACGGGAACCCCTTGGGGCACCGAGAAGTACTGCAGGAAGGTGTCTGCCGTGTGGGTGAGCACCAGAAACCCACCCGCAGGAAGGATGGTGCCGTTAGGGAAAACAAACCGTCCCTCGTAGGTGGTGTCGGGATCGTTGATGTCCGTCAGGATCCAACCCGAGAGGTCCACGTCTTGTGCTCCGGCATTGTACAGTTCAATCCACTCGCCGTAGGGCTCAGACCCTTGGCTGCCGTCGTTGGCCAGGTCGTACATGACCTCGTTGATCTTGACCGGGGGCAGTTCCATCACGGTGTAACTGAAGGTGTCGGAGACGGCGCTGGCGCCGGAATCGTCTTGAGCCCAAAGGAAGTAGAACACCTGGGTGCCCAGGGGTTGGCCAGGTAGGGTGTAGAAATAGGTGGTGCCCACCACCGAGTCGTGGGCCACCTCGGTGAACCCCGTAGGGCTGTTCACAGCGTAGTACAGCGCGTCGTTGGTCACTGCACTTTCATCGGTGATGTCCGCAAACACGACCACGGCCTCGTTGGGGCCAGGGGTGCCCGGGATCCGACCGATGTTGTGGATGTTCGGGGGCAGGTTTTGACCACCGCCCAGGTACTCAATGTCGCTCTCGGTGCGGGGATCAATTTCAAACTCGCCGTAGCTGAACCGCACGGGTCCCTGGATGTTGTAAACGGCACCGATTTGCGGGGTGTATGCGACTCCCAGGTCGTCAATCTGCACGGGGCCGGAACCATCGTCCACGTACCACTCGCCATACTGGTTTGGCATTTCGGTGCAGGTGGCGTTTTCCACGCGCACGAACACACCCTCGTACATCTCCTGGTTTACCTCACCGGTGCTGAGGAGCGTGGGCCCAGGGGGCGTCAGCCCTGAGGCCAACACCGTGAGCGAGCCCTGGGAGATGTTGATCTCGGTCATGTTGTAGTACTCAGCCACCTCACCGGTCACCGTCACACTGTCGCCCACCTGTACCGGGGGCTCGGTGTTGTTGCCCCGGTAGATCAGGATCCCGTGCCAGGCACCGCCAGGCCGTTCTTCAATGAACACCAGGTTGGTGCCAAAGGCAGCGGTAACGATTCCATAGGTGGTGACCACCTGGCCTACGTAGGGCGAATCGCCCGAGGGATCGGTGGTGTATTGGATGTCGTAAATGCTCACCACCGTTTGGGCGTGGAGTGCAGCCACACCCAACAAAAGCGTCCACATCCACTTCTTCATGCCGGAACCTCCAGTTGGCTTTTGGGTAAGCCCAATTATACGCTGCCCGCACGCTCGGGCTGGGTGAGTTCAAACAGGGCATGCACCATTTGCCGGTATGCGTCGGTGAGTTCCACCTCGCGGCGGGCCATGACCCGGCGGGCGGTGGCCAGGAACTTCCCCAGGTCATAGGTGTCAAAGCCCTGTTTGCCGCCCCAGGCGAAACTGGGGATGAACTTGGGCGGGAATCCGGCGTCAAACACGTTGGCCCCAAAGCCCACCACGGTGCCCGTGTTGAACATGGTGTTGATGCCGGCCTTCACGTGATCACCAGCCATAAGGCCCACGAAGGTTTGCCGGGTGTCCACCGTGCCATGCGGCAGTTGAACCCGTACCGGTTGGTAGTTGTTTTTCAGATCGCTGTTGTTGGTCCCTGCGCCCAGGTTCACCCATTCCCCGATGTAACTATGTCCCAGGAATCCCTCGTGTTGTTTGTTGCTGTAGCCCAAAAGGATGGATGCTTCAATCTCACCGGCCACTTTGCACACCGGTCCGATGGTGGTGCCCTCGCCGATCCGGCTACCGGGTTTCACCAAAGAGTGTTCCAGAATGGCGGCGGGCCCTTGGATATAGGTGAAGGGCCGGATCCGAACGCCATCACCCAGAAAGATGGGGCCCTCCCGAGCGTCCAACACCACATAGGGATCCACAAAAACATCGTGCCCCGTGTACACCCGTTCACCCAGCACTTTAACGGTGGGGTCCAGGGGTTGGAAGAGCTCCGCATAGGGCACGATGCTGAGGTCCCGCTGGATCTCTTGGGGGTTGCGGAGGATGAGGTCCCACAGGTAGGAAAACAGAACGCCCTCAATGGCCACCCGACGTTCCAGAACCGCCTCCAGGGGCTCCCCCTGCCGAACCAAGAGCCATGCGCTACGGCGGAGCCTCGCTGCCACGAATTCTTTGCCCTCAAACACGCCCGTGTTGGGTTCCAGATCCCACAATAGGTCCAGGAGCAGGGGGTCGGGAAGTGCCCGACCGTTGATCACCCAGTATTCGCTGGCCACCGTGTTTTCCTGGAGCCAAGGGTATCGCTCTCGGAGTACCGGCCAGAGGTAGTCGCGGGTGTGGGCCAGGGCTTCCTCCTCTTCCAAGTAGATCTTCCACTTCTCCATAACCCTTAGGATCCCTACCCGTAATTCAAAGGTGGGGTGGGACAGGGTTAAGGGGTAAAGGTTTACCCACTGCTTGTCTTCCCAAAACACCAGTGCCCGATCCTTCATGGCACACGCACCACCCGATGATTTTGGAGCAGATACACCCCTGCCGGCCAGGAACCCGTGGGCAAGGTGTGCACCCCTGCCGGTAGCACCCCCTGCCATACCCGTCGTCCTACGGTGTTGTACACCACCAGCGGCACGGGGCGTGGGCTGGACACCACCAGCGCGTGCCGGAACACCGGCGTGAGGACGCGTACCGAGGGCTGCTGGGCCAGGGGGGGACTGGGTTCCTGCACGACCACCAAGGAATCGGGGAGGCCGGCGAACACGTCTTGGTTGCCGTTACGGGTGTCGGTCCACACCGCCAGGGTGCGGCCGTGTCGCACCGAGAGCCCGATGTACTCACCGATCAACCCTGCCCGACCGATGGGCTCTGAGGACACCCAGGTGATCCGCTCGTTGGGGGTCCAGGTTTGCCCCCCATCGTATGAGTGCGTGATGTACAGGTCAAAGGCGTAGTTGTTGGGATCGTTCCGCCGATCGTAAAAGATCACATGGATCCCGCCGTTTTCATCCACCTTGAGCCAGGGATGGAACTGGTCTGCGTTGGAAGTGGGTGGGTCGTCGTTGATCCGGATGGGGGGTGTCCAAACCATGCCCAACTGGTCGGTGCATTTGGTAAACAGGATGTCCAGGTTGCCGTTTTCGCCGCTGTCCGCATAGGCCACGTAGATGGTGCCCTGGAAGGGCCCCGGGCTGCGGTCCACGTCTATGGCGGGGTACGAGATCACGTCAATGCCCCCCTGGATTTCCCCCCAGCCATGATGGATCGGCTGGATGGTGAACTCCGAGCCAAAGTTGACGCCACCGTTGGTGGATCGGCGGATCTTTAATGCCCAATCGTCAAAACTGAACCAGGCCACGTAGAGGGTGCCGTCTGGCCCTACGGCGGGGTTGGACCATTGACACGAGGACTCCTGCGACACCCGTACAGGGGCACTCCACGTTTCGCCTCCATCGGTGGACCGGCTCAAGTAGATGGGGTTTGTCCAGTCGGCGCCAAACAGGGTCCAGGTCACGTAAAGGAAGCCCTGGTACGGGCTTCCAGGGTTGACGTCGCAGGTGATCATTTCTTTGTCGTGGAACGGGGTGCCTGTGGGGGAGTCCACGATGGGTATGGGGCCTTGCCAGGTTTGCCCCTCGTCGCTGGAGGTAAACAGGAACAAGCCATTGGAGTCATAAAGTCCCATCAGAGAAAGCACCACCAGGTAGTAGGTGCCGTCAGCACCCACGGTAAGGGCCGGGTCCGAGTCCCAGTCGTAGGGAGAGCCCTCCAGAAGGTGGTCGGTCCAGGTGAGGCCTCCGTCATGGGTGACACCGATGCCTACCCGACGGTATCCCAGCCGGAAGTCCCGCCACACCGCCACTGCGTTAAGCGGGTTTCCTGGATGGATTTCCACCTGCTCTTCGTTTTGGATTTGGGTGGTGCCGTCGGTGTTCAGTTGGACATTGGTCCAGGCGGTGGTGTCGCGTACGGGTGCAGGAGCGGTGATCTGAGGTTGTGGGTGGGCAGGAATTTGGGCCTCCAAAGGAAGCCAGGGGACTCGGGGCGGGTCCGAAACGCCTAACACACTCAAGAACAACAGCCAAAGGGGTCCCATAGCCGAATTATACGGGCCGTGTCCTCGTTTCCTGGGGTTTAAAATGCAGGCCTATGGATCCGGTACTTCGGCAGCGCATCCGGCGGGGCGCTCGCATTTCAGCCACCTTTACCGTGCTCGTGTTGCTGGGCCTCCTGCTGTTTACGGTGGAGAGCCAAACCTTTCAAGTGCTCCGGCAACTCAAGCCCTCGGTGATCATCGGCCTGTTCTTCGTGTGGGGGCTCTTTGTGGTGTTGGACGGCTGGCGGCTCCAGTTGATCGCCCGTACGGGCCGAGAATCCCTGTCCCTCCGGCGTGCTGTGGAGGTGATCTTGGTGGGGTACTTCTTTGCCGCTGTCACCCCTTTCCAAACCGGAGGATTCCCGTTCCAGATCATCATCCTGCGTAAGGACCGCATCGGCCCTGGCCGCGCCATGGCCTACTTGGCCCTCCGAGGAATCTTGATTTACGGCTTCGTGTACCTCCTGACACCTCTGATGGTGCTCCGGTTCTTCCAAACCACCGAGAGCGGCATCATCCGGCTATTGCTGCACTACCTGGTGATCGTGGTGCTGGTGATCGTGCTCTTGGCGGGCTTCGTGATGGTGCGGCCGGCCCGATCGGAGCGGTTGTTGGAACGGTTCCGGCATCGGATCCCCGCGTTTTTGTATCGGGCCCTGCGGTTCGTGATCGCCGAGGCCGAAGAGTTCCGCCTCATCTTTGGCAACGTCCTTAGGGATCCTCATGGCCGCAAGTACTTTTTGTATGCCACCCTGGTGTCCGTAGCGGCCCTGCTGGTGTACCTGAGCCTGGCTCCCTTGGCCCTTTACGGCCTGGGCGTAGAAACCGTGAACTTCCTCACGGTGATGGGGATCCAAGTTCTGCTGATGGCCCTGCTGTTGTACATCCCCACCCCCGGAGCCGGTGGCGTGGCCGAAATGGGGGGCGCAGCCCTTTTTGCCCTGGTGTGTCCTAAGTACCTTTTGGGGGTGTATGTGATCCTGTGGCGGTTTTTTACCTTTTACCTGTTGGCTATTGCTGGGGGTATCTTGGCCTTGAAAGAGTTTTGAACGGAGGTGGCTCTTCATGAAAACGGGCTGGATCTTGATCGTGGTCTATGGCCTTCTGGGCCTGCTGTTCCTGGCACTGAACCTGGACCTCACCTTGGGCCAGTTTCCGGTGAACCTGTTGGTGGCCCAACCTATGACCTACCTGGTTCCCGGACTGTTCCTGGTATCGCTCCTCTTCCTGGTGTTGGTGGGTTTGGCCTTTGGCATGGACCTGGAACGTTGCCAGCGGGAACGCCAAAGGCTCCAAGCCCAACTCTATGAGCAGGGCATCCATGAGATCCAGGAGCTCCAGCAGCGGCTGGAGGCCTGGCTCGCTTCTATGGAGGATCGTCTGCTCCGCGCCCTGCGAGGACAGGGGGAACCCTCGGACACATGAGGGTGCTGGTCACCGGGGCCACCGGGTTCATTGGGTATCACGTGGCCCGTGCGTTGCTGGAACACGGCCATGAGGTGCGGTTGTTGGTACGCCGGTCTCCACCCTCCGACCTGGTACACCGAGGGGCAGAGGTGTGGTTTGCCGACCTTCGTCGGCCCCAAGAGGTGCAGGGTTGCCTTCGTGGGGTGGAGGCGGTGGTGCATGTGGCAGGGCAAATCCGCGGGTGGGGGTTTCGCGATTTCTACTGGGGCAACACGGTAACCACCCGCACCCTCCTCCTGGAGGCCCAAAGGCACCACCTTCTTCGCTTCGTGTACTTCTCCAGTTTGGCCGCCCAGGGCCCCAAAGGGGGCACCGGACCAGTGAGCCACTATGGCCGGAGCAAACGACTGGCCGAGTCTTGGGTGCGGCGTGGATCCTCAGACTTCAACTGGGTGATCCTCCGGCCGGGTGTGGTCTATGGCCCTCGGGATCGGGCTCTGTTGCCCTATGTGCGATGGCTCCAGCGACGCCGCTGGCTTGGGGTGCCGGTGCTCCCCCGCCAATTGGGCTTCGTGTACGTAGAGGACCTGGTGTCCCTAACCCTTTGGGCTTTGGATGCCCCCCAGGCGGACCGACGAGTTCTGTGTGTGATGCACCCTTCCCCCCTTTCCCTGGCCGACCTTCTAAGGGAACTCGCACGGCGCTTGGGGGTTCCCTTGCGGGGGGTGCCCGTGCCCCCGCAGGTGCTGCGGGCCTTGATGCCCTGGACCACGGCCCTGTACCCCCTGATGCCACGCCCTCCCCTGCTAAACCCGGACAAACTGCGAGAGGCCCTCCAAAGGGACTGGGTGTGTGAGCACCCCTGGGAGGTGTGGAGGCTTTCGGGAAAGACCCCTACTCCTCTGGAGGTGGGCCTGGATCGTACCCTAAGGGACTATCGGGAGCGGGGTTGGCTTTAACTCCATAGGCCAGGGATGCGCTCTCCGCAGTGGGGACATCGGCCATCCGGGCCGATCTCTTGCCGAAGGATCCGGTAGCCCACACGCTCAATGAGCAACGCCCCACACCGGGGACAGTACGTGTTTTCGTAGGTTTTTACGAGGCCGGGGAGGTTTCCGAGATAGATGAACCGGACCCCCTCTTCCCGACCGATCTCGGCGGCTCGCAGCAGAGCACTGGGAGGGGTGCTCTCTGGCCCTTCGGTCATTCGGTAGTCTCGGTGGTATGCGGTGATGTGCCAGGGAATGTCTGGGGATACGGAAACCAAGAACCGTGCGATGCCGCGGATTTCCTCTTCCGAGTCGTTCCACCCCGGCACCAGCAGAGTGGTGACTTCCAACCAGAAGCCCATTTCATGCACGCGTCGGATGGTATCCAGCACGGGTTGAAGGGTGCCGCCAAGCCATCGGTAGTTCTTGTCTTGGAGGGTTTTAAGGTCAATGTTCCAGGCGTCCAGATGGGGCCGGAGGTATTCCAATACCTCCGGTGTGGCATAGCCGTTGGACACGAAGACGGTGCGCAGGCCGCGTTTCTTGGCCTCTTTGAAGACAGCCACCGCCCATTCAGCGGTGATCAGGGGTTCGTTATACGAGCTGGCCACCGCCCGCGCGCCGTACTTTACCGCCAGGTTGATCATGGTGGAGATGGAAATGGGTTGGGGCACCACCCCGGCGACAGGATCCCGGAGTGCTTGAGAGGTGAGCCAGTTTTGGCAGAAGGGGCAGTGGAAATTGCAGCCCAGCATGCCAAAGGTGAGGATATCCGAGCCAGGCAGCACGTGGAACAGGGGCTTCTTCTCAATGGGATCAATCTGGAGGCCAGCGGTGTAGCCATAGGGGACCTTTAATACCCCGTTTTCATTGAAGCGAACCCGACAAATGCCCTGTTTTCCAGGAAAGATCACGCATTTATGGGCGCAGGCCAGGCAGCGGACCTTGTTGTTGGGCAGTTTTTCGTAAAGTTCGCCTTCTACCGTGAAACGGGCCAAGATTTCGCCCAGTGTGCCGGGTTGTGCCATGATGTCTAAATTGTGGGGGCAGGGGTCCTTGGGGTCAAGCCAGAAAGAGGGCAATCTTGCCGCTACCGATTGCCCGGCATATACTATCAGCACCTCGTGGGCGATTAGCTCAGGTGGTTAGAGCGCTTGCTTGACATGCAAGAGGTCGGAGGTTCAACTCCTCCATCGCCCACCATTTTTTTATGTATGCCTTTTGGCAGAGCGTGGTGGCCCTCTTTGTGGCTGTGGACTTCTTTGGCATCTTCCCCATCTTCCTGGCCTTCACCCACGACCTGGAGGTCTCCACCCGGCTCCGCGTGGCGCGCCAGTCCGTGCTCACCGCCACGGGGGTGGGCCTGCTGTTCCTGTTGACCGGGCGACTGGTGCTGGACTTTCTGGGCGTCACCGTTCCAGACTTTCAAGTGGCCGGAGGCATCCTGTTGGTGGTGCTGTCCATTTCGGACCTTCTGCAGAGCGAGAAGAGCCGCCGACGGCCTTCCGGTCCTTTGGGGGTGGTGCCCCTGGGGATTCCCTTGATTGCCGGGCCCGCGGTGATCACCACCCTGATCGTGCTCCGAGACCTCTACGGCATCCCACCGGTGCTTTTGGCCTTTTTGGCGAACCTGGCGCTGCTCTATCTTTTGCTGGCCATATCCGATAAACTATACCGCTGGATCGGCACGGGAGGGTCCTTGGCCCTCTCCAAAATCATGATCCTTTTGCTTTCCGCCTTTGGCGTGATGTTCATTCGGGAGGGTATTACTGCCTTCCTGAACATGTAAACAAGGGAGGTTCTCATGAAACGCACGTATCAGCCTTCGCGGCTCAAGAGGAAGCGGAACCATGGCTTTCGGAAACGCATGAGTACTCGGGGTGGCCGTCGGGTGATCCAGCGGCGCCGTAGAAAGGGCAGGCATCGCCTGACCCACTGATCCCCGGATGTTTGAGGAGAAGCCGTGCAGGTTCCAGAAACTGAGGAAAAACGAAGAGTTCGCCCGCACCATCAAACAGGGACAGTGGATCCGCGGCACGTGGTTCCATCTTTACTACTTGCCCGAGCCCGAAGACGTCTGGCGCGCGGGGTTCGCCGCCTCACGCAAACTCTACACCCGGGTCAAAAAGAACCGGGTCAAACGGCGGCTGCGGGAAGTGTTCCGTCGCTACTGTGGCTGGCTTCCCCACGGCACGTTCGTCCTCATGGGCACAGAGAAAACCCTGGCCGCACCGTACCCCCTGCTGGTGGAAGAGTTCCAGCGGATGCTCCTCAAACTGCAGCGCGTCGTATCGTCGTCGGCCTGATTCGGTTCTACCAAAGGGCGATTTCCCCTTCCCTTCCCCATTCCTGTCGCTACTACCCCACCTGCTCCCAATATACGGTGGATGCGGTGGTAAAGTATGGGGTGCTGAAGGGGTTGGTGAAGGGGTTTTTGAGAGTTTTGCGTTGTAATCCCCTGTTCCCGGGAGGTTATGATCCAGCATGAACACGCGAAATCTGATCCTGGCCTTTGTGTTGACCTTTTTGTTTCTCTTCGTGTATGAGCTCTTTGTGTATCGGCCGCCGGCCCCAGGCCCCACCGCGGCCGATACCCTGCGGGAACCCGTGGAGCCGAGGCCAGAGGATACGTCATCTGCCCTGCCGTCGTCCCGCCCCGCAGAACCGCCTGCCCCTGTTCAACTCCAGGAGGCCGGGGAACAGGAACCGGTGGTGGTGGTACAAACCCCCCTTTACGAAATGCATCTGTCGGGCTACCGGGGTGAACTCCTGTCTTACACCCTTAGCCGATACACCACCGATGGGGTTCCCGTGGAACTCGTGCCTCCGGGAGAGCGACTGGGTCGCCTGGACCCTCCAGAGGGGCGGCAGATCCTTTGGCTTCCCGTGGTGCAGCCTGAAACCCTCCGGTTGGCTTCAGGTGAGCGGGACTCCCTGGTGTTCCAAGGTGTGCTCTTGCCCGATTCTGCCCCCGTCCAGAAGGTGCTGGTGCTCCAGGGGGGATCCTACACCTTGGCCGGCCGTCTCCAGGTGCCTGCTGGGCCGGTGTTTACCCTGCGATTTGACGCTGGCTTGAACCCCACCGAGAAGAACCTCCAGGACGATCTCCACTATTTCCATCTGCTGGTGCTTAAGGACAAGCTCTACAAGGTTCCCTTGAAGAAGCTCAAGGAACCGCAATGGTTCTCGGGAGACGAACTCCATTGGGTGGGCGCCCGTACCAAGTACTTTTCCTTCTTCTTCATTCCCCAGGGTACGGTGGAACGGGTGTACGGCCGCCGCACCGACGATCGGGTCGGTTTCGGCGTGCAATTGGCCCAACCGGTGGGCTTCCGCACGTACTTTGGGCCCTTTGACTACTTCATCATGAAGAGCCACGAGCCGGTGTTGGCCGTGGCTTACGATTTTGGCAACGCCATCATCAGCCCCTTTTCCAAGGGGATCCTGTACGCTCTGAAGTTTCTGCATCAGTACATCCCGAACTACGGATGGGTGATTGTGGTCTTTTCCCTGCTCATGAAACTCCTCTTCTGGCCTCTCACCTATCGGGGTCTGCGATCCATGCAGCGGATGCAGGAACTCAAGCCAAAGATTGATGCCATTCGCAAGATGTACAAGGACGATCCCCAGCGGATGCAGCAGGAGATCATGGAACTCTACCGCAAGTATCAGGTGAATCCCTTTGCCGGTTGTTTGCCCCTCCTGCTGCAGTTGCCAATCTTTTGGGCCTTGTATCAGATCCTCAAGATGTCCATTGACTTTCGGGGGGCGCCGTGGATCCTGTGGATTCGGGATCTTTCGGTGAAGGATCCCTTTTACATTCTGCCCATCCTCATGGGGCTTACCAGCATGGGACAGGCCCTGTTGCAACCGGCCCAGGATCGGCAGTCCCGCATGCTGGCCCTCTTTATGCCGGCATTTATCACCCTTATATTCTTGAACTTCCCCGCCGGTATTGTGTTGTACTGGCTTTGGTACAACTTGTTTAGTTTGGTTGAAAGCCTCCTGTTAAGGAGAGCACGAAACAAGGAGGAGTGAAATGCGGTATATCGAGGAGAGAGGACGAACGGCGGAAGAGGCGCTTCAGAGGGCTCTTGAGAAAACGGGTATTCCTCCAGAAGAAGCGGTGTACGAAGTGGTGCGCGATGGACTCTCCGGCGGCTTCGCCCTGGTGCGGCTTTACACCGAGATCCCGGAACTGGAAACCATTGAGCAGGTGGTCACCGAATTCATGGAAAAACTGGGAGCCAAGGCCGAGATTGAAGTGATGCCCAAACGCACCAAGTACTATGTGAACATCAAAACCCGCAGGATGGATTCGGCTCTCATTGGCAAAGGCGGGAAAACCCTGGATGCTCTGGACTATCTGTTGAACCTTTTGATCAAGCGAAAGGTGCCCGACATCACCGTGGAAATTGACGTTTCCGGGTACAAGGAGCGGAAACGGCAGTTCCTCATCAACAAGGCCCGGGCCATTGCCCGCCGGGTTCGGGAAACCGGCCGGGAAATGCGCATGGACCCTTTGACGGTGCGCGAAAGCCGGCTGGTTCGGAATGCCCTCAAAAAGGAAAAGGGCATCCGCACCTATACCGTGGGGCGGGGCGATGAAAAGGTGTTGGTGATCGCCCCGGCCAACGAGTCCTCCTCGGAAGGCTCCTCGTCCTCTTGATGGAAACCATCGCCGCCATCGCGACCCCTCCGGGTGTGGGTGGCATTGCTGTGCTTCGGGTGTCAGGGCCCGAAGCGTTGGTCATTGCTCAGCGGGTACTGCGTACCCCGAAACCCTTGCAGGAGGCCCCAGCCCGTCGGGTGTTCAAAGCTGAAGCCCTGGACCCCGAGGGCCAGCCCATTGATGAGGTGCTGGTCACCGTGTTCCGTGCCCCCCACTCCTACACCGGGGAAGACGTAGTGGAGATCTCGTGCCATGGGGGGCGCGTGGTGCCCTCTTTGATCTTAGAGGCCCTCATCCAGGCCGGTGCCCGGCTCGCCGAACCCGGGGAGTTCACCAAACGCGCGTTTCTCAACGGTCGTTTGGATTTGATCCAGGCCGCCGCGGTGTTGGATCTCATTGAGGCCCGCAGCCGAGAGGGGGTACGCCGGGCCCTGAAACGCCTGAAGGGCGAGGTTTCCCAACGAATCGGGACCTTCGCCGATCGCCTGTTTCAGGTGATCGCCGAGATGGAAGCCCGGATTGATTTTGAGGAAGATGTGCCTCCCTTGGAGGACCGCTGGATAGAGGCCCAGGTCCAAGCCCTGCTGCAGGAGGCCGAGGCCTTGTTGCAGGAAGGCAAACGGGGAGGGTATTTCCTGCACGGCCTGAAATTGGCCATTGTAGGGCCCCCGAATGCTGGAAAGTCCACCCTTTTCAACCGCCTCTTGGGCGAGGAGCGGGCCATCGTCACCGAGATCCCAGGCACCACCCGCGATGTGGTGTCCGAAGAGCGGATCTTTGCCGGCGTTCCCGTGAAGTTCCTGGATACCGCGGGTCTTCGGGATACCCAGGATCCCGTAGAGGCCTTGGGGGTACAGCGGACCCAGGCTACCTTAGAACAGGCAGACCTGGTGATCTTCGTGCAGGACCTGACCCAGCCGAGGGAAGAGACACCCCCGATCCCTCCACACAAGCCTGTAATCCGGGTATGGAACAAGGCGGATTTGGCTCCTGGGACTGAGCCCCCGACTGAGGGACTGGTGCTCTCCGCGCTGACCGGAGAGGGCGTGGACCGTTTGGTGGCCGAATTGGAGCAGCGGGTACGGGAACTGGTGGGAACAGGCGAGGTTTCGTTGGCCGAACGGGAGCTGCACCTGTTGGCCTCGGCACGGGCCGATTTGACAGACGCCTTGGAGGCCCATCGGCACGGTTTGGGTATGGAGATCGTGGTCTTCCACTTGCGTCAGGCCCATCAACGTCTCCAGGAGATTGTGGGGTACCACGATCTGCCGGAGGCCATTCTGGATCACATCTTCCGCAATTTCTGCGTGGGAAAGTGATCACCCGCCTGTGAGTTCTCCTGGCGATGTTTAAAAAGCAGCGGGGGGCGGCCGCACGGCCGCCCCCCGCTGCCAGTGCGCTTGTCCAATCAGCCCTTCAGAAACTGGGCGAAGGAAATCAAAGAGCGTTGCAACCTCAGGTAGAAATAGGTGACGTGCTTGGCCGGCAGGTCGTCTGGATCGTAACCGCCATCGTGGTCGTAGATGCCGCTCCAA
Source organism: uncultured bacterium (assembly GCA_964406105.1). GTDB lineage: Bacteria > Hydrothermota > Hydrothermia > WGAB01 > WGAB01 > WGAB01. Next base: position 23,106 of record CAYOQK010000058.1, on the reverse strand, counting down.
TTCTGGTCGTACGTAAGGCCGAGTTCCGCCAGTTTGGCAAGGAAGGGCTCCACTTGGATCTGTAGGAACAGGTCGTCGTTTTCACCGCAGTCCACGTAGAAGTAAGTGCTGTCCAATTGCACTGCAAAGGAGTCCAGGAGAGTTTTGGGGTTGTTCAGGGCCAGCCACAGGCTGTCCCAAACCTCGGGGAGGATCTGCCAGTTGGCATCAAAGGGCATGCGAACGCCGGCCCACAGGGTGCTGTCTGGTGTGATGGGCACTAAGGGGAACTCATTGAGGGTGGGATCAAAGGCCGTGTATGGCCCCACCTTAGGGGAGTACTGGGCAGCCATGGCGATGGCCATCACCGAGAGGGGATGGTTCTCTGGATCAGCCATGATGACCTGAGGATCAAAGGTGCCCTGGTTCTCCTGGTACAGGAGGTCCAAAAGCGAGAGACCTCCGGGAAGGTTCAGGAACTGCTCGTAATCTATCACACCCGAGTGGATCCCCACGAATCGGAACAGATCCGGGTGCTTGATGCCCAGGCGGGCGGCGCCGTAGCCACCCATGGAAAGGCCGATGAGGCCCCGATGGCGTGCGTCTTGGAGGGTGCGGTAGTTTTGGTCAATGTAGGACACCAGATCCTGCACAAAGAAGTTTTCATAGGTGCCGAACACCGGTTGGGAGCCGTACAGGGAATTGGCATAAAAGGTGCCGCCGAAGTCGTTTCGGGCGTTGGGCATCACCACGATGGTGGGGGGCAGGTAGCCCATGGAGATCATCCAGTCCAGGATGCCCTTGATGTCAAAGTAGGCTTGATAAGTGGTATGGTCGCCGCCAAAGCCATGGAGCAGATAGAGCACGGGGAAAGAGTCGTTGGGTTGACTTTCATACTGAGGGGGCAGGTACACCAGGGCTTCCACCGTGGTTTGCGTGGGCATGTTGTAGTTCGGGGCCGGCACGCTGATGGACTCCAGGGAGCCCTGCAGGATTTCGGGCTCCACCGGCCCGGATTTCCGCGAGCAACCCGCCAAAAGAACCAGGCCAAGGGTGAAAATCAGTGCCTTTTTCATGGTCATGCCTCCTTAGAAGGAAAAGGACAGGCCCCCGTTGATGGCCCCGATGGTGAGGGAGTAGATCCCTGGCATGTTGTCTGGCTCGTGGTCGCCGTTGACATCCGCGAACTCATACACCACGCGATCGCCGAAGGTGATGTACTCGCCACCCAAGTACAGGGTAAGGGCCTTGTTGCCGGGCAGTTCGTAGGTGTAGGAAACGCCACCGTTGAAGGACAACTTCTCCGAGATGTCCGGGATCAGAGGGTCAATGGAGCCATCGGGGATGGGGGATTGGTCATAGTAGGCCCCGAGTCGCAGGTGGAGCCCATTGCCATAGTCATACTCCAGCCCGCCGGACACCCGGACGGTGTTGTTCCACTTCTTCGCCAGGACCGTGCTGTCCAGGGGTTGGCCGGTGGGATCCATGCCGTCAAATTTGAGGACCAGCACGTCAAACAGGCTCCACAGGGTGTAGTCCACGTCAAACCGGAAGGTGAGTTGTTCGCTGGTCTTGTAGGCGAAGCCAAGGCCGAAATTGTGGGGCAGAGGGAAATCGGTGGTGGAAGAGGCGGTGGAAGAGAGTTTCCACGCGTGGGTTTGGGCGGTGTCTGGGAAGTAGGCGGTGAAATCCGTGTTGCCCGAAAGGGACACCGGGCTATAGAGCCGGGCGCTAAAGGCTACGTCTAAGCGGTCGGAGGCCCGATAGAAGAGCCCGAGGTTGGCGCCGAAGCCCGTGCCCTTCATCTCGCTCTGCACATCTACAGGGATGTAGGAGTAGGGCAGGGGCACAGACCCTGGATCCGTGGGGTCGGCGGGTACCAGGTTGACCTTTTGAAGGTTGACCTTGGTGAAGTTGGCACCGCCAGCCAGGCCGATGGCCCAACGGTCGTTGATCTGTCGGGCGATGCCCAGGTAAGTGCTGATCACCTGGAGATCGCTGGACCAGTCAATTTCCGGGTAGGGTTCGGGATTGTGCCAGCCTAAGGGGTAATCGTACAGATCCCACTGGGCGCCCAAGCCGAAGGGTGCGTACACCCCGAGGGACACGTTGGCGAACTTGCCAGGCACCACCATGAGGAAACCGGGGATCTGGAAGGTTTGCGCCTCTGCATAGATGTCCAGTCGGGTGGAGTATCCGCCATCGTAGCCCACCAGGCCCGTGTAGGGTTGATAACGGGCATCGGGCATCACCGTGGAGTTGTACACCTGGATCTCGGTATGATGGGCGTAGGCCAGCGCTGCGGGGTTCCAGTAGAGGGCACTGGGATCTCCGGCCAGGGTGCGGGCGGCCCCACCCAGATGCAGGGCCCGGATCCCCACGCCGGACAGCGCAAAGCCACCGGCCAGCAGTACCGAGGTGCCTGGGAGCAGCACTCCCAGGAGCATGCCCCACACGTTCCGCTTCATTGTTCCTCCTTGGTTTGGTCCGGTGTCTGGGAGCCAATGACCTTTTGAAACAGGAAAGAAACCCCCTGGTCCAGGTTTTTCATGCCGCGTTCCTTTAGGTGGCGGGCCCGTTCTCGGCCTTCGCGACGGATACGCTCGGCCTCGGTGCGGATCTCCTGCTCGTACCGGAGTCGTTCCCGGGCTGCAATTTCTTCGGCCTCTTCGTGGGCCCGTTCCACGAGTTCCTGGGCCCTGCGTTTGGCCTCTTCAATTTGTCGTTGGGCTTCGGCCTCCGCCTGTTCCAACTCTTGCAGGGCCCGTTTCTCCTCACGGTCCACGATTTCAAGCAGGGGGCTCTCTGGCTGTTGGATCTCTTCGTGATGGGATGCCATAGGCTCTACCTCCAAACGTTCAAAGGGGCGTTGGGAATGGTTCCATTATACCCTATGCACTGGCCTTTGGAAACCGCAGGGCGGCGTATAATTCGGCCTCATGTTCCTGCTTTCGCTGCTGGTGGGCGTGGGGGCCGGCGTGCTGGGCGGGCTCTTGGGCCTGGGAGGGGGGATCGTGATCGTGCCCGCCCTCACGGAATTGCTGCACCTGGATCAACGACAGGCCCAGGCCACCTCCCTGGGGGTGCTCGTCTTCACCGGCCTCTTCGGCTTTTTGTCATACCTGGGCTATGGATCGGTGCCCTTGGCCCCCGCCCTTTGGACCACGATGGGAGCGGTTTTGGCAGCGCCCTGGGGGGCTCGCACAGCCCATCGGGTGAGTCGGCGCCGGCTCCGGGCCCTCTTTGGTTCGGTCCTGGTGCTCGTGGGCATTGTGATGATCCTGGGGATCAAAGAGGTTTCCCGCGGCGGCCAAGGAATCGGACACCTGCCCCTTTGGATCTTTGGGGTGCTGGGAGGGGTACAGGGGTTTCTGGGCGCCCTCCTGGGCATCGGCGGTGGGGTGATCGTGGTCCCCGCCTTGGTGTTGGGCTTGGGATTGGATCAACACGCAGCCCAGGGCATCGCTTTGGCCGCCATGGCCCCTATGGCCCTGGTGGGGTCCTGGACCCATTGGCGACACCGTGCCCTGGTGGTCTCATTGTTGCCGGGTTTGGTGCTCGGAGGGTTCTTCGGTGTGCTGCTCGGAAGCACGTTGGCCCACGGGCTGCCCGCGCCCGTGCTTCGCCGCGTATTTGCCGGGTTTCTGATCCTCTTCGGCGTGCAGTATGCCCGTGGGGCTCGGCTGTCCCTCAAGCCTTAGCCAGTTCTTGCAGGCGTTGGGCCAAGGTGGTGTTCCGCTGGAGGGGTTTCTGGTTCCTTAGAGCGATCCAAAAGGCCCGACGGCTCCCCACAAGCACCAAGAGTTGGCGTGCCCGGGTCATGGCGGTGTACAGCCAGTTGCGGTGGAGCATCACGTACTGCTCCGTCACCAGAGGCAGGAGCACCACTGGGGCCTCGGACCCTTGGAACTTGTGAACGGTGAGGGCGTAGGCGAGTTCCAGTTCCGCCTCGGCCTCCAGTTCGCTGTAAGGCACCAACCGGCCTTCTCCAAAGTTCACCACCAGGCGGTCCTCCTCGGGATCCACGGCCACCACCTCGCCCACCTCGCCGTTAAACACGCCCTTCTCGTAGTTGTTTCGGATTTGGATGACCCGATCGGCCCGGGCGAAGCCCCCGAGTTCTACCGGCCGATGGGGATTGAGCACCTCTCGGAGCAGAGCGTTCATCCGATGGACTCCCACGGTACCCCGACGCATGCCGGTGAGGAACTGGAAGCCGGGGCCGTATTGCCGGGCCAGGTGGCGCGCGATCTCATGCACCCGATGGGTTTCCTGATCCTGGATCTCCACGAATTCAAAGTCGTGGCTTTTCCGCACTTTGAGGGGTTTACCCAAGCGTACCTGGTTGGCATTGATCACGATGCCTCCGGCCTCCTCCTGTCGGAAGATGCGGTCTAACGTGATCCCCGGGATCTGGCCCAGAAGATCCCGGAGCACATTGCCTGGTCCAATGGCCGGCAATTGGGCGGGATCCCCCACCAGGAACAGCCGGGTGCCTGGCCTCAGGGCGGCCAGCAGCCGGTCAAACAAGGGCAGGTCCACCATGGAGAGCTCGTCCACCACCAGGGCGTCCACGGGCAGGGGATCTTCCTCGTTGTACCCCCATTGGCCGCCTTGAAACCGGAGCAATCGGTGCAGGGTAGAGGCCTCGTGGCCAGTGACCTCGGCCAATCGGTGGGCGGCCTTACCTGTAGGGGCTGCCAGTGCCACCCTAAGGCCAGCCGATCGGTACACCTCCAACACCGCCCGAGTGGTGGTGGTTTTGCCGGTGCCAGCGAATCCGGTCAGCAGGTATACCGGCGATTGGGCGGCCTGCATCACGGCCTGGATCTGGAGTTCCGACAAAACGATACCCGTGAGCCGGTGGAAGGTTTCCAGGGCTTCGCGCACCCGGGGCAGCGGAGGGACAGGGGCCCTTTGCAGGGTGTGCAAACGCTCGGCCACCCTGCGCTCCATGGCGTAAAGCGCGTGGAGATATACCCGGTGGTCTTCGTGTACCACCTCGCCCTGACGTTCCATTTCCTGGAGCACGTGGGCGATGGCCGAGCCTGCGGGTACCTCCAAACGACGCAGTCCCTCCAGGAGTTCTGTGTGCCGGAGGAACACGTGCCCTTGTTCCTCCGCCGCCCGGTGCAGCAGATAGAGGATTGCGGCGCGGAGCCGCCGAGGATCCTCGGGAGAGATTCCCTGTTTTCGGGCGATTTCGTCGGCCTTCCGGAACCCCAATCGGGGCACCTCGGCCAGCCGATAGGGGTTTTCCTCCAGGACCTGCACCGCCTGATCCCCGAAGTACTCGTACACTCGGCGAGCCATCGCATAGGTGAGGCCTAAACGGGCCAGGTGCAGGAACACCTTGCGGGTGGTGGCGTATCGGTTCCAGGAGCGTTGCACTTGTTCCAGGGTTTTGGGCCCGATCCCTGGCACCTCCAAGATGCGCTCGGGGTTTTCGTCCAGGATCTCCAGGATTCGGGGTCCGAAGTGCTGGGCCAGTAGGCGGGCCCTGGACTTGCCGATGCCCTTGAGGCTCCAAGCGAGGAAGGACACCAGGGCCTCGGCATCTTGGAAATCCCGAGGGATTTCAAAGTAATCGGCTTCCACCTGGAGGCCGTAGCGGGGATGGTGTTTCCAGCGGCCGATCACCAAAAGGGGCATGCCGGGCTTGACACCAGCCAGTGGCCCCCGGACCACGGTGCCGTTGTCCAGACGGATCACGGCGAAGGATCCGTCGGGTGCCTCGTAAAGGACGCGCCACACGGTACCCCGGAGGCGTACTTCCTCGCCGTTTCGCGGTTGAGCCATGGCTTTATTATCCGCCCGAATGGGCGATCCCCTTGCCATTTTGGGCGTTCCCGACTACAATTATCGCCGGACACACGGTGAGCGTAGCTCAATCGGCAGAGCGCCAGACTGTGGATCTGGTGGTTGGGGGTTCGAGTCCCCTCGCTCACCCCATTTTTCTTTGCATTTCCACATAGAACCGTATCCACCCTGCACGGTGATCCGCTTTTCTGCCCCGCAGGGAGTAAACCGCTTGGACACGCACGCCCTTCTTTGGTTTCGTTCCTTTTTACAGTCCCCAAAGGCCAAGGAATCTCAGGGGGTGGTACTTTTCGGCGAACCGAACTTTGGCGCTGGGGGCGATCTGCGAGAACTCCAGCGAATGTCGCCGTTGGAGGCGCGCCGCTACGTGGACTTAGGGCGCGAGGTGCTGTTGGGTTTTCATCGGTGGCCTGTGCCCACGGTGGCGGCAATCCAGCATTTCGCCCTGGGCGGGGCCCTGGAGCTCGCCCTCTCCTTGACCTACCGGGTGGCCACCGCCGATTCGTGGTTTGGTCATCCTGGGGCCCGAGCGGGCCTGTTCCCAGGGTTTGTGGGGGTGCACCTGGCCGGCCGCTATCTGCGGCTCGGGGCGCTGAAACGGCTGCTCTTGACCGGTGAACGGTGGACTGCCCTCCAAGCCCTTCGCCACGGACTGGTGGATGAACTCGTGGATTCCCCGGAGGATCTACTGGAAGCCGCTTGCCGATGGATTCGCCGAACTTCACGGCCTGCCCTGCTGGGATGGATCCCCTGATTCAGCTTCGTTGGATGAGGATCTCATGGAGGAAGGGGGAGGGTTGCTGGGATTGCCCTCCGCGTTTCTTGGCATACGACAGAAAGAGCCGCTCCTGGGCTCGGGTCATGGCCACGTAAAGAAGCCGCCGTTCTTCCTCCAGTGCCTGCACGCGGAGCAGGCTTCCCCGCAAAGGAAACACCTCCTGCTCCAATCCTACAATGAACACCACGGGAAACTCGGTTCCCTTGGCCGAGTGCACGGTGAGCACCTGCACCCCTGAGGTGCGGGTGGGGGTTTCCAGATCCTGCAGCAGGTGCAGGTAGTTTAAGAGATCGGGTACCCGGTGGAAGCCTGCAGCGGTCTGCAGCAGGGAGTCCATGGCCTCCTCCTCGGCCAAAACCCTGGGGGTTTCGCCCGCAGGGTGGAGTTTCCGCAACTCCCGCAAAAGATCCACCGGGCTCAGGGATTCCGGAGCCCTTTGGTACCTTTGGAGCAGGGTTTCCAGGGCATCCACCCGTTCCCGAAGGTCCGGCGTGAGGTCGCGGGGGTGGGAAAACCGTTTACGCTTCCGGAACCCCCTGAGCAGCCGGGTGGCCACAGTGCTGGGCAGGCCTAAGAGATGCTCCAGTACCTGTCGGGCTTCGTCGCGGTTGGCCTCTCCCGTGGCCAGGCGGAGAGCAGCCACCAGGGCTTGGGCCAGGGGATGGTAGATCCATTGGGCTTCCCCCATCAGGTTATAGGGTATGTGGGCCCGTTGGAGGTGGTGTTCCACTGGAGCCAGGCGGGCTCGGGTGCGGGCCATCACGGCGATTTCTTGGGGTGCGTAGCCCGAACGGAGATACTCCTGGATGCGCTGCACAACAAAGCGGGCCTCTTGTTCCTCGTCATCGGCGGCGTAGAGTGCGAAGGCGTTTTCTATGTGTACCGACGCCTCCAGGGGTTTCTGAAGGCGTCGCCGGTTCCGTTGGATGAGGTGTTGGGCCAGGCGCAGGATGATGGCCGGTGTCCGAAAGTTTCGGGTGAGGTAAAACACCCGGGCCTGGGGGAAGTCCTGTTGGAAGGTCTTGATGAAGCGGGCGCTGGCCCCCCGGAAACCGTAGATTGCCTGATCGTCGTCTCCGAATACCAGAAGATGGCCATGACCGGAGGCCAGGGTTTTGAGCAGCAGGTATTGGGCTTCGTTGATATCCTGGAACTCATCGGCGATCACGTAGCGGAACCGATGTGCCAGATCCCCACGGACGTCGGGATGTTCGGTGAGCAGCCGATGGGTGTAAAACAACAGGTCGTCAAAGTCCAGGAGGCCTTCTTGGTGCAGGGCCGTTTGGTATCGCCGATAGACACGTGCCACCTCTTGTTCCCAGGGGCTTCGGGCGAGGGTTTGGGCCTCTTCGGGTCCCAGGAACTGTCGTTTCAGGGCAGAGATGGCCTTGAGCATGGATCGTACCCGAGCCCGAGGCGTGCGGCCCAGGATCCGGGCCAGGATCTCCTCCTGGAGCCGAGAAGAGGCCACGGTGAAGTGTTCGGGGATGTCCAGGCGGTCGCCGCCGTAAGCCAGAATCTGAAGGGCCAGGTAATGGTAGGTCCCCACAGTAACGGCTCGGGCGCGGTCTCTTCCCAGCGCTTGGGTGAGCCGTTCCTGGATCTCTGCCACCCCTCGGTTGGTGAAGGTCACGGCCAGGATCTCTTCAGGTGGAACTCCTTGGGATTCCACGAGGTACACGATGCGGGCTGTCAGGGTGCGGGTTTTACCGGTGCCAGGGCCACCGAGCACGAGCACCGGTCCCTCGGCCTCTCGCACCACGGTCCATTGCTCTTCTGTGAGGCCGTCCAGGAAAAGGGATTCTCCCCTTTTCCCCGGCTTGACGGGTTGAACGGCCAGGGTACGCCCGGCCCACACCTGGCGCACCGCTGCCAAGAAGGCGGATGCGTCGGGGAATCGTCGGGCAGGGTCGGGATGGAGGGCCTGATGTAGCAAACGCAAGAGTTCTGGACGGATCCCCTTGGGCTGGGGAAGGGTGCCCGCGAGGATCTGCTGACGGATTTCTTCCAGGGTGGTGCCGGTATAAGGGGGCTCGCCGGTGAGCATCTCATGGAATACAGCCCCTAAAGCCCACACGTCGGTGGCCTTGCTGGCCCTGCCTTCCCAGGCTTCGGGGGCCATGTACAGGGGGGTGCCCCCTATGCTTACCGGGTCGTTTTGAAACAACAGAGCCAAGCCGAAATCGGCGATTTTCACCTGGCCCTCTTCGGTGAGGAGTAGGTTTTCGGGTTTGAGGTCCCGGTGCAGGATCCCCCGTTGGTGGGCGTAGGCCAAGCCTTCCAGGGTTTCTCGGAGGATCCGCAGGGCTTCCTCAGGGGGCAGGGCCCGTTTCTCCTGGAGAAGGGCCCGGAGGGATCGGCCGGGCACGTATTCCAGCACGATGTACAGGCGGTCTTCAAAGAAGTCAATGAAGTAGAACCGCACGATGTTTTCGTGGAGCAGGGTGGCGAGGATCCGGGCCTCTTGCTGGAGGATCTCTTGGTGTTGGGCTTTGCGGCGAGCGAGTTTAAGGGCGAAGTTTTGATCGGTGAGGGGATCGTGGACCAGGAATACGTCGGCGAAGCGGCCTCCGCTGATCCACTGGCGCACCTCAAAGCGTCCGATTTTTCGGCCGATCATGCCGGGGAAATTGTACAGGCGAGGGAAAAACGCCGGGGCCGCCCGCGTCGCGGGCGGCCCCGGCGTTCCTTGGAAATCCAAGGGTTATCGCACGAGGACCAACCGCTGGAAGGCCCGGTGCTCGCCTTGGGAGAGTTTCAGGAAGTACACACCCGCCGGAACCGTTTGACCGTGGTCGTTGGTGCCGTTCCACGTGAGGGTGTGTACACCGGGTTCCAGGGTCTTGTGGAGCAAAGTGGCCACCCGGCGGCCGCTGATGTCGTACACCTCCAGGTGCACGGGCGCCTTCTCGGGTACACTGAAGGTCACCCGAGCCAGATCGCGCGCCGGGTTCGGCCGCACGTGGTGCAGGGCGAAGGGATACCGGATGGATTCGCCTTCGGCCACCGCAACAGGGGTGCGGGTTTCGTTGGCATAGCGCACGAAGTAGCCCACCAGGTAGTCGTAGGGATCGCCCTGGACCAATTCAAACAGCACACTGGCTCCCATAAAGTCGGGCCAGAAGCACAGGCCACCAGCAGTAGCGTCGTTCTCAGCAGGCGGCGGTTGGATGCTGATGCCCGTGTAACTGTGGGTGGCCAGACTCCATTGGTAAAGGGTGTTGGAAACACCGTATTGGTTGACCTCCTGGGTGGCGAACCAGATGTAAGGCACTCCTTCGTCCACGGAGCCGGGATCGTAGGCCGCACCGTACGCAGCATACGTGTTGGAGTAGGTGGCGATCACGTTGCCTTCGCGGTCAAACTCGTAGATCGGGCTGTCAAAGTTGGCCGTGTAGAAGTGGTCGTTTTCGGGGTTCCAGGCCAGGGCCCGATTCGGGTTCTCCGGACCGGAGAAGGAGCCGTCCAGCACCATGCCGCCGGCAAAGATGTGCCACTCATCCACCATGGGCGAGGAACTGGCGTAGAAGTGGCCGTTGCCATAACCCACCTCTGGCCAGGTGCCATCGTAGGCCAAATCACGCCAACCCCAGGTGTTGGTGTTGTCCGGCTGATACCAGAAGCGGCCGGTGTAGGTGCCGGTGGCATCAAACTCGTACACGTAGTGCGGCGGATCCGAGGAGCCGTCGGCGCCGGTTCCGGTCACATAGAAGTAGGTGCCATCAAATTCCACACCCAGCAACAGGTTGTCGTTCACCTGGCTCTGCAGATCCACGGGCCCGAATACCACATCGCCCAGCTCCAGGGCTGTGCGGACCATCACCCGGAGGGTGTCGTTGTTGGGCCGCTCGTCCACCAGGTCAATCCAGGCTGTGATCTCGTAGTACCGGTTTGGCAGCGGACCCCACTGGAAGAAGGGCACCTCTAAGGTTTCGTCCGGCTCCAGCCCGGTTACCGGTTGGTGCGCGCTGATCACCGTGGTGCCTGTTAGGGTGTCCACGATGGTGAGGTAAACCGTGAAGTCCTCGGGGTTTTGGCCGAAGTTGTGAACCGTGACCACCAGATCCTGCGGGGACGGCAGCATTGCACCCTGAGGCCGAATGTCTACCACGCCCACGTCGTGCTCGTACACCTGGTACCAGAACATGATCACCGTGCTGTCTTCCACGATGTGGTTGGGTGGGTTACCGTCGGCCACGTATTCCAGATAGCAGCCTTCAGAGCCATCGCCCTTTTGGATGCCGATGGTGGAACTGTTGGTGTACGCCGGGTCCATGCTCAGGAACTGCATCTTGATGACACCGTTCGGGAAGAGGATGATCTCGTAGGTGTTGCCCACATTGGCGCCGTAGTGAGGCACATCCACCCAGGCAAACACCGCATACTGCGGGGTGCCCAAGTAGTACACCTGGCCGGCTGAACTGGGGTTCAGGTCGTCCCAATAGCCGATGAAGTTCTCCAGGTTATCGTTGGGCAGAGGCGTATTGGAGAAGGAAGTGGTGGTGGAGGTTTCCAGGAAACCGTTGGAGCAGACGTTGATCTCCTCCAGGGCCTGGCCGTAGAAGGGGAACGGGAAGGGCAGGGTCACCGTGGTGTAGGCATCGTCCCCCAGGTTCAGGGGCGTGCCGCTTGTGGGGTCAATCCACTGGAAGGTGAGGGCTGGATCGTCGGGCAGGTCTTGGTTGGAAGCCCCTACGTAGTTGCAGGGATCCGGACCCAAAGAGGAGGAACCGGGCAGGGGAACGGAGATGGTGTCGGCCACCACCACGGTGGCGGTGGTGGTGTCGTTCCCAGGCCGTTCGTCACCGGCCAGCATTGTGTACACCCGAGCCAGGTAGTGGCCTGTGTCAGGCGGCACAAAGTCGGGGGAGAAGGTCACCGTGTCTCGGGTGCCCGGTTCCAGGGACACGCCGGTGGCGGTGGCTGTGTACACCGGGTTCTGGTTGGCGTCCAGGATCTCAAAGGCGACGTCAAAGGTTTCGTCGTTCTGCCCCAGGTTGGCCACTACAGCCGCAGGCACTGCGGTTTCGTTAATGAACAGGAAGGTGGGCGAGAGGATGGCCATCGGTGCCACGTCGTGTTCCGGCGGAGGGGCATACAGGAAGTTGTAGATCCACGCCACCAAGGTATCCAGTTCCACGGATCCGCTCAGGCCACCGATTTCAAAGGAGTTGCCCACCGTGCGCCAGACGCCTTGGTCGTAGGCCACACCGCAGAAGTAGTTGGCGTCCGGGTTCTGGAGATACCCCTCGGCGGTGCCGCCATAGGGCGGGTTGGCATCCGGTGTCAGACGGTCAATCCAGCTGTTTTCACCGCCATAAGCCCAGGAGACACCAGCCACTTGGGGGATCAGGGTGTTGGGTGTGCCCTCCACGGTGGTCAGGTCACCCGAGCCGTCGTCTGCGGAGGCCACCCCGGTCCAGGGCAGGAGATCCCAGGCACCTTGACCTGGGTCAAAGCCCCAAAGGTCGCCGCCTTCAATGTACAGGCGGCCGCCGTTCTGCAGGTACTGCTCCAGTTGGGCGCCCTGTTCGGCGGTAATCCGGGTGTTGTTGCTGTAGATCCCACAGAACACCCATACGGTGGAGTACTGGCTCAGGCTGTCCAGCGTCAGGTAGGCATCGCTGGTGGTGTACCGACCGGCGTAGCCCAAGCCCATCAGAACCTGGTCCACTGCGGGACCGCTGAGGGGGGTTGGGTCCAGATCCACAATCAGGTAGTCCGTGCCGATCACCCGCACGTAGAACACGGCAACCGCGGTGTCGTTGCCCGGGTTTTCATCCGCAAGGTCATGGTAGGCCACTGCCAGGTACTGGCCGGGTTCGGTGGGTGTCCAATCCGTAAAGGAGATCTCGGTGGCTCCAGCAGAGTCCAGGGTGACGTTGCTCACCATATCGGTGTACACCAGGGAGTCCTGGAAGTAGATCTCAAAGTAGGCGTTGAAGGTTTCGGTGTTGGACCCCGCGTTTTGGAACTGGGCTGTGGGGGTCACCGATTGATTGGCCGGCACCTCGCCGGTGGGGGCCAGTACGCTCCGGGTCCAAATGTCATGGTCAGGCAGTTCGTAAGGTTCCACGATGAGCCGCACATCCCAGTTGTAGTCCAGGCCGAAGCTTTGGAGCTCGTCCCAAGGGAGCCCCTCGGCGTACACCCAGTCGCCCTTGCCGTCCACCGCCGGGCCCGCGTCCACACCGATGGGGTACTCCCCTGCCACGTGGGTGATCTCCACCGATACCCAGAGGTCTGCAGCGGGATCAATGGGAACGGGGTTGCTTAAGGGGATCAGGTACCAACCCTGGCCTGTCACGGTGTAGGGCTCGGTGGTGAGGGTGTCCGAGGGCGGAAACCCTGGGCCATACAAGATGGCTCTGCCGGAGTGGGTGCCTGCCTCGTAGTGGTAAAAGAGAACCGCTACCGCAGCATAGCCTACATAGCCGCCCAGTTCATCAGGGGTGAGCTTGATGGCTGCTTGGTATGTGCCGCCGTTGGTGAGCCCGATGGCATCACTGCCCGCGGTGTTGGGATCGTCAAAGTGCAGGGTATCCCCGGGGTTGCGGAGCCCGTGAAAGGTGAACCGGATCGGGGGCCCCGTGACCCGCCGGTGTGCGTCCGAGGCGGTGCTGAGAAGGCCGTGGGGGTGGGGGAGAGGAGCCTTCACGTTTACCGGGGAAGGGGCTTTCCACTCTGTTTGAGGAACCGCTTTCCCCGGTGCGACATCGGCAGGGTTTGTGTGAGCCCAGGCCACTCCCAGCAGGAGGGCCAGAGCCACGCCCACACTTTTACGCCACATCGCCACCTCCTTTTACTTGTCCCCGAAAGAACCAAAGACGTCGCCTTTATTTTTGCAGGTTCCTGAGCCCCTGTCAACTCAGAAGACAAACAGACGCAGGTTTTTGAGGTTGGAAAAAGGCGACTCCACGGCGGAAGGGACTGAGGAGTATCCGCTGCCTTTAGAGCCTTGGGCGAGAGGCCTCTGCCTTGGAGAGCGCCTGCGGTGCAGGGTTTCGTGCACGGGCCAGGTAAGCTATTTTAACGCTTATTGGACGTCTTTGCTGGAATTTGCGACCTGTATAATTGCCCTGGTTCCGGGGCCCAGGGAAGTGGGTGAGAATCCCACGCTGCCCCCGCAACCGTGTGCAGGGATTAGGCCTTCCAAAAGGCCACTGGAGGATTCGGGTTCGCAAAGGCGGGCTCGCCCTCCGGGAAGGCGGAAGGCCGGGCATCGGCCCCCTGCGAGCCGGGAGACCTACCCGGAACCCCAACCGACCGCCTCCGGGGTGTGGGGCGGGGAACTCGTGTAAAACGGTTTCCCTCCATTCCCAGAGGTTGGTCCTTTGCACCCGAAAGGGGGGAAAGGACTACAGCCATGCTCTGGTGGATTGGTGCCCTGCTGGTTACCGTGTCCACAAACCCCTGGCCTGTGGACACAGGGGATTACTACTTGGTTCGGGAGATTGTGGTGTGGGGAAAGGTCTCCCTGGGGAGCCGGTTGCCCCTTTCCTATGCCCGTGTTTCCGCAGAAACCCCCCAGGATCTGATCGGAAAGCCTGGAGTGGCACTGCGGGACTACTTGGGACTCACCGGATTGTCCCTGCGGGGCAGCTCCATGGAACAGCTCCAAACCCTGGTGGAGGGCTTCCCTGTGAAACCCGCCCAAACCGGCTACCTGGACCTGGGCCTGTGGGTGCCTGGTATGGTGCGCGCCCTGGATCTGGTCCCCAATCCCTTGTCTGCCTATGCCGGTGCCGACGCGATGGCTGGCGTGGTCAACCTGCACCTGGATTTTCGGCCCGGAGGGTGGCTGCGGTGGGGGTCTCTCGGTGACCTGAGCAGCACTTGGCACCACGTGCTCACCCTGTCGCCTGGCCACGTGTTGCAGTTGGGTGGAGGATGGCAGCGAACGGCTCAGGCCTTCACCGCCCGCGACGAGTTCCAACGGCCCCTTCGTGTGGACAACCTGGGGCAACACCGATGGAGTGCCGCCCTCCGATGGCTGTGGCGGGGGGGCGAGGTGCTGGCTTTGGGGGCTCTCCGACAGGGCGGGATTCCCCGGATCCCTAATCTCTCCTTACGGCGGGATAGCCTGACCTTGGCCCTGGCCCTTTTGGGGGTCCGATGGCAGCGGTGGCAACTGACCTGGAACCATCATCTTACCCGGTATCGTCCCGAGGGTGGGCCTCAAGCCCTTCATCGGGAATGGAACGGTGACCTCCGATACCGCTGGCACCTGTGGGAACTTCGCGGTTCGTTCACCCATCTGGTGTCCACACAGGTGGGGTCCCATCAGCGATGGACCCTCCAGATTGCCCTCCGAGACACCCTGGATTGGACGTGGGGATTTGGCCTCGTGGGGGTTCGGGGCTACTGGAGCAGCACCGTGCATCGGCCGGTTTGGACAGCAACCTTGGGAGTGCACTTCCCTGGGGGAGTGTATGCCGTTTGGTCCCAGGGGTTCCGTGAACCTACCTTCAACGAACTGTACTGGCCCCGGGATGCCTTTGCTCAGGGCAACCCCTCGGTGCGTCCCGAGTTTTCCTGGGAGGCCGAGGTGGGAGGCAGGGTCCAACACGCCGCTGGAAATCTCCGGATGGCCGTTTTCCACCGGGAAGTGCGGGACCTCATCCACTGGGTTCCTGTGCAACAACGGTACCAACCCATCAACACCCACCGGGCTGTGTTGGAGGGTGCCGAGGTTTCGGCCACTGCCCACTGGGGGTCCCATCGGTGGCAGGCATCGCTTTCCGGGTTCTGGACCCTGCGGTCTCCACAGCACTTGGTGTACGTGCCGTGGGCCCAGGCCTCGCTGTCGTGGTTCTGGCGGGGTTGGGGCGTGGAGTACCGATGGATTGGGCCCCGCTGGGAGCGGCCCTCGGGCCCGAAGGTCCTCCAGCCCGTGCATCTGGTTCGCTTGCAGGCCGAGGGACGATGGGGAACTTGGGGCCTGCGGGTACAGGTGGAAAACCTGTTGGACGTCTCCTATGAATGGGTCCGTGGGTTTCCCCAGCCAGGGCGAACCTTGACCCTGGAACTCTTCCGCACCTGGGCCCCAGGCACCCTGCGGTGCCCGTGCCCTGGGCACCGCAATTCCATCTCCCAGAACGAGTTTCCGATCCCCGATTCGGAGGGACTGGGATTTAAGCCGGATTCCCAAGAACACCAGCAAGGAGGTACGTGATGAAGCGTTGGTCCATGATTGGAACGGTGTGGGTGGCGTGGGCACTGCTCCTTACGGCCTGTGTCCATGAGCCCACGGATACCGGAGTTCCCTATGCACACCCTCGGGTTCTCATCCTCTATGGGCTTAGTGAAACCGGCGATGTGTACGATGTGGAACAGGACTCCCTATTCCCCGATCTGCTGGTCACTGGCAACACGCCGAACTTCCTTTTGGAGCATGAAGGCCGGTTCTACCTCGTGAACTCCGGGTACTCCGCGGCTCCTTCCCTTCAGGTCATTGACCCCAAAAGCCTTGCTGTTTTAGAGCATGTGCCCCTGCCCAATGGCTCCAATCCCATGCAACTCGCAACGCTGGACAACAACTTTTATGTGACCTCCTTCACACGCGATCTGGTGTACCGTTTAGACGCCTCCTGGCATCTGGTGGACTCCGTACAGGTGGGCCGGGCCTTGGACGGCATCGTGGCATACAACGGCAAACTCTATGTGGTTGCCACCTTTTACGACCTGGCCACCTACTCCAGCGACACCGGCAAACTCTACGTGCTGTCGCCGGACCTCCAGGTGGAGGATAGCTTGGTGCTCAGCGTGAACCCCTCCAAGGTTGTGGAGGCCGACGGCTACCTGTACGTGCTCGGAGGCGATTGGTCCTTAGGAGGCGGATATCTGCTGAAGGTGGATCCCGACCTGCTGAGCGTGGTGGACTCGTACCCGATCACCGCAGGAGTGCCCGGAGCCCTGGATATAGAGGGGCAACGGGCCTACATCGTTGGATGGGCCATTCCCCAGGTGTTGGTAGTGGACATAGGAACCATGAGCCTGGTGGATTCCCTGCCCCTCACCGTGGATGAAGGCAACGGCGTGATGGACGTGGATGCCACATCTGAGGCCGTGTACGTGGCCCTCTTCAGCAATGCCGACGCTTACGACTACCTGGTGATCCTCACCCCCCAAGGGTACGAACTTCAACGGGTGCCCCTGGGGCAGGGCAAGGGTGCCCAGATCGTCCACTACTACGAAATCGTGGATTGAGTCTCGCCATGGGTTCTGCGTCCGGGTGTCGGGTTCCAGGCCCGCCCCGGACGGTATCAACGATGAAACTGTTTCTTTCCACGCAACGGGCCAAACCCGAGTACACCGAGCGATTTGATGGGGTGTTCCTGCCGCATCGGTTGCCCTTTGGTGCGGTTAAACCGGTGCCCCCTGAGGCGCGTTTTCTGACCTTTTCCGTGTTTGGGGACACGGCGGGCATTCAAAGGGACCCCGATCGGGCAGCCCGGGCTGTAACCGGCGAACTGGCGGTGATCAAACAGAACGTGTACGATGGTTTTGCGTGGTCTTGGGTGTGCCCCAATCATCCAGAGCACTGGCAGCAGATCCTGGAACTTCTGCATCGGATCCCAGAGGACAAAACCGTGGTCCTGAGCGATTTCCAGTTCCCCAACGAGCGATACTGCTTTTGCCACCGCTGCGTTGAAGACCGTCGGCGTCGCGGAATGCACGATCTGGTGGAATGGCGGGTACAAGTGCTGCGCGAATGGTTCCAGGAGATTCGCGCAGCCACCCGGGCTTCGCTGGCCCTCACCCTTCCCCCAGACCCCTATGGGTTGCGGCAACGCTATGGCGTAGATCCAACCTTTTTCTCAGGCCAGGTGGAGTTTCTCATGTTCCCCGTGTACTCCCTGGACTATCGCCTCGTGTACTGGATGGACATCTTAGTGCCAGCCTTGGTGCAGCGGTTTTCCGACTTTCGGGTAGTGATAGAGCTCTACCTCGTGGAACCCCAGGTGCACGACATCGCTCGGGCTCTTTTCACTGTGGCCAAGTATGATCCTTGGGGGATTGCCTTTTACGACCTGGCTGATAAGCACCTGGAACTGGCCCGGTACCTCCAAGAGGATCCCAGGGTTCAAGAGGTGATCCAGCAGATCTCCCACACAGGATTTCGGGCACTGGTGCAACGGATCCAGAGTTGGGCTGAGGCACCGTGATGCAACGAAGATACCCCTTCGGATTCCTGGGTTGGGTGGCCCAGGCCCTTTGGGTGGGGCTGGTGGCCACGGGGCTGGCGGCTCAAGGATCACCCCAGCGCATCGTGTCGTTGGCCCCCTCCCTCACCGAGATCCTGCTGGACCTGGGGGCCGGTGATGCACTGGTGGGGGTCACCCGATACGACCACGATCCCGCAGTGGCTGGAGTGCCACGGGTGGGGGGATGGTTGGACCCCTCCTATGAGCGCATTGCCGAACTCCAGCCCGACATGGTACTGATCACCCGGGCCCAGGAAAGGTTTGTAGGGCCTTCTCTGGCCCGCTTGGGGATTCGGTATCGGGCGTTGCCGGCGCAGACATTGCAGGACGTGTTCGTAAGCCTGGACTCCTTGGCCCGCTGGCTTCACTTGGAGCCCCAGGGTCGTGCACTCCGGCAGGCCTTGCAAGAAACCCTCCGCCTTTACCGTGCCCGTTCGGGGCCTCGGTTGCCCGTGGTCTTTGTGGCCGACCGCACTCCAGGCACCCTGCAGAACCTGTACGTAGTGGGCTCGGGTACCTTTCTGCACGAGCTTTTGGAAATCGCGGGGTATGAGAACTTGGTGAAACAACCGGGCTACGTGCCCCTTAACCTGGAACACCTCTTGAGGCTCAACCCGCCCCTGATTCTGGAGATGGTCCAGGGTGAGGCCCGGCCGGACTCCGCGTGGCAGCAGATCGGTTGGCAGAGCCGGGTGGTGCCCGTAGAGGCCGATCTCTTTTCCCACCCCTCTACCCGTTTTCCCCGCATCCTTCGGGTTCTGCGGCGTCTTCGGCAGGAACGGCAAGCCCTCTGGCAGCAGGAGTAAGACCACAAAGCACGGGATCGGGTATTGGAGGAGGGGTGGTTCCCGCCGGGCTTTGGCCTCTTGCAGCCTGTGGGAGGGGTTACACCTTGAGCACCTCCACCAGGTGGAGGTCCATGGCTTTGCGGAATTTGTCCACCTTTTCCACCTGAACGCGCACGCGGCTGCCCAATCGCACCAGCAGTTGGTCGCCTCGCCAAAGGGTCCGGGTTTCACGCACGAAGGAGATCCGTTCTGGGAAGCGTTCCAAAGAGACGAAGCCCTCGGTGAGGTACTCTGGGATCTCTACGAAAAAGCCGTAGGGGGTGATGTGGGTGACCACGCCGGTGAACACCTCGCCCACTCGGCCCTTCATGAACTCCATCTTCTTGATGTCCAGGAGTTCAAACTCGGCGTGTTGGGCTATCTCTTCGCGTTCAGAGGATTGTTTGGCCACCTTCTCCAGGGTTTCCACCCAAGCGGGCTCGGTGCGAGGATGGCCTAACAGCAGGGCCTTCACGATGCGGTGCACCACGAGATCGGGGTAGCGACGGATGGGGGAGGTGAAGTGGAGGTAATGCTTTAGGGCCAGGCCGAAGTGGCCCACGTTTTCCACGGAGTACCGGGCCTTGGCCAGGGATCGCAGGAGCAGGTAGTTGATGAGTTTTTCCTCGGGCGTGCCTTCAAAGGCCTCCAGGAGCCGTTGAACGTACTTGGGAGTGAGCTTTCGGGGTTTTGGAAGGGGTTGGCCCAGGATACTCTCTGCGATCCGCAGAAACTCTTCAAACTTTTCTCGTTTTGGGGGCTCATGGATGCGGTAGATCGTGGGGATCCGGCGGCGGCTGAGGTACGTGGCCACTTGATTGTTTGCCAGCACCATGAATTCCTCAATCAAGCGATGGGTGTCCAGGCGAACAGCCTCGGTGATGTCCAATACCTCACCGGAGGGCAGCAGGGCGATCTCCGGCTCGGGTAGGTCAAAGTCCAGGCCGCCCCGTTTGACCCGGCGGTGCCGAAGCAAACGGTACAGTTCGTGGGCGGTTTGTAGGGTGTGGCGGAGGGTTTCCAGGTTCACCTGGAGTTCGGTTTCCGGATCCTGGGGGTCTTTGCCCTCCAAGAGGCGTTGGGCGTCTTGGTATGTGAGGCGAGCCCGTGAGTGGATCACCGCGGGGAAGATCTTGAGGTTGCGGGGGGTGCCCAGCGGATCCAGGCGGATCTCCAGGGAAAGGGTCCAGCGATCTTCGCCGGGTCGCAGAGAGCAGAGATCGCCTGAGAGCTCGTGGGGCAGCATGGGCACCACATGGTCCAGTAGGTACACAGAGGTGCCTCGTTTCAGAGCCTCGCGGTCCAACGCTGAGCCTTCGCGCACGAAGGCGGACACATCGGCGATATGAACCCCAAGCACGTAGCCGCCGTCGGGCGTTTTTCGTACCGAGATGGCGTCGTCAAAGTCCTTGGCGGTGCGGGGATCAATGGTGAAGATCAGTTGGTCCCGAAGGTCCTGGCGCAGGGGGGCCACGTCGTCGTGGATTTTTCTGCGGAGGTCCTTGAGGACGTTGCGGGGGAACCCTTCGGGCAGGTCGTACTTTCGGAGCACCACCTTAATGTCCACCGAGGGATCCTCCTCATGGCCCAGGTCTTCCATGATCACCGCCTGGTACTGGTTGGGGGGACCGATGACCTTGAACACCACCTTGTGGTCGGCCTCGGCCTTCCCTTTGGCTACGGGCAAGCGTGGAGGCAGAGTGAACACATCGGGTTCCACATAGCCCCCTCGGAACCCACGGCGATAGGTGCCGATGAAGTGGCGAATGCTGTGTTTGAGGATCTTGACCACCCGGCCCTCCGGTCGTTTCTTCTCCCTCAGGACCTCCACCAGCACGATGTCGCCGTTCATGGCGTTTTTCATGTGGTGGGGAGGGATGAAGATGTCGGGGCCGTCGTCGCAGAGCAGGAACCCGAACCCCTCTTTGAACCGCTGGATGCGTCCCTGCACCCGGCGCTTGGGAACGAAGAACCGACCCCGTTCCTCGTAGATCCGTTCTTCCTGGAGCAGATCCTGCAGGGCCTGGCGGATCAGATGGTCCTGGGCCTTTTTGAGCCGTAAGGCTCGGCGGAGGCCCCGGACGGTGCCCCCCTTGCTGCCCTTCCGTTGGAGATACTGAAGAATAGGCCCGTAGAGCTGGTCGGGCCGAACCTTTTTCTTTCGTTTCTTATCCGAAGACTTCGGCAATGTACTCTCCTGCCCGGGTGGCGGCGATGGCTCCATCGCCCACCGAGGTGGTGATTTGGCGAAGGGAGCCGGAACGAATATCGCCGGCGGCGAACACGCCGGGCTGATTGGTTTCCATGTGTTCGTTGGTGATCACGTGTCCCTCGGGGTCTAACTCCACGAAGCCCCGCACGAAGTCGGAGTTGGGAATGAGGCCGATGTATACGAACACGCCCTCCAGAGGGATCACGCGGGTTTCCTGGGTTTTCACGTTGCGCACCCTTACGCCGGTAACCCTTTGATCGCCCAGGATTTCCTCCACCACGGTGTCCAGCACCAGCTGGATGTTTTCTCGGGCCTTCACCCGTTCGTCCAAGATTCGCTCGCCCCGGAACTGGCGGCGACGGTGGATAAGGTACACGGTTTCCGCGAGGTTGGCCAGGTACAGGGCCTCGGTTTTGGCCGAGTTGCCCCCACCGATGACGGCCACCCGTTTTCCCTGGAAGAAGTGGCCATCGCACACGGCACAGTAGGAAACTCCACGGCCGTAATACGTGTCCTCCCCGGGTACCCCCAGGCGGCGGGGATCGGAGCCGGTGGCGATGATCACGGTCCGGGCGGAGTACTCGTCGTCCACGCCGGTGAGCACCAGGGTATGGTCTGGGGCCCGGCGGAGGCCTTCAATTTCGTCCAAAAGGATCTCGGTGCCAAACTTGGTGGCTTGTTCTTTCATGCGTTCCATCAACGCGGGGCCCTCAATGCCCTCGGGGAACCCGGGATAGTTTTCCACCCAATCGGTGAGAGCCACTTGGCCTCCCACCTCTCCTCGTTCAAATACCACGGTGTTCAAGCCGGCGCGGCTGGCATACATGGCAGCGGTCAGGCCGGCGGGGCCGCCGCCCACAATGGCCACATCCCAGAGTTTCTTCTCCACGAAGCATCACTCCTTTCTTGCGCTGGGAAGGTTCTTGTCCCACCCGGGAAAGCGGCAGAAACCGCTCAAAACGGTTGACTCCCGACGGGTTTGCCTGGATATTATAAACCGCTCTCTGTGGCCCCATCGTCTAATGGCTAGGACACCGCTCTTTCAAGGCGGCGGCGGGGGTTCGAATCCCCCTGGGGCCATTTCTTTTTTGCCAGAAAACCCTGAGCGTCTGCATGTCTTACCGTCTCCAGGACTACGACTTTGACCTTCCCCGGGAATTCATCGCCCAGAAGCCCGTGGAACCCCGAGACCATGCGCGGCTCTTTGTGGTCCATCGCGACACAGGCCGCTTTGAACACCGCCGATTTTACGAAATCCCCGAGTACTTCCGGCCAGGCGATGTCCTGGTGCTGAACGAAACCCGAGTGCTCCCGGCCCGGGTGTATGCCACCCGGGCCACCGGAGGACGGGTGGAGATCCTGTTTCTTGGTGTACCTCACGAAGACGGTACGGTGCTGGCTCTGGTGCGCACCCGGGGGCGACTCGCCGAAGGCGAACGGCTCCAGGTGGGTTCTGTGACCCTGGTGCTCTTGGAACGTACCCCCGAAGGGCCTCGGCGGATCCAACTGCCCCAGGGTTTGGACTTCTTGCAGTTTCTGAACGAGCACGGTTTGCCCCCCTTGCCTCCCTATATCAAACGCCCAGCCGCCCCTGAGGACCGGGAGCGTTATCAAACGGTGTTTGCCCGCAAGCCTGGATCGGTGGCTGCTCCTACTGCCGGTTTGCACTTCACCCCCCGGGTGCTTCAGGCGTTGGAGGCCAAGGGCGTGCAGATCCTGTACCTGGTGCTGCACGTGGGGTTGGGCACCTTTCGGCCCATCCGCACAGAGGATGTGCGACAACACCGAATGGAGGCCGAGTTCTACGAGATCCCAGATGCCGTGGCCGAAGCCCTGAAACAGGCCAAAACCCAGGGCCGCAGGATCGTAGGATGTGGCACCACCGTAACCCGTGCCCTGGAAACCTGGCAACTGGACCGCGGCCCTCGGCAGGGTTGGACCCGTTTGTTCATCTACCCACCGTTTCAGTTTCGGGTGTTGGATGCCCTGATCACCAACTTCCACGTGCCCCGGTCCACCCCGCTCCTGTTGGTTTCGGCCTTTATGGGGCGAGACCTTTTGCTTCGGGCTTACGAAGAAGCCAAGCGCCTGGGGTATCGCTTTTTCAGTTACGGAGACGCCATGCTGATCCTGTAGAATCATCCTGATGGCTGGCCTTTTCCTTGCCCTGCAAGTATGGGCACAGGCTTTGCCCGTGTTGCCTTTGTGGGTACATCCAGGGGATACCCTTTGGGTGGAAATCGCTGCTACCCCGGAGAGCCGATCCCTGGGCCTGATGTTCCG
>CAYOQK010000057.1:0-7066 GCA_964406105.1 uncultured bacterium | reverse complement strand
CCATGGAAAACAGCCTGGTGACCCCGGACTTCATCCGCGTGGCCGTGCGTTTGGCCTTGGTGGAGATGATCAAAGGCGGCACCACCCTGTTCGCTGACATGTACTTCTTCCAACACGAAGCCGCCAAAGCGGTGGAAGAGGCCGGGATTCGGGCCGTGCTGGGCGAAGGCACCATTGACTTTCCGACGCCGGCGGCCAAAACCCCGGAAAGCCAACTGGAACTGGCAGAATCCTTTATCCGCAACTGGATTGGCCATCCCTTGGTGATCCCCACCGTGGCTCCCCACGCCCCCTATTCCACCTCGCCCGAGGTGTACAAGAAGAGCCGCGACCTGGCCCAACGGTACAACGTGCCGCTGCTCACCCACATCGCCGAAACCCAAGACGAGGTGAAGCAAATTCAGGAACGCTATGGAACCACACCGGTGCGGCACCTGGAGCAGATCGGGGTGCTATACGATCGCGTGGTAGCCGCCCATTCCATTTGGCTGGACGACGAGGAAGTGGACATCTACCGCCGGCGGGGGGTCGGGGTGGCTCACTGCCCGGAGAGCAACATGAAACTGGCCTCTGGCGTGGCACCGGTGGGCACGTACCTGAAACGGGGCATCAAGGTGAGCTTGGCCACCGACGGCGCCTGTTCCAACAACGACCTGGACATGATTGGTGAAATGCGGACGGCCGCCTTGCTCCACAAAGTGCACCACCTGGATCCCACCCTTGTGTCGGCACGAGAGGTGGTGGAAATGGCCACCTTGGGCGGAGCCCGGGTGCTGGGCCTGGATCATCGGGTGGGCAGCCTGGAGGTGGGAAAAGAGGCCGACGTCATCACCCTGGATCTTTCTGCTCCCCACCTTACGCCAGCCTACGACCCCTATAGCCTGGTGGTGTACTCGGCCAAGGCCTCGGACGTGCGGGACGTGTTCGTCCGGGGCAACCCCGTGCTGCTGGACCGCGAGATCCAAACCTTGAACGAGGAAGAGGTGCTCCAGGAGGCCCAGCGGCACATTGAACGGGTGATCCGAAGGAAAACCAGAGGTTAACGCAACCGCAACACGGTGTTCAGCACCTGAAGGAACATGGCCGGCGTAAGACGGCCCGTTTGAGTGTTTTGGCGGGAGGGATGATACGATGCCACCAACCAGCGGGCGGGGGCGTGAGGAATCTCGTACACCGCATGATGACGGAAGGGAAAGTCCGAAAATCGTCGCACGATCCCCCGATCCTTGAGGATCTGAAGGTAACCCCGATGGGCGATCTGCCCCAGGGTGAGCACCACCCGAAGGTTGGGCAAAAGGTCTAACTCCCGAGCCAGGTAGGGCAAGCAGTTTCGGATCTCCTGAGGGGTGGGCCGGTTTGCCGGCGGTGCACACCGCACCACCGCTGTCAAATAGGCATCGCGGAGTTGCAAATGGTCCCATCGGTGCACAGAATCCGGCTGGTTGGCCAAACCCACCTCGTACAGGTATCGGAACAGGAACCGACCCGAAGAATCCCCGGTGAACATGCGTCCGGTGCGGTTGGCACCATGGGCGGCAGGGGCCAGCCCCACGATGAGGATCCGAGCGTCGGGGTCACCGAAACCAGGTACAGGCCGTCCCCAGTACTCCTCGTGGCGATACGCCCGGCGTTTCCGCTGTGCCACGGCTTCGCGGTGGGCCACAAGCCGGGGACATCGCTGGCACGCCACGATCTCGCGGTTCAAGCGTTCCAGGGCCTCCCGGACCGATGGGATCTTCATTCCAGGGGTCCCACTAAGGTGGCCACGGCGTAGGCCTCCAGGATCTCCCGTTGGTCCACCGGGCCGATGCCCTCGCCCGACTTGCCCTTGATGGAAATCCGGTCCTTAGGGATTCCCAGGATTCCAGCCAAGTTTTCACGGATCTTGGCCACATGGGGGCGAATCCGCGGCCGCTCCAAGATCACGGTGATGTCCACATTCAACACGCGGTATCCCCGTTGTTCCAGCAGTTGTCGGGTGCGTTCCAGAAAGATTCGGCTGGGAGCATCCTTCCATTGGGGGTCATGGTCAGGGAACAGCGCGCCGATATCGCCGAGGCTGGCGGCGCCTAACAGGGCATCCACCAGCGCATGGATCACCACATCGGCATCCGAGTGGCCCACGGCACCCAGGTCGGAGGGGATCCGAACCCCGCCGAGGTACAGGGGGCGTCCCTGGCCCAACCGGTGCCGATCGTAGCCCAAACCCACGCACAACCTTCGCGTCATCAGGGCCTCCACCCTTTGCAAGTCTTCGGGAAACGTCACTTTCAGGTTTTCAGGATCGCCAGGCACGGGCGAGGCGTGGATCCCCAAAGCGTACTCCACCAGGTTGGACTCGTCGGAAAAGAAGGGGGCACGGTCGCCAGCCTTCTCATAAGCACGCTGAAGGATCCGGCGCCAAACCCCTTGGGGCGTCTGCACGAGGGCCAATTGCGACCGGTCCACCTGTCCCTCCACCCGGTCATCCCGCCAGTACTTTACCGTGTCGGGCACCCGAAGCACGGGCACCACCAGGGGGTGGCGTTCCAACCGTTGGAGCACCCGGTCAATGAGGGTCTGCCGCAGCAGCGGGCGGGCCGCATCGTGCACCAGGAGCCATTCTCCCTGGCTCTGTTCCAACCCCTGAAACACCGAGGCCCCGCGGGTTTCTCCGCCGGCCACCACACGGCGGAGTTTGGGGTACCGCTGGCGCCACTCCTCTGCTCTGGGCAAAAGGGCCTCAGATACCACCAGCACCACTTCATCCACCTGGGGATGCCGTTGGAACGCCATCAAACTGTGTTCCAACAAGGGAATCCCCAGAAGGGGTTGTACCTGTTTCGGGGCGCCAAACCGTTCGCCCTTGCCTGCGGCTACCACAATGGCACTCACCTGCATGGTGAAAGTGTACACGATTTGAAGGCTTCAGGCCGACGGTCATCGTAGGGTATAATCCAAAGGATGACGGCGAAAAAACGGGTCATCCTCAAGGAAACCTTCGGAGATCTCTCCTATTACCGGTTTGTGGATGATCTGGCCCCTCATCTGCGGGGCACCCTGGTGTTTCAAAACACCCTAATCCCTGGTTACCCCCATATCCGCCGAATGCTCAGGCTTCGGGCCGGCATTCTAAAGCATTTCCAGGGCCCCTTTTTCGTGGAAGAAAAGGTGGATGGCTACAACCTTCGGGTGTGGCGGTACCAGGGGGAGGTACTGCCCTTCACCCGCGGTGGCTTTGTAGATCCCTTTGCGTACGACCGCTTGTCCGATTTCGGCGACTTTCACCGTTTCTTTGACGATCATCCCCGTAAGGTGCTGGTGGGCGAGATGGCGGGCCCAGAGAACCCGTACATCAACATCTGGCCTCCCAATCTGCACGAGGATGTAGCCTTTTTCATCTTTGACGTTTACGACCTGGACCGCCGTCAATACCTGTCCCCAGAGGAACGCTACAACCTGCTCGCCGAGTACCAGCTGCCCTCGGTGCGGTCCTTTGGCCAGTTCCACCCGCAGGAAGTCCACCGGGTGGAGGAGATCGTGTTAGACCTCAACCGCCAGGGCATTGAGGGCGTGGTGATCAAGGGCAAGAACCGGGTGCTGAAGTACGCCACCCCTATCATCAACCTTCGGGATCTGGAAGCCGACGGCGACAAACTCTTGGAATTGCAGCCGGCCTTTTTCCTTCAGCGGATCGTCCGCATCGTGCTGGGGTTTGACGAGTTCGGGCTGCCGCTGACCCCCGAAATCCACCAAGCCTTAGGCCGTGCCTTTCTGGAGGGGTTCCAAAAGGCCCTCCAAAGGGTACGCGAGGAGGGTGCTGTGTACCAAGAGTTCACCGTTCGGGTGCATCACGAGGAAACCATCCCCCGGCTCCTGGACTTTCTGAATCGGGCCTCCAGCCAAATCCGCGTGGAATACGCAGGCCGAGAACGCATTGGCCCACTTTGGCGAGCCCGCTTCCGCAAGGTGTACCTCCGGAGCACCGAAACCCTTAAAGCCTACCTGCGGGGCGAAACCATTGTGGATTAATCATGTGGGGTGTTCTGCTCACAGGTCTCTTAGGACTGGTGCCTGTAAAGGTGTTGTACGTGGTGCCCCAGTGGCTCACGGGCTCACCCGCCGTGGTGCTCCAGGACACCACCCAAAAGCGGATCCTGCCCATCTTCATTGGCCCGGCCGAGGCCCGCGCCATTGAGCGGAGCCTACGTGGCGATCCGATCCCCCGTCCCCTCACCCACGATCTTCTGCTTTTGACCATTGAAGCCTTAGGGGGACACGTCACCCGTGTGGTGATCACGGATCTACGGAAAAACGTGTACTACGCGGAGATCTGGCTCCAGCAACAGGGCGACAGCCTCAAACTGGACGCGCGCCCCTCCGATGCCATCGCCCTGGCCCTACGCGCCGGGGCACCCATCCTTGTTCGCGAGGAGGTATTCCTCAAGTACCAGAGATCTCGGTCGCAGGGCCGTGCCGGCGAACCCTTCTAACCCAGGCGATTACGACTCTTGGGTGTCGGTGGAGTCCTGCTGGGTAGCGTCGTCGGCGGGCCGATCCTCGGATGTGGCCTTGCGGAATTCCCGAATGGATTCCCCAAGCCCCCGAGCCAGGGCAGGCAACCGCGAAGCCCCGAAAAGGATCAACACGATCACCAGGATGATGATGAGTTCCTGTGTGCCAATCATGGCGTCCTCCTCTTGAGCCTCCGGGCGATGCGAAGGCCCACCTCAAACAGAATTATAAGCGGAAGGGCCAACAACGTTTGCGTAACGAAGTCCACCGAGGGGGTCACCACGGCAGCCAACACGAACACCCCCACAATCACCTCTCGGCGGTACCGCCCCAGGGTCCACGGGTCCAACACGCCCAGCCAGGTCAAGGCCACCACCACCAAGGGGAACTCAAACAGTAGGCCAAAGGCCAGGATCAGGAGCAGGGCGAAGTTCACGTAATCCCCTGCCCGCAAAAGGGCCTGTAATGCAGGGCCTCCAAAGCCCAAGAGCACCCGGATCCCCAGAGGAACCGCCAGAAGGAGTGCGAAACCGGCTCCGAGGTAAAAGAGCACCAAAGCCATCCACCACACCAGGCCCACAGGGCGGCGCTCCCGCTCTGTGAACGCCGGCTGCAGGAACCTCCAAACCTCCCAGTGGTGGTACGGAAGAGTGATGAGGAGGGCGGCCACCACCGTAACCTTAAGCCGAACCAAAAAGGCTTCCGCCGGCGCAAAAAAGAAAAGGTCCCCCACAGGCCGAGCCAAAAAGGCCAAGAGTGCGGGGGATTTCCAATAGACCAGAAGGGACACCCCTGCAAGGGCGGCCAACATCCTGAGGAGCCGCCGCCGCAGTTCCTCCAGATGATCCCAGAAACTCGGCTCCTTTACGGTGTCCGAAATAGGCTGTCGGGAAGGCTCTCGGCGGTCCATGACCCGAAGCGGAACACCAGCCTTTGCTGGGCCGATCGGTATCCCAATCGGAGGGGGGCACCTGTGTGCGGGTTCAGCACCAGCCAAACCGTGTCAGCGGGATTCTGCCGGGGAACCAGCACCAGGGCGGTGTCGGTTTCTTGCCAAAGGAACAGGGCTTGCAGCGAATCTGCGGTCCAGAGGGCCAGGGGCGAAGCCCCGAGGCTGCGAAACCGTGATGTCTGGCCGGTGGTTAAGTCCTTCATCAACCCTTGGGTGCCCTGCTGAACCCAGATCATCTCCGACGTTTCCACTCGTACCCGATCAGGGCGTTGAATCCAAAGCCATCCTTCTATGGTATCCACCTCGTGAGGGCGGTGGATCACTTCGGTGAAGGGCACCCTTAGGCTTGGGTGGTGTTCCAAAAAGGACTGTAAACGGGGGAGCCACCCAGGCTCCCCCGCCAAAAGTGCAAGCAGTAAAAGGGTCAAAGGCACATCACCTGCCCAGTTTTTCCTTCACCAACACGGCCACCTCTTCGGGCAGGGCTGCTACAGGCACGCCTGCGGCCTCAAAGGCGGCGATTTTCTCGGCTGCGGTGCCTGTGCCGCCCGAGATGATGGCGCCGGCGTGGCCCATCCGCTTCTCCGGGGGCGCGGTGCGACCGGCAATGAAGGCCACCACAGGCTTGGTAAAGTGTTCTTTGATGTACGCTGCGGCTTCCTGTTCATCGGTGCCACCGATCTCGCCGATCACCACCACGGCTTCGGTTTCAGGGTCTTCGTTGAACAACTTTAGGAGATCCACGAAACGGCTGCCAATGATAGGGTCTCCGCCGATGCCGATGGCCGTGCTCTGTCCCAGGCCGGCGGCCGTCAGATGGCTCACGATCTCGTAGGTGAGGGTGCCAGATCGGGAAATCACGCCAACCGGGCCTCGGGTAAAAATCTGGCCTGGGAGGATTCCGATCTTGGCCTCACCCGGCGTGATGATGCCTGGGCAGTTGGGGCCGATAAGCCGGGTGTTCTTGCCTTCCAAGTAGGCCATCACCTTCATCATGTCGTGCACAGGGATCCCTTCGGTGATGGCCACGATCAGGTTTACCCCTGCGTCGGCGGCTTCCATGATGGCATCGGCGGCGAAGCGTGCAGGCACGAAGATCACCGAGGCGTTCGCCCCGGTTTTATCCACGGCTTCAGCCACGGTGTCAAACACCGGGACACCGTGTACCTCTTGGCCTCCTTTGCCCGGTGTCACCCCTGCCACCACTTGGGTGCCGTACTCCAGCATCAACTGGGTGTGGAACGAACCATCGCGCCCGGTAATCCCTTGGACCACAACCCGGGTATCTTTGCCCACCAGGATCGCC
Organism: uncultured bacterium; assembly: GCA_964406105.1. Lineage (GTDB taxonomy): Bacteria > Hydrothermota > Hydrothermia > WGAB01 > WGAB01 > WGAB01. The sequence continues at coordinate 314 of CAYOQK010000057.1, read as the reverse complement.
ATGGAAAACCTCCTTCGGTTATGGGAACAGGCTAATTGTATCCACTCCCCCCACCCAATGCAACACGGCGCCGACGAAAAGACTCTCTCCCCAAACGTTCCCAATTTCTCTGAAAAAGGCAGCATCGGCGGATGCATTCGGTTGAACTGACGGATGGCAGAATAGGGTTAAGCCTCAAAATTCCGATTTTCGCTTAACTCAAGCCATAGATTTCCTCGCCCAGCCTCGCCAGATACTTCTAAGGAGCAGGACTTCGGAGCGATACGAGTGACTGTGACCGAACGCCCAAGAAGGGAGGAGCGGCTCACCAAGCA
>CAYOQK010000056.1:0-27576 GCA_964406105.1 uncultured bacterium | reverse complement strand
ACGCCCAGGCCACGGTGGACCGTATGGAGCGGTACCTCCGCCTGCCGCGCCGGCAACCCGCCTACCGGGCCCAGCGCCGACATCGCGACTTTGTGGTACCCCTGGAAACCCTGGGGGTGGCGTTCCCAGACCTGATGCATGCCCTCCAAGCGTTGGCCCGCCACCTGGAAACCCAGCCCCCACCTTAGGCCTGCATTTCCACGATTTGACCGTTCTCCATCCACACCACCCGCTGGATCCCCGGGAGTGCCAGGGGACGATGGCTGATGATCAGCACGGTGCGGCCCGCCAGAGCCTGATCCAGCGTTTGGAGCAGCGCTTGTTCTGTGAGGGCGTCCAGCCCTTCAGTGGGTTCATCCAGGATCCAAAGCCCAGCGTTCCTCAAAAGGGCACGGGCCAAGGCAATGCGTTGCGCCTGGCCACCGGACAGCCGGATCCCCCCTTCGCCCACGTAGGTGTTGTACCCCTCGGGGAGGTTCAGGATGAAGTCGTGGATCTGGGCAATGCGGCAGGCGGTTTCCAGTTCGCTTTGGGAGGCGTCGGGCCGGGCCAGGAGCAGGTTCTCGCGAATGGTGGCATTGAAGAGATAGGGTTTTTGGTCCAGGACAGCGACCCACCGGCGCAGGTCATCGGCCCGGTAGGCCTTGAGTTCATGTCCTCCAAACCTCAAGGACCCCTGTTCGTACTCCCAGAACCGCAGGATCAGGGACACCAACGTGGTTTTGCCGGAGCCCGAAGGGCCCATGAGCAGCACCCGTTCTCCAGGGGCCAGGGAAAGGTGAACTCCGCGCAGCACCCAGGGCTCATGGGGCCCGTAGCGGAACCACAGGTCGTGGATCTCCAACGAGGTGTCTTGAGGCTGCGCGGACACTGGGGGATCGTGAACCGGCACGGGAGCGTCCACCACGCGGAACAGTCGGCGGGCGGCTTCCAGCGATTTGCCCAAGAACTGGAACGCTTCGGGCAGGGGCAGCACCGCCTCAAAACTGGTGAGCACCAGCAGGGCTACCACCGGGAGCCATACCCCCGGCATGATGCCTGAGGCCACCTGGGGAATGGTCCACAGGAGCACCGCCAGGGTGGCCAGATGGGTACCAGCCAGAAGCGCAGCCGAGGAGAACCCAGTGATGGCGCTGAGGCGAGTTTGATCGCGGATCAGCCGCTGGCTCAGGTGTTCAATCACCTGGAGTTTTCGTTCGTGTGCGCCAAAGGCCATGAGATCGGGCATGCCTTGGATGCCATCCACCAGATGGGCGCTCAGGGTGCCCCGGTCTTGGATCCAACGCTGCCCGGGCCTGCGCGACCAGCGTTCCACCACCCAAGGCACCAGGAGGCCGGTGCTTGCCCAAAAGGCGGCGATGCCCAGGGCCGGCCCAATCCCAGCCCAAAGCCAGAGCAAACCAAAGGCACTTCCCAGGGACAGCAGGGCCACCAGGGGCGGACTTAGCACCCGCACGTAAAAGTGTTCCAGGGTTTCAATGTCGGAGATCATGCGGCTCAGCAGGTCACCGCTTCGGTATCCTTGGAGCCGAGCAGGGGCCAGTCGCTCCAGGCGCTCGTAAAACCATACCCGGAGCCGGGCCAGGATACGGAAAGTGGTGTTGTGGGTGATCAGCCGTTCGCCGTAACGGAACACCCCGCGGGAGATGCCGAAGAAGCGCACCCCGGTGATGGGTACGAACAGGGTGCCCAGGGGCGGATGGAGGGCAGCCGAGGCGATCAGGTACGCTGCAGTGGTCATCAGGCCGATGTTGGCCCCCACAGTAAAGGCCCCCAAGAGTACGGAGAGCAGCATCCACCGCCAGGCCGGCAGCACGATGCGGAGCAATCGCCAAAAGGTGTTCATGGCAGGAGGCCTCCGTAGGCTTTCAGCAGGCGAGAGAAGGCGCCTGGACGATTCAGCAGTTCTTGGGGAGGGCCTTGCTCCACGATCACGCCGTTTTCCAGGACCACTACCCGATCTACCCACTGAATGGTTTGGAGTCGGTGGGCGATGATCAGCGTGGTCCGTCCCCGAGTCCACTCCTCCAGGGTCCTTTGCACCCGGGCCTCGCTGGCGCGATCCAGGTGTGCGGTGGGTTCGTCCAGGAGCACCAGGGGCGCATCTCGCAGAAGGGCGCGGGCCAAGGCGATGCGTTGGGCCTGACCGCCGGACAGCCGTATCCCCCGCTCGCCGATCAGCGTGTCGTATCCCTGGGGCAGGGCCATGATGAATTCGTGGGCTTGAGCGCGCCGGCAGGCCTGTTGGATCTCCTCGTCCGTAGCATCCGGACAGCCAAGGGCCACGTTCTCCCGTACGGTGCCATAAAAGAGATAGGGCCGTTGGGGCACCCAAGCGATTCGCTGACGCCAAGCCTCCAAGTTAAATGTGCGGAGCGGCCGGCTATCCACCAGGATCTCACCACCAGTCGGTTCATAGAAGCCCAACAGGAGCCGAAACAGGGTGGTTTTGCCTGACCCCGAAGGCCCCACCAGGGCTACGCGTTCCCCAGGGGCGATCTCCAGGCTCAGATCCCGAAGGGCGGGTGGATGGTGGGGGTCATAGCGGAACTCCACCCTCCGGAGGGATAAGGCCATGGGTTTGGCCGGAGGGGCAACGTGCCCTGGGGTTTGCTGTGGCGTGGTGTTCAGCAGGTCAAAGATGTGGCGGGCGGCCTCGGTGGCCCCCATGGCCGCGTGGAACTGGGTGCCCAGATTCCGCAGGGGTTGGTAGAACTCAGGGGCCAGGAGCAGCACGAAAAAGGCCTCGTAGAAGGGCAGGTGGCCATAAAGCAACCGCAGCCCCACCCCTACGGCCACCAGAGCCGTGCTGATGGTGGCCAACAGCTCCAAGGCCAAGGCCGAAAGGAAGGCCACCCGCAGCACCCCTAAGGTGGTATCCCGAAACCGATCGGTGACCTCTTGGATGATCTCCACGTAGGCCCGGCTTCGGCCGAAGATCTTGAGGGTGGTAAGCCCTTGAAGCACGTCCAGGAAATGCCCTCCCATGCGGCTGAGCTCCCGCCATTGGCGGGCGGTGAGCCGCTCGGCCCAGGATCCAATGAGCACCATGAAGAAGGGCAAAAGGGGAGCAGTGAGGAGCAGGATGAGGCCCGAGGTCAAGTCCAGGGGGAACACCACGGCCAGGATGGCCAAGGGCACCAGGGCAGCCAAGGCCAGCTGAGGCAGATAGCGGGCGTAAAAGGCCTCCAGTGCCTCAATGTGTTCAACTGCGGTGGTGACGATGGCCCCGGTGCGCTCTCCCGACACAAAGCCGGGCCCGAGGCGCAGGAGGTGGCGGTACAGCGCCGTGCGCAGTTGGTGTTTTACCTGAGCCGCTGCCCGAAAGGCGGTGATCTCCGAGGCCCAGGCGAAAAGAGCGCGCACCCCGACGATGCTGGCGATCCCGGCCAAGAGGGGGAGCACACCCTGCAAGGTGCGGCCCTGAAGGAACACCTGATCCAACACCCGAGACAGCAGGCTGGCCTGTAGGATCAGCAACAGGCCAGAGCCAAAACCCAGGCCCACAGTAAAGGCGAGGGGGGCCATGGCCCCCCTCGCCTTCCTCATTAACCGAGGATCCAGTTTCAAGGCAGCAAATCAGTACTCCAGTTCTTCCACCTTGCTGACATCCAGCCGTTCGCTGAACACCTTGTAGGTCCACACGTTGTAAAGCAGGGCCACGGGCACGAGCAGGAGGGCCACGATGGTCATCACGGTAAGGGTGTACTGGCTGCTGGAGGCGTTGTAGATGGTGAGGTTCCAGGCGGGGTTCAGGCTGGACACCATCACGTTGGGGTACAGGGTGGCAAACAGGGTGACCACAGTGAACACGATGGCCAGCGCACCCCAAACGAAGGCCTTGATGCCATCGGCGAACTTCACGAGGATCAGGAACAGGAGGGCGAGCAAAGCGGCGATGAGACCGAGGGGCTTAGAGGCGATTTCCGTGGCCACGAAGCTGGCGGCAGCGAAGAGGATAAAGAGGACGAGGGCGATTCCCCAGAGTTTGGGGATGGCGGCCTTCACCCGCTCCTGGATGGCGCCTGCAGTGCGTACGTTCAGGAACAGAGCCCCGTGCAGGGTGAAGAGGAAGAACACGGCCAGGCCTCCCAGCAGGGCGTAGGGGTTCAGCAGGGTGAAGAAGGTGCCCACGTACTGCATCTTGGCGTCAATGGGCACGCCGCGGATCAGGTTCATGAAGGCCACGCCCCACAGCAGGGCGGGCACGGCGCTCCCGATGAAGATCATCCAGTCCCAGAAGTGGCGCCAGCCTTCGGATTCCAGTTTGCTGCGGAACTCAAAGGCCACCCCACGCACGATGAGGGCCAGCAGCAGGAGGAAGAGGGCCAGGTAAAAACCGCTGAAGAGGGTGGCGTACCAGTTGGGGAAGGCGGCGAAGATGGCGCCACCGGCCAGGATCATCCACACCTCGTTGCCGTCCCAGAAGGGGCCAATGGTGTTGATCACCACCCGGCGTTCGGCATCCGTTTTGCCCACGAAGGGCAGGAGGATCCCCACGCCGTAGTCAAACCCCTCCAGGAAGAAGAACATCACGAACACAACGGCGATCAAGATGAACCAAAGGGTTTGCAGAAACATGGCATGCCTCCTTACTTAGCGGCAACGAAATCGGGCCCCTTCTTGGCGTAATAGACCAGCAGGTAAACGTCGGCGATCATGAGCACGGCGTAGATGAGCACGTACATCACCAAGGAAAAGGCCACAGTGCCGGCCGACACGTTGGGCGACACCGCCTGGTCCACCCGGAGCAGTTCATACACCACCCAGGGTTGGCGGCCCAACTCGGCCAAAAGCCATCCGGTGGTATTCGCCAGATAGGGGGCGAAGAGCATGATGGGCAGCCAGCGCAGGAACCCACGGGCCTGGGCGAAGTTGTTTTTGCGGCAAACGGCAAACCCCCACAGGGCAAACAGGAGCATCAACAGCCCCAAGCCCACCATGATCCGAAAGCTCCAGTAGGTCCAAGCCACAGGGGGAATGTAGTTGCCCGGCCCGTGCTTGGCCACAAACTCAGCCTGCAGGGTTTTGATGCCCTTGAGGGAACCGGAGAACTTGTTGTAGGCCAGGAAGCTCAGCAAGCCCGGGAGCTTGATGTCCACCGTGTTCCGCTGGTTCGCCTCATCAATCCAGGCGAAGAGGCTAAGGCCAGCAGGGTCGCCGGAGTCTTCCCACAGGGCCTCGGCGGCCGCCATCTTCATGGGTTGATGCTGAACCAGCCACTGGGCCTGGAAGTGCCCAATCAGGACCACGAACACCGACCCGATCAGTGCGGCCCGCACCCCGAACTTCATGGAGCGGTTGTAGAACTCCACGTCCCGATTCCGAAGGAGGTGATACGCGCTGATCCCTAAGATGAAGAAGCCAGCGGTGGTGAGGCCTGCGAAGAAGACGTGGGGCCACTGGAGCCATACGTGGGGGTTGGTCAGCACAGCGAAGAAATCGGTGAGCACAGCCCGAACGCCCAGCAGGGTATTCGGAGCCTGCTCCAGGCGGTAGCCCACCGGATGCTGCATGTAGGAGTTGGCGATCAGAATCCACAGGGCCGAGAGATTGGATCCGATCGCCACCAGCCAGATGGTCACGGCGTGGGCCTTTTTGGAGAGTTTGTCCCACCCGAAGATCCAGGCCCCCAGGAAGACGGATTCCATGAAGAAGGCCAGGAGTGCTTCAATGGCCAGTGGCACACCGAAGATGTCGCCCATGAACCGCGAGTACTCGGACCAGTTCATGCCGAATTGGAACTCCTGCACGATCCCGGTGACCACTCCCATGGCGAAGTTGATCACGAAGAGGGTGCCCCAGAACTTGGCCATCTTGCGGTAGATCTCCTCGCCCCGCTTCACATACAGCGTCTCCATGATCGCCACCAACACCGAAAGCCCCAGCGTAAGGGGCACAAAAAAGAAGTGGTACACGGTGGTGGCGGCGAACTGGAGCCTCGCCAGGATCAGGTTGTCCATCGCTCACCTCCTTTTCGGATACGGTTCCACACCGCCCCCGAGGCGCGGCTTAAACTTCAAAAGTATCGCAAGTTTAGAGTGAAAACCTTGAATTTGTCAAGAATTGGAAGCAATCGCTTACCTTTCTCCTTCGCACACCCACCCTTATCGGGAACCATTCCTTAGAGCGACACGCTTGCAATTATATAGGAAAGGCCGTACACTTGAAAGACCATCAGGGGCACGAGAAAACAGGAGGTTTTGCCATGAGCGAAGTGACCCGGATGCCGTTGATTGGTGATCGGTTCCCTACCTTGGAAGTGCAAACCACCCACGGCAAACTGTGCCTGCCCGATGATTACAAGGGCAAGTGGTTCGTGTTGTTCAGCCATCCGGCCGATTTTACGCCGGTGTGCACCACCGAATTCGTGGCCTTCCAGAAGCGCTACGACCAATTCCGCCAACTGAACACCGAACTCATCGGGCTGAGTGTGGACCAGGTGTTCAGCCACATCAAGTGGGTGGAGTGGATCAAGGAGAAACTGGGGGTCAAGATTGAGTTTCCCATCATCGCCGACGACACCGGAAAGGTCTCCCATACCCTCGGTCTGATTCATCCGGGCAAGGGGACCAACACCGTGCGTGCTGTGTTCATTGTGGATCCCGAGGGGATCATCCGGGCGATCCTCTACTATCCCCAGGAACTCGGCCGCAACATGGACGAGATCCTGCGGATGATCAAGGGATTCCAGGTGTCCGATCAGCACGGTGTGGCCATCCCCGCCAACTGGCCGAACAACGAACTGGTGAACGACGAAGTGATCATCCCACCCGCCACCGACATAGAAACCGCCGAAAAGCGGCTACAGGAGTACGACTGCTTTGACTGGTGGTTCTGCCACAAGAAACTCTGAGGTCAAGGAGAACGCGATTGCCCACTGGAGGGGGCCAAACTGGTCCCCTCCTTTGTTTTTCCATCGGGCCCTGCCCACCCAGCCTTGGGCCCTCTTTGGCCCCTTCCTCCCGGCAAGGGATGGGGACCTTCGGGCCTGATCGTACGCCGGGCCCTCCGGGTTCGGAAGGATGCCACGCCTTCAGAAGGGTTATGCCGGTACGGGAAAGGCCGAGAGGTGCACCAGGCGTTGCCGGTGCACCGCAGCACGGGCCACGATCCCCTGTGCCAGGGCGCGGTGTTCTTCACCGTGGATAACCCCGGGGAATCGCCGATACGGCAGGGTTTGTACGGCCTCCAGGAATTGCTGGACACCCTCGGGTTCAGGATAGGGGGTGGAGCGGTCCATGAGCATCATGGCCTCCAGGGTGTACCCTCGCAGGATCCACTGTTGGAACTTCTGAAACAGGGTGGACGAGGCAAAGAGATCCATCCCCAGGATTTGGCCTCCTGCCAGGCTCACGAGCCCCTGGGTGTCCTCCGGAAAGGCCGCATCCTCCAGATAGTCGTCCAAAAACTCCCGCAGCTGTTCAAACGAATCGTGGAGGGATTGGGTGCGGGACTGGACCTGAAGCCGGGTTAGGGTAGAGCGGATGGACTCCCACACGGCGGTCTGATCGGCTTTGTAGGTTTGGGTGTGGGTGAGGTTGCGGAACACCGAGGACGAAAGGATGGCCCGCAATCGGGGGTATGCCACGGTGTCAGAGGGCCGAAAGGTGGTGCCTCCGGACCACCTTCCCTCCTCCACACACACCACGGGCACCGGGGTTTCCACGGGCTCCTCGGCCACCAGAGTGGTGACAAAGACCCGGTTTTGGCGGGCGCCCAGGACCTCCTCACCCTCCATCATCACCAGGGGATCAGAGCCCCGATAGCGGAGCACCACCTCGTTGATGTCCTCGGTGTCCAGCAGTTGGGCCTGCCGGTGTTCTAAGGCCTCCTGCAGGGTTTGGTACGTGCCGTTGCTGCCGGTGCCCACCAGCGGGAACACCACCAGGTTCCGGAGGAAAAAGGGTTCAGCCAGCTGCACCGAAGGGATCCATGCCTGTGCCATACCTTAATTGTGCAGGATCAAGACGCCGGAGGGGGCGGCGGCCCGCGGGCCGCCGCCCCCTCCGGCAAAAGGGAGGCCCGAATTACTCCTCAATCCACCCTGTGATCATAGCCTTGTAGTCGGCAAATACGGTGACCCCCGTGGTGGCAAGGTAGAGATGGGCAATCAAAAAGGCCACAAAAAGGTAGGCCACGAAGAAGTGGATCTCCGCCACCCAGGGAAGGTAGGGTTCCCACGGGCCCATAGGCTTCCAGAGCATCAACCCGGTGATCCCTTGGATCGGTACCAACACGAACATGAGCCCTAAGTAAGCCAACGCCTGCAGGGGATTGAGCCTCTTCTCTGGGGTGGGATGGAAGGGGTTTCGTTCGCCCCGGAAGATGCCCACGGTGTAATACCGCACCTGTTGCAAGATGCCTTGCCAGGTATTGCCGTGGATGTAGTGGCGAAGGTAGCCGTACAGGAACATGTGCAGCAGCCAGAAGCCATAATCAAAGACCACCACAAAACCCAAAAGGTTGTGCCAAAACCTGAGGGTTTTCAAATCACCGGCGCCAAAGTGGATCCACAGCCCCGTGATGGCAAGGCCCAGAATAGAAAGGGCGTGGATCCAATGCCAGATCCGATCGGGCCAGGTGTACACATAGTGACGTTCTCGTGCCATCATGCCCTCCTTATGATTCGCGGGTTCCCTTGGGCAGAATCCATCGGCCCAGGGCATGGAACAGGATGCCCACCAGGGTGAGAAGGACCAGGAGTTTGCCCAGCAAATCGGCCCAGTGCATATGCCGATGGGCCTGGGCCTCAGGAATGGCCGCACCCACCAGGTGGTACCCAGCCAACAGATGGCTGTTGTCCCAAACCGTTTTGCCGTGTTCCACCCGAGCGATGGGAATGCCCAGGTAGTCCTCGCTGTAGATGCGGGAGGTTTCAAAGAGCAGGGGACGATCTACGATGACCCTCTGGTATTTGCCGCGGTTAAAGATCCGGGAATTGGGGGTATGGCACTCTTCACAGGAGCGGAGGGCGTACTCCTTGGGCACCACCCCGTGGCTCAGGCTAAAGGGCATGGCCACCAACTCCAGGGTGGGGTTCTCTACCCCCTGCTCAGTGAGCAAACGCTTGGCCAGAGCCACTTTCTCGGGAGTGTCAAACAGGGCCTCGTCGTCGTCAATCCAGCCGTTGCCGTTGGCATCAAACACCCGAAGCACCTCGGGCTTGGGATCCCAGTTGCCCTGAACCCTCTGGAAAAAGGCCCGGAGGATCTTCCTGAACCGAACCCGGTCGCCCTGAGCGTTGATCCAGTGGAGCGAAAAGGTGACGGAGTAAGGCATGATTCGGGGGTCCTCTCCGGGTTTCAGGCTGCGGGGGATGTACAGGGGATAGAAGCCCGTGATGAGGGCGGTGGTGTCTTCAATGGGGTCGCCCTCGGCGCCCACGAAGGTGTACCGTTGGGGAGCCTCGCCGCAGGCCCCCTTGGCCTCTCGGTGTAGGCTGAAGGGCTCGGGCTTGGGCAACGCAAAGTTGAAGAAGTTCAAAGCCCAGTAATGGGTTTGGGGAACGTGGCACACCTCGCAGGAAACCCGTTTCAGGTGGAGTTCCTTTTCGGGGAGCCAGTCGTGCCCCTCTGCCAAAGCGTTGTGGCAGTCCTCACACCGTTTCACGCTGTAAAAATGCTCGGGGGCCACTTTCCAGGTGATGGGGTTTCCGATGCCGAAGTTGTGGTCCGGGCGTTTCAGGAACTCGGCCACCGAGCTCCCCACCGGTTTGGGCCCCGTGGGCGTGGACACCACCCGACCGGGACGGTTGGGCATGTCGTGACAGTCCAGGCAGGTGAGGCCCGCTTGAGCGTGCACGTCCCAAGGGTAGGGGTAGGCCTCCTTATGGGCGATGTTCTCTTGGGATTCGGAGATCTTCTCTCCAGACCACACAAAGGCTTTCCGCAGGATTCCCCGGTTGATGGTTCGCACCACGGGGTAGTTGTACCAGATCTTGACCTTGCCGTCCACCACCGGGGCTGCGTGGCATTGGAGGCACGCGTCCAAACGGGCGAAGGCCCCGGAGATTTGGAGCCAACCGGGTTTTACCGTGCCATCGGGCTCAAAGGCCTTGGGGTTGTAAATGACTCGGCCGTCGTCGGTTACCCGAAGAACAATGCCGGTGGCGATGAGGCCCGCTGCATTGGCCGAGGCAAAGTGGGGTTGATGGAACATCCCCACGCCCACTGTGCGCATGTCCTGAATGCCCTTGCTGTAGTTGGGGGTATGGCACAGGAAACAGTTGGCCTCCCGAACGCCGGAGCGTTTCCAATCCCAAAAGAGCACGGTGTCGGCCTTGCGGTGCCACCAGTAGAAGTCAGGGTGGCCCGGAGGGATCTCCGAGGCAGGGATCTGGTCCAGCCGACGGCCTTGACGATCGTACTCCAAGGGGCCGCTTCCCGTATGGCAAATGCCGCACTGGAGTGCCCAGTTGGGGGTGCCGTACTCAAAGTCCACACCGCGTTCCTGCCAATCGGTGGGGGTCATGTGGTAATAGGGATAGTCGTACTGGCGGCCGAACATGCCGTCGGAATAGGAACCGGGTTCGTGATGCCGGTTGCCCCAGTCGTTGTCCCAGTGGTTGTACCCCTGTTGGAAGTGGAACGACTGGGTGATGGCGTCGTAGTCGTGACACTGCCCACAGGTTTGCCGAGTGCTCACCGGTTTTCCGGTGCGGAAGGCTGGCCGGCCGTTTTCATCCAAAAGTTTGATCGGGGGGTGCTGGAGCCCCTGGGGAAGCGGCCGGGTGACCAGGGGCACCAGGGATTCCGGCGAGGGCAAGGGCGACGCCTCCTTTGCCCCCAGTACCCACGGGATCAGCAGCAACGCCAAAGCCATATGCCGTTTCACATTCCTCCTCCTTTCCTGGATCCTGCGATGCGAAAAACCCACGCTGCGGGTTCCGCAAATTCTACCGGCCGGCTTAAATGTGGTCAAGGTTGAAAACATTTGAAGATTTTGCGGATTATTGTGCGAAAGTTGCCCCGATGGGGTGGATTTCTAAGGTTTGAGGGAAAGCAGGTTATGCCGGTGTGGACAGGGGAACGCCGATGCGACGCAAGATGTGGCGAGCGACCACCAGGCCCGAGATGGACGACTGGATCAGACCTCGGGTGATGCCGGCTCCGTCGCCCGCGGCATAGAGCCGCGGCACCGGGGTTTCAAACCCCTCACCCACCTGGAGGCGGTTGGAGTAGAACTTCACCTCGGCGCCATAGAGCAGGGTATAGGGGGAGTCAATGCCTGGGATCAAGCCCTCTAAGGCCTCAATCATCTCCACGATGTTGGTCAGGTAGCGATAGGGCAGGACAAAGCTCAGGTCGCCGGGCGTGGCGGAGGACAGGGAGGGGTGTACGGGGTTGCTGGCGATCCGGTTTTCCGTGGAACGCCGCCCCTTTTTGAGGTCTCCGAGCCGCTGCACCAGGATGTGGCCCGAAAGCAGGTTGGCCAACCGCGCGATGGATTTGCCGTAGGCGATGGGATCGTTGAAGGGGGCTGTAAACCGAGTGGATACCAGCAGGGCGAAGTTGGTGTTGTCCGTGGCCCGATGGGTGTAACTGAAGCCGTTCACCGAGATGACATCGTCCACCTTTTCCTGCACCACCACACCGTAGGGATTCACGCAGAAGGTGCGCACTCTGTCCTCAAAGCGTCGCGAGTAGTACACGAGTTTCGGTTCGTAGAGCACGCGGGTAAGGGGTTCCATGTTGATGGCCGGGAGTTCCACCCGTACCCCAAGGTCCACGGGATTGGGCCACATTGGGATCCGGAGCCTTCGGGCCTGTTGGGCCATCCAGTCGGCGCCGCCCCGTCCAGGGGCGACCACCACGAAACGGGCCACATACTCGCCCCTGCGGGTTCGCACCCCCCGAACCCCTTCGCTGTCCACCAGGAGGTCTGTGACGGCCTCGTGGAAGTGGAAGTCCACACCCTGGTGTTTTAAGGTTTGGGCGAAACTCTGCAGCACCTTAAAACCCCCGTCGGTGCCCATGTGCCGGAGGCGGGCAGGGATCAACAGGAGATGACGCCGTTGAGCCTCGTAGCGAATCCGGTCTATGGCCTCGCGGTCGGTGCCATACACCCGGTGAGGGGCTCCGTGGTCCAGGTAGATTTGGTCCACCTCTTGCAGCAGGCGGTGGAACATCTCTTCGGGGATGAGGTCCTTCAGGTTCCCGCCGATCTCCCGGGAGAGGGTGAGTTTGCCGTCGGAAAAGGCCCCTGCACCCCCAAACCCTGAGGTGATGGCGCAGGGATGGCAACGGAGGCAGGGCCGTGGAGGGTCCAACACCGGGCACCGCCGCTGCTCCAAGGGAGGGCCCTGCTCAAAGAGGCCCACTTCCACGTGATACCGGGAGAGTTCCAACGCGGCGAAGATGCCGGCTGGCCCAGCTCCCACCACGATCACCTCGTACTTTCGGGTCACCGGCTGAGTATGATGAGGGGGATGGCCCAGGGTTGCAAGGACCGGTTTACCAGGTCAGGGTTTGACGATGCTATCCTGCAGGCCGGTTGGGCCTGGGGTAAGCGGCTGAACATCAAGGGCGGAAGCCCTGCCCCAGCGGGTGTTCCAGATCAGGGGTTTCTTTAGAAAGTTGCCCTGGTGCGGAGCACCTGGCATCACGCCACCAGAGGGGTACGGGAGACACCCGGTTTCCCGGCGGTGCAGGCTGAGGGTTTTTCCCCTGTATTGCCCTCGGTTTCTTACTCTTGGGGATGCCGGTACCGGAGGTTCGGGAACCGGGCAGCCCGGGCCTCGTCCAGTCGCCGCACGGGGGTGCGGTGAGGGGCCTCGTGCAGGAGTTCGGGGTTTTCTTTGGCTTCTTCCACGATGGCCTTCAGGGCATCGGCGAAGGCGTCCAAGGTTTCCTTGGTTTCGGTTTCGGTGGGTTCCACCATCAGGGCTTCGGGCACGATCAGGGGGAAGTACACCGTGGGGGCGTGAAATCCATAGTCCAGGAGGCGTTTGGCCACGTCTAAGGTGCGTACTCCGTACTGTTTCAGGGGTTTGCCGGTGAGCACGAACTCGTGCATACACGGGCGATCATAGGCCACGGGCAGGGTTTCTCGGGTCCGGATCCTCAGGTAGTTGGCGTTGAGCACGGCGTCTTCGGTGACTCGGGTGAGTCCTTCGGCCCCCATCATCCGAATGTAGGTGTAGGCCCGCACCATCACCAAGAAATTGCCGTAATACGAGTGGATTTTGCCGATGCTGTCCGGATGGTTCCACGACCAGCGGTACCCTTCCGGGGTTTTCTGAATCCTGGGCACAGGGAGGAAGGGTTCCAGAAAGGCCTTTACGCCCACCGGGCCGGAGCCAGGGCCCCCGCCCCCATGGGGGGTGGAAAAGGTCTTGTGCAGGTTGAAGTGCATGATGTCAAAGCCCAGGTCGGCCGGCCGAACCTTGCCCATCAGCGCGTTCAGATTGGCGCCATCCATGTACATCAGAGCGCCTACCCCGTGGACCATCTCGGCGATCTTTACGATGTCTTCTTCAAAGAGCCCCAGGGTATTGGGATTGGTGACCATGAACACGGCCACCTCTTCGTTGAGGTTCCGCTTGAGGTCTTCCAGGTCAATGGTGCCTCGCTCGTTGGAGCGGATCGTGCGGCTGACATAGCCCGAAAGGGTTACCGAGGCCGGGTTGGTGCCGTGGGCCGAGTCGGGCACCAGCACGATTTTGCGAGGATTCCCCTGTTTTTCGTGGTACGCCCGGGCGATGAGGATCCCGGTGAATTCGCCGTGGGCACCGGCGGCCGGTTGAAGGGTGACGGCATCAAAACCGGAGATGGCTGCCAAGTACCTTTCCAGGTGGTACATGAGTTCCAGGGCGCCCTGCACGGTTTCGTCGGGTTGGAGAGGGTGAACCTGGGTGAAACCGGGGAGGGCTTGCATGTCCTCGTTGATCTTGGGGTTGTATTTCATGGTGCAGGATCCCAAGGGGTAGAAGCCGGTGTCCACGCTGTAGTTCATCTCCGAAAGCCGCACGAAGTGGCGAATCACCTCGTTCTCCGAAACCTCCGGAAGTGGGGCAGGCCGCTTCCGGATTTGGTCCTCCGGGAAGATCTCAGAAAGGGGTCTTTCGGGCACGTCCAGGGCCGGAAGGGTGTATCCCTTGCGGCCTGCTTTGGAAAGTTCGTAAATCAGTTTTTCGGGCATGGTTCACTCCTTCCTTAAGGGCCCCTGCTGATAGGGGGCCAGCAGGGTCTCCACGTATTTGGCCACCAGGTCAAACTCCAGGTTCACGGGATCGCCTACGTGGCGGTCCGCCAGGTTGGTGACCCGGAGGGTGTGGGGGATGAGGAACACGGTAAACCGGCGTCCCTGCACGCGGTTTACCGTGAGGGAAACCCCGTCCAGGGCCACCGATCCCTTGGGCACAAGGTATTTTTCAAAGCCAGGAGGGACCTCTATGGTCCACTCCTGGCCTTCGGGTAAAGCCCGTTGTTGGCGGAGGAAACCCACGGTATCCACATGGCCGGTCACCAAATGGCCGCCCAGCCGGTCGGTGGGCCGCAGGGGGCGTTCCAGGTTCACGCGGTAGCCGGGTTGCCGGTGGCGGCCGAACTTGGTAACCCTCAGGGTTTCGGGGGAGAGGAACACTTGAAAGCCCTGGGGATCCAGGGCCTCCACGGTTACGCAAACGCCGTCCAGTGCCACGGAATCCCCTACGGATAGGTGGAACTCCGGCAGTTCGGGGTGGACCCACCAGCGAAGCCCTGAGCCTTCAGGTCGCACACGGACCACTCGGCCGGTGCCTTCCACCAATCCGGTAAACATGGTCAGGGCTTCTTTTTCAGGCCTTTGATGGGCGAGGGGGTACGGAACAGGAAGAAGAGTTCGTCGGGGGCCAAGCGAATCACGGCGTTGCGGTCCAAGCCTGGGCGTGGACGGTCCGGCCGCATCCGTTGGAAATGACCTTCGTGGGGATAGGGCAAGGGATCCACGCCCTCCACGGGCACCTCTTTCAGGGCTTCCACATAGGCCAGGATGCGTTCCAGGTCTCGGCGAAGGCGAACCCGTTCCTCGGCCGAGAGTTCCAATTTGGCGAGCCGAGCCAGGTGATCAATGTCAAAGGAGCGGTTCATAGTTCCAGCAGTTCCTCGGTTTTGCGGATGTAGTCCTTTTTGGGACGGGCGCCCACGTAACGCCACCGTTCCTGGCCGCCCTTGTAAAAGATGATGGTGGGGATGCTCATCACGCCTAACCGGGCGGGCACATCCGGGTAGTGGTCAATGTTCAGCCGCAGCACGCGCACTCGGCCGGGGTACTTCTCGGCCATTTCGTACAGGTAAGGCTCAATCCGCTTGCAGGGATGGCACCAGTCGGCCCAGAGGTCTAAGATGAGCACCTCTTGGGGATCGGCTTCGGCCACGATGCGTTCTAAGTCGTCTCCTTTGATGTTTTCCACTCCCTTGGGTTCAGCCATGGTCACCTCCTGATTCAAAGCCGAGGATGGCCCCTTCGGGCACCTGGGCGTTGACCAGTTTCACGCCAGGGCCCACCGTGGCCCCTTTGCCCACATGGGTTTGGCCAATCAGCGATACGAAGGGATAGATGGTGGCGTCCTTTTCCAGGACCACGTCGTATTCCAGGTACACGAGATCCGGGTCAATGAAGGACACGCCCTCCCGAATCCATCGGTCTACGAGCCGTTGTTTCAAGATCTTTTGGGCTTGGATTAGTTGGTGGCGGGTGTTGACCCCCAGGGTTTCTTTCCAATCGGAGATCTTGAAGGCCAGCACCCCACCCCGTTTTCGCTGCACGATTTCAATGACGTCCGTAAGGTAGTATTCTCCTTGAGCGTTTTGGGGTTTGATCTCGGGCAAAAAGGTGAAGAGGTCTTGTGTCCGAAAGAGGTAGATGCCAGAGTTGATCTCTCGGATTTCCTTTTCCTCGGGGAAGGCGTCCTTTTCCTCTACGATCATGAGTACCCGGTCGCCGTGGGAGCGTACGATGCGGCCGTAGCCGGTGGGATCGGGCACTTCGGCGGTAAGGATGGTGATGCGGGCGTCGTTCTCCTTGTGGAACCGGTACATGAGTTTGGCGGTGTCCTCCCGAAGCAGGGGGGCATCACCGGGCATCACCAAGAGGTCCACGTCCTTGTCTTTAAAGTAAGGGGCCAACTGCATTACAGCGTCGCCGGTGCCCCGAGGCTCGGGTTGAACCACGAACTCTATGGGTTCCTGGGGGAACATCTCCCGTACCCGGGCCTTCACCTCCTGGTGGGTATCCGGACTCACGATCACGAAGATCCCGGCTGGCCTCAGGCTACACGCGACCTTCAGCGGGAAGAACACCAAGGGCTTCCCCAACAGGGGGTGCAGCACCTTGGAAATGGACGAGTTCATGCGTTTGGACCGGCCGCCTGCCAGGATGGCAGCGTAGATGTCCATGGGTCTTTACTCCTCGTAATAGCCTTCGTGGAGTTCAATGTCCAGGTATTCCTGAAGGGCCTCCAGGGCGTCGTCCACGCGCTCCTCGCGGATCACAATGGCCAAGGAGTCCAGGCTGGTGGAGATCATGTCAATGTTGACGCCGGCGGAGGCGAGCACGTTGAACACGGTGGCGGCCACTCCTGGGGTTCGGTGCATATCCCGGCTACCGTAGAACACCAGGAGGGCCACCTTGCGGTCCACTTGAAGATCTCGGGCGTC
Source organism: uncultured bacterium (assembly GCA_964406105.1). GTDB lineage: Bacteria > Hydrothermota > Hydrothermia > WGAB01 > WGAB01 > WGAB01. The sequence goes on along the minus strand of CAYOQK010000056.1, from coordinate 10,936 downwards.
CACAGCCTCTACGAGCTGGTCGTAATAGTCCATGACCTTGGGGAGTTCCGATTCCAAGACCAGAAAGGCGAGGTCGGCGCGGCCGCGCCGGGCAGGCCCTTGGAGGATGAACTCCGCATTGATGCCCAATTCTGCGAGAAGGCTGAAGAGATCGGCGGCGACCCCGGGCTTATCGCGGGCATCGCGAAGGGTGACCTTGGCCACCTTCCGCGCCACCCAGAGGTCCTCCACCGGTAGGTTCACGGTGTCACCACCTCCTGGAGCCGGTCCACCACGAAGTCCATTTCCTCGCGGGTGCGCTTCTCCGTAACGGCAACCAGGAGCCGATGCTCAGCCACAGGGTGGCCGAACACCACACCGTGTTTCAGCAGGGCGTCCCGCACCTGGCGGGCGGGCACCTGGGCAAACTCCAGTACGAACTCCCGGAAGAAGGGCCCCTGGTAGGCCAGGCGGACCCCAGGCAGTTCGGTGAGGCGTTGGGCCAGGTAGTGGGCCTTTTGCGTGGCTTGGTGGGCCACCTCCCGAAGCCCCTCTTTCCCCATCAGGGAAAGGTACACCAGGGCGGTGAGGGCACAGAGCATCTGGTTTGTGCAGATGTTGGACGTAGCCTTCTCACGGCGGATGTGCTGCTCTCGGGTTTGTAGAGCCATCACGAAGCCCCGTTTGCCCTCGGCGTCCACCGTGGCGCCCGCAATGCGGCCCGGCATCTGGCGAAGGTACTTCTCCTTGGCGGTGAACAGGCCCAGATACGGACCCCCATAGCCCAGGGGAAGCCCTAAGGGTTGCCCTTCCCCCACGGCGATGTCGGCGTCATAGGCACCAGGGGGCTCCAAGATCCCCAGCGAGATGGGGTCAAAGGCCACCACCAGCAGGGCCCCCACCCGTGCAGTGAGTTCCCGCAATTGGAAGGGCTGCTCCAGAACACCAAAGTAGTTGGGATGCTGGAACAGCAGCGCAGCCGTGTGTTCATCCAAGTGGTCTTCTACGAAGTTGAGGTCCATTTGCCCGGTGACGGGATCGGTGGGAACCTCTACGATCTCCAAGTCTTGGCGGTGGGTGTAGGTGTGGAGCACACGGCGATACAGGGGGTTGAGGTCCTCGCTGTACAGGATCCGGTGGCGTTTCCGTTGAATCCGAAGGCTCATGAGGGCTGCTTCGGCCAGGGCGGTGGCACCGTCGTACATGGAGGAGTTGGCCACGTCCATGCCCGTGAGGTCGCACAGCACCGATTGGAACTCATACATCGCCTGGAGGGTGCCCTGGCTCACCTCCGCTTGGTACGGAGTGTAGGCTGTGTAGAACTCCGAGCGCGAAACGATGTGTTTAACAGCAGCAGGGATGTAGTGGTCGTATACGCCGCCCCCCAGAAAGAGCACCAGGTTCTCCTGATTGCGCTGGGCCAGGGATTCCACGTGCCGCCGGACTTCCAGTTCAGAGAGGGCCGGGGGTAGATCCAGGGTTCCCTGGAACCGGGCATCCTCCGGGATGATCTGGGCAAAAAGCTCCTCAATGGAACGAAGACCCAGGGCCTGCAGCATTTCCCTGCGGTCCTCGTCCGTGAGTGGCAAATAGGGGAAGGACAACCTCACCCCTCCTCTTCTATGAGTTTTTCGTACTCCTCAGGGGAGAGCAGGGTTTTGATCTCGTCGGGGTTAGAGATCTTGATTTTGATCATCCAGCCCTCGCCGTAGGGGTCCTTGTTGACCAGATCCGGCTCATCGGCCAGGCGCTCGTTGACCTCCACCACCTCGCCGGACACCGGCGAATACAGGTCGGACACAGCCTTAACCGCCTCTACGGTGCCGAAAGGTTCCATGGCCTTCACCTGGCTGCCCACCTCGGGGAGTTCTACATACACGATGTCCGACAGTTGGCTTTGGGCGTAATCGGTGATGCCCACGGTCACGATATCTCCCTCCACGCGGGCCCACTCATGCTCCTTGGTGTAAAGCAGATCCTTCGGGACATTGGCCATGACAGAAGCCTCCTTTTGCCGTTTAAACGAGGGTCCTTCGGCCAATTATACTTAGCCGAACCCCGGAATGCAACGCGACCACAGGGTTCAGGCCCTTGTGCCCCCTACCCCTGGGCTGAATTGCCCCAATTCTCGGAAATGTCTATAATTGGGGCATGTTCCGGTTCCTTTCCTTGATGTTCCTTGTCCTGTTCTTGTCATGCCGCCCCCCCTCGGGGATCGTGGATCGCTTGGTGGATCCCTATTTCCCTCTGCACCTGGGCAGCACCTGGGTGTACCAAACCCCTCAAGGCGAAGAGGTGAACGCTAAAGTGGTGGCGGATTCCATCATCGGCCAGGATACCCTGAGGTTTTACGAGTTTTTGGGCGAGGTTTCCCTCTTGTACCCACGTCGTGAAGTGGTCACCCGCTGGGTCACCACCGAGGTGTACCACTTGGGAACCCCCTGGCTTTTAGAGGCACGGTGGCAAAAGATACTGGAACTTCCCCCGGTGAAGGGCAACACCTGGACCGATCGGTACGTGTACCAAATGGTGGTCCAGAGCGATACCCTGCGCGTGGAACGGTGGCTCCAGGGCCGGGTGGGCGAACCCTATCCCCTCCAGGTGCCGGCAGGGGAGTACGAGGTGTACCCCGTGGACCTGCGGGAGGTGCGGGTGGTGAACACCCCGGTGCAGAGGGCTGATTCCTCCTGGATTCACTGGGATCTGGCCCCAGGGGTGGGCCCGGTGCGGATCCTCCGCTGGCTTTGGCACAACGGGGGATTCCAGGCAGATACCTTTGAACTCGTGGCCTTCCAGGAGGGCCGATGAGCCTGTACCTTGCCCTGATCCTGTTGGCGGTAGGGATCCTGCTCCTCTACTTGGGAGGAGAGGGCTTTGTGCGGGGAGGCATCACCCTGGCCTCCCACTATCGGGTGCAGGAGTACGTGGTGGGCGCCACCCTGATCGCCCTGGGAACCAGCCTGCCCGAGGCGGTCACCTCCTTTTATGCAGCCCTTCGGGGGGCTACAGACATCTCCGTGGCCAACGTGGTGGGCTCCAACATGGCCAACGTTGCCCTGATCCTGGGCACAGTGGCCCTGCTGTCTCCTGTGGTGGTGATTGAACGGGACGTCTTTAGCCAGGATTCCCCCAGTTTTCTGATGTCGGCAGGCTTGGCTTACATCCTGGGGATGGATGGACAGTTCAGCCGTTTGGACGGCCTGCTGCTTTTGGTGCTCATCGTGGCCTATGTTTGGTTCATTGTGCGCGATCCCTCGGCTGTGGCCTCCGAGGCTCGCCCCCTGGGCCGGCTGGCCACCGGCTGGCTCATGATCCTGGTGTCGCCCCTGATCCTGGCCCTGGGGTCCAAACTCACGGTGGATTCCGCAGTGTTCCTGGCCGAACAGATGGGCATAAGCCAGTGGATCATCGGGGTGTCCATGATTGCCGTGGGCACCAGCCTGCCAGAGATCTCTACCTCCATTGTGGCGGTGATGCGGGGGGAGCAGGCCATTGCCGTTGGGAATCTGCTGGGATCTAACATTTTCAACATCTACTTCATCCTGGGAGGGGCCTCGTTGATCCGGCCCATTCCCGTGGGGCCAGGCACCCGAGGGTTTGACCTACCGGTGCTCTTTATCTTTCATCTGGTGGTGCTGTTTATGCTCTACGACCGAAGGCTGGACCGCGATTCCGGGATCACCCTGATCCTGGGATACGCGGCCTTCATGATCGGCGTGTTAACCTTTCATTAAACCACTTTGAGGAGGTGCACCATGGATCCGGCCCACATGCGATGGAACACCAAAGCGGTCCGCGGGCCGCGCGAAGAAACGGATCCCACCACACTGGCCCATCGGTTTCCCATTTACCAAACGTCCACCTTCGTGTTTGAAAACGCACGCCAGGGTGGCCAAGCGTTCTCCGGTGAGGTGGACCACTACATTTACACACGCCTCGGAAACCCCACCGTGGAACTCCTGGAGCAGAAGCTCGCCCTCATGGAAAGCACCGAGGCCGGTATCGTGTTCGCCTCAGGCATGGCCGCCATCGCCACCACCCTCTTTGCCCTGGTGAAACCGGGCGAACGCGTGGTGGCCTCGGACCCACTGTACGGCGGCACCTTTCACTTTTTCCACATCGCTGCCCAGCAGTTTGGCATTGAGTTCCACTACATCAAGGCAGCGGAGTTCCACGAGAAACTCGCGGATGCTCTCACCCCCAACACCCGCATGGTGTACATTGAAACCCCTGCCAATCCTACGTTGGACATCGTGGACATTGCAGAAACCGCCAAGATCACCCGTCAGGCCGGTATTCCCCTGGTGGTGGATAACACCTTTGCTTCGCCTGCCCTTCAACGCCCCATTGAACTGGGCGCTGATCTTGTGATCCATAGCCTTACCAAGTACATCAACGGCCACGGCGATGTGGTGGGGGGCGCATTGGTGGGACCCCGCGACTTGGTGGACCCCATCCGCAAGGATTTCCACGTGCACGTCGGCGGCATCATGGCACCCCTGAACGCCTTTCTCGTGCTCCGGGGCACCAAAACCCTGCATCTCCGCATGCAACGGCACTCCGAGAATGCCCTGCAGGTGGCCCGGTTCCTGGAGGATCATCCCAAGGTGGCTCGGGTGTTCTACCCCGGATTGCCCAGCCATCCCCAGCACGAGATCGCCAAGAAGCAAATGAAGGGCGGCTTCTCCGGCATGGTCAGCTTCATCCTGAAGGGCGGAAAGGAGGCCGGCATCCGGGTCATGGATCACGTGAAGCTCTGGACCCTTGCGGTGTCCCTGGGGGATACCGATTCTCTCATTGAACACCCGGCCTCCATGACCCACTCCTCCTATACCCCGGAGGAACTGCAACGGGCAGGGATTGATCCCGGCCTGGTACGGCTCTCTGTGGGCATTGAGGACGTTCAGGACCTGATTGAGGACCTGGACCAGGCCCTTCAGCACGCGTAAATGAAACGCCTGCTGTTGCTCCTTGTGGCCCTGCTGCTGGGGCTGGTGGGCCTTTGGTGGTCCTACCAGGGAGGCCAAGGTGGGGCTTTCGTATCCGGAACCCTGGAGGGCCAGGAGTACCGCCTGCGGGTGCCCCTGGCCCTCCAGGTCCTCCGGGTGGCCGTGGAGGAAGGGCAACAGGTGCACCCTGGCGACACCCTGCTGGTGCTGGATACCCTGGCGCTCCACGCCCAGTGGAAGGCCCTCCAGGCTCAACTCCAAGCGCTCAAACACCAGGAACAGGCAGCACAGATCCAAATCCAACAGATCCAGCGGGATCTGGATCGCTTACGCCGACTGCAGGGCCAGGCGGTACCAGTGCAAAAATGGGAGGCCCTGCAGGCCAACCTGCGGGCTCAAAAACAACAGGTACAAGCCCTGCGTGCCCAGCAACAGGCCTTACGCCAACAAATCACTGCCCTCCGGGAACAGGTGAACCAGGCTGTGGTGCAGGCACCCGCCCAGGCCTGGGTAGAGGAGATTGCGGTCCATCCCGGCGAAACCCCCGTGCCGGGCCAAACCTTGGTGACCCTCGTCAAAACCGATACCCTGGAGTTCCACACGGCCCTGCCCCAAACCCTTCTTCCCCGAGTGCATGTGGGCGATACCGTGGCGATCCAAATGGATGCCCTACCTGGGGAATCCTTTGCCGGAGTGGTGGTGTGGATCTCTCAGGAACCTGAGTTCACCCCTCGCACCCTTCAAACCTCGGAAGACCGGGCCCGTCTGGTATATCCGGCCCGGATTCGCTTGATCCCTTCGGATCGCCGGCTCCGACCCGGCATGACGGGAATTCTCCAACTCACGCAGCCATGAACGGGCCGGTGGTCCGCCTTCGGGGCCTCGCCGTGGTCTTCGGACAACAGCGGGTGCTCCAGGGGATCACCCTGGACCTGCAACCCGGTGAGATCTTCTGCCTGCTGGGACCGGATGGCGCTGGGAAAACCACTCTGCTCCGTGTACTGGCAGGCCTGGAACGGCGGTTTCATGGACAGGCGGAGGTGTTGGGTCTTCCGGTTTCCCACCCCCGCCTGAAACACCAACGGGTGTTCCTTCCCCAGGAGTTCAGCCTGTACCGTGACCTCACCGTGGACGAGAACATCCGCTTCTTCGCCGGCCTTTATGGTGTATCAGCCCAGTCGCCCGAGGTGATGCGTGCCCTTCAAATGTCCGGTTTGGCCCCCTTCCTTCATCGCCAAGCCGGGAAGCTCTCTGGGGGCATGCAAAAGAAACTCGCCCTGATCACCGCCCTGATGATCCGTCCCCACCTCTTGATCCTGGACGAGCCCACCACGGGCGTAGACCCCGTATCCCGCCGGGAACTGTGGGATCTGCTCTTTGATCTCAATCAGCAGGGCGTCACCCTCCTGTTCACCACCCCTTATACCGAAGAGGCGGAACGGAGCCACCGGGTGGGCCTTCTGGTTCGGGGCCGACTGGTGCGCACGGCGGCTCCTGCCACGCTGTTGCAAGAGTTAGAGGGCCGCGTGTTTCTGGCTCGCCCGGGTGCTCCTTTGCCCCAAGCACCCTTGGTGTCTCGCCTTCAGGGCTCCTGGCAACGACTGGTCTTTGCTGAACCTCTGGATTCGGTCCCTCCTCACCTTCAACCCACTGCGCCCAAACTGGAGGATGTGCTTGCCCTCGCCAGTCGTCGTTGAAAACCTGGTAAAACGGTTCGGGGAATTCACCGCTGTGGCCGGGATCTCCTTTGAGGTGCGGCCGGGTGAACTCTTTGGCCTTTTGGGGCCCAACGGCGCTGGCAAAACCACCACCCTGAAGATCCTCTCCGGACTGCTGAAACCCACCGCCGGACGGGCTTGGGTGGCCGGCGTGGAGGTAACCCAAAACCCCCAGGCCGTCAAAGCCCGCATCGGTTATATGTCCCAACGGTTTTCTTTGTACCGAGAACTTACGGTGCTGGAAAACCTGGAGTTTTTCCGCCGGGTGTTGGGGGCCGATCAGCACCGACTCCACCAGGTGATCCGGCAAGCGGGCCTGGAACCCGTGCTGAACACCCGGGTAGACCATCTTCCCACCGGGCTCCGCCAGAAACTCGCCCTCTGGTGCGCCTTTCTCCACCAACCCTCGGTGGTGTTCCTGGATGAGCCCACCGCCGGCGCCGACCCCTTCCAGCGCAGCGAATTCTGGCAAACCCTAAGATCTCAACAGGTGTCGGCCATCGTCACCACCCACTTCATGGACGAAGCCGAGGCCCTGGACCGTTTGGCCCTTATGCATCAAGGCCGAATCCTGGCCCAGGGCACTCCCGAGGAACTCAAACAGACCTTCCTTCAACATTGGCAACTCTTCGCCCTTCAAGGGCCCCACCTCAGGCAGGTTCGCCAAAGGCTCGCAACGCTGCCCGAGGTGGCCTCGGTTACCCCCTATGGGGGTGTGCTTCACGTGCGACTTCCCCGCGGCACACCCTTTCCCCGGTTTCCCGGAGACCATCAGTACCGTCACTGGCCCATAGAACCCACCCTGGAACACGTGTTCTTCGCTCTGGTGGAGGCCTCCTCATGAAACGCCTGGCGTGGATCACGTGGAAAGAAACCCTCCATATCCTTCGGGATCCCCGTACCCTGATCCTGGCTTTGGTGGTACCCGTGGTGCTCCTCGTGATCTTCGGGTACGCCCTGACCTTTGATCTCCGCACCGTAACCCTGGGAGTGGTGGATCGGGATCGCTCTCCCCTTTCCAGGTCCCTGATCCGGCATCTGGAAGATACGGGCTACTTTCGGATCGTGGCTCTGCCCAGCCCCCAAGAGCACTGGCTCCGCCAGGGAAAAGTGCTGGCCCTGCTGGTGATTCCCCAAGGCTTTGAAACCCAGGTGGGGATAAACCCCAGGAAACAGATCCAGATGGTGGTGGACGGCACCGACGACACCGTGGCCCGACTGCTCCTGGCCTATCTCCAGCAAAGCCTACAGGCAGCCCTACAGCGACAATTGCACGATGCGGATGCCCTTGGAATGGGCACCCTTACCCCCTCTGCCGCGGCCTCAGGACCGTCTCCACAGCAACTCTGGGTCTTCCTCAGCGATTCCCTGCAGGTTCTATCCGTGGGCCCTTCGTTGAATTCCCAACTTCCCCTCGGAAGCCACCCTCAAACCGTTTCCCTGGAGATCCGAATCTGGTTCAACCCCTCCCAGAAAACCCAACCCTTTGTGGTGTCGGGCCTGGTGGCCCTCATCATGATGCTGATGTCGGCACTGCTTACCGCCATCACCATCGCACGGGAATGGGAGTTTGGCACGTTGGAACAACTGCTACTCACCCCCCTGAAGCCCTGGGAGTTCATCCTGGGAAAACTGGTCCCCTACATCGTGTTGGCCTTCATTGACCTGGTGAACGTCCTGGCCCTGGGAACCCTGCTCTTTGACCTTCCCATTGTGGGGAGCCTGCTCCTGTTGTTCTTGCTCTCGGCCCTTTTTGTACTGGCCGGCGTAGCCTTGGGCATTGCCATTTCCACCACAGCCAAGAACCAGCAGTTGGCCATGCAAATGGCATGGCTGGCTACGATTCTGCCCGTGTTCCTGCTTTCAGGTTTCATCTTTCCCATTGAAAACATGCCCGGATGGCTCCAGGCAGCCTCGGCCGCCGTGCCCGCCCGCTTTTACCTGGTAATCCTCCGGAGCATTCTCTTTAAGGGTTCAGGATGGGCGCAACTCACCTCTGCAATCCAAGGGCTTGCTCTGCTGGCCTTGGTATTCGTGGGCATAGCAGTGGTCCGATTCTGGAGGGAACAGCGATGAGATGGGGGGTCCTGTGGGGATTCTTTCTCAAGGAACTCCAGCAAACCTTAAGGGATCGGCGGATCGCCTTCGTGGTTTTCGCGGCCCCCTTAATCCAAATCGTGGTGTACGGCTACGTGATCTCTACCGAGGTCAAAAACCTCCGAATAGGCATCCCTGAGCGGCCTTTGACCACCGAGCAACGGGAGTTTTTACGCCACCTTACCGCCTCGGGTTCCTTTGTGCTGGCTGCCACCGGTGATCCCCTGGACTTGATGCAGCGGAATCAAGTCCAGGTGTACCTGGAGTTCTCCCGCCACTACGCACGGGACCGGCAGGTTCTGGTGTTGCTGGACGGCACCGAGGCGATGCGTAGCCAAACGGCAATGGAACGGATTTCCCAGTTTGTCCAAACTCTCCAAGGCCTGGAACCACCGTGGCGGGTACGGGTTCTGTACAACCCAAAACTGAAGAGCCGAGTGTACATGTTGCCCGGAGTGCTGGCGATGATCCTCATCATCTTGGTTTTGGTCACCACTTCGGTGGCAGTGGTGCGGGAGCGAGAGCACGGCACCCTGGAACAGATTCTGGTTTCTCCCATTACTTCGTGGGAGTTCATCCTGGGGAAAGTCTTTCCGTATCTCACTCTGGCGACGGTGGAGGCTGTGCTGGTGCTGCTTGTAGCGCGGTGGTGGTTCGGGATGACCGTGCGGGGCCTGGGGGTGGTGGCAGGGGCCACCCTCGTGTTCCTGCTGTCCGTGGTCTCTTTGGCGTTGATTGCCTCGGTGGTGAGCGAGACCCAGGCGCAAACCATGCTCACCGGGATTCTGCTGGTGCTCCCGTTGATCATGCTGTCTGGGCTGTTTTTCCCCGTCTTAAGCATGCCCCCGGTGTTCCAAGCCATTGCCCAAGTGAACCCCGTTACGCATTACTTGGTGGTTGTGCGGTGGTCCTTCATCAAAGGAGCCACGGCAGGCGATCTTTGGACCAACCTGCTTTGGTTGAGCCTGCAGAGCCTTGCGTTGACCTTCATGGCCATTCTGCTGTTCCGACGGCGGTACCTTGAATGAGCCGGGGTCGGCTTCGGATTCGGGCCCGCGGTTTCTGGAGCGTTCTCTGAGCAGAGCCTTGGACGAGGCCAGCGGTCCCATGCCGGTTCAAGGGAATGCCCCGACCACAACGTTCATATTTGCGGAGGGAGATTTCGGAGGTGATGATCCCACTTAAAGGGAGTGTTGTGATCACGACGGCCCAAACGGGTTTCAAACCAGCCCTTTGCAATAGTCTTGTCTAAAGAAGGAACGAACACGGTCATCACCCGTTTCCATCCTACCTACAAGGCTTTGCGATGCCACTGTCTAAAAAAGGGATAACAGTAGTAGCGTTATTCTTACTTCCTGTTGGTCCTTTGCGATGCCGCTGTCTAAATAGCCGTCAATGCCTTGCCGTGCGCGAGAAAACGAAAGGGTCAACCCCCGTACTCAATCAGGGCTTGACATGCCCTGTAAAATTAGTTTCAAACCGGAGGTCAAGGTGGAACAACGTCAAGGGCGAGGGCTAAGGGTTCAGTTAGCTGCCCATCCTTTTGGCCTTGCGGCGCTTTTCCCAACGCATTTTGTTTCTTGCCGTCCCCTTTCTCCCGAATCCTATCGTCCAACGTTAAAGCAAGCAAGGAGAGTGTAGATGTCTGCTTCTTCCTTGCAGGTGAAGATCCGCACCTTAACCCCTCTTTGGACCGGCGGGGTAGACACCACCATGGACCGCATCCACGAGACGGGCATCCTGGGCTCATTGCGCTGGTGGTATGAAGCCATCGTGCGCGGGCTGGGGGGAGAGGTGTGTGACCCGACGGAGCACACGTGCGAGTTGAGCGGCGAGAGGTTGAAAAGGTATGAAGCAGCCCGTGCCAAAGGAAAGGATTGGTGGAATGCGCTGGACGAAGCAGGCATCTGCGACGCCTGCAAGGTCTTCGGCACCACAGGCTGGCGGCGAAGATTTCGGATGGAGGTGGTGGAAGATCACACGCGGCCGATCTGGGAACCGAAGGATCGCATGCTCAACATTCGCCCTCCCGATCGTACGCGGGGATGGTATTTACCGCCAGGGCGCATGGGGTCTTTAACGCTAAAATTTACCGGCGATCCAAAGATGCTCTCACTGGTAGCCGCATTAATGCTCTTTATTGAGAAGTGGGGTGCTTTGGGAGCTAAAACACAGTTGGGTTATGGCGTGTTT
>CAYOQK010000055.1:0-48607 GCA_964406105.1 uncultured bacterium | reverse complement strand
CTTGGTCGTCTGGAATCAGAAACTCCAGCGATTGTTGAAGAGATAAAACAAAATGGCACCAGAGATTGAAGCCCTCTTAGAAGAGGAACTGCGGATTTCGTACATTGACTATGCGATGAGTGTCATCGTGGGCCGGGCATTGCCCGACATCCGCGATGGCCTCAAGCCCGTGCAGCGCCGCATTCTGTTTGCCATGAGGAACCTGGGGCTCACCCCGGGCCGCCCCTATCGGAAGTCGGCCACGGTGGTGGGCGAAGTGATCGGGAAGTATCACCCCCACGGTGACGGACCCGTGTACGATGCCCTGGTGCGCATGGCCCAGGATTTCTCCCTCCGCTATCCCCTGGTGGACGGGCAGGGCAACTTCGGCAGCATTGATGGCGACCCACCGGCGGCGTACCGCTACACCGAGGCGCGGCTCACCCCTGTGGCCATGGAGCTCCTGGAGAACCTGGATGAGGACACGGTGGACTTCGTCCCCAACTTTGACGGAAGGCTCCAGGAGCCCGTGGTGCTGCCGGCCAAGTTTCCAAACCTCTTGGCAAACGGATCCTCGGGTATTGCCGTGGGAATGGCCACCAACATTCCTCCCCATAACCTGCGGGAGCTGGTGGATGCTCTGATCCTGCTCCTGGAGGATCCAGAGGTGGACGACGAGGAACTTTTGGAGGTGATCCAGGGGCCTGACTTTCCCACCGGTGGCCTCATCATGGGAACCCGAGGCATCCGAGACGCCTATCTCACCGGCCGGGGGAAGATCCTGGTTCGTTCCCGATACCATATTGAGGAAAAGAAGAACCACCTGCAAATCGTGATCACCGAGATCCCCTATGGTCTCTCCAAAACCCTCCTCATTGAAAGTATCGCCCGCCTGGTGCGTGAGAAGAAGGTGGATGGCATTGCCGACCTACGGGATGAAACCGATCGGGAAGGGCTACGGGTGGTGATTGAACTCAAACGGGGTACCCATCCCGACATCGTGGTGAACCAGCTGCTGAAACACACCCCGATGCAGACCACCTTTGGGATCATCCTCATCGCTCTTTCTGACGGCGAGCCGCGGCTCTTCACCCTCCGAGAGATGTTGGCGGAGTATCTCCATCACCGGGAACAGGTGATTGAGCGTCGTACCCGATTCCGGCTGAAAAAGGCGGAAGACCGAGCCCATATCCTGGAGGGACTTCTGAAGGCCCTGGAGGTCATTGACGAGATCATCGCCATCATTCGGGGGTCGGCCAATCCCCAGGAGGCTCGTACCCGTTTGATGGAGTCCTTTCGGTTCACCGAAAAGCAGGCTCAGGCGATCCTGGACATGCGCCTGCAGACCCTTACGGGCTTGGAACGGGAAAAGGTCCAGGCGGAGTACGACGACCTCCAGAAGAAGATCGCCGATTACCGGGAGATCCTGGAGTCCCGTCCACGGCTCCTTTTGGAGATCCGGAAGGAGTTGGAGGAGATCCGAGAGAAGTACGGAGACGACCGGAGAACCCAGATCGTGGCCGAGGAGCCCGAAGACTTTGACATCACCGATCTGATTCCCGATGAAGACGTGGTGGTGACCCTTACCTACCAGGGGTATGCCAAGCGGACCCACTTGAAATCGTACCGACAGCAGGCCCGAGGGGGAGTGGGCAAGGCCGGCATCAAGTTCTACGAGGAAGACTTCCCGGTGGCGGTATTTGTGTGTCGTACCCACGACCAGTTGCTGATCCTCACTGACCGGGGCCGCGCGTACACCTTGGCCACCTATTTGATCCACGAGGCGGGCCTCCGAGCCCGGGGCCGGCCCTTAAGGGGCTTGATCTCCTTGGAAAAGGACGAGCGGATTGTGTCCTTGATCCCGGTACGGGATTTTGCCCAAGATCCCCGGCACATCCTGCTGGTCACCGAGCAGGGGGTGGTGAAACGCGTGGCCATTCAGGATTTCCAACACGCTGGCCGGCGGGGCATTTGGGCCCAACGGCTCCGGGAGGGAGACCGGCTGGTGGCAGCGGTGCCAGTACGGGAGAACCAGGAGGTCATCCTGGCCAAGGCAGACGGTAAAGCCGTGCGATTTCAGGTGTCAGAGGTGAGACTCATGGGTCGTACCGCCATGGGAGTGCGGGGCACCCGAGTGGGGCCGGGGAACCGGGTGGTGTCCTGTGCCCGAGTGGTTCCCGGGAAACTCGTATTGACGGTCACCGAGTTCGGATACGGCAAACGAGTGCCCATCCAGCAGATCCGCCGGACCCATCGGGGAGGAACCGGCGTTACCGTCCAAAAGATCACCCCTAAAACCGGCAAACTCGTGCGGCTGGCCACAGTGGATTCCAAGGATGAGATCATCCTGTTGACACAGCAAGGGAACACCATTCGCACCCAGTCCGGGGATATTCGGGTGGCAGGTCGGAACACCCAGGGGGTGCGCTTGGTACGGCTCCGGGAGGGGGATCGGGTGGTGGACCTGGCAGTGATTGAGCACGAAGACGAGAAAACCACAGGGGAGTTGTTTTCATGAGCGGCCTTTTGTGGAGTGTCCTTTTGAGCCTGTCGCCCAAGGCGATGGCCCTTTCCCTGGTGCTCCCGGGTGCTGGGGAGTTAAGCCTGGGGGAGGCCCATCGGGCTGTTCCCTTTTTGATCACCGAAGCGGTGTCTTGGGTGTCCTGGGGAACCTTTCGCAACCTTCAACTGAGAACCACGGAGGAGTACCGAGGGTTCGCGTACCATTACGCCGGGGCCGATGCCCGTCGTACAGACGAAGCCTATTGGCATGCGGTGGAGTTCTATCCCAACCGGGAGGCTTACCTGGAGGGGTTGTGGATGAAGGCCCGGGCCCTGTACCCCGATGACCCGGAGGCCCAGGCGGCCTATGTGGAACAGCACGATGTAGGGGGGTCTTGGATGTGGCCCAACGGGGCCCTGTGGGCCCGGTTTCAAGGGTTACGGGAGCGGGTGCGTTCCTATGAGGGGTGGGTCACCCTGTCCCTGGGCCTGATGGCCATTAACCGATTGGCCAGTGTGGTGGATGTGTTTCTGCTGGAGCGGACCCAGGGACGGGTGGGGATGGACTTTCAGGGGTCGCCGCAGGGGGTGCGGGCGGGAATCCGCTGGTGGCCTTAGGTTTCCGGCTTGCCCCGCTTCGGATTTCCTGATATAATATTGTGACAATTTCTGATAAGCGCAGGCGTGAAATCCCACGAGGAGGTGCAGCCATGAAGAAGGTGCAGCCGTTGGCTGATCGGGTTCTCATCAAACGGATTGAGGAAGAGGAACAGAAGGTTGGTGGCATCATCATCCCCGACACGGCAAAGGAGAAACCGCAGAAGGGCGAAGTGGTCGCTGTGGGTCCGGGTCGGCTGGACGAGAACGGTAAGCGGATGCCCATGGAAGTGAAACCGGGAGACAAGGTGATCTTTTCCAAGTACGCTGGAACCGAAGTGAAGATTGAGGGCGAAGAGTACCTCATCATGCGTGAGGACGACATCCTCGCCATCATTGAGGAATAACCCGTAGGAAGGAGGAAGAGCCATGGCAGCAAAGGACATTCTCTACAGCGACGAGGCCCGTCGGGCACTGCTCCGCGGCGTTGAAAAACTGGCCAAGGCGGTGAAGGTGACCCTCGGCCCCTCTGGCCGGAACGTGGTGCTGGAGAAGAAATGGGGGTCGCCCACCATCACCAAGGACGGCGTGACCGTCGCCAAAGAGATTGAACTCAAGGATCCCTTTGAGAACCTTGGGGCCCAGCTGGTAAAAGAGGTGGCCTCCAAGACCTCGGATGTGGCCGGGGATGGAACCACCACGGCCACGATCCTGGCAGAGGCCATCTTCCGGGAGGGGCTGAAGCAGGTGACCGCCGGCGCCAACCCCATGGAAGTGAAGCGCGGGATTGATAAGGCAGTGGACGCTGTGGTGGATGAACTCAAGAAACTCTCCCGCGAGGTGAAGGATCGCCGCGAGATCGCTCAGGTGGCCGCCATCTCCGCCAACAACGACATGGACATCGGCGAGAAGATCGCCGAAGCCATGGATAAGGTGGGCAAAGACGGCGTCATCACCGTGGAGGAGGCCAAGGGCATTGAAACCTACGTGGAGATCGTGGAGGGAATGCAGTTTGACCGTGGCTACATCTCCCCCTACTTCGTGACCAACCCGGAGAAGATGGAAGCGGTCCTGGAGGAACCCTTCATCCTGCTCCACGACAAGAAGATCTCTTCCATTCGTGATATCCTCCCGGTGCTGGAGAAGGTGGCCCAAGCGGGCAAGCCCATCCTGGTGATCGCCGAGGACGTGGAGGGTGAAGCCCTGGCCACTTTGGTGGTCAACAAGATTCGGGGCACGCTTCAGGCCTGCGCTGTGAAGGCCCCTGGATACGGCGAACGGCGGAAAGCCATGCTGGAGGATATCGCCATCCTGACCGGGGGTCGGGTGATCTCTGAAGAGGCCGGCATGAAGTTGGAGCACGCCCAGCTCTCGGATCTGGGCCGGGCCAAACGGGTGATCGTGACCAAGGACAACACCACCATCGTGGAGGGATACGGCAAGAAGGAGGACATCCAGGCCCGGATCCAGCAGATCAAGGCCCAGATTGAGGAAACCAAGTCCGATTACGATCGCGAGAAACTCCAGGAGCGACTGGCCAAACTGGCGGGCGGCGTGGCCGTGATCTACGTGGGGGCACCCACGGAAACGGCCATGAAGGAAAAGAAGGCCCGCATTGAGGACGCACTGCACGCCACCAAAGCGGCTGTGGAAGAGGGCATCGTGCCCGGTGGTGGTGTGGCCCTGGTGCGCGCCATGAAGGCCCTGGACAAGCTGACGCTGGAAGGCGACCAGAAGGTGGGCGTGGACATCGTGAAGAAGGCGCTGGTGGAACCGCTCCGGCAGATTGCAGAGAACGCGGGCTATGAGGGCACCTTGGTGGTGGAAGAGGTGAAGAAGCTCGCCAAGAACAAGGGCTTCAACGCCCTTACCGGGGAGTACGTGGACATGTTTGAGGCGGGCATCATTGATCCCACCAAGGTGGAACGGGTGGCCCTGCAGAACGCTGCGTCCATCGCGTCGCTCCTGCTGACCACCGAGGCACTGGTGACCGAGATCAAGGAGAAGGAGAAGCAGAACACACCGCCAGGCGCCGGTGACTTCGGCGAGTTCTAAGAAAAACCCTTCGGGGGCCGCAGCGATGCCGCTGCGGCCCCCGAAACCTTTTGGTTCACAATGCCCATCTACGATTTTGAGTGCCCCCGGTGCGGACACCGTGAAGAGGTGTTGATCCTGCCGGGTGATAACGGTGAGGTTCCCCGGTGCCCCCACTGTGGTGTGCCCATGAAGCGGGTGTTTTCTGGCTCGGTGGGCCTCGTGTTTAAGGGCTCCGGGTTTTACATCACCGATTACAAAAACAAGTCGGGCTCGTCATCGGGCTCTGAGTCCTCGGGCAAGCAGAAGAAGGACTCGGGCTCGGAAGGGGGAGCCTGATCCGCTCCGTGCCCGATGTCCCTTCGGGTTGCCGTCCTCGGATCACCCGTGCTGGATACCCTGCAACTAACCGACGGCATCCGTCTGCGTTCTTGGGGAGGCATCCTCTATTCCCTTGCCGCTCTGGCATTCCACGCAGGGCATCGCCTGTCCCTGTATCCCGTGTTCTACGTGGGGGAGGTGGAGTATCCGTTGCTCTCCCAACGACTGCGGCAATGGCCCGGGGTGCATTTGGACTTCGTGAAACCCGCCCCCGCCACCCACCGCAACCTGTTGGTTTATCACCCCGACGGCTCCCGCACCGAGTACTTTGACGCCCAAGGCCGGGGATTGGCTTTGGCCGATGTGCTACCGATTTTGGAGTTTGAAGGCCTTTTGGTGAACTACATCCACCCCACGGATTTGCCCCTGGAGGTCCTGCGAACCCTCTCCCGGGGATCCACTGGGTGGCTGTATATGGATGTCCACAGCCTGATCCGCTCTCCCAACGCTCAAGGGGTGTATCAGGCCCAGCCCCTGCAGGGATGGCAAGAGGTGCTGAGTTGGGTGGATCTGGTGCAGATGAACGAGGAAGAGGCCCGTACACTCACGGGCTTGGAGGTGCCCCCTGGAGATGAGGGGCTCGCGGCCGTTCTGCAGATGGTGCTGTCCTTAGGGCCCTCTGTCGCCATGGTGACCTTGGGGGCCCGAGGGGCCTTGATGGCCGAGCGGTGGAAGCAGCGACGAAACCGGATAATCCACCGACCGGTTCCCCAGCCGGTGAGGGCACGGCATACCACCGGTTGCGGGGATGTCTTTGGCGGGGTGTTTTTTGCCGAGTTTATGCTCACAGAGGATCCGTACCAGGCGCTAAGAGTGGCCCTGCAGCGGGCCGCGGAACACGCCGCAGGCCGCTTCCTTCCCTCTGAGGCGCTCTCTCTGGGTACGGAGGAGTGATGGAGAGAACCCTGGGGCGGGCGGTGCCGCCCGCCCCAGGAGCGTTCTTTTACCGATACTTCTCAGAAACCGACTTGCCCTGCAGGAAGAGCAGCAGGTAATCGCGTCCGCCGGCCTTGGAGTCGGTGCCCGACATGTTGAAGCCACCGAAGGGATGCACGTCCACCAGGGCCCCCGTGCACTTCCGGTTGATGTACAGGTTCCCCACGTGGAACTCTTCCTTTGCCTTCTTGATCTTCAGCGGATCGCCCGTGAACACCGAGCCGGTAAGGCCGTAGATGGTGTTATTGGCAATGCGCAGGGCGTCGTCAAAGTCGCGGGCCTTGATCACCGCCAGTACGGGCCCGAAGATCTCCTCCTGGGCGATGCGGGCATCCTCGGGCACGTCCTTGAAGATGGTGGGTTTGATATAGAACCCGTTGCCCGGTGCCTTCTCGCCGCCGGTAACCAAGGTCCCCTCTTCTTTGCCGATCTCAATGTAGGCCAGGATCTTGGCTTCGGCCGAGGCGTTGATCACGGGCCCCATGAAGTAGTTGTCCTTGGCTGGTCCGATTTGGATCCGCTCCGTGCGTTCCTTGACCATCTCAATGAACCGATCGTAGATGGGCTCGGTGATGATCAAGCGGGAGGCCGCCGAGCACTTCTGACCCTGGAAGCCATAGGCCGAGGCGACCACTGCATCCGCTGCGTCTTCCAAGCACAGGGCATCCTCATCCACGATGATGGCATCCTTGCCGCCCATCTCGGCGATGACCCGCTTTAGCCAGATTTGGCCCGGCTGCACCTTGGCCGCCAGTTCGTAGATGTGTTTCCCGACTTCCATGGAGCCGGTGAAGGCGATCATCCGGGTTTTGGGATGGGCCACCAGGAAGTCTCCCACCGTGGACCCCGGCCCGGTGATGAGGTTCAGCACGCCCGCCGGTAAGCCGGCTTCTTCCATGAGTTCCACGAACTTGTAAGCGATCACGGCGGAATCGGAGGCGGGCTTCAAAACCACGGTGTTGCCGGTCACCAGGGCGGCGGTGGTCATCCCGAGCAGGATGGCCAGGGGAAAGTTCCAAGGGGGGATTACGACCACCGGACCCAGGGGGATGTAGAAGTACTCGTTGTGTTCGGTTTCAATGGGGGTGAGCTCCTGGGGTTGGGCATAGCGGATCATCTCACGGGCGTAGAATTCCAGGTAGTCAATGGCTTCGGCCACATCGGCGTCCGCCTCGGCCCAGTTTTTCCCCACCTCATACACCTGCCAGGCGGCGAACTCAAACTTACGATTTCGCAGCAAGGTGGCCGCCCGCAGGAGCACCATAGCCCGTTCTTCCGGGGGTACCCGTTTCCAGTATTCAAATCGCTCTGTGGCCACCTCTAAGGCCCGTTCGGCCTCTTCCGGGGTGGCCTTGGCGAGTACCCCCACCACCTGGTCCTTTTCCGAGGGGTTGATGGACGTAAAGGTTTCCCGAGTTTTGACCCGTTCACCGTTGATCACCAAGGCGTACTCTTGGCCCAGTTGTTTCTCCACTTGGGCCAAGGCTTCCCGCATCCTTTGGGCATTTTCCTCCCGGGAAAAGTCGGTGAAGGGCTCGTTTTTGAAGGGCGTGAGCATGGAACACCTCCTGTTAGGTTTCGGCCTCCTCCGCCTGCACGAAGGCCTTGAGGTAGGGAATGCTCAAAACCCTTCGCTGGTCGGCCGGCGGGAGCCCGGCAAACAACTGGGGCCAACCCATGGCCGCCCCGCAGTGTTTGCAAAGCACGGTTTCACCCATGTACTCAATGGGGGTGTACTCCGCGGTGTGGCCACACACGGGACAGCGAAGGGTTAGGTTGTTCTTCTTCAGAAACCCGTTGGTTCTGCGCATGACGGCCTCACCTCCTGCCTATTTGAGCACCACAAAACTCCTCTTCTCCTGTACAACCCCATTGGCCATCACTTGGAGGATGTACACCCCGGCCGGCCAGTCCGAGGGCACAGGCCACGTCCAGGTGTACACCTGGCCGGGCTCTACCCCCGGATACGACCGGGCCATCCTCCGTTCCCCCCGTTCATTGTACACGGTAATCCTCAGGTCCGCAGCCTCGCTAACCTCCAGGGTAACACCAAAACTCTTGCCTGGACGCACCACCCGATGCAGCAGGTCCAATCGGGTGAACCGCAGGGGTTGCACCGGAATGGTGATCACCGAGTCCAGGGCGGTGATCGGTGTACCGGAGTCGGGCAGGGCGTCGCCGTTGGCGTCCACCACCACCCGGTAGAAGGTGCGTATGGTGTACGCTGATCCAAAGCCAAAGGTGGCCTCTTGGGGATTGGGCATCAGATCGCCGCCGGTGGCGTGGTCGCCGCCCACTACCATGGCCACCAGGTGTAACGTGGCGCCGGTGGGGAATCCATGGGGGTAGAGTTCACTCCACGGGAGCCGCACCTCTACGGTGCTCTGGGAGCCCGAGAAGCCGCTATTGGCAATCAGGGCATTGCCCACTTGCTCGGTGTTGTGGGAATCCAGGATCCGACGTACACCACCGGTGGAGAGATCCGCGTTCCACAGGGCCACCAAGAAATTGATGCGCACATGGGCAAACTGGAAGTTGCGGGGATACCAGTCCAGGCCGTTCATATCGCGGATGCCTCCCTCGCCGGTGCTCAACGCCACCACCACGCCGTTGTTCTGAACCACGTAGTCCAACGCCAGGTACAGGGCATCCCGATCCCAGGTTAAGTAGAGATCCAAGAGTTCGTTGCTGGGGCCGTAAAAGGAATCGTTGCTGGGGTCGTGGAGCACGTGTTCGTCGGCTGTGTAATCCTCTGCGGAGCCGTTGACCTCTACGGTGTGGTACGGGACTGCCAGGATCCACAGGGCGAGCCAAAGGGTCATGGATGCTCCTTGAGGAGTTCGTTGATCCTCCGAACGGCGTCGTGCAACGCTTGGGCAGGGCTCTTTTTGCCTTGGAGGGCCAGGTCCATTTCCGCGTTGGCTGCCAGTTCAATGGCGCCATAATTGGCCAGAGGTGGACGAGGCACCGCTGTGTCCATGGCACGCATGATCACGGGCAGGAACGGATGCCGCACCGTGTCCACTGCAGCGAAGGCCTTGCGGTTCACCGGGACTTGCCCCAGTTCGTTGGCCCAAAAGGCTTGGACCTCTGGGGAAAGCAGGAACTTCAGGAACTTCAAAGCCTCGGCCTTTTTCTTGGGATTCAGGATCACCATGTTGGTGCCGCCAATGGTGGTCCGAGATCCTGCGGGGCCTGCAGGCACAGGCGCGATGCCAAAGTTCAGGTGCATCTGCTGGAGCTGCTTGATGGCCCATGGGCCCGATAGGATCATGGCATACTTGCCGTTGACAAAGCCCACGTCGGGCGAAACCGCCCCAGGCTTCCACGCACCGGCTTCAATGCGGTGCTGGCGGTAAAGGCTCACTTTAAAGGTGAACGCTTGAATGCCCTCCGGGGAATCCAGTTCGCAGCGGCTTCGGTCAGGGGAAAGGAACCGCGCACCAAAGGAGAAGAAAAAGGGAAAGGTCCACCACAGGGAGTTTCGCATGCCAAAGGCGTAGATCCCCTGGTCTGGGTGGGTGAGTTTTTTGCCTATGGCCACGAACTCGTCCCAGGTGCGGGGTGGGCCTTCTATGCCGAACCGTTGGAAAAGATCGCGGTTGTAGAAGAGCAAGATGCAGGTGGTTTGGTCAGGCAAACCGTAGAGGGTGTCGCGGATGCGGTTGGACTCTAAAGGGGCCTGCAGCAGTTCAGCGGCCAGGGTTCCCAGGTCCTCGGGGAGGATGGGCACGGCGGCGTGTTTTGCAGCCAAGGTTGCCACGAAGGCGTAATCCACTCGGGCCAGATCAGGGGGCATGCCAGCGGCCAGGGCGGTGAGCACCTTTTGCTCCATCCCTTGGAAAGGTACGCGCTGCACTTCTATGGTGATGCCCGGGTTTTTCTGCTGATATTTTTCCACAATTTTCATGAAAACGGCGTGTTCTTCGTCGTTATAACTCTCCCAGATGGTCAGGGTGTTTTGGGAACCCCCACCTCCTGAACAGGACATCAGAAAAAGGCTTAGCGTGATCCCAATGGCTGTGAAACCCCTCATGGTTTCCGCTCCTTCTCGTAGCAATAATCATAAGGCCGATCCCCAAAACCCTCAAATTTTCGGCGTTTTCGGGGTTTGAGGGAATGCCGTATAGTAAAACCCATCCGTTCAAAAAACGGCACAACAAGGAGGCCGATGATGCGGCTGGCATTGGTGATCCCTACCTATTGGGGCCGTCCCCGTACCGAGGGGTGGAAACCGGGCGACGCCATCTACGACCATCCCACTCCCCTGGACGAGGAGGGCACCCTGGCCCGCACCTTGGAGAGCCTCAAGATTCTGGAGGGCCCAGAGTACACCCTGGTGATCCTTGCTGTGCCCACCACTCCCGAGATTGCCGAGGCTGTGGAGCGGAAGGTGCAGAGGCTGGTGGACCAATCTCGTCCATCCGTGCCCACCGTGGTGTTCGGTCCTTCCCACCTGGACCGCATCTTGGCCGTGTTGCGGGAATCCGTACCCGTAGAAGTGGGGGATCTGCTGCAACTCCGAGGGTACTCCCCGGTTCGGAACCTGTGCCTGTTCGTTCCCCATGTCCTCGGGGCCGATGCCGTGGTGCTGGTGGATGACGACGAAGTGGTAGAAGATCCCCAGTTTCTGCAAAAGGCTGTGGCCCTTTTGGGCAGGGAGCATCAGGGGATTCCCGTGTATGCTGTGGCGGGCTATTACTTGCAGCCCAACGGCGATTGGCGGGTCCATCGGCCCTTCAAGCCCTGGCGACGCTACTGGGACAAGTTTGATCGGATGAACGAGGCCTTTGAACGGTTCATCGGCCAGCCGCCCCGATATAAGATCACCCCCTTCGTGTTTGGTGGCAACATGGCGGTCCACAAGCACCTTTTCCTAAGGGTGCCCTTTGACCCGGCAGTGCCCCGAGGCGAGGATATGGATTTCCTCATCAACGCCCGAATCTTCGGATACCCCTTTGTGCTGGACCGGGAATTGGCCATCAAGCATCTGCCGCCGCCCAAACCCCATCCCCTTTGGCGGCAACTGCGGGAGGACGTGTACCGTTTCGTGAGGGAACGTGCCAAACTCCGGGCCCTGGCCCGCTATCCCTTTTTGCACCCGGTGCGGCCGGAAGACCTGGATCCCTATCCCGGTGCCTTCCTGCGTGACGACTTGGAGGAAAAGGTGTACCGGGCTCATCAACTTTTGGCCTTGGAGTACCTGGCGGAGGGTAAACTGGAGGACGCCCGCGAAACTCTGAAAACCTTGGAACTTATGATTACCGACGCTCCGCCCCAGGAGGATCCGGTTCAGCGGTTGCTGGAATTGCAAAGCCGATGGTCTACCCTCATGAGCCGGGTGGATCAGCCGTCCCTTCGGGCTCGGCTCCAGCAAGAACTCCCCCAAAGGCCATGAAGATCCTGGTGGTCTCCAAACTCCTGCCTCGGGCCGACATCATCGGCGGCCCCATTTTGATCTACCATCGCATCAAGAACCTGGCTCGCCGAGGCCACGAGATCACCCTGTTGGCCCCAGCCTACGATGAGGCCGATCTGCAGGACACCAGCCTGGAGCCCTTCTGCCGGAAGGTGGTGAAGGTGCCGGTGCAGAAGGACAAACCCCCGGAGCTCATCGCCCGATGGCGCCAAGAACTCCAGCGGCCCGAGTTCTTCCTCAAAGGTGATGGTGGATACAGCCCGGCTTTTGATCAAGCCTTTTTGGCCCTTCTAACCGAAGACACCTACGATGTCATCCTTGCCGAGTACTCCATGATGGGGCAGTACTTGGTGGCCCATCGGCGGCACATTCCCCGCCATACCCTTACGGTCATCTCGGTGCACGAGTGCTATACCCGGGCCCACGAGCTCCGACGGGCCAAGGGTGAGCCCATCTCCGAGGAGGAGTTGGAAGAACTCCGCAACTACGAGTTCTACATGTACCGATCCGTGGACCTGGTGCTCACCCTGACTCCGGAGGACCGTGATCTTCTGTTGCGGTATGAGCCTCGGCTTCAGGGGCGTGTGCGGGTAGTGCCCCATGGAGTGGACACCGATTTCTACGTGCCCCCACCCCGGCCCCGCTTTGGCACGAAGAACCTGCTGTACGTGGGAAATTTTCTACACTATCCCAACGTGGACGCCGTTCAGAACTTCTTGACTCGGTGCTGGCCCGAGATCCGGGCGGCCGTGGCCGACGTGCGGTTCTTCGCCATAGGCCACGAACCCCCTGAACAGCTGCGGAGGTTTGCCTCCCCCCAAGTGGTGATCCGCCCTGGAGGGAGCCATGCCGATATGGTGCGGGAGTACTGGAGGGCCGATGTGTTCGTGGCACCCATTGAACTGGGCACCGGGTTCCGAGGCAAGATCTTGGAGGCGTTGGCCACGGGATTGCCGGTGGTGGCCACGCCCTTGGCCCTGTTTGGCATCCGTCGGGGCCCTGGGCTCTTTGCCTTTGAGCGAGCCGAACAGTGCATCCGCCAGGTGGTTCAATTGCTGCGGGAGCCTGCCCGGCGTCGCGCCCTCCCGGTGGCGGCCGGACCACTGAGGAAACAGGACGACCATCGCAACGCCGCTCGGAGGTTGGAGCAGGTACTGCGGGAAGAACTGCAGCGGCGCGCGATGATGCTGTGATTACCCTTGGGGTTGGCCGGTGGAGGGATCCAGCCGGAACCCGTCCGGTAGCAGATCGCCCAGGCGAACCTCGCGGCGTTTCCCTTGGACGGTAACCGCCACCACCCGGAGTTCTGGTCCTCCAAACTCATACAGCACTTGCCGACACGCGCCGCAGGGCATCACGGGTTCCGGGGTATCGGTGGCCACCACCACCAGGAGGGCGTGCTGATCGCCTTCGGCCACCATACGGAACACGGCAGAGCGTTCTGCGCAAATGGTGAGCCCATAGGAGGAGTTCTCCACGTTCACCCCGGTGTAGATGCGGCCCGATGCAGCGATCACCGCGGCCCCGACCTGGAACCCTGAGAAGGGGGCATAGGCCCGGGTTCGCACGGTCAGCGCCGCCTCTACGGCCTGCTCAATCCGTTCGGGGGTTAGGGGATTCACGCCTCCTCGCCCCGGTGCTGGCGGTACCATTCGCGGATGTACTCCACGATCTCCTGGGTGGGGGTACCCGGGCCGAAGAGTTTCCCCACACCCATCTCGTAGAGTTTTTGCTTGTCTTCCTCGGGGATGATGCCGCCGCCGAAGAGCAGCACGTCGTCCAGCCCTTTTTCCTTCATGAGACGGAGGACCTTGGGAAAGTAGGTCATATGGGCACCGGAGAGGATGGACAAGCCGATCACATCCACGTCCTCCTGCAGAGCGGTTTCCACGATGGCCTCAGCGGTTTGGTGCAGCCCGGTGTAGATCACCTCCATGCCGGCGTCGCGGAGGGCCCGGGCGATCACCTTGGCACCCCGATCATGGCCGTCCAGCCCGGGCTTCGCGATCAGCACACGAATTTTCCTCGCCATGGGTTCTACTCCTTGGTTAAGACCAGGGTTTTTCTATGGTGCCGTTAAAACCCCAAAAGGTGCAACAGGATTTCCACATGGTACGCGGCCAAGGGTCCCAAGAAACTCGCCTCAGTGATGTTGCTAAGGTAATGGTGGCGGATCAAGAAGGCAAACACACCTCCGATCAGGATCCAGGTTTCCAGGAAGGCAAACAGGGCGCCCCCCAGGCGGTCTACAGGCCCCAAGAGCAGGGTGCGGGCCAAGGTCCTGAGGGTGATCCCCGTGATCCAGGCCACCAGTACAGTGGCTACAAAGATTAACAGGAAGGCCAGCACTTGTTTCAACACGGCCACATCGGCAGGCAGGAAGTTGAAGAGGCGCGCCACCTGGGGTTGGAAGGTGAGGCCTAAGGCGATGCCGGCCACGATGCCCAAAACGGAAAACACCTGAAGGATCAAGCCTTTACGCAGTCCACCGGCCGTATTGCCCACGAGGATCAGGGCGATGAGCAGGTCCACCACCCACCGGGTCATCCTCAGAACTCCACGATTTCTGCCCTGAGGGTGTCCAGGTCCAAGAGGGCGAAGGTGCGGCGGCCGGTGAGGTAGCCGCAGGCCTCGCCCGGGTTGAGGATCAGGTGACCGTTGGGCAGTCGTTCGTTGCGGATCTCGTGGGTATGACCGTAGAGCACCACGTCAAAGTGCTGGGCCAATGCCTCTGGAGCCACGGGTTCGTGGGTCATGTGGATCCTGCGGCCACCGAGTTCCAGTTCCACCGGAGCCACGCGGATCTCTGCTTGAAACTTCTGGAAGGTCTCGCGCAGGAACAGGCGTTCGCCATCGTTGTTGCCGTAAACGGCCAGCAGATCCCCGTCGTACACGTTCCGCAGGAACCGCACAACGAAGGGGGCGATGATATCCCCCAGGTGGAGGGTTTGGCGGATGCCCAGGGCTTGGATCCGACGGAAGGCTTCCTGCACTGCAGGAATATGGTCATGGGTATCGGAGATCACCGCGATCTTCATGGCTAAAACCTCCCGAGGGCCAGCGCCACCAGTCCGATGACCATCAGGGTTTTGAGGTGTTCGGAAACCCGTTGGGGTTCGGCGTTTTCCATCTTCAGGATAAGGGAAACCAAGGGAAAATCAACCCCGAGCACGACGACCACAAGGTACCACAGGCCATAGTGACCTGTGAGGTAGGGCACCGGGGTGATGGCGATGAGCAAAAGAAGCACGGCCCGAACGGTTTGGATCAGGCGTTTTCGGGGCCAGATCAGGGCCAGGGTGCGGCCTGGGGCCTGGCGATCGCCCGCCACATCCTGGAGGTCTTTGACCATCTCCCGGGCCAGGTGAAGCAGGAAGGCAAAGGCAAAGGGGAAGATCTCGCGTTCGGGCTGGCCCACCACGGCGCCGGCGAACACAAAGGTTAAGCCGGAGACCGTGCTCACAATGAGGTTGCCCACGAGCGGGATCCATTTGGCGCGCAGATCGTAGAAGACCAGGAGTAGGGCGGCGATCCATGCAAGGCTCAAGGGTAGGGGTCCCAAGGGATACGCAGCGCCAATCCCCAGGATGAGGAGGCCCAGAGCCACCCAGAGAGCCACCTCTGGGTTCAGACGGCCTTGGGGCAAGGGACGCTCTGGATGGGCCACCCGGTCCACTGGCAGATCGGCCACATCGTTGAGGATGTTGCCGCCGGCTGTGATCAGGGCCACCGCTGCAAAGGCCAGGAACCGGGCCCAAGGCAGGGGACACTGGCCCGTGAGTGCGAAGCCCACCTGCACCACCAGAAGGGCAATGAGAACGTTTAAGGGACGGGCGAGGTCCCACAGGGCCCGGAGGGCGTTCATTGACCCTTCTTGAGCACCTCACCCAGGTTCAGGATGGTGCCTTGGTCGGAAACGATCACCTGGACCTGGTCCGAGAGTTTCTCCACGTACAGATAGCGGATGTACTCCGGGTGTTTCTTGAGTTGTTGCGACACGATTTCAATGGCCTTGGCCTTCCCCTCGGCTTCAATCTGTTTCCGTTGGGCCTCCAGTTGCTCCTTCTGCAGCACGTACTTCATGCGCTCGGCTTCCTGTTGAGCAATCTGCTTCTGTTCAATGGCACGGGCGAAGTCCGGGGTGAAGTGCACGTCCCGGAGCACGATCTCCTCTACGATGAAGCCATCGGGCTCCAGGAGTTTGCGAAGGCGATCCAGGATCTCCTGTTGGATGTACAGCCGTTTGGCCGAGTACACGTCCATGATGGGGTACTCGGAGATGACGTGGCGCACGATGGATCGGATGGCGGGCCGTACCACCTTTTCGTCGTAGTCGGGACCGATGCGGCGGTGCACCGAGATGAGGCTATCCGGATTGATGCGGTACCAGCAGGTCAAGTCAATGCCCACCTGGAGGCCTTCCTTGGTGGGGCTCCACAGGGAATCGTCAATGTCGCGGCGTTTGCCCTCGCCCTTGCGGGCAGACATGGTGTACTCTTGCCGTCGGAGATCGTAGAGATAGGTGTTGTAGAGAAAGGGGGGCACAAAGGTGACCCCCTCTCCAGCCACGGAAAAGGTTTTGGTGAGCACGTTGAATTTCACGAGAGCGTGGCCCACAGGCACCACCCGGATGCTGAAAACCACCAGGAGTGCGAGCAGGATCCCCACGATGCTGGCTGCCAAGGGAACCGTGAAGTTGAACTGGCGAACCGCCATGATTTCGCCTCCGCGTTCAGTAATGACCACACGCACGGAGGTTTTGTACACCCAGTAGGCCAGGGCAGCGAGGATAAGCAGTACAACCAGAACCGTCCACATCGCTGCCATTGTAACCGTGCCCCCCAGGGGTGTCAAGGAAGGAAGTTGAGCCTTGGGGCTTCCCGTATCCTTAGCACCACACGAAGGGAGGTTGGTTATGGCAGAGGTGTGGATGTTTCCCGGACAAGGAAGTCAGCAGGTAGGCATGGGAAAACGGCTGTACGACCGGTTCCCCTGGGTGCAAGAGATGTATCAACAGGCTGAAGAGATCTTGGATTTGCCCCTCCGACAGGTGTCCTTTGAGGGCCCCGAGGAAACCCTCACCCAAACCCTGTATGCCCAGCCTGCCCTGTTCGTTTACGAAGCGGCCTTGACCCGGTTCCTGGTGGAGCACCGACACCGAAGGCCCGACGTGGTGATGGGCCACTCCTTAGGGGAACTCTCGGCCCTCTATGCGGCTGGTGCCGTGGACTATGAAACCGGACTCCGATTGGTGGGGCAACGGGCCCGTTTGATGCAGCAGGCCGCAGAACGCCGAGCAGGCACCATGGCGGCCATCATCGGCCTGGCCCCAGAGGTCATTGAAGAAGTGCTTTCTTCGGTGCCCGGCACCGTGGTGGCCGCCAACTTCAACTCCCCTGGCCAAGTGGTGATCTCCGGTGAGGAGGAGGCAGTGTTGCAGGCCATGGAACTCCTCAGGGAACGAGGGGCCAAACGGGTGGTCCGGTTGCGGGTGTCCGCCGCCTTTCATTCGCCGTTGATGGAGCCTGCCCAGCGGGAGTTTGCCACCTTTGTGGATCAGATGCCCTTTCAAACCCCCCGGTGCCCGGTGATCCCCAATGCCACGGCCAAGGCCACCCAGGATCCCCAAACCTTGAAAGAAGCCCTAAAGGTGCAACTGCGGCAACCGGTTCTATGGGCCCAAGCCTTGAAGGAAGCCCAGCGTTTGGGTGGACAACGCTTTGTGGAGGTGGGCCCGGGAACCGTGCTCCAGGGGCTGGCCCGCCGCACCTTGAAGGGGGTGGAG
This sequence comes from uncultured bacterium, assembly GCA_964406105.1. Classification (GTDB taxonomy): domain Bacteria; phylum Hydrothermota; class Hydrothermia; order WGAB01; family WGAB01; genus WGAB01. The sequence goes on along the minus strand of CAYOQK010000055.1, from coordinate 30,974 downwards.
ATCCTGGGGATCCATGAGGAACAACTGGATCTGCCCGAGCCCTCTGCCTCTGGCGAGTAGCCGGGCAAGACCGGGTTCTCTCGGACCCGGGAAAGGCCGTATATTTTGGCATATGCGGGTGATTGAACGGATCCGAGAGATGCAAAAGGTGGCCGACGACCTGCGGCAACAGGGCAAGAGCATCGGCTTTGTTCCCACCATGGGAGCGCTGCACGATGGCCACCTTTCCCTGGTTCGTTGCAGTACGGATGAAAACGATGTGACCGTGGTGTCCATCTTCGTGAACCCCACCCAATTCGGGCCCAACGAGGACTACGAGCGGTACCCCCGGGATCCTGAGGGAGACCTGGCCAAGTGCGAGCGAGCCGGGGTGGACTACGTGTTCATGCCCCCAGTGGAGGAGATGTATCCCGAAGGGTTCGTCACCTTCGTGGAGGTCACAGGACATCTTACCCAAACCCTGTGTGGAGCCTTTCGTCCAGGCCATTTCCGCGGGGTTACCACGGTGGTGACCAAACTCTTTGAAGCCGTGAAGCCCCACCGGGCCTACTTCGGCAAAAAGGATTACCAGCAGTGGCGCGTCATTCAGCGGATGGTGCGGGATCTGAACATGCCCGTGGAGATTGTGGGATGCCCTATCGTGCGGGAGCCCGACGGGTTGGCCATGAGCTCCCGCAATCGCTACCTGTCCCAAGAGGAACGACGCTCGGCCTTGTCTTTGTACCGGGGCCTTCTGATGGCCCGGGAATTGATCGCCCAGGGCGAACGTGATCCCTCCCGCATCATCCGGGAGGTGCACGAGTTCATTGAGTCGCACCCCCACGTGCGAAAGATTGACTATGTGGCAGTGGTGGATCCCGAAACCCTGCAGCCTGTAGGGCCGTTAAAATCGGGCCAGCAAGTTCTGGTGGCCTTGGCGGTGCATGTGGGGCCGGCTCGGCTCATTGACAACATGGAGATCCAGGTGCCATGAAGCGTTTGGTGCTGAAGTCCAAGATCCACCGCCTCCGGGTGACCGGAACCCACCTGGGGTACGAAGGCAGCATCACCCTGGGGCCGGAGTACCTGGAACAGGCCGATTTGGCCCCGTATGAGCGGGTGGACATCTACAATATCACCAACGGAGCCCGGTTTTCTACCTATGTGATCCAGGGGAAGCCGGGGGACGTGATCCTCAATGGGGCGGCCGCCCGGTTGGCCCAGCCGGGCGATCTCTTGATCATCGCTGCCTACACCTGGATGGACGACGAAGACCTCAAGGGGTTTCGCCCCAGGGTGGTGATTGTGGAGCCCGGGGACGGGGCAGATTGAGGTCCATCACTTGATTCAAAAACTCCACCAGGGAATCCAGGACCCTGGGATTGGGGACCCGAACCACTTGGCTGAGGGGGAGACGTTGGAGTTCCCGAAGTTTTCGGAGGCCGTTGGCACCCAGGGCGATGACGGGGGTGTCCACGGTGCGGGCACATGGGGCACACAGGGCCCCCCCATGGGCGGCAGAGAGGTGGGTGGGATGGGGTTGACCGCAGCGTTGACACCGATCCAGCCGGGGCGTGTACCCCATTTGTTGGGCAGCGCGGAGCAGAAACGCCACCTCTAAGGCCTCTGAGTTCCCCTCGGTAGCGAGCAGATGGAACACCCGCTCGGTTAAGGAGTAGAGATGGGGGGCTGGGGTGTCTTCGGGCACCAGGTGCCGTACCCATTCAAAGAGCTGGCTTGCTGCCCGCTGGCGTTCGTAAGAGGTGCGGAGGCCAGGGTACGCTTGCAGGATATGGGCCTCGGAAAGGCTCTGGATCTCTCGGGTGTCTCGCCGATGGATCACCGCTTCAATCACGTGGAAGGGTTCCAGGGTGGATACCCAGCGGCTGCGGGGCCGGCGGGCCCCGCGCACCAGCACCTTGAGCCGTCCCAGTCGGTAGGTGAAGAGTTCGTAGATGGCCGACGCCTCTTGATAGGGGATCCGTCGGAACACCAGGGCCCGGGTCCGAACCCGTTGGGGCAACGAGGGCATCGGCTCAGCCCCGGGAAACCACTTCCAGGATAAAGAGCCGATCGCCCTCGCGCAGGGGTTCGTCCTCAGTGAGCACCTCTTCGCCGCGGAACACCAGCACCTCTTCAGGGTTCAGGTGGAGGTGCTTCAGGAGATCAATCACCCGGCGCACCGGTTGCTCCACGGTCAACACCTGGTTCTGGTACTCCACCTGGATCCCGGGGCTCTGGTTTTGACTCATGGGCGTGCAGTTTCCTGGAGCAGCAGGTAGGCCACGAAGGGTTCAGGGTAAGTCTTCAAAAAGTTCTGGATCGCCTCCGGTGGAACAGCCTCCAGTTTCTGGACCAGGTTCAAAGCGGTTTCGGCCCCGGCGCCCAAATACTCAAAGGACAAGAGGCTGGCCAGGAGCGACTGGGAGGAAGACTCCCGCATGTAGGTGAGGGTTTGCCACAGGTTGAGCACGTGCTGTTTCTCTTCGGGGGTGATGGGGTGCTCCTGAAAAGCGTGTAGGGTTTTCTTCAGGAGGTGCAGGGCCTTATTGGCGTTGGTGCTGGAGAAGTACAGGTACCCGTAGTTGGCCCGGTTCATGGAGAGCCCAGCCCACACGGCGTAGGAGAGGCCGTAGCCCGTGCGGATGGTGTCGCCCAGGGCTTGGGAGAGCACCTGCATGGCCAAGAAGCCCGCGGCGAACTCGGAGTCTGCAGGGGATGGAGCCGGAAACTTGGCGGCAAAGTAGGCCGTAATGATGGGCAGGGTTTCGTGGTAGATCATCTCGGAGTCGGGCCGGGAGAAGGGAGGAACCTGGGGGTCTTGGAAGTGGCCTGGGGGGAGGTTCCCGAAGGTCTCGTTCAGCCAAGCCAGAATGCTGTCGCGGTCAAAGGCGCCGGTGACCCCGATCATGAGTTCCGAGGCCGTGAGATGGGCGGGCAAGTAAGCCTGGACGTCTTCCAGGGTGAATTGTTGGAGGGTTTCCGGTGTGCCATCGGGCCGGACGGCGTAGGGGTGGCCTTGGTAGAACCGTTCGTTGAGCCGGAGCCACACCCGTTCGTCCGGGCTTTGCTCCCTCATGCGGGCACGGGCCACCAGCTGACGCCGCACCTTTTCAAAGGCCGTGGGGTTCCATTCCGGGTGCATCAAGCCATCGGCCAACAGGGTGATGGCCTTGTGGGCGAAGAGTTCCACGGCCCTGGCGGTGACCAGCAGGAAGTCGTTGCGGGGCGGCTGCACCGAGAGATCAATGCCGTAGGCGTATGCCTCTTCCCGAAACCGCGGGTAAGGGAGGGCTTCAGACCCCTGGAGGGCAGCGGATACGGCCAGGTATTCCAGGCCGTCCTGCCCGGGTTGGAGTTTGGCAGCCCCGCCCTTAAAAAGGATGCCCACGGATACCGTGGGAACCTCGGGCAGGGAGTAGAGCAGCACGGGCAAGCCGTTTCGGAGGGTGGTGCGTTCCAGTCGTGGGGACTCTGGGGCCGACGTGCAGCCCAAGCCGCCGGCCAGTGCCACCGCCAATCCCATGGCAATCAAGGCTTTTCGCATGGTTATCGCTCCTTAGTGGGGTAAAGGATGCCCGTGGCGTGGGGCTGGTTCACCAAGTACCGGTTCACGAAGTCCGTGAGGGCGGACAGGGTTTGGGCTCGGATGTGTTCTACGTAGGTTTGGTAGTAGTCGTAGCCCGCCACGGTGATCCAAAAGGCCAGGCCCACGGCGTAGCGGCTGGGCACCTCTTGGGCCTTGAGGTAATCAATCTCAATGGCGCGTTTGGCGTTGGCCAGCTCCTCCTCGGTGAAAAAGCCCGGTTGGGCCATCTCTTGGATGAACCGGTCCAGGCGTTTCCGCAGCTGGGGGACCTTGTCCGATTCGGTGACGAAGTAAAAGGTGAGTTCCCCACCGTATCGCTGGGTGTAATACCCAAAGGAGGCCGAGGTGGCCAAGCCGGAATCCACGAACACGGTTTGGAACCGGGAGCCCGGAGCGTTCATCAGGGTCCCCAGGAGATCGGCCACATAGGTATCCTCGGTTTGTTGCCCCACATTGGGCCCTGCGTACAGGACCTGTACATAGGCGTGTTCTGCGGGCAGCCGAAGGGTCACCACCCGGTTTTCGGACACATGGGGCACGGGGTCTACCTGGGGAGGTGGCGCCTGGTTTTGCCAGTCGCCGAAGGTTTCTTCAATGTATCGGCGGGCGGTGGCAAAATCCAGATCACCGGCCACAATCAGGTTGCAGTTGTTGGGGTTGTAAAAGTTCCGTTGAATCTGAAGCATCAAGTCGCGGGTGGCGTTTTTGATTTGGGCACTATCGCCGATGACGTTTTTGCGATAGAACCAGGGGCCGTAGAAGGCCTCTCGGGTCTTTTGGTACAGTTGGTACGTGGGCTCAGAGAAATCTCGGCGGAACTCGTCCATGACCACCTGGATCTCGCGGTGGAGCTCCTCTTCATCAAACAGGGGGGATTTCATGGCCACGGCCATGAAGTCCAGGCCTTCCCGTAGCAGGCGGCTGGGCAGGGTGTAGTGGTATTCCACCTGTTCCGTGGAGGTGGAGCCGTTATAGATGATGCCGAGTTCCCGGAGTCGTTTCTTAAAGGCCAACTGATCCGGGTATTTGGCGTTGCCCTTGAACAGCATGTGCTCGTAGAGGTGAAACAGGCCGTTGGTAATGGAGTCTTCGTAGGTACCCCCTGCATGGAAGGAGGTGACAATGGTCACGAGGGGCACAATGCGGTTCTTTACCAGGTACACCTGCAGGCCGTTGTCCAGGGTGAAGGTTTGGATTTCTGCGGCCTGCAGGCCGGTGATCCCCAGAAAAAGGACCAGCCAGGAAAACCAACGCTTCATGGATTCATCACTCCTCGGGCTTGGTGGGTTGAATTTTAAGGGTGAGAGGTTGGGCCTGCTGCACCTTGGCCCGTAGGTCGGCCAGGAGCTTTTCAGGGTCCTTCACACCGTATTTTTTGGCGTTTTCGCCGATGGTGCCCCAAATGGGGGTGCCACAGGAAATGGCAGGAATGCCGTGTTTGAAGAACACCGCCACCGTTTCCGGGTATCGGAGCACCAGTTCCTCCACCGTGGTTTCCAAGGTGATCTCAGGAGGTTGCGGCATGGGACATCTCCTCTTCAATGATTTCGGCCACGCGGGCGGCCTCTTCCAGGTGGGGCATATGACCCGAGTTTTCCAGCCAGGTGAGCCGGGCCTGGGGCAGATGCTGCAGGGTTTCGCGGATCAGGTCTTCGGGGATCACCTCGTCGTAGCGGCCCACGGCCAGGTGTACAGGCTGTTGGATGTGGGGTGCCAAGGGCCGCAGGTCCACCTGGCGCACCATATCCAGATCCTGGAGCATGATGGGTGGGGTGGACAGGATCACTTGGCTGCGGTGTTCCACGCACCACCGCACCCAACGTTCCTGGTGGTAGATGCGGCGACAGATCTCCTCTACATCCTCGGGTTGTACCTGGGTGCGGGGTTTCACGGGGATGCGCAGGGCAGCCGAGAGCACCACCAGGCGGCGCACCTGGGGCCTTTGGGCTGCGAGAGCCAGGGCCAGCAGGCCGCCCATGGAGTGGCCCACCAGTACCTCGGGAGGGCCTCCGAGTTCCTGATCAAACCACTGGTTCAGGAGGCGGACAAACTCTGGGAAGGTGTGTTCCTTGGGGGGTGGGCTTTGGCAATGGCCCGGCAGGTCCAGGGCATACACCCGGCCGCTCCGGCCCAGGCGTTTCAGGAAGTAGTGCCACACGTGGTGGCATCCTCCGGCGCCGTGGAGCAGCACTACCCGGGGGCCTGCTTGTCCTGCTCGGGCTGCATAGAGGGAGCTCATGTCAGATCTCGTCGGGCTCTTCTCCGAGGATCAGGCGCTTGTGTTCCTTGTACATGCAGCGATCTTCCACGTACTCCAAGCCGGCCTCTTCGGCCAGTCGGCGGCTCTCGGGGTGTTTGATCCCCTCTTGGAGCCACACGGCCTGAACGTCTCCCACGCGTTTCTTGCGTTCCACCACTTGGCGCACGATCTCTGGGGTTTGGTCAGAGGGACGGAACACCTCTACCAGGTCAATTCTCACGTCGGGAGGGATATCGGCGATGCTGGGGTACACCTTACGGCCCAGGGTTTTCTCCATGGTGGGGTTCACGGGGATGATGTGGTATCCGTGGGCCATCAGGTATTTGGGTACCTTGCGGGCGGGTTTCTGGGGGTTTTTGGACAGGCCCACCACGGCGATGTTCTTGTACTTGATGAGGATTTGCCGGATCCGTTCTTCCTCCGGGCTCAGGTTTTCTACCGATACCTTTTTGGGTTCGCTCATGGCTTGCCTCCACGGGTGAAAGAGGTTGATTGTGCTGAAAATTTTAAAGGTTTAGCCGGTTAGTCGGGTTATACCACCCGCCGCAGTTCGGTCCCAGGGTAGTAGTGCTGTAGGATTTGCCGGTAATCGTATCCCCTTTGGGCCATTTTGACCATGCCCACCTGGCACATGCCCACTCCGTGGCCCCAGCCGGCTCCGCGCAGCACCCATTCGTCGCCCTCCTGGACCACATAGAAGAGGGAGGAGGGCAGGTGACTGGGCGAGAGTACCCGGCGGATCTCCAGTTCGGTGAACACCCGCAGGGTCCGCTGGCTGCCTTGGATTTCCAGTAGGTAGATGCGGCCCGAGGCCCCACGTTTCTGCGGCACCAGGGCCAGAAGGTCTCCGGGGTCCTGGCCGGTTTTTCGGCGGATGATGTCCCGCAGTTCCTGGGCGGTGTACCGGATTTCCCAGCGATACAGGGGATCGCCGATGTAAGGGATCTCGTTGGGTTTGAGATGGCAAAAGGCATCGGGACGGGCGTTGATGAAGGCCCGGGCCTTCTCCTCGGTGTCCAGGGGTGGGGTGAACTCGGGGTTGGGTTGGTCGGTGTCGGGTTTGGCCATAAGGTAAGGCAGGGGGCGCCCACCCCACACGAACTCCTTGGCCTCCAGGATGCCACCGCAGGTCTTGGCAAAGCGGGTATCGGCCACGCTGTTGCCGTACACCAGCACCTCGCCGCGGGTTTCTTCCACGGCTTGGCGGGAAGAATCGCGCACCTGTTGAAGTCCGCGGTACACCTGACAGTGGTCGGTGTTGCACAGGTCAAAGGGTTCGCCGAAGTGGTGTTTGCCGCGGGTGGCCAGCACCGTGGACCGCGCCGCTACGGTTTGCGCCTTCAGCACCTCCATGGGGGCATCGGGGTGCATCTCCGAGGAGTTCACCACCATGAGGTAGTGTTCCAGGTCGGTTTCGTTGACCACCAGGAGGCCGAGGTCGTCAGCATACACGTCAAAGCGGCCCCCGTAGGTTTCGTCTTCCCGTCGTTCCCAATGGAACCCAGCCCCATAGGGGATCTCGTGGAAGGTCACCACACCCGAGGCTGGGGTGATCCGCAGGGGGCCAGGCACCTCAAAGGGTGGCCGTCCGCTGGGTTCCACACGGATCCGTCCGGATCGGGAGAGGTGGCGACGCACATAGGCGTGGATTTCCCGGGCCAAGAGATCTTCCCGAGCCTTTTGGGCTTCCTCTAAAGTGGGGTGGGTTTGGCAGAGCCAGGCTTCCCGCATGTCCAGGTCGCCCAGTTGGGTGCCTGCGGTCATGGGCTCAAAGCCTTCGGGCAGTTGTGGAGAGCCGTAGTCCTCCACGCATACGCGGTAGGTGACCTGCCCAGGACTGATCCAGGAGAGCACTAAGGCATCGCCGTTGCATCGGTATTCGCCACCCTCCCAGGAGAGCCGAAGGGGGCCCTCCGAGGAGAGGGTCACCGAAGGGAGTTCACGAACGATGGAGATCCGGATCTGCATGGTTCCTCCTATGGTAAGGATTCTTCGTCGTCCCACCAGAGTTCACCGGTGTCCGGCACCACCTCTTCCTCCTGGGGCTCTTCCAGGATTTCCACGGGTGGCGTTTGCAGGGCCTCCCGTAGCCGGTGCCCGAACACCCAAGACGACCCTGCAGCCAACAGGGCCAGGAGCAGCAGGGAAACGGTAAATCCTGGCATCCAAGACGCCAGGGGTTCAAACAGCGCGAAGAGGGCGGTCAGCACGACCAGCACCCCGGTGGTCACCCCCAGGGCTTGGTGTTGACGGAACAGGGTGTACACCGTGGGTTCCGTGGGGGGTGAGGTCGCGCCGGTGAGCAGTACGCCCAGGGCCAGCAGCCCGGTGACCAAGAGCAGAAAACGGGCGGCTGTGCGGTAGGTTTCGTATCGGCGGAAGGAGAGGAGGTACAGCAAAAAGGCCGCCCCCAGGAATCCCAAAAGGAGGCTGGTCCACAGCGCGTGCCAAGGAAACGCTCCGTTCATGCGGTTTCAATTATGGGGGCCTGAAAGGCGGGCGTGCAATGCGGGGAGTGGCCAGGCCCATCGTGGGGATGCCCAGGGATGGGCTTGAGGGATTGGGTAGGTCCCTCGGTGTCAGAAGATCTTGCCCGGGTTCATCAACCCTTTGGGGTCAAACAGGTGTTTAATGCGCTTTTGCAGCAGGATCACCTCGGATGTTTGTTCCACAGGCAAAAACGGGCGTTTCAGGAGGCCGATCCCGTGTTCACCCGAAATGGTGCCCCCCAAGGCCACGGTGCCCCGGTACAGGAGTTCCAGAGCCCGGTTCACCCGATCCTGCTCTTCAGGGCTGTAGAGGAGGTTCACGTGTAGGTTGCCATCGCCGATGTGGCCAAAGGTGCATAGGGCAATGCCGGTTTCCTGTTCCACCCGGTACGCCATGTCCACGGCCTCGGGGATGCGGGTGCGGGGGAACACCAGGTCTTCGGATCGCACGATGGGGTAAGATTCCTGGAGATCGGTGAGCACGCTGCGGCGGGCACGCCACAGTCGTTCGCGTTCGGCTTCGCTTTGGGCTGCGAAGATATCCAGGGCGCCGTGTTGTTCAAAGATCTCGGCGGCCCGTTCCACATCGGCCCATACCTCTTGCTCTTTGCCGTCTTGCTCAAAGATGAGCAGGGCACCGGTTTCCTGGGGCAGGTTTGGAGGCGCCTTGTCGCGCACCACGGCCAGGGCGCGGTGATCCATGAGTTCCAGGGTGCGGGGCAGGATCCCCGCCCGTAGGATCTCCGTGACCGCCACCGAGGCACTGTGCACGTTGGCAAAGGGCACCAGCAGGGTTTCCAAATGCGGGGGACGGGGCAATAGACGCAGGGTGATCTCGGTGATGAACCCGAGGGTGCCTTCGCTGCCCGTGATCAGCGATACCAAGTCATAACCGGTTACCCATTTCTTGGTGGGTCGGCCGAAGCGATGGACCTCGCCCGAGGGCATCACCACTTCCAGTTCCAGCACGTAGTGCTTGGTGACCCCGTACTTGAGGGCGCGGGGGCCGCCGGCGTTTTCGGCCACGTTGCCGCCGATGCTACAGGCGTCCAGGCTGGCAGGATCCGGGGGGTAAAAGAGCCCTTCGGCCTCTGCCGCTTGGTGGATCTCTTGGGTGATGACGCCAGGTTGGGTGATGAGGACCAGGTCGCCGGTTTCCACGGCTTTGATCTGGCTCATGCGGTCAAACACCACAAGGACACCGCCGTGGACAGCCAGGGCACCACCGGTAACCCCGGTGCCGGCTCCCCTGGGCACCAAGGGCACCTCCTCTTCATAGGCCAGGCGGGCGATGGTGCTGACCTCCTGGGTGTTTTCGGGGTGCACCACCACATCGGGCAGGTACACCTCAGGGATGCCGGACTCGTCGCGGGCATAGGCCAGGCGGTGCTCTTCGTCGGTGCGTACCCGGTCTTCGCCCAGGGCCCGTTGGAGTTTCAGGATGAGGCGTTCCACAGAGGTCATCGTGGCCTTTATTGTGAGGGGTTCTGGAGCCGAGGGAAAGCGGAGGGCTTAGGCCGGCAGCCCTTCGGTCGCGGGTGCCAGGCCCAGCCGGGCTCGCAGTTCCTCGGGAGGGATGGCCTCTTGGACTTCCACCACGGGGGTGAGCCCTCGGATTTCCCGAACCACGCCGCGTACCAAGGTGCCTCGGGCATAAAGGCCGTGCACCACGGCGGAGATGTTCTCCCAGGTTTTGCCGGTGGAGAAGCCGGGACTTTTCCGGGCGGGTTTTTCCACCAGAACCTCCACGGTGCGGCCTACCAGCCGTTGGCGGCGGGCCAGGATCCCCTGGTTGACCACCTCTATGAGCCTGCGGAGCCGAAGGCCTTTGACCCGTTCCGGCACCTGATCAGGGAACCGAGCTGCTGGCGTGCCCGGACGGGGGGAGTAGATGAACATATAGGCACCGTCAAACTGCACGGCACGCACCACGTCCAGGGTTTTTTCAAAGTCCTCGTCGGTTTCCCCGGGAAAGCCCACCATGATGTCGGTGGTGATGGCGGCATCCTCTCCCAGCACCTCGCGGATCATGTGGGCTTTGGCCACGAACTCCTCCTTTGTGTATCCTCGGTTCATGCGGCGGAGCACCTCGGTGGACCCCGCCTGCAGGGGGAGGTGGATCCAGGGGGTTAGGCGTTGGCCATCGCGGATCACCATGAGCACCTTGGCGGTGATGTCCCTGGGGTGGGGGGAGGTGAACCGGATCCGGAGGAACCGGGTTTCTCGGTCCAGGAGGGCGAGGAGTTCGGCGAAGTCCAGGTCGCCATCAAAGTAAGTGTTGACGTTCTGGCCCAGCAGGGTGAGTTCCAGGACGCCGAGGGATTCCAGGTACCGAGCCTCTTGGAGGATCTCCTCATGGCGGCGGGACACCTCGCGCCCCCGGACGCGGGGCACGATGCAGAAGGTGCAGAAGTGGTCGCATCCCCGCATGATGGTAAGGAAGGCGAAGGGTTCGCCAGGTTCCAAGGCCTGGCGTTCGGGAAACTGCCCCAGGTTTTCGCAGTACACCCGGCGCATCTCCTCGGACCGACCCTCCAGGATCTCGGGGATGAGGGCCAGGCTGCCGGTGCCCACCACCCAGTCGGCGCCGTGGTGTCGCAGTTCCTCGCCCATCCACTGGGCCATGCAGCCCATGGCCAACACCCGTTTGCCATGCTTTTTCTGGGTGTGGATGAACTCCAGGGCCTTGCGGTCGGCCCGCTCCCGCACCGTGCAGGTGTTCACCAGCACGATGTCGGCCTCCTCAGGCCGGGAGACCTCTTCAAACCCCCGATCCAGGAGGAGTTTTTTCACCAATCGGCTGTCGTACTCGTTCATTTGACAGCCGAAGGTGCGGATATAGAACCGGCGCCGTGGTGCATTCATGGCCTTCTAAGGTACGCTTTCTGACTGAACCGGTCAAGATGGTTCCGTTTTGGCTCCGAAGACCTGGGCCCAGTTCGCAAGGGCATACGGACGGCCGATTCGCCGTGGGGCTCCCTTGGCGGCCTTGTGGGATGGGAGCTGCCCGCGGAGGCCCTGAGGCGGCATTGGGGTTTAGGCATCTCAAGGAAGGTTGACCTTGACAGGGTCCTGTCCCATGCCCTATATTCCCGACCGACCGGTCGGTCGGGAAGGCTGCGGGGTCCAGATCTGCCCGGGATCCCCAGGGCAGCGGATGCCGTGGCTACTCAAACGAGGAGGTGTTGTATGGGCACGCGGTTCTTGTGGGTCCTGGGGATCCTCCTGGGAACTGCCCTGCAGGCAGCCCCCCTCAACGAGGGGTTTGAGAACGGGGCCATCCCCGATAACTGGACCGTAGTGGACCAAGACAACGATGGCTACCGTTGGGAAGCCTCCATCACCTATCCCCACACGGGTCTCTATTCCGCTCGGGTCCATTGGAACTCCGACGGCAGCGACGACTGGTTGATCACCCCGCCCCTCAACCCTGTCAACGGCGACCAGATCTCCTTTTGGGCCCGTTCGGCCTCTACCACCTGGCCTGAGGATTTCCAGGTTCTGGTTTCCACCACTGCGCCAGTACCCGATTCCTTCCACGACACCCTGGCCACCATCACCCAGGTTCCCGGTGTGTACACCCAGTACGTTTTTGATCTCAGTGCCTATGCCGGCCAAACCATCTATGTGGCCGTGCGGTGCATTTCGGTGGACGCCTACTATCTGCACGTGGACGACTTTGAAGGGCCCGCGATGGTTCCTCCTCCAGGCAAGAACGTGACCACCACCCAGATCACCCCCCCAGAGATCGTGTTCTCCACGGAAACGGTACCTGTGCGCGTCCAATTGAAAAACGAAGGAAGCGATGCCACGGGTTCCTTTTACCAGGTGCTGATGGTCAACGGCACCCGGGTGGACTCCCAAAGGCTTTGGTTAGCCGGGGGCCAGGATACCACGTTGATCCTGCACTACACCGCCAGTTCCTCGTCCATGGGGGCACCCATGGACACCCTGGTCTCCTTCCCAGTGGGACCCGCAGATTCTATCGGTTCCGATTTCTCGGATGACACCTCGGGGGTCTGGGCACCGGTCACCCCGTTGTATACCGTTCCCTTCAGTGACGATTTCAGCTCTGGAATCCGCCGTTGGGCCCGGGGAGGCACCGGGGCCTGGCGTGTCCGAAGCGATACCCTGAGCTTGGTAGGGGATTCCAGCATGCTCTTTGACCGGAGCGAGAGCGACAACCGCGGATACAGTGCGGCGTGGATAGGCCTGTTGTATGAATCGGGCACCGGCGGCGCCTCCTTTTATTACCGCAGGATCAACCTGGAAGGGAACGACAGCCTACGGGTATTGGTGTCCACCAACCGCGGCGCCTCCTGGGATACCCTGTTCCAGATCTCCGGAGACCATGATACGGTGTGGCATCGCCACGTACAGGACTTCTCAGGGGTCCTGGATTCCACCCGCACCGACACCTTGATCTACAAGATCATGGTGTTCGCCAATTACCCCTACAACACCGACGGGGTGTTTGTGGACAGCGTGTTCGCTGATAGCGTGGTTCCCGCTTTTTACGACATAAAGGTTGATACGGTGCTGTGGCCTCAATACACGATTTCCGACTCCCTTCCCCTCTTGCCCACTTATGTGGTGCGGAACACCGGAAACCGAAGCGTCACGTACCAGGCCCATGCCATAATCCGGGACATGGAAGGCTCCGAGGTGTACACCCAAACTCAAAACATCACCACACCCTTGCCCCCTGGATCCGCGGACACCGTGTCTTTTCCGGAGTTTTATCCTCAATCGGTGGTCCCCTATAAATTTTATGGTTGGGTGGATTTGGGTGGCTCGCCATACACCTCCACCGATACCGTGGACTTTATGGCTTTCCGATACATCGGCAACGATTTCCTGGCTCTGGACCTGGGAAAGTACCGAAACACCGCGTACCGTTGGATTCGGGATCTTCAGGACCTGGGATACGCCGGCAGGTACTGCCCGGATACTGCAGGGCTGGCGTGGCCTGCGGTAAAGGACTACAAGATGTTGTGGATCTCCGCGGGCATGTACCCGGACAACTGGGCCCCCTCGCTCTCTCACATCAACGCCCTTCGGTCCTATCTATACCAGGGTGGATACGCGTATGCCGAGGGTGGTGACCTTTGGGGATACGGACCCATGGCTCCAGCGATGGATAGCCTCTTCGGCATGTTGCCCGACAGTGTGCTTGACGGCGCGTATGGCGACACCGTGTTCAGCACCCTGCACATGGCGTCTAACCCCTGGATGCCGGGGATGGATTCCGTGGTGCGTCAGTATCCAGGGGCTCATCCCTTCATTGACCGGCTCACCGATGTGCCTGCCAACCCAGGGGACAGCTTGTACGTGGCCGGCTTCGCGGGAACCCCTGATGATCTGGACCAGTTTTACTCCATGACCTCGTACCGCCACTACACCGATACCAGCGCCTACCGAACGACGGCCTCTTCCATGCTGCTGGGGATCGTGGACACCATGTCCACCACCAAAGCGCGGCCCACGTTGCGGATCGTTTGGTCCATTGTGCACGATAACTTCCAGGTGCCTCCGTCGCAACAGCCCATTGTGGTACTGGAATCCCCGGATCTGGGGATTCGCCGGTTCACCTTCGCTGGCCCCCATCCCAACCCCGTGCGGAACGAGGCGTGGGTGACCTTCACGTTGCCTGCGCGCACCCCTGTGAGGTTGGAGGTTTACGATGTGGCAGGCCGTCGGGTGCAGGTTCTGTTGGATCGTACCCTGCGCGCGGGGTTTTATCGCGTTCCCCTTGCCGTGCAGCGGATGACCAGCGGGGTGTACTTCCTTCGGTTGGAGGCGGGTCGTTTTGAGCGAGTGCACAAGTTCGTGGTGACCCGTTGATCGGGGGTGGGGATGGTGTGAGGTGAGCGGGCCGGCGCCCCCGCGCCGGTCCGCTCACCGGATAATTAAACCATGGCCCGTAAAGCCCGCAAACGTCGGCAGATCCTGATGGCCGCCCTCCGGGTGTTCGCCCGCAAGGGCTTCCAACGGGCCACCCTTCGGGAGATCGCCCAGGAAGCCGGCATCGGTAAAAGCACCATCTACGAGTACTTTGACAGCAAAACCCATCTGTTCCAGGAGCTGGTGGGTTTCCTGTTCCAAAACCTGGAGCGGGTGGCCTTCGGGCGCCTGGATCCGGAACGGCCGATTTTGGAACAACTTTGCGGTGTTCTTACCGCCTTTGCCCAGTTCATGCAGCGCTCCCCCTTCGGTAGCGCAAAGGAGATCCTCGCCATTACCACCGACATCTTTGCGGAGAGCATCCGCCACGGCACCGTGGACCTTCGGCCTGTGTACGAAAGGGAAACGGCCGTGCTGCGTCACCTGGTGGCCCAGGGCAAGGAACGGGGCGAGATCTGCTCTTCCCTGGACCCCGATACCACCGCCTCCCTGATCATTGCGGCCCTGGACGGCCTGATGACCCAATGGCTCCTTTGGCCCCAGGAGGTGGACTTAGAACAGCGGGTGCAGGCCCTCTGTCGGTTGCTTCAGGAGGGCTTGGGCTGTGCGTCCCGCCCTTCTATCCCATAAAATCCACTGCCAGCAGACCCTTGAAATCCCAACAGGAGGTTCGCGATGGCCAAACGGTGGATTTGGATCCTGGCGCTTTTGCTGGTGGCGGTTCTGATCCTCGTGGGAACCCTTCGGAAACCCCCGGCCTCACCTCAGCAGGTTCCCCTCACCCTCATGTTGGATTGGTTCCCCAATGCCGACCACGTTCCCCTTTACGTGGCGCAACAACTGGGTTGGTTCCAACAGCAGGGCTTAGACCTGGAGATCCAGGTGCCTGCGGCAACGGCCGACCCTCTGAAACTCGCCGCCGCTGGCCAAGTGGATCTGGCCATCAATTACCAGCCTGAAGTGGTGATCGCCCGCAGCGAAGGGTTGCCAGTGGTGAGCATCGGGGTTCTTGTGGAACATCCGCTGACCACGGTGCTGTTTCTGAAGGACTCAGGTATCCAGGAGCCCAAGGATCTCTCGGGCCGCAAGATCGGCTACGCCGTGCCCCATCTGCAGGAGATCCTGTTCCGTGCCTTTGCCGAGAAAAACGGCATCACCGACTACGAACTCGTCCATGTGGGCTTTGACATCACCCCTGCCCTGCTCACCCGCCGAGTGGATGCGGTGATCGGAGCCTACCGCAACTACGAGAAGAACGAACTGGAACTGGAGGGCCACGAGGCCGGCTTCTTCGCCCTGGAAGAGTACGGGATCCCCGACTTTTACGAGCTGGTGGTGATCACCAGTGAGGCCACCCTGCAGGAGAAACGCCCGGCCCTCCAAGCCTTTGTCCAGGTCCTCCAGAAGGCCATTGACTTCTGTCGGGCCCATCCGGACTCTGCCCTAAGCCTTTACTTCGCGGCCAACCCGGAGGTACGCAAGGAACTGGATCGCAAAGCCTTTTTTGACACCCTGCCCCTTTATGCCCATCGCCAAGCACAGGATCCCGAGCGTTGGAATGCCTTTGTGGATTTTGCGATCCAGTATGGCCTGATTGAAAAACGCCCTAAGCCCCCGCTGTTCGTGAACCTGTTGGAGGCCCAACCATGACCGCCTTCCAAGCCTTGGTGCGCGAGAATGCGGAACTCCTCAAGGGCATGGTGCACAACCCCTTCGTGCAGGGGCTGGCCCAGGGAACCCTGCCCCGAGAGGCCTTCCTGTTTTACCTGCAGCAAGACTACGTGTACCTCCTGGAGTACACCCGGGCGATGAGCATCGCCCTGGCCCGCATGGAACAGGAGGCCGATATGGCCTGGTTCGCGCGGCTGATCCACGACACCCTGAACTTTGAAATGGATCTGCACCGGCGAACCTGCGAAAGGGCGGGAATCCCTCGGACCACCCTGGAATCCACCGAACCCACGCTTACCACCACCGCTTACACCAGCTATCTCGTGCGATTGGCTACCCTGGCACCGGTGGAAGAGATCCTCGCAGGGCTCTTGCCCTGCGAGTGGGGCTACTATTTTGTGGCCTCAGAGATCGGAGTTGCCCAGCCTGAGGACCCCTTTTACCGGGAGTGGATCCAAACCTACCGGTCCGACGAGTTCAAAGCCTTGGGAGATGCCCTCATTGAGATGTTCCATCGCCGTGTACCCTCAGAGGAGCACCTCACCCCTGGCATCCGTCGGGCCTTTCGCACCAGCCTGGCCTTTGAAAACCTGTTTTTCCTGATGGCTTGGCATCGCAGGGATCCTTGGGAGGGCACACCGTGAGCCTTTGGGCTTGGGTCCTGGTGAGTTCCTTTGTGGTGGACGGCTACACCGGGTTTCATCTGGCTCGGGGTGGGTGGCAGGACCAGATTTGGCAAACCCCGGTGGGCCTTGCCAGCCTGGGGGTGTCTACAGAGCTGGGCCCCTGGGGCTCCGTGGCGGTGCGGTTCCTGTTCTTTGACATCCTTCAAGGCTCACGCCACACCCCAGCGTATCGCCCGTATCTGCAAGAGGCCTCGGCTACCCTGCACCTGCCGGGCCACTGGCACCTAACCCTGGGACACCAACCCCTGAGTTTCAAGGACGGGTTCTTCCTCACCGACATCGGCGATGGCATGGATGCAGTGCGGCTCTCCGGCCCGCTCACCGGAGGACAGGCCAGCCTTTTCTACGTGCTCCAGGGTAACCGGTTCTTCGGCGACCATCCCACGGGCGATTTTGCCGGAGTGTACTGGAGCTCCCGCCTGTTGGACCTGTACACGGCTCTCCGTACCGATGGCACCGGTGTCCTTTGGCTGGGAGCACGGGCGGAAATGCAGCGGGGGAGCCTGGAGACCGTGGCGGAGGTGGCAGGGGTCCATACCGCGGATCAATGGTTCCCTGCTTTCCAGGGGGTTCTGCGATGGCACACCCCGGCCGGCCGCCTGGGAGCAGGTGGGTATTACCTGCACCATCATTGGCAAAAGCCCACCAGTTATCCCCAGGTGATGGACGGGTTTTACAACGGCTGGACTGCCTTTGGCGAGGCTCTGAACTGGGTGGTGCTGCCCTTGCGGTTGGCTCCGTGGGTTTCGTCTGCAGGCCTTCAGGACCCCTATGCGGTGTATTGGCCCGATCCCCATAACCTTTGGGTGGTCAATGTCCACCTTCGGCGGCCGTTTGGGGGCCCGGTGGCCCTGCGATGGGACCTCTTCGCCTACGGGCTGTCTGAGGATCCGGAAACCGGAGAGGCTTGGCCTTTCCTGGGGCCTGAGCTGGCCTGGACCGCCACGGTAGAGCATCAAGGATTCACCGTGGGCCTGTCCGCAGGGGTGTTCTTCCCCAAGGAAATCTTGGGTACCGAAGCCGTGGCGTGGTCTGTACGGCTTTGGAGTTTTGCGCCCTTTGGTGCTCCCTGGGACGGGGAGTAGGAACCGGCTGCGGAGGGCCTATTGGGTGGCCCGGAGACGACGTCGTAGGTGATCCAACAGGGTGAAGGTGCTCCTCGCCTTTACCCGAAGCCGATCCCCGGAAAAGAGGTGTCGGTACACCTGCACGTGGCCACGTACAGAAACGCCCAGGTACACCAACCCTACGGGTTTTTTGGGGGTGCCTCCGGTGGGGCCTGCGATCCCGGTGGTGGAGATCCCCACATCGGCCCCCAATTTGCGGCGGGCCCCTTCGGCCATTTGAGCGGCCACGGGTTCGGAAACCGCCCCCTCGGTAAGCAGTACGGGGTGGGAAACCCCCAGGATCCGGATCTTGGCCTCGTTGGAGTAGGTGACCAGGCTTCCCACAAAGAAGTCTGAGCTCCCGTGCAGGTCAGTAAGGGTGCTGGCCACCAGGCCACCGGTGCAGGACTCCGCGGCGGCCAGGGTCCAGCCTCGCCGGCGGAGTTCGCGTCCCACCACGTAGGCCAGGCTTTCCCCGTTTTCACCGTAGAGGTCTTCACCCAGGCGCTCCCGTAAACGGTGCAGCACCTCTGGAGGGTCCACCGGCACGGTGAGATGGATCCCCGAGGCATTGGCGATGATGGAGAAGTTCAGGTCCTTGGGCAGAACGGTGCTCAAAACCTGCAGGATCTCCGGTTCGGTGTAGCCGAAGACGTGGAGGGTGCGGTACCGGGGCCGATCGCCCAAGGGGAGTCGCTCCCGCAGGGTCGGCAGTACTGCCCGCACCTCGCGGGGCGGGCCAGGCAGAGCCACAAGGTACCGTCCGGGTGAGATCTCCCGGAGCAGGCCCGGGGCCAGCCCCACGGGGTTGTAAAGGATCTCAAAGCCCCGGGGGAGCAGGGCAAACGGCCGGAACATCTCTGGGTCTTGAAAGCCATTGCGTTGCAGTCGCTTCCAGATCCTTTGGAAGTATGCCTCGTGGAACTCCAGGGGCTCGCCGGTGAGGTCGGCCAAGACCTGGCGGGTGAGGTCGTCGTGGGTGGGTCCCAGGCCGCCGAGTACCAGGACCACTTCGGCCACCGCGAGCGCTCGCGTGATTTCCTCCTTTAGGGCTTGAGCATCGTCGGGCAGGGTGACCTCTCGCAGGGTGGGCACCCCGTAGCGGTAAAAGAAGCTCGTGACCAAGGGCACGTCTTCGTTGATCTGCCCCCGCAGGAGTTCGCTGCCCGTGGAGATGAGGTACGCCTTCATGGTGAGGCCTCCGGAGCCACGGGCTCAGGCGTGGGAGCCGTGGGCGTCTTGGTAGAGGTCGTCCGTTCCCACACCTTCCGCCATTTGCCCTCGCGGTGTACCCGGAGCCGTTGCACCTCAATGGTGAGGGCGTCAATGTAGAAGTTGCCGATGACCATCACCTGTTGGCAGCGGTACTGGTTCAGCACCTCCTCCGGCACTCCCAAAAGGTGCAGCACGCTGCCCCGTTCGGTGACCACCACCGGGGCGTTTTCCAGGCCGTCCAGGTGCACGAAGGACACGGAGCTGTCGCAGGGCTGGTCGTGAAGGACCGATCGGAGATCGGTCAGGGTTCCAATGACCGAGCCCAGGGTGGGTTTCAGGGCCAGCAGCAAGAGGAACCAAAGGCTCATAGGGTCTCCTTTCGTGGACTGCAAGTTATACGCTGGGGCCTGGCCGGCTGCAAGGAGCGGGAAACGAACCTGCCGGGCCCCGAAGGGGCCCGGCAGGGAAAAAGTCGCAATAGCGAAGGACTACGGACAGCTGGGCTCAGGACCGTTGAGGAATAGGTAGTTTGCCAGATAGGCGATGTCGGCTTCGTCAAAGGTGCCGCTGCCGTCCACATCGGCGCACAGAGGATCGGCCGGGCCTGGGCCCTCCTGGAAGAAGTAGGCCGTCATGTACACGAGATCCATGGGATCCACGGTGCCGTCGCCGTTCAGGTCACCGCACAGGCAGCTGGGGCCGCTTTGGGGCACAGGATGGGGAATATACTGGGTGGATGTCGCCCGGAGCACCGCGCACTGCCACAGGTAATCGGTGGTGTCGTACACGTAGGTGTTCAAATCGTTTTCTTGGTCGGTGGTGAAGGCCAGGTCGTACACATCAGGGTCTACCCAATCAATGCCGCCGTCTCCTTGGCCGACGCCGCCCCCGCCGTGCCAATCACTGGCCACGGAGTCCACCTCCCGGAAGTTGCCGTAGTCTTGGAGCCCTACGGCAAGGCCGTAATATGCGCCTCCCACTTCCCAGGGGGGCAGGGCCCAGTTTTCGTTGACGTGGACCCGTACTTCAATCACGTTGCTGTCGGGATTGAACACGGCTTTGCATAGGGTGTCGGTGAGGTCGTTCCATCCTGCGTCCATGACCTTCACCCAACCGTCCCAAACCACGATGGTGTACTCCCAGAACACCAGGGAGTCCAACCAGTAGTCAGCGTTTTGGGCCAGCCAGATTTGGCCGGAGCCATACACATGATCCAGATCCAGGGTGAGCACCAGGATGGGTTTCCACTGGACATCAAAGTCGTTGAGCCGGAACAGGTAGTACAGGTAATTGCTGTCGGGGTCATCGGTCACGCGGAACTCCAAGAGATCGGCCTCTGTGCCCAGGAAGGGGGTGCCCTCCACCCCCAAGGGATAGGTGTAGTCTCCGTCACCCAGATCGTCGTTGGCGGCATCGTTCCAGATGGCCTCGCCGGCGGTGGAGTCCACTCTAAAGGTGTTGGAAAAGACAGGAGCGGTGCCGGTCCAGTCATTGTCCAGGCCGTCCACGGCAATGGGGTGGGCGGCCAAGGGCCCGATCCCGATGAGGACCAGGGCCATGAGTGCGAGCCGTTTCATGATGTGCCCTCCTTACGGACAGTTGGGCGCCGGCCCGCCGTGGAACAGGTAGGCGGAGAGGTACACCACATCCAAAGCGTTGACGGAGCCGTCGCCGTTGACATCCATTTGGTCGCCAGGGAAAGCGCCCCCTAACCAGAGGTACTGGGCCAGCAGATCCAGATCGGCCACCGTTACCTGGTTATCGCCGTTGGCATCGCCACAGATGGCGGAGGGCTGGTTCGGGGCCCCTGGGGTGGGGCGGTCGGTGCCCTCGTAGTCGGTGGCGGGGTTGTTGGTATCGTCGCCATCCGGGTACAGGATCAAACTCTGGCCCGCGGGCACGTCGGGCGCTGCATTGGCAGAGCCCATGTCGCCACCATTGCCGTACCACATCACGTCCACTTCGGTGTAGGAGGCGTCAAACAGATGGAGGTCATCGCCACTGTTGGCCAGGCTCAGATACTGGGCGCTATCACCATAGGCAATCACCGTGATGCCCGTAGTGTCCCAGTAGGTGGCGAAGGTGTCGGCGTCATAGGCCAACACCAGAAAGCCACCCGCAGGGATCACCGTGCCAACGGGCAGCACAAAGCGACCTTCGCTGGTGCCGTTGGGGTCTGGGTCATCGGCGATCATCCACCCGGACACGTCTATGGCGCTGTTGCTGGAGTTGTACAGCTCTATCCATTCGGCATACGGCTCGTTCCCCTGGCCGATGGCCGCATCGTAGAACACCTCGTTGATCTTGATGCCCGCTTGGGGGGCGGTTACGGTGTACTGAAAGGTGTCGGAAAGGGAAACCTGGCCAGAGTCGTCCATCGCCCAAACGAAGTAGTGCACCACAGTGCCATCAGCCTGGGGAGGGATGTGGTAGTAGTACACATCGCCCACCACGCTGTCATGGGGCACTGCGGTGTACCCTAAACTGATGGAGTAGAACAGGGAATCTGCCGCCACCTGGCTGTTGTCGGTGATGGTGGCTTGCACCAGCACCACGTCCGAAGGAGTAGGATAGGGTGGGGTGTGGGAAACGTCGGAGATGTACGGAGCCGGGTCTTGAGCAAAACCCAGGAATACGATGTGAGCCGAGTCCGGGGGTTCCAGTTTGTAGTTTCCATAGGTGTAAAACACCGGGCCAGCCACCCGGTACAAGGCGCCTGCCGAGGGTGTGTAGGCCACGCCCCAATCATCCACCCGGCAGGGTCCTGTACCATCGTCCAGCTCCCATTCGCCGTATCCCAGGTCCGGATTCGTGCACTGGGCGGAGTCCACCACTACGTACACCCCTTCCCATTTCTCTGAGTTCACGGAGTCGGTGTTCAGGGGCTCGGGTGTTACGGTAAAACCAGAGGCCACCTTTTGAATGTATCCCACTCCCCGGGCATAGATCTCCGTCATGCCATAGTACTCTTTGACCACGCCCAGCACCACCACGCTGTCGCCTGCGGCCAAAGTGTCAATGTAAGAGTCGTTTCTGGTGTACACCAGGATGCCACTCCAGGGCCCCCCGGCCTTTTCCTGGATGGTGTAGCCGTAGTTGTTGAAAGCCGCCGTGATGATCCCTGTGGTGATCACCGTGTCTCCCACATACGGAGAACTCGCGGAGCCTCCTTGGATTTCGGAGATGGAAAGGGTGAGGGTATCGGCCAGGAGGAGCGTTGGGAGTAAGAGGAAAAGCCCCATCCCCCATACGATAATCCTTCGCATCATAAACCTCCTTTTTGGGTTGGTGGAACCGATTCATAGTATACGGCCCAGCGGTTTTTACCACCGGGCCACCACCCGGAGGCGGTGGCCCAGGACGGAGCGAATCTCCTGCACACACCTTTGGAACCATTGGGGGTCTTCCACGAATTCCCAGCGGTGCCGCCGAAGCAGGGGTCGGATTTTCCAGGCGTAGTTCAAGCGGTCCACCAAGGCCTCCTCTACGTAGGGGGCCACGTGCCGGGCCAAATTTTGAGGGTTGCAGGGCAGCAGGGGCCCCAGGAAGGCGTAAGTGCGGACCCCTGCTTGGGCCAGGGTGCGGAGGGCTTGCCAACGCTGGTGAATCGCAGGGGCCCGGGGTTCCAAGACCCGGCGGACGTCCTCCCGGTCCGTGGGGATACTCAGGCCCACCTCCAGGCGGGTGCCGAACCGCTGAAACAGATCCAGGTCCCGGGTTACCAGGGGAGACCGGGTCAACAGGGAAACCCGAAGATCCCTTCGCTGCAGCAAGATCTCCAACAGTTGGCGGGTGAGTTGGTACTTGCGCTCCACCGGTTGATAGGGATCAGTGACCGAACTGAGCAGAAGAAGGCTCCCCTGGGGAACCCGAGAGAGTTCGCGGTAGAGCAGGTGCCTTGCGTTGGTTCGGACGTCCACGTACTCGCCCCAGCGTTCCGGGCCGTGGTGGAACCGGCGTGTGAAATCGGCATAACAGTAGCGGCAGCCAAAGGCGCAGCCGCCGTAGGGATTGATCACGAAGTCCACCCCGGGGATTCGGCTCCGATGCACCAAGGTTTTGGCCAGGACCTCTTGGATGCGAGGGGGCATCGGTCAGAAGGCAAGGCCCAAATCCAAAAGAGGCAGGACGGGAAGCCGCAAACCCAGCAGGTGAGCCCTGGAAAAGAGCAGCCCCAGTTTCCAGTACCCCCGTGATCCCCCTTGATGCCAGCTCAAGGCTACGGGGCCAAGCCCTTCGGTGCCCAAGGCGGTTTCCAGGTACAGGTGCCAGGGGAATCGGGCGGCCAGCACCAGGAGGTGTCCAGTGCCTTGGGTGCTGGAGAACAGGCGGTAGGTGAACACGCCGGTGCCGAGGTCCACACCCACAGCGCCACTCCATCCGTGGAGGTCCAGTTGGAAGTCCTCCACAGGGGGCAACAGGGCTTCCACCAGCGCATCGCCAATCCAAAGGAAGCCCTGAAACTGGACCGCCACCGGGCCGATGACACCCTTGACCCCCATCTGGGGAAGCAGCGGAGCCCACAGGGGACGAGTGAAAACATAGATGGGACCAAGCCGAAGGCCGGCCTCCTGGAGGCCCAATACGCCCCGTTGGGGCCTTTGGGCCGGCACAGCCATCCAAAAGCCCTCAGAGGCTGGAGCGCCCAAAAGACTCCACAGCAGCACGAAGGTACCCATGGGTTTACAGCAGGGGCCACAGTGCAGCGGACAGTCCGCCGAAGTCCGCGGTGCCCTCCAGGTGCAGCACCGGGTTTTCCAGAACCACATGTCCCTGGAACGAAGCAAACTGTGGCAACGGCAATTCCACTTTGAGGATGAGCCACATCTCGCCCTTTTCCACACAGCGCTGGAGGACCTCAGCAGCCTGAGGGGGTGCGGGGATCCCCGATCGTTCAATCCATCCGGACACCTGATCCTGGAGAAACAGGGCGGCTTGGTCCAGGTACGCCGGGGCCTCTTGGTATCCCAACGCCTGGAGGGCCTCGCAGGCTCCCACGGCTGCTCCGGTGCAGCGGGCGTAGATCTGGTCTTCAGCGTTTCCAGTGTCGCTGATGAGGATGGAAAAGGCCAAAGTGGCACCCTCGCTACGGGCTTGGTAATCCCAGGTGATGCGGCTCAATCTCAGCCCCTCGGCCTGGCGGAGATCCACCCGGTGTTCCAGGTAGAAGACCACACTGCCTCCCGGTGCTGTTACGCCGGTGAGGGGAAGGGTAAGGGTATCCAAGGGAAACTGCAGGGTTACCTGGGCGCGGCACCCCGCGGTTCCCAACCAAAGGGCCGCCAGGAGCCACCCATAGACCAGGCGTTTCATTGGAGCCGGTGGAGATTGTCCTGGAGTTTGGCGAGTTTCTCCTCCAGGGTTTTGACCTTTTCGCGTTCCCGTTGCACCACCTCGGCCGGGGCGCGTTCCAGGAACCGGGGGTTCTCCAGCCGGGCCCGGGCCTTGGCCAGGATCTCCTGGATCTGGGCGATTTCCTCTTGGAGTTTTTTCCGTTCCCGCTCCAGATCAATGCCTGGCAAGGGCAAGAAGAACTCCTCGCCCTTGACCACGATGACCGTGGCCGGATGGGGGACAGTGCCCTCTTGGTCAATGCGGTGGATATGGGCCAGGTGCCGAAAGATCGGCAGCAGTTGCTGGAAGGCTTCTACTACCTCTGGACGGGCCCGGCGAACCACCAGCGGCAGGTCCTGTTTGGCAGGGATCCGGTAGTAGGAGCGGGCCTCGCGTACCTCCCGAACCACCTCTTTGAAGAGTTCAAACCTCTCGCGATCTTGGGGAAACCGGTGTTCTGAGGGGGTAGGCCAAGGGGCGATGGTGATGGACTCGCCCTGGCGGTTAGGCAACCGTTGCCAGATCTCCTCGGTGATGAAGGGCATGAAGGGGTGAAGCAACCGCAGGGTGGTTTCCAGCACGTAGAAGGCCACTGCCAAGGCCTGGGATCGTCGTTCATCGGCCAGTCGTGGCTTGATGGCCTCCAGGTACCAGTCGCAGAACTCGTGCCAGAAGAACTCGTACAAGGTGCGGGCAGTGCGGTTGAACTCGTAGCGTTCCAGGTCTTGGGTGACCTCCTGGATGGTTTCGTTGAGCCGGGTGAGGATCCAGCGGTCCTCCAGTTCCAGGTGTTCGGGAAGCCCGGAGTATTCAAAGCCTTCGGCGTTCAAGAGCAACAACCGAGAGGCGTTCCAGATCTTCGTGGCGAAGTTGCGGCCTACCTCAATGCGTTTTTCCCCGAACAGGATGTCCTGCCCTTCGGGCATGGAAAGGATGACGCTGATCCGCAGGGCATCGGCCCCGTACTGGTCCATGTACTCCATGGGATCCACGAAGTTGCCCAGGCTTTTGGAGATCTTGCGGCGTTGCTCGTCCCGTACCAGGCCGTGCAGGTACACGTGGTGGAAGGGCACTTCCTTCATGAAGTGAAGGCCCGCCATGATCATGCGAGCCACCCAGAAGAAGAGGATGTCCCAGCCGCTCACCAGGACATCGGTGGGATAGAACCTTCGGAGCCAAGGCGTGTCGTCGGGCCAACCCAGGGTAGAGAAGGGCCAAAGCCAAGAGGAGAACCAGGTATCCAGCACATCCTCATCCTGTTTCAGGTGGGGGGAACCGCAACGGGGACATTTGCCGGGGTTCTGTCGCGCCACCGTTTGAGCGCCGCAATCCTCACAGTAGTACACGGGCACCCGATGCCCCCACCAGATCTGCCGAGAGATGCACCAATCGCGGACGTTCTCCAGCCAGTGGAAGTAGATCTTCTCAAAGCGCTTGGGCACCAGTTGGATCCTGCCCTCACGAACGGCCTGCAGAGCAGGCTGGGCCAGCGGTTGCATCTTCACGAACCACTGTTCCGAGAGGTAGGGCTCTATGACGGTTTTGCAGCGGTAACAGTGGCCTACGGCGTGGCGGTGGGGCTCTACCTTTTCCAGGAAACCCGCGGCCTGAAGATCGTGGACGATGCGTTCCCGGGCTTCGTAGCGATCCAGGCCGGCGTAGGGGCCTGCGTTTTCGTTCATCCGGGCCTCTTTATCCATGACGAGCACGAAGGGCAGCCGGTGTTCCATACCGATCTCGTAGTCGTTGGGGTCGTGGGCGGGGGTGACCTTTACGGCGCCCGTTCCGAACTCGGGGTCCACCCGTGGATCGGCCACGATGGGGATCTCCGGGGGAACCTCTTGGGCTTCCTGGGAGCCCACGGCATAACTCCGCCGCATCCACTGCACCAGGGGAAGCCGAACTCGTTTGCCGATCAGGTGCCGATACCGCGGATCCTCTGGGTGCACGGCCACCGCGGTGTCCCCCAGGTAGGTTTCCGGCCGTGTGGTGGCCACCACCACGAACCGTTGGGGATCGTCGGCCAAGGGATACCGTAGGTACCAGAGGTGTCCTTGGTGTTCTTCGTGTTCCACTTCGTCGTCGGCCAGGGCGGTACCGCAGCGGGGGCACCAGTTGATGATCCGCAATCCTCGGTAGATCAGGCCCTCTTCGTACAGGCGCACGAAGGCCTCAATAACGGCCCGGTACATGTCCGGGTCCATGGTGAACTTGACCCGCGACCAATCCGCCGAGGCCCCCAGCCGTTTGAGTTGTTGGATGATGCGGTTTCCGTAGATCTCTTTCCACTTCCAAACCCGTTTAACGAATTCCTCCCGGCCCACGTCAAACCGGGTTTTGCCCTCGCGTGCCAATTGGCGTTCCACGACGTTTTGGGTGGCAATGCCCGCGTGGTCGGTTCCGGGTTGCCACAGCACATTGTAGCCCTGCATGCGTTTCCATCGGGCGAGGATGTCCTGCAGCGTGTTGTCCAGCACGTGGCCCATGTGGATGATGCCGGTGACGTTGGGCGGGGGCATCATGATGGTGAACCGGGGCCGTTTGGTGTCCTTAGGATCTGCACGGAAATAGCCCCGTTCCTCCCAAAAGCGGAACCACTTCCGCTCAATTTCCTGGAAATCGTATCGTTTTGGGAGTTCCATGGTAGAGGTTGCCGGCGTGGTTACTCCTCAATGATCTCCACGTTGGCGCGGGGGATGATCACCCGCCGGCCGTCCTGGAGTTCCAGTTCCAGAACCCGAACCTTGGCTTCGGTTTCAATCTCTTGGAGCTCTGCAGGCAGTTGGATCACTTTGCCGATCTGGCCAAAGTACGGTTCACGGATCACCCGCACCAGGCTCCCGGGGACCAGGCCCTCTTTGACCTCGGAGCCTTCCTCGCGGGGTTCTTCGTCCGTGTCCAGGGCCACGATCACCTCGGGGCGGATCACGCCGGCCCGGATCTGGGTGGCGCCGTTGATGGAGGCCTTTTTGCCGTCCAGGGATTTCAGTAGGTCAAAGGTGCGGTGCGCCATCTCAATGCGGCCAAACCCCTCGGTGATGATCAGGGTGATGCCCTTCTGCTCGTTGCCGGTGATGGCCACGCCGATGTCGTAGCCCAGGAATTCCCGGAGGTTGGCGTCGTCAATGCCACCCACCACGATGCCGCAGGCGCCCACCTCCACGGCCTTATCCAGCACGGCCTTGGTCACAAAGGATCCCCCTACGATGACCTTGTCCTTGTCGTCTGGCCGGATGTGATCCACGGTGAGTTCCTGATCTGGGGCGTCTACGGCCACCCGCAGGGTGCCGATGCGTTCGCCTCCGATGCCGAAGATGCCTTGGATGAAGCTGCCCTTGGTTTGGACCACCACGCCCTCATCGGGGATCACGTCCACCACTTCACCGTCAATGTAGGCGATCACCTCCACGGGTACCGGGGGTTCCCGGAGGATCACCTGGCCGGTAATATAGGAGATGCTTTCAATGATGCCATCGGTGGGGGCGGTCACCGTGCTCTTAAAGAGTCCGAAGAAGCCCTTGGACATGGCGATGGGTTCCCCCTTCTTGACGGGATCGCCTTCCTTTTTCACCATCAGGTGTTTCAGATCCTCTGGGGGAACCGAAAGCATGCCCGCCACGTTGATGGGCACCACATTGCCGGGCAATTCGGTACGAGCCACTACATCCTCAGCCTTCACCTGTGCTCCCTTTTCCACCAGCACGGTGCCCTTCAAGGGGAGCCGCCGTTCCTTGCGAATCCACGTGAGCCGCGAGACCTTGAGTCCCGGTGTATAGGCGTGTGCCATTGCTCATTCCCCCTTGGTTGACTTTGCTTCTTTAAGCAACGAGTCTAAACGATTCGCCCATGCCATCAACTGGGAATCCCCTGGTGAGAGCCGCAGCGCCTTGTCCAACGCCCTCCGTGCGGCCTCCAGGTTCCCCTGGGCCTCGTACCATTGGGCAAGAGAAGTATAAACCTCCCGCTGGCGAGGCGACATGCTGGCCGCCAGTTCCAGGTACTGGAGGGCTTGGGTGGTATCCCCTTGGGCTGCGTAGGTTTGGGCCATCTCGTAGTACACCGTGGGATCCTTGCCCAGGGAGTCCACCCGAGCCAAAAGGCTCAAAGAGTGGGAGTAATCTCCGGCCTCTCGGTACAGAACGGCCGCCCGCAGCTCAATGGCCATCACCTGCCGCAACAACTCTGGCGACTGGCTCACCCGCACCTGCCGCAGGAAGCGGCCGGCCAGGTCCAGCTCCTCGGCGGCCTTCTGGGTTTCGCCCAAACTCTCGTAATGGAGCCCCAGCCGTAGGGCCACGGAGGCGTAGTTCCGAATGAGTTTTTCGTGGGTTTCGTCCTTGTACACTTTGGGATTGAAGACACCCCGATACCGGAACACGCCTTCCTCCGGATACACCCGGTCGGCATACTGGGCCAGGAACTCATCGGGAGGCAGGTGATCGTGGAGTTTATACCGGGTGTACTCGGCGTTTACCCCCTCAATCTGTTCGGTGCCCACGGGTTCTCCCACCACCCGAAAGGCCAACCCCTCCATCAGCAGGTATCGGTGCCATCCCAGGTAGTTGTCCCGGGAGACGGTAAGGGCGAAGTAGATGGGCACCTGGAACTGGGCTCCCTCAATAACCTCCTTCAGGAACTGATCTCGGGGGGCAAAGTAGATCTTGGGCATGCGCACACCGCCCACGTTGACGTAGTCCTCCGGATCGGGCCGGTACCCGGCACTGGTGGCGATCATGTCGCGGATCATGATGTCCTTGAGCAGCACGAACCGGCCGTTGACTTGGTACACGGGTTGGAGATGCTTCAGATCCTCATCCGAGAAGGAGATGGGGGCGCCCCATCCCTTTAACTGGCGGCAATACCAGTCGGTGTTCAGCAGGGAGAGGTTGGCGATGATCACGTCGCGGCGGATCCCCAGCACCTCCTGAACGAACCACAGGGGGAAGGTGTCGTTGTCGCCGTTGGTGAACATCACGGCCTTGCCCTTCCGAGGCGACTGGAGCATGTTGTAGGCGTAGTCCTCGGCGATGTAGTTCTTGGAACGATCGCGATAGGGATAGGCCCAGGCAAACTGCCAGCCCACGATCCCCGCGGCCAGCAGGATCCCTACCACGTGGGCCAATTTGGGAATCTTCAGGTTCACTTTGATGAGCCGGAGGATCTCATACAGCCCCATGCCCGCATACAGCCCGATCATGGTGAACCCCAGGGCGAAGAAGTAGTCGCGGTCTCGCACCTCTGTGATGCCGCGAGCCTTGTTTAAGGGGTTCACGGGCATGGTGGGCGAGTCCTTCAGGTTCAGGTAGATGATGAGCCCCAGGGTGCCCAGGAGCAGCAGGCCAAAGAGCAGGGCAAAGGATTTCCGTTCGTTGGCAAAGTGGGTAAGGACGCCCACCAGAGCCAGGAAGGTCACCGGGATCAACAGGGATCCGTACTGCCACGAGTAGTACAGCCAAAACACCTTTAACTGGTCTATGAAGGCGATGCGGCGGGGCAGGATCTTGGCGGGCTCATACTGCTTCCGGGTGAGCACGTCCAGAAAGGCCTTCCAGTCGTCGGGTTCGGCTTCGTTGATCCGCAAGAGGTCGGGGTGCAGGGCTCCCCATTTGGCCCGCAGGATGAGGAACAGTTCGGTGGAAAAGCCCAGGAGCATGAGGAGCAGGGTGAAACCCCGCCAGTCCTTGTAGAGTTGGTCGCGAACGTAGATGGCCACCGTGGCCAACAGGGCCCCGGCGATCTGCAACCCCAAGTTGCCCATCATGATGCCACCCGCCGAGGCCACGAGCGCCACCACGAGGGCAATCACCCAAAGACTGTTGAAGTCCAACCGTTGCCGGTAGTACAGGTAGAACAACAGGATTCCCTGGAACACCAGGTTGGCCACAGAGGTTTGGAGCGTAGGCTCATACGAGAGTTTTAGGGCAGCATACAGAAGGCCCAGCACCACGATTAAGGGCACCAGTTTGATGTCCCAGAGGATCTCCCGTTTCACCAGGTACACGAAGAAGATGATGGCCGGCAACCCGATCAGGGCTCCCAGGTGGATGCCGGACCACAGCAGGGTCACGTAACCGATAAAGATGAGGTATCCCAGGCTGCGGGGGTCGTCTTTCTCCTCCCACCACTTGAAGGCCACCCAGGCAGTGAACAGGATGATGAAGTTGGCCGGAGTGTAGGTTTCGGCCTCGGTGGAATTGAACCATACGGTTTGGGCGAAGGCGCCGATGAGGGCGCCGAAGATGCCGCTCAGATGCACCAGGGACCGGGGCAGGTCCCGGTTCCAAAGGTGGAGGGTTTTAACCGTAAGCAGGTACACGAAGCCCGCGGTGAGTGCTCCAGTGGTTACCGAGATCAGGGTGATCTTCAGCACCACGTTTTGCGGGGACCCGTCGCGGACCAGGCTGTAGAGCACATCTAAGGGCAACGGCAGTAGGGTCATGAACTTCCCAAGGATCACGTACAGGGGGGTGCCGGGGGGATGGGGTACCCCCAGGATCACCGAGGTGGCCAGGAACTCGCCGACATCCCAGAAGACCACGGTGGGGGCTTGGGTGTAGAAGTACACGAGCCAAACCACAAAGCTCACAAGGCCAAAAAGAATCCACTGGAGCCGTTTTTCGGACATCTTTGCCTCCTTATTACACCTGAGCTCTTGCGATGGGCTGGAATGCGTGATTATACCCCGACGGCCCTGAAGGGGCAACACAGGAACCAGCCTTCTCGGGGTTCGGTTTTCCTGCA
>CAYOQK010000054.1:0-7748 GCA_964406105.1 uncultured bacterium | reverse complement strand
GAGGGAGCCGTCGCCGTTGGCGTCGCCGGGGAGGAAGGAGACTTGCCAGAAGAGGGTATTGTAGGGGTCGTATTCGTGGGCTTCGCCGGCGAAGGGGCCGGTGGCATCCAGGAAGGTGATCTGACCACTGGGGATCAACTTGGCCACGTTCACAGAACCGGACCAGGTGTTTTCCGGGAAGTGAAGCCCTTGGATCGTCAGGGTTTGATTGGTGTTCAGCAGCAACAACCGACCACCGGGGTAGGAATTGCGGAATGTGCAGGAATACAAAGCGTGGGAGGGATCCAGATGACCGTTGATGACCCGGATACCATTGACATCCATGTACTCAAACACGGTGTACTCGGCCGCCAGCAGGGTGCCCGCATAGAGGTTCAAACTGTAGTAACCGGAGTCTGCATGGGTGATGGTATCGGGAGCTGTGGCCGAACCCAATGCCACCAGGGTAGCGCCCGAGCGGAAGTGGGCTCGGGTGCCGTTGCCCAGTTTTAGGGCTCCGCCATTGGCCCCCAGGATCAACGTCCCCTCCACGTGTAAGGAGTCGCCGGTACAGTGGAACTGGTCGGCTACCCCGAAACTCAGGGAGTCTCCAGCGTAGAGGGTGAAGTTTCCAAGCACTCGGAGGGGATGAAACGCAAAGACCTGGTTGTCGTGGGCAGTGCCAGGGGTTCCTACCACAAAGTCGTGCAGGGCCATGGTGGGTTCATTCACACTGATATGCCCAGGGGTGAGGCCGAAGAGGTGCACTGTGCCTCCAGTGACGTTCCATTGACTACCGGTCCGGGCACTCCATTGATCGTTGAACTCCAGAAGCCCACCGCTCAGGATGGTGCTGGATCCATTGTAGAAGATGAGATCGCCATAGCCCGCGTCTTCGTAGGTTTGGTAATGTCCGCCTTCCATCCGGAAGGTTCCATAGTTCCTTAGGTCGTCGCCGATGTACACGTAGCCATCGGAGATCTGAAATTGACCGGTGGTTGTGATGATGGCGTCCTGGTTGTGGCCCTGAATGACCAGCGAGTCCGCAGGTTGGCTGAGTTGTAGCGTGCCTGCAATCACCAGGGTGGAATCGGAATGGTTGATGCCCTGCAGAGTGACGGT
Source organism: uncultured bacterium (assembly GCA_964406105.1). GTDB lineage: Bacteria > Hydrothermota > Hydrothermia > WGAB01 > WGAB01 > WGAB01. The sequence continues at coordinate 6,647 of CAYOQK010000054.1, read as the reverse complement.
GTGGCCGTTCAGTTGGAAAACGGAGTTCTCCAAGATCCTCAGGTCACCCTGTACCGTGATGGCGGAGCCTAAGGTAAGGGTAGAGGTACGCAGTCCGGGCGAGGAGACAGTCGCAGGGCGGGTGGGCTGGGCCCGGGAGGGATCCCATTCAGAGATGCCCGAGTCTTGGGGTTCCGAGGCCGGAAGCCCTGAGGTGGCGCGGGAGGTTCCCTTGTCCACGAACAGCCGGCCAAAGGCATTGCCGGCTCCCTGAGTGACTGTGGCGTCGCTGGTGCCTTGGAAGATCACCAGGTATTCTGGATCCGGGTGGAAAGAGATGGGGCTGTCGTCCCAATTGGGAATAATCGGATCGTCCAAGGTGAGTTGTAGGGTGCCTCCGGTGAGGTCCACGGCTCCGGTTCCCCAAAGGACACCCCGCGCCGTGATGGTCCCCGCACTCTGATGCAAGGTGGAACTGCTCAGGAGTATTTGGAGACCCCGCTGGATTTGGATGTCGTGACCCAGGGTGTAGAGATCACCGCCATTGAGATTCAAATACCAGTACACCCGGATGGGAGTGTTGAGGTAGGCGTCGCCCTCTCTGAACACGAGGCCGCTGAAAGCATTGCCCGGGCCCTGGGTAATGTAGTGGGATCCGCTGCCCACAAAAACGGTCCAAGGAGTGTTCCAGTCTATGCTGGAGGTTTCTTGGAACTCGCCGCCGGTGTCATCCCAGTCGCCGTAAACCCACAGGCGGGTACCCCAGGAATCCTGGAGATCCAGGGTTCCTCCATAAAGGGTCACGTTTCCCTTCACCACATGGCTACGGATCCCGATATTCCCTAAGAACAGGGTTCCCCCGTAGATTTCCAAGTTGCCCAGGATTACCAAACTGTCCGGGTTGCTATAGGTGACGGTTCCCCCGTCCTTAGCGACCCGAAGGTGGTACACCTGGAAGTCCCCAGCGGAGGAGTCGGTAATGCTCTGGTCGGAAGAGCCGATGAGGTGAAGGATGCTGTGGCCAGGGGAGAGGGTGGCAAAGGGACCCACGTACAGGTCGTGGGTAAGGTACACCTCAGGGGAAAAGGTACTCCCTATAAGGAGTTGACCGTAGAGGTCCAGGTGGTAAGTTTCCAAACGCGCAGTGTCGGATTGGAGGGTAAGTATGCCTCCGGAGTCTATCCGGGTGCGGAACCCGATTTGGGTGATAAGGGAATCGCCGTGGTACGTGCCACCTGGACGCACCCGGAGGGATGTGGCCCCGAGCCGTAGCCCTGGAGAGGAAGCGTTGAGGGTTCCATAAAGGTAGAGGGTGCCTCCAAGATAGAGATCTGACGTCAAAAGCACCTGGCTGGAGGCTTCCACCGAAACTTCAGGGAACGAGTCGGTGGTGTACACCGCTTGGGGACTGGCGCCCGAAAAGACATAGTACGCCCACGGTTCAGGTGCCAAGGTGCCCGTACTGTAGAAATCACCGTGCACGCTGATGAAATGGTAGTTCGTGGGACCACTGAGGGTGCCGTAGTTCACCAGCGATCCGTGGACCTCCAGGGAACGGTCGTTGGTGATGGCTAAGGAAGCGTCCTCGTCTATGTGAAGATCCCCACACTGGGCGAACCCCGCTTGGATCTCGGGCATGCGATATGCCCAGCCCGGGATGTAGGCGTCTATAGAAGCGGTGGGAACTTGGTGGTACACCCAGTTCAAAGTGTCGTGCCAATCGTAGGAGTTGACCCCGGTCCAGGTGCCTAAGCGGAGACGTTGAACGTGGAGGGTGTACTCTATCTCGCTGTACAGATAAGAGGAGTTGGCCTTGGTCACCACTAAAGGGTACCAGCCACTATGGGTGGGGGTGAACAAAAGGGACGAAGTGGTGCTTTCAAGGTACGCAGATCGGCGGAAGTGACCCCCTGTGTCAGGATACACGTAAAGAGCCAAGAACCCACTGGAGAGGTTTTCCAAAGCAATCCGGTACGTGCTATCGGCCTGCAGGTACACCTCAAAGAGATCCAAAATCTCCCGAGTGAGAAGGGTGTCGGTTTTCGTGTAGTCGGACGAGGAGGACAGGTGACCCACGGAGTTGTCGGCCTCAATCACATAGGACAAGCCCGAAGGGGCGGCATAGCGGACAACGCCTGGGAAAACGGAGTCCTCCATGGTGTTCCACGAAGACACTACGAAATCCACCTGGCCGCTTCCGTAGGTGCTTTGGGTAAGCAGCACCGAGAACCCGGATTCGCTACCTGAGTAGTCCGAGTAAAGTTTCAGATCGTAATCATCGCTGCTGTTCCCGGATAGGATGCCCACCACACCTGCATAGCTGGAGGGGCGAACGTGCAGGAACCCATCGCAGTTGGGAAATGCGCCGTTGCCAGGGTGAGGGGGAAGGTTCCGTTGGACTGGCACATTAGGGCTCAGTTCCAAGGGACTCCACACGAATTGGTGTTGGAAAAAGTTATCGGTTTCGTCAGACTCGGTGATCTGGTGGAAGTAGTCCACGGAGTCGGAGAGGGTGTGACGGCCTCCCCGAATCCAATAGGGGCCCCAGTTGTTGCCTACGGCTGCAGAATTGGGTCCCAGCCCGCCGACGGCTGCAGTTACCAGGGGCTGGTCGTCCAGGTAGATCCGGGTGTGATGGTTTCCTGCACTGCTGGGCCCTTCATTGCGCCACGAGATGTTAAGATAGGTTCCCTGAACGTTGCCTGGAAGGGTGGCGCTCACGTGGGTGTTGGAAAAGTTAGCGTTGGCCGAATCACGGGGCACCAAAGGGTAGTCCCAACCGGACAGAGTTACCCCGGCCACCAGGTTCGGCGAGAACCGTACCGCGCCAGTGTGAGTGGTCCAGTTGCCCGATGCATTGGCGTACTCGCCAAAGAGCCACACGGTGTAGGGGTCTTCTGGATCAATCACCGCGTCAAAGTAATCGCCCCAACGGTTTCGGTTGTGGGAGTCCCGGTGATCGTAGGAGTGTTCTCCGGGTTTGAGCCAGGCAGAGGCCTCGGGACCAGAGTTGCCGGCGATCCAACCGGTGTATCGGATGCCTGCGTACCCCGAGGTTCCGGATCGGGCACAGCTCAGATACATGTTGCCATGAGGGTCCACGGCGATCGCAGGGTAGTAATAGTCCCACGTGGAGGCCCCCCAACGGGGGAGGTCAATCTCGGCGGCATTGCTGGACACATTGATCCGAAGCCAGCGAACCGAAGAGCGAGACCCATCGCCCGACCAGTATACCTGCTCCGCGAAGGTGGCATACACCCGCCCGTTGCGGTACACCACAGGGCCGGAGATGCGGGCGTCTCCCGTGTTGAGGTGGGCGGTATCGCCCTGCTGTTCTGCGGGTGGCGGGGGTGCATAGGAAGAGATGCCAATGGTGGCCTGGCGGGTAGCACTGGGTGAGCTGGTGCCGGAGTTGTCAATCCGCCAGAGGGTCACCTTGTCCCAACCGTAGCTCTTGGTGTTGAGTAGGTACTCAGAGGAAACGGAGCCAAAGGACTGAGCAGGGTTCACGGTAAAGGCCAGAGTGCCATCGTTGTTGGTGAAGTTCCAGAAGTCATACCAAACCACCCCACCTCCTGTGTAAATCTGGCTTTTCCGGAGTACCCGAACCTTGGCGTGCTGAAATCCACCGCCGAACTTAAACTGATTAGAGGAGAGGAACACTGCGTTTTGATCATAGCCCAGGGTTGGGAAATCGGCCCAGTTGTCGGTGGGGTTACTGCCATTTAGGGTGGCGTCCAGTTTGTACAGATGCCAGGTGCCTGGGGCCGTGGAGTCAGCAGAAATGGCCACCATGTAGTAGGACTCCTGGGTGGAGGTTCTTCGGGCTAATGTCACCAGCACATAGCGGTGTTCATACGGATCAAAGATCACCCGGGGGTCAAAGAGGAAACTGGGCGGATTGGCCGGTGCGAAGAAGTTAGAAAGGGAATTGGTGTAAAGGAGGGTGCCGTTTTTGTCGTAAAACTGCACGTCGGCGTTTACCACGATCACGATGTCATCGTCGCCTACGGCCATATCTGGGTCTGGGGGAACCCAACCGGTGCTGCTGCGGGTATCAAAGTCCACCACGATGGGAGGTGCAGCCAGAGGTGCCGGTTCTGAGGCCCCCGGATCAGGATGACCAAGGCCGGGAGCAGTCCCTTTCTGCAGTTTTCTTAAGGAGTCCAAAGGGATTTCGGTGCCGTAAGGGGCAGAGAATTCTCCTTGCGGACTCGGAGGGGAGGGTTGAATGAAGCCCATGGGGGCGTTCTGGAGAACGGGATACACCGGCGAGGGGCCAGGTGCCCCTTCCACTGCCCAGGCGGTGGCTATGCTTCCAGCCAGGAGCAGACTTAACATCAGGGTATGCCTTCGCATGATGCCCTACCTGGTTTGGGGGTCCGGGGACCCTGGACGAGGACCGGTTTTTAGGGGTTTCCGGGATCGTTCCGGATGTTCTAATCGCTCTATGGCCTGTGAAAACTCCTGGATCCGGGAGGGGTTGGCTTGAATTTGGGCAATGCGGAGCCGGAGACGGAGCACTTCCAAGCGGGTTTCCCTTTTGATCTGCTCAATGTCCCGTTGGAGGAGATCGCTGGTCGTGGTTTGGGCAGTTTGATTGAGCTGTTCCACCTGCTGCCGGGCCGTTTGCTCTATACGCCGAATCTCCTCCTGGAGCGATTGGATCTCTGCCCGTTGTTGGGGAGAAAGTCGGGCTTTGGATGGGCTGGCCTCACTGGGCACAGTGATGACGGTTTGGGCCTGTAAGGCTCCAGCCATGACGAGGGCACCCCACACGAGTGCCATTCCCCACTTCATAGGCACCTCCTTGTATTAAGGTTGAATAGCCAGTACTGGCCTCCCTTGCCCGGAGGCCCAGGGCACCAAGCATCCTGGTCAGGAGGAGATTCAACGTATGGCAGGATTACCCACGGAGGTGAATTGGGACCTTTTCCCTTCCCCTGTGACCCGTGAGACCCAACCCTGTGAACCCCGTTCCTGAGAAGGTTGCATGGTGACCTAACTATGAGGCCAAAGGGTGAGGGGGTCAAGGAACGGCCGAGGGCCGGGGCCCGAGGCCCCGGCCCTCGGCCGCAGGAAGAGGCACACTAAGGACGGACCTTGTCGTTCACCAAGGGCTCCTGAATAGGAGCAGGAGAAAGGACCGCCGGTTGGGTGCCGCAGGGGGAGGGAGCGGGGCCGTTGTGGTAGAGGTAGTTGGCGAGGTAGTCCAGGTCGGCTTGGTTGACGGTGCAGTCGTGGTTATTGTCGGCGGAGAGGAGGGGGGAGGGAGCGGGGCCATTGTGGTAGAGGTAGTTAGCGAGGAAGACGAGGTCCAGGTCGTTGAGGGAGCCGTCGCCGTTGGCGTCGCCGGGGAGGAAGGAGACTTGCCAGAAGAGGGTATTGTAGGGGTCGTATTCGTGGGCTTCGCCGGCGAAGGGGCCGGTGGCATCCAGGAAGGTGACCTGACCACTGGCAATGGTTTTCGCCACGTTGATGTATCCAGACCAAGTGTTCTCGGGGAAATGGGCATGGGGGATGGTCACAGATGTGGGGATGTTCAGCAGCAACAACCGACCACCGGGGGCAGAATTTTGGAAGGTACACGAGGCCAATGGATGGAGCGGGTCAAGGGAGTTGCCAAAGAACCGAATCCCTGAAGTGTTCATGAATTCAAAGGTGGTGAACTCGGCAGCGAGTTGAGACCCGGAGAAAAAGGTCAATGAGTAGTAGCCAGCATCCGCATGGGTGATGGTGTCCGGAGCATCGGGAGCCCCTATGGCCACCAGGGTGCCGCCCGCTCGGACCCGCGCCACGGTGCCATTGCCCAAGTGCAGGGCGCTGCCGGAGGACCCCAGGTCCAGGTATCCGTAAAGGGTCATAGAATCGCCTGTGCACCAGAAGGCGTGGTGATCGGGCAGGAACAGCGAGTCGTGGGGTGCGAGCACAAAGATACCGTCCACCTGGAGGGGGGCGGGGCCGGCAACGGTAACCCGTTTCGTGTGGGTTTCATCGCCGATGATCAGGTCGTGGAAATGCACGCTGGTCTCCGAAAGGGTTAAGGTGGCCGGGTCTGCACCGTACAGGTGTACCTGGGTGTTGGAGAGATTGACGAAGGCGCAGGGATCCACCCGTAGTCCTGTATTGATCTTTAAGGTGCTGCCCACCCATTGGCTGGACGCTCCGGAAGCCACCCAAAGGTAGCCGTGGTGGTTCGTGGAGTCGCTGCGGTAATGGGCATTCACCACCGAGTTCCCCAGGATCCAAAGGGTGTCGTTCACGAAGAGATCCCCTGCCAGGAGATCCAGGGTGCCTTCCGAAGCCACCACGGCGTTGGCCCCCTCTCCGGTCACCCAGAGGGTGTCCCCGGGATCGTCGCCCAGCAGGGTGCCTTCCACGTAAAGGGCGCGATCTGCGTGGGTGCTGCCCTGTATCCTGAGGGCGTGGCCGTTCAGGAGCACTCGCACGTTCTCGCCGATCCTCAGATCACTTTGGACCACCATGGAGCTGTTCAGGGAAAGGTCCACCACCACACGAGACGGGGAAGAGTCACTTGCGGAGAACCCCGATCTCCCACGGTCCAGGGTACCCTGTCGCACAATGAGCCGACCAAAACTGTTGCCTTCACACATGGACACCCACGCGTTGCTGTTCAACACGAACTCCACCGTGTAGTCAGGAGCAGG
>CAYOQK010000053.1:0-19786 GCA_964406105.1 uncultured bacterium | reverse complement strand
GGTCCAGGTGAAGCGTCCTCAACCGTTGAAGATCAAAGCCCCCAAGCGGCCTAAGGGCGAGCTTCCCAAGGGTGCCCCCGAGCCTTTGGGCAACAGCACAATCCTCTCCACAGGTGGCCCCGACGGCTATGGCTACCAGTGGATTGACTCCAACGAACCCGGATGGACTCCCCCGGCCTATCTGGATCCCCCGACGACCTTCACCGATGTGGGCGACGACGACTATGTGGAAGTTACCCTGCCCTTTGACTTCCTGTTTTACGGCACCCTTTACAACACGATTTACATTTGCTCCAACGGATATGCGGCTTTTGGAGGCGGCGATTATACGGATTTTTCCAACGAACCCATACCCGATACCTCCAGCTCTGAGCCCAACAACGCTCTATACGTGTACTGGGACGACATGCGTCCGCCCTCTGGCGGCCATATTGACACGGCCACCTATGTGGTGGACGGAAAACGGGTGTTCGTGATCGAGTGGGATAGCATTCCCCGTTACTACGACAATGGCGCCTACACCTTTGAGATCCAACTCTACGAAGACGGCGATTCCATGGCCTTCCTGTACCAGTCGGTGGTGGGCTACGATGCCTCGTACGACTCCGCGGCCAGTGCCACCATCGGCATTGAGAACGCCGATGGCACCGATGGTTTGCAGTACTCCTACAACACCAAGTCCGTGGGCGATGGCGACGTGATCCTCTTTTACCGCATGCCGGTTTCAGACGATGTGGGTGTGGTGTCCATTGACGAACCAGCAGATGTTGTGGAAGTAGGCGCCACCATTGAGCCCAAGGCCACAGTTCAGAACTTCGGCACGAGTACGGCAACCTTCACCACCTATTGCGAGATCCTGGACACTTCCGGGGCCGTGCTGTACACCAGTAACCGCTCTGTGCTGGCTCTGCCTCCTGGCGATCAAACCCAGGTGACCTTTGACGCCTGGACCGCCTCTGCCCGGGGGATGTACAACATTCGTGTGTACACCACACTATCCTCCGATCAAGTGCCTGGCAACGACACCTTAGAGGGCAGTTTCCAGGCGTACAACATTGGCACGGATTACCTGGTGCTTGACCTGGATCCTGATCCCTCCTCGGGGATCTTCATCCATGAGGTGCTCCAGGACTCTGGGTATGCCGGGTACTACACCACCGATCCCACGGCGCTGGAAGCCTCTAACCTGGATTCCTTCTCCACCGTGTGGATCACCTTGGGGATCTTCTTCTCCAACTATGAGTTGTCCCGTGCGCAGGTGGAGGAACTGCAAACCTACCTGCTCAACGGTGGGCGTGCCTATGTGGAGGGCGGAGACTGCTGGGGTTATGACGCTTCCCGGTCGCTTTTGGACAGCCTCTTCGGTATTGACTACACGAACACCAGCGACGGCGCTTCGGATTTGGACACGATCATAGGGCAAACCAACATCTTCCTGCCCAACATCACCGAGCAGGATACCTGGTTCTACGGGGGTCCCAACAGCTGGATTGATCGGCTGGCTATTGATCCCGTGCCTCCCTTCGGTGGTCGTGCAGATGGGGTGTTGTATAACCCCATTGGGGAGTACTACACCGGAGTGGCCTACAGCAACCTCACCTACAACGCCTTTGCGATGAGCCACGAGATCTCCGGCGATACGGTGGGAACCACAAGGAGCGTGCAGAACGCCCGCAAGCTGGTCGGGGAAATCATGCGGTTCCTCTCCGGCCCCACCTATCATGTCCACGACCTGGCGGTGGACGCCATTCTCCAACCGGATTGCTCCACTTTGCCCCCTGGTGCCTCGGTGCCCATCCAAATCGTGGTCAAGAACACCGGTGCCTTCACCGAGTCTTCGTACACTCTCCGCGTTTGGGTCACGGACCCCACCGGCACGGCCACTTACTACAGCAACGTGCAGAGCATCAGCGATCCACTGGACCCCGGTGAAGCCGACACCTTAGACCTGGCTCCGTGGACCGTGCCCACCACCCAAGCGGACATGGTGATGTACGCGTGGATCGTACTGTCCTCCGACGCGAACCCTAACAACGACACCGTGGCTCAAAACTACTACAACTACCACCGCCATGCCACCTATGCCTGCTCCTACTATGGCCCCTACAACCTCTCGGATGGGTACTGGATGGCGGACATGGCCTACGATCCCTCCCGCAAGGTGATGTACGTGGTGGATGTGGATGCTTCAGATCGGGGCATCGTGGTGGTGGATGCCGATCCCTCTTCGGCTACCTTTGGCGACTCCGTGGGATACATCCCGGCGGCAGGATGGTCAACCACCCAGCGGGGCATTGCGTATGACCCTGGGCACGATTACATCCTGGTGGGTGGATGGTACGACGATGCCATCTACGTGGTGGATGCCAGCACCTACACCTTGGTGTCCACATGGAACATTGGCCTCAGTATCGCCGGCTTAGCCTGGGACGACGACCGCGACCTCCTGTGGGTGATTGCCCAGGACAATCCGGACCGTTTGTACCTCGTGGATCCATATGCCCAGTCCATCCTGGCGGATATTGCTGTGGCTTGGGGTGGCTTTAGCGACGGCTACTCCTCTGCCGGTTTGGCGTACTTGGGTCAAGGACTCCTGCTGGCACCGAATCAAGACGCCTACACCTTGGAAGTCCTGAGAGGGTGCACTGGCGAGCCCATGCTCTACGGGGAAATTGAAGGTCCTCTTACGGGTGCTTGGGGTGTGGGATACATTGACGGCACCGACTACGCGTGGGTCACAAGCCCGTGGGACGATCCCTCTGTGCTGTACCAGGTGTGGGTCCAGATTCCTGCGGCACCGGGCGATGCGAACGGCGACCACATGTTCACTCCCGAGGATCTCGCAGCCATCTCTGATTACCTGTACCACTCTGGTCCCACTCCTGCCGGAAACCCGGACACGAACGATGATGGCGTGGTGGATGCTCTGGATATAGAGGCCCTCGCCAACTACCTGTTCATGAACGGGCCGTTCCCAGGTTGCCCGTAGTCCCGCTGTTTTCTGAGGAACTCCACCGGGGGAGGTCGGACGACCTCCCCCGGTTTGTTTTAGATCTCGGCGCTGGAACCAGCTCATGTTTTCGGAGGCTGTGGATCCCACGGGGAACCCGGCCAAGTCCTCCACGACAGGGGGCAGTGCCCGGGCTTTCCAAGCCCTTATGCGCAGGGAAACTGCAAAACCCCAAGGCCCACCGGACGATCCGCCGACAGGTGCATGCTTTGGTGGGCCTTGTGAGGCGCCTTGAAGGGGCACCCCTATAATTTTCTCTGATGACGGCATCCCTTTGGCTTTTGATGGGCCTTGCGGCCCTGGCGAATTACCGGATTCAGGCCAGCCTGGACTGGCCATCCCACACCCTCACCGGCACCGCCCACGTGGAGTGGATCAACACCTCTTCAGACACCGTACCAGACCTGTGGCTCCACCTTTACCCCAACGCCTTCCGCAGGGGCAGCACCCTGATGCAAGAGGCAGAGGAGTGGTTCGGCATTTACAAGTACCGCTACACCTTTGGCAAGGCCGCCCAGGAGCGTGAAGGATACCTAAGGCTGGACACCCTCAAGTTGCAGGACTCCACCCTCACCCCCGGAATCCCAGGCACGCTGTACCACCTCACTCTTCCCCGCCCGGTTTTGCCGGGGGATACGCTGCGCTTCTCCATGCGGTTCACCACCAAATTTCCACGGCTCTACTCCCGCTTAGGATACCGCGATGGCATCCTCCATATGGCGTATTGGTACCCCAAAGTGGCGGCCTATGATCACCAGGGCTGGCATCCCATAGATTACCACCTTTGGGGTGAGTTCTACGCAGATTTCGGCCGCTATGAGGTGGAGCTCCGTATCCCCCGCAACGTGGTGGCAGGGTTCACCGGCACGCCGGATACGAGTTTCCCCCAAACCGCTGCCTTTGTGCACTGGCTGGACTCCTTAGCGCAGCTGGACCCCCACACCCTGGCCCAAGAGCGTAAGAATGCCCAACCCGACACCGCCCTTTGGACCCTGCGGCTTGTGGCGGATTCGGTGCACGACGTTGTGATGATGCTTTCCCCCCATTTCGTGCCTCTGAAGATCACCGAAGACCCACACGAGTACTGGATCCTCGTTCAACCCGCCCACCTGGAGGACTTCCTGGCCGTGGCCGAAGAGGTGCCGCTGATGGTGAAGACCTATGAACGGTGGTACGGCCCGTATCCCTACCGGCGGCTCACGGTGGTGGATGGCTTCGTCGGAGTGGGGGGTGGCATGGAGTACCCCCAACTGGTGGTGATCCAGGCCTTCGGGGGCCGAAGGCGTATCCCCTTGCCCATTAAAGAACTGCAACGCCTGGGTTTGGTGGATGTCATCTGCCACGAGATCGCCCATCAGTGGTTTTTCGGCATTGTGGCCAACAACCAAATGGAGGAGCCCTGGTTAGATGAGGCCTTCGCCACCTTCACCGAAGACCGGTTCATGGCCCTCCGCTTTCCCGAGGATTCCCTAAAGCGAATCCTGGGGTTCTGGCAGAGGTTTTTGCCTGTGGTCCCTGGCCGTGGAGCGGTGCCCCGGTTGATGGATCTGGGCGTGTACACCCTGGTCAACGGCCCCTTTGACGAGGTGATTGACCGAACACCGGCGTACCAACTGAAAAACTATGGCACCCTGATCTACGGGAAAGGGTCCCACGTGCTCCATGCCCTCCGCAACCGCATGGGCGAAGCTCTGTTTGACTCCTTAATGCGGGAGTACGTGGCCCGCTATCGGTTCCGACACCCACATCTGCAGGATTTCATCCAAGTGGCTGAGGAGGTGTCCGGCCAGGACCTCTATGCCTTCTTTGACAACTGGCTCTTTAGCACCCGATTGCCCGAGTATTCCCCTCTGCGGTGGACACCCCGGGGCGACTCCTTGGATCTGGTGATTTGGAACCCAGGGCTCACCAACGAGGCGGTGCCAGTGGCCGTGGAGTTCCCGGATACCACCCTTCACGATACCCTGCCGCCGGGTCGCCTTTCCCTTCGGCTGCCCCGGCTGGGCCCGGTACGGCGCATCCTTGTGGATCCCGCCGCCACCCTGGTGGAACGCGATCGGTGGAACAACACCTGGCCCCGTCGCTGGAAACTTATGCCCCTGCTGCCCTTTCCAGACCCTGAGGCCATGAGTGTGGGCGTGGGCGTGTTGCCCCTGTGGTGGCCAGAGGTGGGGTGGAGCCCAGCCGGATACCTGATGGCCCATCAGGGGGCTGTTCGCCACTCGGTGCTTTTCTTGCTGGGGCGTCAAGCACACCGCACCATCGGCGCCTTTAGCCTCACCGAACCCCTGTTCCAGGGGGCTGGCCGTTGGACCGTGGGGGTTCAGCAGTCCGATGTGTATCGCTTGGGCTCCTGGACCCTCCACCGGGAGTACCGTGATCGCCCCTTTAGCCCCCGGTACCGCTTTTGGAACCTGAGCCTTTGGGTTCTGCAGGTTCCTCGGTCTTGGATACCCGATGCCCGCTTGTGGGAGGCAGGCACCTATGGAGGGATGAGCCTGGGGTTGGGCCGTGCCTTCGCCACCCCGCTGTGGCGTGGCCGTGTGGAGGCCTCGGCGGCCTTCGGTAAGGCCTTCTTCAAAGGAATCCTACAGGCCCAGGTGCGAGGATCTTGGCCCTACTCCCCGGAGGTCCGCCTTCGGATGGGCACGGTGGCCGGCACCATCCCCCTGCAGGAGCGGTTTTCCCTCAAGGGCACCCTTTGGTCCACAGGTTTTCAAGACGTCCTCTGGCCCCATCGCGGACCGGCCTCGGCCCTGGGAGAGCACGTCGCCCGAGGGGTGGGGGTAAGCACCGCATCGCCTCTGCCCCTGGGGGATCACGTGTTTCAACTCCGAGCCACCTGGGCGTTCCCTAAGGTTTCGGTGCTGGAGGTCGTGTACGAGTACGGCCGTCTTTGGACCGATACCGGGGTTCATCGGGCCTGGTCGGCGGGCCTGCGGGTGAGCCTGGGCCCTGTAGCCCTGTATGCTCCCCTGTGGCCGAAGGACCCGCCGGTTCAATGGGTGGTGCAACTGCGCCTATAGATCCTTGCTGTAAAGGGAGCCGACGGTCCCCTTGCTCCATTGCGCGGGCTGACCCTGCGGTCGGGTTCCAAAACCCGCATGAAAACGTAAAAAATCCAGCCTGTGCATTGACCTTTTCGCAAAATCAGGGTAAAATTCAAAGGGATGCGCTGTTTTCTTGCGATTGAGGTGCCCGAGGCATTAAAACGAAGGATCCATCGGGCGCTGGAACCCTTGATTCAACGATTCCCTGAACTCAAGTGGGTGAAACCCGAAAACTACCACATCACCCTCAAGTTCTTGGGGGAAGTGCCGGAGGACTTCCCGGCCAAAAGCCGGGAGGCACTGCAGCGCATCTCGCAGGAAACCCGGCCCTTCTCCTTGAGGGTCCACGAACTCGGGGCCTTCCCTCACCTTACCCAGGCTCGGGTGCTTTGGCTTCGCCTGGATGGCGATCTGGCTCGCTTGGAAGACCTGGCCCAACGGGTGGAAACGGCGATGGAGTCCCTCGGCATCCCCCGCGACTCCCGGGCCTTCAAAGCACACCTGACCGTGGCTCGGGCCCGGCGACCCGTGTACCTCCGCAACCTTACCCTGCCCGATCTCCACGGCGAGGCGTTTCCTGTGCACGGGTTCACCCTGTTCCAAAGCCAGCTCCGCCGGGAAGGTCCGCTGTACACCCCGCTCCGGAGGTATCGGTTCCATGACTGAAACCCTTTTGAGGATTGCCAAGCAGGTGCTGGAACGGGAAAAGGAGGGCATTCAGCGCCTCCAGGAAAACCTGGGCCCTGCCTTTGCCGAAGCCGTGCAGTTGATCAAGAACTGTAAGGGCCGTGTGGTGGTCACCGGCCTGGGCAAATCGGGCATTGTGGCCAAGAAAATTGCAGGCACCTTGACCTCCTTAGGTACGCCTGCCATCTACGTGCATCCCACCGAGTCCCTCCACGGCGATTTGGGCATCGTGAGCCCCGAGGATGTGGTGCTGGCGGTGTCCAAAAGCGGCCAGTCGGACGAGTTCCAGGTCCTGATCCCCCTCTTGAAACGCCGGGGCTTGCGGATCATCGCCATCACCGCTGATCCCCACTCCGAACTGGCCCGCCAAGCCGATGTGGTTCTGGACATCGGCGTCAAGGAAGAGGCCGATCCCTTGAACCTGGTGCCCACGGTGTCCACCACCGTGAGCATGGCCCTGGGCGATGCGTTGGCCATCGCTCTGCTGTATGAAAAGGACTTCCGCCTGGAGGACTTTATCAGCCACCACCCCGGGGGGTCCATTGGCAAAAAGTACTGGTACCGCGTTCGGGATATGATGCTCACCGGCGATGAGCATCTGCCCGTGGTGCCTGAAGATGCCCCCATGCGCGACGTAATCCTGGAAATGACAGCCAAACGAGGGATCACCAGCGTGGTGGACCAGGAAAACCGGGTGGTGGGGGTGATCACCGACGGCGACCTGCGACGCCTGCTCCAGCGCGAGCCCGACCCGTTCCGCCTGAAAGCCCGAGACGTGATGACCCAAAACCCCAAGATCATCGGTCCTGAGGAACTGGCCGCCACCGCTGCCCGGAAAATGGAACAGTACGGAATCACCGCCCTCATCGTGGTGGACGACGAACGACACCCCATTGGCATCATCCATCTGCACGACCTCATGCGGGCAGGTGTGGTATGAGCCGGCTGTGGAAGGCAGCAGTGCTCGTTGCCTTAACCGGATGCCGTCCCGCGGGCTCGGCCGATTCCCCACAGGCCTCGCCTCCTCCCCGGCCTGAGGTGCAACAGGTGCAAATTGAAGAAACCCGATGGGGCAAACGCGCCTGGACCCTGCAAGCGGAACGGGTGGAGTTCCGACAGGATACCACCGCCCTGTACCACCTAACCCTCCACTTTTACGATTCCAACGAAGTGCCCACCTCGGTGCTCACCGCGGATTCCGGGTACCTGTTTGAACGCACCCGTGATATGGTGGCCTGGGGACACGTAGAGGTGCGAACCTTGGAAGACAGCACGCGCTTGCTGACCCATTCCCTGGCCTGGGACCACCAACGGGAACGGATCTACACCTTTGATTCGGTGACCGTGTACCGAGGCTCCGAGGTGCTCACTGGCGTGGGCCTGATCTCAGACCCTTCCCTGAAACACATTCGGATCGGAGGAGAGGTCATTGGAAAACCTCAGGAACCCTGATCTGCCCCGCGAAAAACCGGCCGAGGATACCTACGACGACCTCATTGAACTCGTGGCCACAAAGATCGTGGCCTGGCGGATGAGCATCCCCGCCATCATGGTGCTGGAAAGCGCCAAACCCCTCTCCTTCGTGGCCAGCCAAGCCCTGGTGTTTCTGGAACCCCTGGTGCAGGTGTTTCTGAATCCCCAGAACTATCGGCGGTTCTACGAAATGCTGGAGAACCGGGAGAATGTGGAACGCCTGATCCAGGCCATTGAACGGAAGGAAGAGGAATACCAACGCCAGAAGCGCAAGAAAAAGGAGGAAAGGGAACCATCGTGATGCTCCTCCTGCTCAGCCTGTGGACCACAGTGCCCGAGTTCGCCCTGGCACGCGTCCAGTACTCCGGAGGTGGGGATTGGTACAACGACCCCGAGATACTGCCAAACCTGGCCCGGGAGCTCCGACAACGGATCCATATGCCCGTGGATACCGTGCAACACGTGGTTTCCTTGGCGGACCCCGCCATTTTCCAGTACCCGTTCCTGTTCCTCACGGGGCACGGCAACCTGCGGTTCTCCGAAGAAGAGATCCGCAATCTCCGCGCGTACTTGGATCACGGGGGTTTCCTGTATGCCGATGACGATTACGGCATGGATCAAGCCTTCCGCCGGGAGATCCAGCGCGTGTTCCCCGGTGCAGAACTCCGGGAGTTGCCTCCGGATCACCCGATTTTCCATGTGATCTACGACCTCCCCCTCCCCAAGATCCACGAGCACTACCCTGGCCCGCCTCGGGCCTACGGCATCTTCCGCGGAGGACGCTTGGTGGTACTCTACACCTACAACACCAACATCTCCGACGGCTGGACACCTCGGCACCAAGACCCACCTGAAAAACGGGAACAGGCCTTCCGAATGGGTGTCAACATTGTGGCGTATGCGGTCCTTTACTGATCCCCAAAGCCTGAAGCACCGGCTCGCCCACCTGGAACACCTCCGGGTGGCCGTGATCGGCGACCTGATCCTGGACGAGTACCTGATGGGACGGGTGGACCGGATTTCACCAGAGGCCCCAGTACCCGTGGTGAACCTGGAACGCCGAACGGTCCGCCCCGGCGGGGCGGCCAATGTGGCTTTAAACCTACAGGCCTTGGGGATCCAAACCCATCTGTACGGTGTGGTAGGCACCGATGCCCACGGCTGGGAACTTCAAGCTCTGCTGCAGGCCCAAGAGATCCACACGCAGGGGATCGTGGCCCTGGAAGACCGGCCCACCACGGTAAAGACCCGGGTGGTATCCCGCCGCCAACAGATCGTGCGACTGGATCGCGAGGATCCCTCGCCCGTGCCTCCAGAGCACCTTACTCCCCTGTTCCAAAGCCTGGAGGAACTTCGGCCCGATGCTGTGATCCTGGAGGATTACAACAAGGGCCTGCTCCACGCCGGCACCCTGCCCCGATTGCGGGAACTGTTGGGGAGCACCTGGGTCGCTGTGGACCCCAAGGAGGAGAACCTGGATTTTTACCGCCAAGTGCACCTCTTGAAGCCCAACCGCCGCGAGCTGGAACACCTGGTGGGCCAACGCCTCCAAGACGCGCCCCAGGTGCAGCGGGCTGCCCACCAGGTGTACCGACAACTGCAACCCCGCCACTTGGTGGTGACCCTGGGTGAGGAGGGCATGTGGCTCGTGACCAGAGCGATGGAAGCCCACGTGCCGGCCTTGCCCGTGGAGGTGTACGATGTCACCGGTGCCGGGGATACCGCCATTGCCTTTTTAACCGTGGGGTTCTTGATGGGACTGTCGCCTGTGGAGGCCACCGCGTTGGCCACCCTGGCGGCGGGCCTGAAGGTGCAAAAGTTCGGCGCTGCACGGGTCACCCTGGACGAACTGTTCCAGGCCCTGGACCGCCACTGGCACTCGCTGATAGAGAACATCCAAACCTTTCAAGGGGGTAGCGATGATGAAGTATCCGAAGGCTGAACCGTACAAGATCAAGATCGTGGAGCCGATTCGGCAACTGAGCCGCGATGAACGTCTGCAGGCGTTGGAACGAGCCGACTACAATGTGTACCGGCTCCACGAACGCGAGGTTTACCTGGACTTTGCCGATGCACGGGGCAACGGTGCCATGAGCCAAGGCCAGTGGGCCGGACTCATGGTGGGCGACGAGGCCTACGCCGGTAGCGTGAACTTTGAACACCTGGCCGAACAGGTGGAAGCCCGCTTCGGGAAACGCCATATGGTCCCCACCCACCGCGGCCGTGGTGCAGAACACCTCCTGTTGCTTTTCCTCAGCGAAGAGGGCCAGATCATCGTCGGCAATACCCCTACCCCTACCCTGTTGAACCTGGTGGACCGGTACCAACGCCGGTTTGTGGACCTTACGGTGGCCGAAGCCCAGGACCCCTCTAACCCCTTCCCCTTCAAGGGGAATCTGGACCTTTCCCGGCTGGAGGATCTGCTGAAGCAGAAGGGCGATCAGGTGGCCTATATCGTGATGAACACCGCCTCGCCCACCAACGGAGGCCAACCCTTCTCCCTGGAGAACCTCAAGGCCGTGGCCGAACTGGCCCGCAAGTACGGCAAAATCCTTACCCTGGATGCCACCACCCTGTTCTCCTCCGCCCTCATCGTGAAGGAAACGGAACCCGGCCACGAGAAGAAATCCCTCTTTGACCTGGTGCGCGAATTCTCGGACCTCGCCGATATCGTGTACCTTTCCGCCCGCGAAGACCTCATGAGCCACACCGGCGGCCTCATCATGACCAATCAACTGGAGTACTACGTGGAAGCCCGAAGCCTGGTGGTGGTCTTTGAAGGGCTCCACACCTACGGCGGCCTGGCAGGCCGCGATATGGAGGCCATCGCAGTGGCCCTCCGGGAAATGGACCCCAACGAACTCCTGTTCCGCCGGGGACGGATGCTCCAATTGGCCCAAAGGATCCGCGACGTGGGGTACCACCTGTATGAACCCATAGGCACCTCGGGGATCATGCTGGATATCTCCTTCCTGCAACGCGGGGAGTTCCCCGCTCACGCCTTCGCTGCTGCCCTGTACCTGGCTTCCGGTGTGCGCAGTGGCCCCCGGGGCCCCTATGTGGGCATCTTCCTGCCCCGAAGGGTGTACACCAACCTACACCTGGACTACCTGGTGGAAGCCCTGGATAAAGCCCGCGAGGTGCAGGAGATCCCCGCTCTGGAACTCGTGGAAGACTATCCCCCAATGCGCAACGAAATGGCCCGGTTCAAACCCGTACGGGATTTCCCTCTGGAGGCCCACCCCTTCCTGGTGCAACCAGAGCCTTACAAGATCAAGGCCATTGAACCCCTGTTCCTCACCACCCGGGAACAACGGCAACGGGCCATTCAGGAGGCCGGATGGAACACCTTTTTGCTGCGGTCTCGTGACGTGTACATTGACTTCCTCACGGATTCCGGCACCTCGGCCATGAGCAACGAGCAGTGGGCCGAGGCGATCCGGGCCTCGGAATCCCTCACCTACTCCGAGGCCTACGAGAAGTTCGTGGAAACCATCCGGGAGGTGTACGGGTTCGCCTATGTGCTCCCCACCCACCAGGGGCGCGCAGCCGAGCACATCCTCTCGCAGATCATGATCAAACCGGGCCAGTACGTGGCCAACAACATGTACTTCACCACCACCCGGGAGCACCAGGAGCGCGCGGGCGGCATCTTCGTGGACGTGATCATTGACGAGGCCCACGAACCCGCAGTGCGTCATCCCTTCAAAGGCAACATTGACCCCCAAAAACTCATAGACCTCATCAAAGAGGTGGGGCCGGACCAAGTGGCCTACGTGTGCCTGGAACTCAACGTGAACATGGCAGGCGGCCAGCCTGTGTCGCTGGACAACGCCCGCGAGATCTCCGAGATCTGCCACGATTTCAACATCCCCCTGATCTACGACGGCACCCGCGCCGCCGAGAATGCCTACTTCATCAAGGTGCGGGAACCCGGTATGGAGGAACGCAGCATTGAGGAGATCTTCAAAGAGCTCATGTCCTACGCCGACGGCATCACCGTGAGCGCCAAAAAGGACCTCCTGGTGAACATCGGCGGGTTCCTGGCAGTGCGGGACTACGAACTCTACCGTCGCATGGAACAATACGCGGTGCGCTTTGAAGGCCATCCCGCCGATGGCGGCCTGGCCAAACGGGACCTCGTGGCCATGGCCCAAGGGGCCAGGGAAATGCTGGACTTTGAACACCTCCGCAGCCGCATCGGACAGGTGGAATACCTGGCCCAGAAACTCCTGGATGCCGGTGTGCCCATCGTGGAACCGCCGGGCGGGCACGCCGTGTTCATTGATGCCAAACGGTTCTTGCCCCACCTGCCCCAGGACCACTTTCCGGCTCAACGCCTGGCCGGTGAGATTTACCTGGCCTCGGGGGTGCGCACCATGGAACGCGGCATCGTGTCGGCCGGCCGCGATCCGAAAACGGGCAAACACAAGTACCCTAAACTGGAACTCGTACGGGTGACCATCCCCCGCCGCGTGTACACCCATCTGCACTTGGATGTGGCCGCTGAGGGCATCATTGAGGTGTTTGAACGACGCGAACAGATCCAGGGCCTCCGCATGGTGTTTGAACCCCCCACCCTGCGCTTCTTCACCGCACGCTTTGAGCCCCTGGAGGGATAATGCCCAGAACCTTGAGGCGTCCCCAGCAGCGGTTCCCCCACTTTCTGCCGTGGAAAGGCAGGTGGGTGGGCATCCTTCTGTTGGGGCTGCTGGGGACGCTCTGGGTGCCCGCTGAACTCGGGGCTTACGGGGCACCACCGGCCACGGCGATCATCTTTGGAACCAACGAACCTCCCTTTCAACCCTCTGTGCGGCGGGCCGTGCTATTGGCCGGCCTGCTGCCCGGGGGCGGCGCCTTCTACCTTCGCCAACCCCTGAAGGGGATGCTGCTGGCCGGCGTGGAACTGGCACCCTTGGGCCTGAGCTTGCACCACTACAGGCTCTATCGCACCACCCATAGCCGCGAGGAACTGCAGACCGCCTTCGGATGGCTCATCCTGTTCGTGGGCACAAAACTCTTTGCCATGGCCGATAGCTACGTGACCGCAAAACTGTGGGACTTTAAACAGGCGATCCATCAGGTAGAGCAGGACGTGCAGGTGCCTGAGCCATGAACCACGAGCACTACATGCGCATCGCTTTGGACTTGGCCCGGTGGCATCGGGGCCGCACGCGTCCCAACCCTACGGTGGGCGCTGTGATCGTGAAACAACACCGCATCGTGGGCATCGGGTACCACCTGGGCAAAGGCACAGACCACGCCGAGGTGGTGGCCCTGAAGGCGGCAGGTCCCCTCGCCCGCGGGGCCACCATGTACGTAACCCTGGAACCCCATTCCTTCTACGGCACTACTCCCCCCTGCACCCAAGCCATCATTCAGGCAGGGATCGCCCACGTGGTGGTGGCTGTTCGCGACCCTTTCCCCCGCGTGCGCGGGGAGGGCATCCGACAATTGGTGGAAGCCGGTGTGCAAGTGACCGAGGGCGTCCTGGCCGAAGAGGCCCGCCAACTCAATGAGGAGTACTTCAAGTTCCACGAAACCGGGTTGCCCTGGGTGACCCTCAAGGTGGCCCTGACCCTGGACGGCTACATCGCTCAACCCGATGGCCGGGCCCGGTGGATCACCTCGCCGGAGGCTCGCCGCTGGGTGCACCAATTGCGGGGAGAACACGATGCCCTTTTGGTGGGAGCCGGCACCGTACGGCAGGACAACCCTGCCTTAACCGCCCGAGAGGTGTTGGCTTTCCATCCCCCCCGGCGTTTGATCCTGAGCCGTTCTTTGCAGTTCCCCCCGGGGCTCCAGGTGTTCCAAACTCCCCCTGAAACCGTGGTGATCACCGATCGTCCGCATCCGTCCCGTCTTCCTGTGCCTGTGTGGCAGGTGGATTCCCTGGACACACCCCAGGACTTGCTGAAAACCTTGGCTCACCAAGGCATCCAGAGTGTCCTGGTGGAAGGCGGGGCTCAGGTGTTCTCCTGGTTCTTGAAACATCGCACCTTTGATCGCCTGATCCTGATCTATAGCCCCCGGGTGTTGGGCCGGGGCCTCCCCGCCTTTGGTGAACTTCGGCATACGCTGGAGGAGTCGCCAGGCTGGCAACGGGAATGGGTGAAACCCTTGGGGCCAGACCTGGCCGTATCCTTTAGGCGGAAGCCCGAACCGGCGTAGAAAACAAGGAGGTATCCATGTTTCCCTGGTGGGTTCGGTTGCTTTTCTTTGGCTTTGTTGTTTATTCCGTGTGGTACTTCGCGCGATCCTTCGGGCTCCGCATCGCCCTTGTGAAACGCGGCCGGCCCGATGGTCGCCTGGATCACCTCACAAAACGCCTGCTCCGGGCCCTTTACCTGGCCCTAAGCCAAAAACCCGTGATCCGAATCCGCTGGCTCACCGGCCTGCTCCATGCCTCCATCGTGTGGGGCTTCATCGTGTTCCTCATTTCTACCATTGACCTCACTGTGGCCCTCTGGACCGGCTGGTCGCTGGTGGATCACCTCCCCGGGCACCAGGTGTATCTGAGCCTCACCGATCTGTTCTCCCTGTTTGTTTCCCTGGGCGTCATCGGCTTGGCCTACCGACGGTTTGTCCTTCGTCCGTTGGCCTTGCGGATCCCCGAAGACCGTCCGGTCATCGTTAACGAACACTCCCGCCGACACCCCCAGTTGCACTCGGCCATCGTGCTCTTGCTGATCTTTTCGCTGATGATCTCGTACCAACTCTTTGAGGCTGGCCGGATCCTCCAGGGCACCATGGGGGGATTCCTGCCCATGGGGCAACTCTGGGCCTCACTGCTGGCCCCGGTTTCCCACGCTGCAGGGGCCATTGAAAAAACCTTTTGGCTGGTGCACGTGGTGCTCGTGTTCGTGTTCCTCATGTTCATCCCCAATTCCAAACACCTGCACCTGATCACCGGCACCATCAACGTTTTCCTCAAACGGGAGAAACCCTACGGATACGTGGAGCCCATGGACCTGGAGAACGAAGAGAACGAGTACTTCGGCGCGGTGCAGGTGCAGGATCTGCCCCAAAAGAACCTCTTTGACACGTTTGCCTGTATTGAATGCGGCCGGTGCAATGACTTTTGCCCTGCCTTTAACGCCGTGTCGGCCCTTTCGCCCAAGTGGATGATCGTGAATACCCGGGAACTGCTGCTGGAGGAAAAGGACACATTGCTCAAGGAGGGCAAGGGCGAGAAGCCCCTGGTGGGCACGGTGCTCAGCGAAGATGCCCTATGGGCATGTACCACCTGCGGCGCCTGCATGGAGGTGTGCCCCATGGACATTGAGCACATCCCCATGATCCTGGAGATGCGGCGCGGCCAGATGCAGGTGGAGGGCAAGTTCCCCAAGGAGCTCACCCCCGCCATGAAGGGCCTGGAAACCCAGGGCAACCCTTGGGGGGTGTGGCAGGGCGAACGCCTCAAATGGGCCGAAGGCCTGAACGTGAAAACCGCCAAGGAACTGGGCGAGGCCCCGCTTCTGTTTTGGGTGGGGTGTGCGGCTTCCTTTGATGACCGCGCCAAAAAGGTGGCCCGGGCGATGGTCCAGATCCTCCAAGCGGCGGGCATTGAATTCGCTGTCCTGGGCGAAGAGGAAAAGTGCTCCGGCGATCCAGCTCGCCGCACCGGCAACGAGTACCAGTTTTACCTCTTGGCCACCGAAAACATTGAGACCTTCCGCCGATACAAGGTCCGAAAGATCCTTACCCTATGCCCCCACTGCTACAACACCTTCAAAAACGAGTACCCAGACTACGGCGCCGATTTTGAAGTGGTGCACCACAGTGAATTCCTGCAAGAACTGCTGGCCTCTGGCCGAATCCAACTGAAAAAACCCTTGGGCCAAAAGGTGACCTTCCATGACCCCTGTTACCTGGGCCGACACAACGGCATCTACGATGCTCCCCGAGAGGTGATCTTGAAGGTGCAACCCGAGGACCTGGTGGAAATGCCCCACTCCCGGGAACTCAGCTTCTGCTGCGGCGCTGGAGGAGGACGCATGTGGATGGAGGAAACCGGAAAGTACAAGGTGAACCAACTCCGCACCCGCGAAGCCCAGGAAACCGGTGCCCAGGTGATCGGCGTGGCCTGCCCCTTCTGCATGCGGATGCTGGAGGACGGTACCCGGGAGATCCAGGCGGAGGATCTCCAGGTGAAGGACTTGGCCGAACTCGTGTGGGAGGCCATGCAGGGCTGATCCCACACCTGCGTGCCGTTGCGATCCCCGTAGGATCTCCAGGGCCCCTACGGCAAGTTTCCTGTGGTCCACGGGCCTGATCTTCCTCGCCCCCGCTGGCCATAGTAGGCAGCCAGAGGTTTCCCTCTTTTGAGAGAACAAAAACCAGGCTCTGGGAAACCTCGGAGGGAAATGGGGGAGTTGCCCGGCGGCCACGAGGATCCGGAGGTGTTCCTAAGCGGTGGCTAAGAGAAGGAGGAGGAACCACCCCCTCCCAGTTGGCGGAGGTCCCGGCACGGCCGAAGTGCGGGCAGAAACCCGATCCCTGTCTCCTGCGCCCAGGGATCTAACCTGAGCCCTTCCCAATCCGGGCAACTCCCCGTGTTGTGTTTCCATGTGCCCAAGTTTGCCTTAGAGGCTCATCGCATGCTCACGGCAATCTAACCCTTTGGAAATCAGATCGTTGTGAATTTGGGATTCACAAGGAGGAGGGACGGGCGGGCCGGAAATGGTCCCGCAGGGCCCGAAGCCGCTGAACCTCAGGATGACGCTGCAGGAAACGTTGTGCATGCTGCGGCGAGGGGAGATGGCGGGCCAAGCGTAGCACGTGTTTCCAGGCCTGCTCCAGGTAGGGCCCTGCTCGCGGATCCTCAGCATGCACCAGGGTTTCGGCCCGCAGTGCATCCACGCTCAAACGGAGAGGGCCCGAGGGGATCGGCCCTTTGAGGTCCCGGAACCAACGGGGGAACCGGGCCAAGGCCTGTCGGTGCTGCCGGGTGGCGTTCAAAAAGCGGATCCACTCCAACTCCAAGGGATCCTGAAACTGGGGGTATTGGGACAACACCAGAGCCTCGGTTTCCTGAAGGGCGGCGCGCGCGGCTTTCCACCGGCCGGTTTCCGTTAGCCACCGAATCCGATACAGCCGGGCCCGGAGTTCCAGGTCGTGGATCCCCCGTTGCCTGAGCCGTTGGATCAACCGTTCCAAGCCCGCCAAGGCCTGGGAACGGTACCCTCGCCGAGCCTGAACCTGAAGGATTTCCACCTGCAGGTTGGCCAGCAGATAGGTGGCTTCAATGGAACGAGCCGAGGTCAGGGCCTCCAAAAGTCGCGGCATCCCCTCCTCCCAGAGGGCGAGATCGGTGAACAGGAAACCCTCTTCGGCCTTCCACACCACTGCGTGGTACATATCGCCTACCTGCTGGCTCACGTGGGCCGCCCGTCGGTAGTACTGAAGAGCGCGATCCAGAAGGCCCCAATGCCGGAACACGTGGCCGATCATCCCTAACGCGATGCCCACGGACGGGCGGTCGCCTTCCCGGTTATAGATCCTCAGGGCCCCTACGTAATGCTTGAGGGCCAAGGGATACCGGTGTTGTTGCTGGTATGCCATGCCCAGGTTCCCCAGGATCCTTGCCATCAACGTGGGGCACTGGGCCTCTTGCGCATGCACCAACGCCTGTTTCCAGGCGACCATGGCCCGAGGCACCTCCTCGCGGTACCAGGCGTGGAGCCCCAGGATCTCCAGGGCCAGGGCCAAGAATTCGGGGTTTTTCCGCACTTCAGCCTGCTGGTACAACTGGCGTCCCAGTTCTTCAGCCTCTTCATAGCGCCCCATGTGGAGCAGGAGCCGACCGATCCAATATCCCAAAGGCAGCAGATGTTCGGGCTCTCCAAGGGCCTCCAGGTCTTCGGCCAGGCTGCGCGCTTCCCGCAGGGCTGCGGGAAGCGCCTCCAAACGGTTTGGATGGGGCAGCCGGTGGCGTAGGTTCAGGGCAGCGTTGAGGATCTCACGAAGAGAGGGATCAAAGCGCGCCAGCCGCACGGCCCGCTGCAGGGCCTTCAGCCCCGATAGGGGAGCCCCCTTTCGGAAGGATTGGTCTGCCAACGCCAGGTAGGCATTGAACGCCTGACCATAACGCCCCACCGCCAAAAGGTGGGGAAGCCGGAGAGAGTCCACGAAGGGGCCGGTTCGGCTTTCCAAAACCCGAAGGGCCCGCCGGTGCACCTCCTGCTTCCTCTCGGCTTTGAGGCTTCGGAGCAAGAGTTTCCGCAGGGGCGTGTTGGGGAAGACGAAGCCGCCCTGGCCATCGGTGCGCAGGATGTGCAAGGCCGTAAGCCGGTGGAGCAGGGTTCCAATCTCTACGGAAGGCAGATCTGTGATCTCCTGGAGCAGGGGAAGGTCCAACGGTTCGGACAAGGGGGAGAGAAGGTGAAGGAAGCGGCGTTCGGTGGCCGAAAGGGCTTCCAGAATCTTTCGGGCTGGGGCCTCAGGATCGGACTCCAGCCCTTCCAGGGCTTGGGGACCCCTGAGGGCGTACAAGACCCGCAAACAATGAAGCCGATGGGTGGACGGTTGGTTCATGAGCCAGGACAGCACCTCGGGGTAATGGAGACCCGGGAAGAGGCTGCCCAGGGCGGCCGGGGTGAGCATCTCGCGAAGGTCGGGCAGGGTGGCGAGGTGCACGTAACCGCGAAGGCTGGGCTCCGGGAGATGCGCAGAGGTGATCACCAGGGAGAAGTTCCCGCCGGTACGAATGAGGTGCTTCAGCACGTGCTGGCTTTCAGGGGCCCACTGTTGGAACTCGGGAATCAAGATCAGCAAGGGCTGGGCCGAGCTCAGGGCCAGTACGGCCTCGGTGAGCCATGTGCGGGCCTGAGTTTGCGTGTAGGTGGCTTCTGGCTCCAAAAGACGACGCCAGGGCCCCTTGGGAACCTCGGAGTAGAGCAGGGTGTAGCGGTGCAAACCGTCCAGCAGGGCGCCATAGGGGTGATGCCGTGCACGGTGGGGGCAGGAGCGGAGCTGGGAGAACCCCCAACGGCTCCAAAATCGGCGGAGCAGATCCAGCACGATCTCTCGGTCCAGGGAGGTGCCTCCGGTGAGCCAGATCACCACCCGGCGGCCGTGCAAGAGATGGGGCCAAGATTCCAGCCAGGGTGTCCAAAAACGCTCCCAATCCGAAGGTGGAGGCGGAGAGGGCACCCAGGTCCATGCCCCTGAGGGCAGCAGGTGGAGCTGCTCCAGGAGCACCTCTGCCAGGGTTTCCAGGGCTCCCTGACGGTCCACTTGGGTGGCCGCCAGCCTTCCCCGGAGAGGGAGGGGTTTGGATTTCCAAGGGAGGCGGATCTGCTGAGCCCGGTGGCCGATTTCGGCCAGCCAGGAGCCGAGGTGAACCCCCTGGGGCAGGGGGAACACCAGGCCGATCAATGGGGGATCCAGCAACACGCCTCGGGATCCGTCGGGGAAGAGGTTTTCCACTTGTTGGAGGACACGGCGAAGAAAGGCGTGTACCTCGTGTTCCGATCCCCTTCGGAGTTCAGGGGTGAGGCCAGAGAGATCCAGCAGAGCCATGCCCAGGGCCGGTTCCCATGTCTTTGCCCGGGCCCTTTGCAGC
>CAYOQK010000052.1:0-35818 GCA_964406105.1 uncultured bacterium | reverse complement strand
TGTAGAGATAGCGTCCCCTGGGGACCAGACGACCGGTTTCGTCGCGGCCGTCCCAGGCGATCCGGAGGGGAGGCGTGCCCACCCCTTGGAGTCGGCGGGTGAGTTCTCCTGATTTGCGGTAGATCTCCAACACCCAGTGGTCTACGGGAGCCTTGGTTTTGACGTGGGGGTAGATATAGGTCAGCAGCGAGGGGCTCATCCGCGTGAGGGACACCTTGTTGGGATCCGCGTGGGCCCACACCCGGTATCCAGCGAACCGAATGGTGGCACTAATGCGGTGCGAGAAGGGATAAAGCGTCGCAGAATGGTGGGTGTTAGACAGGGTGTAGTTCACGATGAACTCCTGCCCACCGCGGGTGACCTTCAAGCCGATGCCTGCAGACAGATCCATGTAATCATAGCCGAAGCGAATCCAGAAGAAGTCTAAGGGGGCGAGCTCCACCCCCAAGTGGTAATGGAAGGAACGGGCAGTGGACTTCACCAAGTCTCCCAGGAACCGCACCTTGGAGTAAGGTTTGAACTGGAATCCCATACGGAACACGCGAGGGAAGGATTCCCGCTCTGAGGTGAACTTGGGGCTGGGGGGAATGACGTTCAACACGCTCAAACCGGTTTGGAACAGAGGGGTCCAGCGGGCCAGGATCCCCAGGTCCAACCCGGCACCGGAACCTACGTAGGAACCGATCTGGCCGTAGTAGAACTTGCCGTTTACCCCTACCGATACCTTTGGGTGCACCTTACGCGAAAAGGCGATCAGCCCTCCCAAGAACTGGGGTTGAATCCACTGGGTGTACTCACCGTTTTCATCGTACCCCGAGATGCCTTGGGGCTTGAGGGCCACGAGGAGGAACCCAAAGCCGGTTTTGGGGCCTGTGGGGTACAGGAAGGAAACCCCTCCGTAGCTATGGAGCCAGTTGGGGCTGTTGTAGCTGCCCACAAACTCCCCGCGTTGCGCCCAACATACGGCTGCGGGGTTGTAGTAGATGCTCTCCGCGGTGCCGTCAGCGGCGGTATAAGCCCGTCCCAATCCAAAGGTTCGGGCGCCGAAGCCGTAGGTGAACAGCTCGCCTGCGGTTCCAGCGTCCCAAGAGACCGAAACCAACGTAGAGAGCACCAAGAAAGCCGTGATCATCGCACCACCCCTAAGGTTCGGTAACGGGTGTACAGGGCTTGACCGCCGCCGTAAAAGGTGATGTACACGTCGTAAACCCCGGAGGCCACCTTTTCTCCTTTAAGGTTCCTACCGTCCCACTGTACTACGTTCATTTGGCCCGGAATCGCGCCGGCTTCACCTCGGGGGATCTCCTTGTACCACACAGGCTCGCCAAAGGGCGTGAAGATTTCAATGCGCACCTTGCTGAGATTCGTTTGGTACCGCGCGTAGATCTTGTAGGCAATGTTGACCACCGAATGCCGGGACATCACGAAGGGATTGGGAAAGATCTTCCAAACGTTGCCCGAAAGGCCCTGGATGTACACCCAAGTGGTATCCCGTAGGGTGTCGGCCAGGGCCTCAATCCAAACGGTATCGCCCATGTCTGCCACACTGGGGATCAGGAGAACATAGGCGATCCCTTGGTTGTCTGTAACGCCAATGGGAGGGCGAAGTTGGGAGTTGCCCGAAAGCACCTGGAACCGCACGGTGCGGCCCGGGATCGGTGTTCCTGAAGCAGTGGTCAGGCGGGCATAGACCTTGCTGTAGTCATGGGATCGGATCTCCCGAGGTTCCGCCCACGTTTCCAATCCTCCAGCCCGGGGAATCACCCATAGAGGTGTGCCGTAGGGAGTGTCGTAATCTGGCACATCCAGATCTTTGGCCAGCACCCGGTACAGCCCGCGCTCAGGTGCGACTACCGTAAAGGAAATCATCAGGTTGTCCAATGGCTTTGGCCCATCGGTTTCAGCCACTGTGGGGGTATACACAGAGTAAGCGTAGATGTCCACCTGGTCTCCCAGGAGAGGGGTAATGTCTTGTACGGGGTTGTATGCCGCATCCACCACGTAAACGTCCACAACAAAGGGCTGATCCATAGGCTGGGGAAGGGCTTCGCCACTTTTCCCCGGTGCCAGCCACGTGTTGCGGGTGGTATCGCCCGGAAGCAGGGTTTCGCCCGGAAGCACTGGCAGCAGGAAGGCGGGCGGGCCGGCCAATACGTGCACCTCGGCCGATGTATCTGGAGCCTCTAACTGCTGTCCTTGGCCGAGAATCCGGGTTTCAGCGGCGGCCACCCGGGGCGAGAAGGGCAGGGAATCGCCTGGGCCTGAGAGCACCACAGAACGGGGTAAAAGGGCAAAGCCGTTAGCCCCCAAGGCGTTGATGCAGCGAAAGTCTACGGTGTCGCTGTCAGGTACGGGGTTGTAGTAGGCGTCCGTCAATCGTGCGAAGAACCACACGGTATCGGGAGCCAAGTAGAAGGCCGGGTCTGGGGTGCCGCGCTTGCCCTCAGGGGTGCCCGGCCAGGGCATCTCACCCGGCAACAGGATTTGAACATGGCGATAGGATCCAGGAGCCACCCAGAAGGGTTGGGACGTGTCGGTCAGGGTAGGGGTTTCACACACCAGCGCCACAGAGTCGGCCAAAGTGAACTGGATGCTCGTTTGGGCTACACCGGCCTGGAACTGCACCGTCACCGGTGAGAGGTAGAAGTCAGCCGTGGTATCGGGCCCCATCAGGTACAGGTGCCCGGTTTCGTTAAAGTTCGGGTCAATAAAGCCTCCACTGGTGAGGGCGTTGATCCGGAGGTTGGTGAAACTCCCCACCTGAGGGGTGCCCGAAAGGAAGAACTCAAAATGGGTAGGCTGACTCCACAAAGGAAGCCCCAAAAGCCCTAAGGCCAGAAAAAAAATGGCTGGGGGACAGGGATTCGAACCCCGACTTCCTGGTCCAGAGCCAGGCGTCCTGCCGTTAGACGATCCCCCAGTGCGAAGACTGCACAAAAGACGGAAAAAAGCAGTGTTTTTCACTTCTCCTGCTCGCTGTTTTGAGGAGAGAAACGGCCCCACCGGGACTCGAACCCGGGTCTCCTGGCTGAGAACCAGGTATCCTAGGCCGCTAGACGATGGGGCCGTTTGCGACCGACTATTATAGCCACAAAGTGGGCTCGGGTCAAACCCCTGGGTTCCTCTATAGAAGCCGCCGGAGGAGCCAGAGGTGCACCAAGCCTGTGAAGGGATCCCCTTCGGACCTTTGCGGACGAAGAACTGTGGGGCTCCCATGCTGGCTCCATGCGCGACGGCCCGAAAGTTCCCAGAGTTCAAACCCGTGGGGCCCAGGAGCCGATCCCGTTGATTCACCAACGAGGAGGTCAACCCCGGCCCTGGGGAAGGAGGCGGGCTGGGCGGCCGAGGTGGGGCAAGGTCAACCCAAATGGGCGTCGGCCCGGGTATGCCATAGAGGTCCATCCACTGGATTTAACACTGAAGCCGCCCCGTGGGCCGGATCATGAACTTCTCGCATGGAGGATGCCGCTCTGGGGTTTCCCCAGAGTGCCAGGGGGTGGATCCCCAAGCGATCCCCGTTTTATGTGATCGCTCCTTTGCTGGAGCGAGCCATGTCCGTGGAGAAGAGCCTGTGGGCTGACGATGGCCTTCAAGCATGAACCCACGACAACCCCAAGAGGATTCCCTGGAGCCCCTTCCAAACAACCTGGCCCAACAGGGGCTTCCACGATCAACCCGAGGGTTTTCCTTCCCTTTCCTTTACCTGTTCCCAGGGTGGTTTTGGTGTCCCGCTTCCATGCTGAGCCTACGGAGCAAAGAACAAGTGGACTTTGGAATGGGGACCCCTCATACTCTTGGCATCCTTCCAGTGGTGGCCATTCAACGAACAATAAAAGAGGCAATCGGGATCCTGGGCTTGGCCCTGGTGATGGGGGTGGGCAACTTTCTTTTGAACCCCAAGGCCAAGGGGGTGTTCCAACGAACCCAGCGCGCGTTTGACCGTCCGGTACTCACACACCTCCCGGATCCCCGTTCTCCGGCCGATACCACCGCCTTTGTGGCTCTTCAGGTTGCGGTGGAACTCATTCGTCAGAGGGGGGCTTTGGTGGCGTCTGCCGACCCAGTGGACGCTCTGCGAACGCTGGACCCTCGGGATCCAGAGGGGTGGGTTCCTGCCCTCCTGGCTCTAAACCCGGACACACCCTGGGTGATCACCGACACCGCCGCTTTTCGTCATCGGGCTTGGCGTTTGGCTCGTCTCCTTCGGTCTTTGGGGTTTCAGCGTGTTTGGGTCACCGTAGCGCCGGCCGACCAGCTGGTGCGAGGCCTGAAGAGGGAAAAGCCATGATGCAGTATCGCCTCGCGCGCTTTTTAGAACTGCTGCTCGGGACCTTGCTGGTGGTGGCTGGCGTGTTGAAACTGATGGATCCTCCAGCCTTTGGACAATCCCTGGAGATGTACCATCTGTTGCCTCCTGCCCTGGTGCCCTGGGTGGCCCTTGCCCTGCCACCCTTGGAAGTGGCCACGGGTTTGGGATTGGTATTCCGTAGGGCCCGTTTTGGTGCCCGATGGTGGGCTTTGGTCCTCTATCTGGCCTTTTGGGGAGCAGTGCTCCAAGCCGTGGTCCGAGGCATTGATGTGTCCTGCGGCTGCTTCGGTGAAGTGTCCTGGGATCGGACCAACCTCCGCAAGGTGGTTGAAAACACCCTTTGGCTTCTGGCCGCCGTATACGTGATCCGGTTTGGTGAAAAACGGAGGTGAAGGGCATGGAACCCCTGGGATTCCTTGTGGCTGGAAAAGAGCAGCGGGAGGGGGAGGTGTGGGAGGTGCATGCGCCCTATTCGGGTGAACTGCTGGGAGCGGTGCACCAAACGCCTCGTCGCTGGGTGGAGGAGGCCCTGGAACAGGCCCACCGGGCCTTTGAAACGAGGCGTTTGGAGATTCCCAAGCACGAGAAGATGGCCATCTTGGAGCGGCTGGTGACTCTCTTACGGAGAGAGCGCGATGCCCTGGCCCGTTTGATTGCCCAAGAGGTGGCAAAGCCCATCAAATGGGCATATGGCGAAGTGGACCGGGCCATCAACAATGCCCAGAGTGCCCTGGGGTTTTTGATGGACCTGCGGTTTGAGGCGATGCCCCTGGACTACACCCCAGTGGCCACCGGAAAGTTCGGCGTGGTCCAACGGTTTCCTGTGGGCCCGGTGTTGGCCATCACCCCCTTTAACTTTCCCTTGAACCTGCCCCTTCACAAGGTGTTGCCCGCCCTGGTGGCGGGCACTCCCCTGGTCTTGAAGCCCGCACCCCAGGCACCCCTTACCGGTTTGCGATTGGGCCATTTGCTGCTGGAGGCGGGCTGGCCCCCGGAGGCCCTCTCGGTGATCACCCCTTCCAATGAGGATGCCGAGGCCGCAGCAAAAGACCCACGGGTGGCCCTGCTCTCCTTTACCGGATCGGCCCGGGTGGGATGGTACCTCAAACGGATCAGCGCTGCCCGACGGGTGCTCCTGGAACTGGGGGGCAACGCCGCTGTGGTCATTGAACCCGATGCCGACCTGGACAAGGCCGCCCACAAGGTGGCAGTGGGAGGCTTTGCCTACGCTGGCCAGGTGTGCATCTCCATCCAACGGGTTCTGATACACCGGCAGGTGTACCCGGCGTTTCGGGACCGGTTGTTGGAAAAGGTAAACCGCCTCCACGTGGGCGACCCCCTGGACCCCGAGGCGGACCTCTCGGCCATGATCAGCGATCGGGAGGCGGATCGGGCATGGGCCTGGATTACAGAGGCGCTGGAACACGGAGCCGTGGCCCATCCTATGCCTCCACGTCGCTTGGGTCGTCTCCTGGAACCCGTGGTGTTGGAACAAGTGCCCGAGGACCTGCGGGTGTGGAAGGAGGAGGTGTTTGCGCCCGTGGTGGTGCTTCGGCCTTACGATTCCTTTGAAGAGGCCCTGGATCTTGTGAACCGTTCGGCCTATGGCCTGCAGGCCGGGGTGTTCACCCAGGATTTTCAACGAGCGTGGAAGGCCTTTGAGGTTCTCCAGGTGGGTGGAGTGATCCTGAACGATTCCCCCACCTTTCGGGTAGACCCAATGCCCTATGGAGGGGTGAAGGGCTCGGGTTTGGGTCGGGAAGGCATCCGGTACGCCTACGAAGAGTACACCGAGCCCCGTTTGTTCGTGTTCAAGCGGCCCGAGTAGCGGGGATGGAATGGGCTACTCCTGGGGCCAGGGTCGGTTCAAACGGAGTTGCGGAGGGCCAGCAGGCACCACCACGATTCCCTCGGGAGAGATGTGAAACCCGCGGGCGCGATCGTGTTCCAGGTCGTAGCCCACGGTATCGTGGGCTTCAATCACCCTGCGTTTGTCTACAATCACGCGTCGGAGTCGGGCGCCCCTCCGCACCCGCACCCCGTAGAAGAGGATGGATTCTTCAATATGGGCCCCTTGTTCCACCACCACGCCGCGGCCGATCACGGATCGGATCACCTCGGCGCCATACACCCGGGCCCCTTCGGCCACCAGGCTCTCTTCAAAGGTGGGTTTGACGCCGCCGGCACTGGTCACAAGGGCCGGGGGATCGCGGAAACTCACGGTTCGGATCGGCCAGCGGGGGTTATACAGGTTGAGGCCCCCGTCTCCAGGGTGCAGGGTTTCCATGTGGGCTTCCCAATAGGCAAACAGGGTGCCCACATCCCGCCAATAGGGTTTGCCTTCTCCAGGGATCCGGTTCTCTTGAAAGTTATAGGCGGCCACGCGGTGACCTGTGGCCACCAGCCGCGGCAGGATATCGCGGCCGAAGTCGTGGGAGGAGTCTGGCCGTTCGGCATCCTCCAGGAGGGCTTCCTCTAAGGTGAGCCTTTGGAAAATGTAGTTCCCCATAGACACCAGACACGTGTGGGGGTCTCCGGGCAGGGTGGGTGGGTTTTCCCGGGGTTTTTCAACGAAGCGGCGGATCCAACCGTCCTCATCCACCTCCACCACACCGAACTGGTGCGCCTCTTCGCGGGGTACGGGCATAACCGCCACGGTGACCTCTGCACCCATCAGCCGGTGCCATTCCATCATTTGGCTTACGTCCATCTTGTACACGTGATCGGCGCTGAAGATCAGGATTTCGTCGGCGTCAAAGGTGGCCACCAGGTGCAGGTTTTGGTACACGGCGTCGGCGGTGCCGCGGTACCAGTGCTCACCGGTCCACATCTGGGCAGGCGCCAGGGAGATGAAGAAATCCCGGCTCCGCAGGGCTGACCCCAGTTGCCAGCCCTGCTCTATATGGTCAGCCAGGGATTGGGCTCGGTACTGCGTGAGTACATAAATGGAGAACACCCCGGAGTTCACCAGGTTGGAGAGCACAAAGTCAATGATCCGATACTTGCCGAAGATGGGCACTGCCGGCTTCGCCCGATACCGGGTGAGGGGCCATAGCCGAGTGCCCTTGCCACCGGCCAGCACCAACGCCAGAACCCGAGGGCCGTACAGGCTTTCTACTCCGCTGCCTTCCATTGTTCCCAAGGTATGGCTCTGAGGGTATCCGGGGTTTCCTCACCGCAGGAGCAGAGCAGGACTTCCACCTGTGGAACCACGTCCGGGGCGTCCCAGGGTAGAAAGATCACCACGTAGGGCTGGGTAAGCACCGTGAGGGCCGCTGAACCCGGGGGTGGGCAGGTTTCTGTGGCGTACACGGTGAACACCCCCTTTTTCATCTCCACGCGGTCCACTTGTAGACGGTATCCTGCGGTGTTTCGGACCCCTGCACCGACGTACAGGTACACCCCAGGTTCTTCCTTGTGAACCTCTGGGGGTACGGGTAGGGGCATGCGGTTTTTGTGGATCCGTCGGAAGAGTTCGTGCCAGGTATCCCCGGTGGTGGCCAGCAGGGCCACCCGTTGGGCGATGCCGCTGTGGATCCCCTCTTCCAACACTTGGAAGGGTACGGTCATCGGTGCCCTACTCAGGGCCAGTAGGGCCAAGAGGGCGATGATTTTCATGGGAAACCTCCTCGGTGTAGATCGGGTTCCGCACGTAGGCGTTCCCGGGTTGTTTTTCAATCAGCCCTTTGATCTCCAGGCTGAGCAGGGTGGTCATGAGGGTTGCGGGGGGAACCCCTAACTGTTCCGTCAATGCATCCAGGGTTTTGGGATCTGTGCCCAGGGCTTGGAACACCCGTTGTTCCTCGGGGGTCAGTTGGGGTAATTCGGGTTGGGAGGGAACCGAAAGGGTTGCCTCCAGTCCGAGTTCCTGGAGCACCTCCTCGGCCGTGGTCACGAGGGCGGCGCCCTCGCGAATGAGCCGATGGGGCCCCTGCGACAGGACGCTGTCGGCGGGGCCGGGCAGGGCCATCACCTCGCGCCCTTGGTCTGCAGCCCACTGCACCGTGATCAAGGCACCAGATCGTTGCGCTGCCTCAATGACCACCACGCCGTGGCTCAGACCGCTGATGATCCGGTTGCGGATGGGGAAATGGGGCCGAAGCGGAGGGGTGCCAAAGGGGAACTCGGATACCACGGCCCCGGTTTCGCGGATGCGTTCAAACAGCCGCCGATTGCTCGCGGGATACGGTCGGTCCACCCCGGAGCCCAGCACGGCCACGGTGGCCCCTTGGGCTTCTAAGGCGCCCTTATGGGCAGCGGTGTCCACGCCATAGGCGCCGCCTGAGACCACCACCAAGCCCAGACGAGCGAGATCATGAGCCAATTTGAAGGCCATGCGTTTCCCGTAGGCAGTGGCCTTCCGCGACCCGACGATGCTCACCGCCACCTGGGACAGCACTTCCACCCGGCCTTCCACAAAGAGCACCGGGGGTGCGGCCTCTAAGGGAGCGAGTTGGGCAGGGTACTCGGGATGGTCCAGGGTGAGGATGTGGGTGCCCCGTTCTTGGGCGGTGGCGAGATCGGCCTCAGCCTGACGCAGCGCCTGTTGTAGGTCCTCGGCCGTGGGAGGGTGGCGGAACACCTCTCGCAAGACTTCGGGCGAGGACTCGAACACCTGGGCTGGAGAACTCCGGGCCAGCACCCGATGAAAGCGATAGGGGTCCATGCCGCGGAGCCGCAGCATCGCAAGCCAGTACACGAGGGGCGAAGCCACGAGGGAAATTATACGGACGCCTATGGCAGGTACTTCAGCGGGTCCACTGCTCGCCCACCCTTTCGCAATTCAAAGTGGAAAATCGGATTGTGGGCGGGCATGCGTCCGATCACCTGACCCTGACGCACCTGTTGGTCTACCTGCACCTGGATTTCGCCCAGGTAGGCGTACACAGTCATGTCGCCCCCGTGGTCCAGGATCACGGTGTTGCCGTAGGCCATGAAGGGCCCGGCGAAGACCACCACGCCGTCAGCCGCTGCCCGCACCTCGGCCCCGGGCTTCAGGAGCAGGTCAATGCCGTTGTTCTTGGTCTTGGTGCCATAGCGGGGTTCGCGTTCCATGCCAAAACGCGAAAGGATCTTGCCGCGGGCCGGCCAGATGAGGTCCCCCCGTTTCACCTGCCGGGTGGGAAGGTTCCGCCGTTGTCGCCGCTGCCTCTGCTCCTGGGCCAGTTGCCGAATCATCTGTTCCAGCCGACGACGGGTTTCCAAGAGCCGTTGTTCTTCCTCTTGCTTGGCCGCCTTTTTCCGTTGTAAGGAAGCCAACAGGCGTTTTCTTTGCCTCTTCACCCGTACCAATTCCCGTTTCCTCTGCTGATACTGCTGTTGCAGGGTGCGCAGTCGTTCCCACACCTGCTCCCGTTGGTCTTTGAGTTGCCGGAGGGTTTTTAACTCACCTTTGTAGAAGTCCACCACCTCGGCCGAGTAGAGGATCAGGTTCCTTTGGGTCACCTGTAGATGGCCGGGAAGGGTGTCCAGCCGAGCCTGTACAGCCGCATGGGCCACCTGTTGACGGTACAGGTTGTACCATTGTCCAAGCCGCTGGTTCCCCTGATGAATTCTGCGGTTGACCTCTTGAAGCCGAGCTTTCGCCTGGCGTTCCTGCTTTTGGAGCACCGCCAGAATGGACTCCAAAGTGCGGATCTCCTTGTTCAACAGACGCAGTTCCTGCCGGGTATTGCGTTCTCGCTGGCTCAGTTGCTGGAGTTCCTGTCGGGTTTGGGCCAGTTTCTTTTCCAGTTCCTGCAGTTGCTGCCGGTACTCCTCGGCCGAAGGGCCGAGGATCAGGGCCAGGGCCAAGATTGCTGGGGTCATCATTTCGCCCCCCGGCGGAAGGATCGCAGGCCATCCACGAGAAGCACCAAGTTCAACAGCAGCTCCGTGACCACAATGCCCATCAAGAGCACCGCTTGGGCGGGCCGTTGGGCCAACAGCGCCCGCAGGGGTACAGCCAGGTACCACACCAGGGCTGCGGTGATGGTTACCCAAAGAAAGAGCGCCGGCAACAGCACGGCCGCCCGGTGGTGCCGCCGAGCGTGGGGCAATTCCCGGAACACCCAGGCGGATACGGTGAACAGGGCGATGGAGGCCAACAGTTGGTTGGCTCCTCCAAAGGAGGGCCAAAGGATTCGCCACAGGGCTCCAAAGGCCAGGAACAGGCCGGCTACAGAAACCACAAAGGAGGCCACCCATTTGTGCTCCAGGAAGGCCGGGCGATACCGGGAGTTGCGTAGGGGCTCTAAGAGTTCGGCCAGGGTGAACCGAGCCAGCCGGGCCGTGGTATCCAAGGTGGTCAAGGCAAAGGCCGATACCCACAGGGAAGCAAACACCACCACCAGGTGCCGCGATAGCGCTGGGATCAACCGCACCACGGCCTCAGCATAGCTGTGGGCGAACATCCCTACGGGTCCCCCCACCTCGCCCAGGGCTTGGCCGTACTCCCGGGCAAAGGCCAGAGCGTCGCTGGGATGGAACCCCTTGGCCTGAAGCACCCCTAAGCCGAAGGCCCCCACCACGGCGATGACCGTGGTGGACAGGAACCCCTCGGTGAGCATCCCCCCAAAGCCCACAAACAGCCCGTGGGTTTCCCGGGCCAGCTGTTTGGAGGTGGTGCCGGAGGCCACCAGGCTGTGAAAACCGGAAAGGGATCCACAGGCGATGATCAGAGGGATCACGGGCCAGAAGGGTGAGGCTTGGCCTGAGATCACCGGAGCGCTCCACTGCGTGAAAACAGGAACCTGCAAGGGATGGTGCAGGAACACCAGCACCATTGCCCCCACCGCCAGCCCGCCCCACAGGAGAAAGGCGTTCAGGTAATCGCGGGGTTGCAACAACACCCACACCGGCAGCGAGGCCGCCACAGTCATGTACACCAGGAGCACAAAAAGCCACTGGTGATAAGACAGCCGCAGCGGAAACTGGGGAGCCAGGGCAATGGCCCCGGCCAACAGGAACAGACCGGCCAGGGTGCCCGGCCCCAGGCCCACGGGGGTGCGGTAGAGCAGGAACCCGGTGATCACGGCCACGAGGATAAAGAGCAGGGAAGCGGTGCCAACGGCGGGGTTTTTTACGAAGATGGTGGCAATGATGGAGGCAAAGGCCCCGATCACCAGGATGAGGGTGAACAGGATGAACACCCGAAAGAGGTAGCTGGTGCGAGGGGAAATGAGTTCGCCGGCGATCCACTGGATGGACCGTCCCTGGTGTCGCACCGAGGCCATAAGGGAAAGGTAATCGTGGATGGCGCCGATCAGCACGTTGCCCAACCACACCCAGAGCAACGCTGGGAGCCATCCCCAAGCCAGGGCGATGATTGGGCCCACGATGGGGGCTGCGCCGGCGATACTGGCAAAGTGATGGCCAAAGAGCACCCCCGGCCGAGCGGGCACGTAGTCCACGCCGTCAAACAGCGTGTGCGCTGGGGTTTTGCGATCCTCTCGGGCCTGAACCAAGTGCTGTTCCAGGTGCTTGCCCCACCACCGATAGGTGAGGAGGTACACCGCCAAGCCGCCAAGCACGAGGCTTAGAGTGGTCGCCATGGTTTGCCTCCCAAGGGAACGGGCTAATTATAGGACCTTCCAGGGTTCTGCAGCGCGACAGCGGATCCCGGGCCAGCCTCCCTTTTCCCAGGAGAGATGCCCTGTGGCCTGGGGTTGGCCGGGGCATTGCCCGTGGGCTGTAAAAGTGTCGGGCTTGCCATACCATTCTGGCATGTACGGTTTCATTCTGCTTGGACTTCTGCTGAGCCTGGGGAGCCATGACCCCAAAACCGGGGAATCCTTTGATGTGCCTTCGCTTCATACGACGCCTCCTCCCTCTATCCATCAGTTGGAATACCGGTACCACCAGCACGTGCGTGTGCCTGTCCCTGAGCGTTTCCAGCGTCCTCGGGATCTGCAGCCTCGGCCGAGGCTCTTGTATCGCACGGTGTACGGGTTCCTTCCCTATTGGCGCCTGGACTCCTATACCCTTATCCACTGGGACCTGCTCACCCACGTTGCTTGCTTTGGTGTGGAACTGAGTGCTACAGGGCAGGTGGCCAACGCCCACGGCTGGCCGGGTGCTTGGGCGCCGGTGGTGGACTCGGCACATGCCCACGGTGTGGAAGCCCATCTGGTGATCATCGTGTTTGATGCCGACGCCATCCACAGCATCCTCACCACCTATCGGGATCCAGCCATCCAAACCATCCTGCAACAGGTGGAGGCCGGCAACGCCGACGGCGTGAACATTGATTTTGAGTTCCCCTATTCGTCGGACCGTGAACTGGTCAATGAGTTTATGACCCTGCTGGCCGACTCCCTGCACGCCCGAGGAAAGCACCTCACCATAGATGTGCCGGCGATCAATTGGAGCAACCGCTACGATCCCCTTACCTTGGCCACGGTTACCGATGGCCTCTTCATCATGGGGTACGATTTCCATTGGCCGGGGAGCGATGAGGCCGGGCCGGTGGCTCCACTCACGGGCTGGACTTACAACGTGACCGGGAGTGTGCAGTACTGGGTGACCAATTCCGGGAACCAGCGGGAGAAGATCATCCTGGGGGTACCCTACTACGGCTACAAATGGCCCACGGTGGGCCCCAACCCCCATTCCAGCACCGTGGGAAACGGCAGTGCGGTGCTCTACACGGCCGCCATTGCCGAGGCCCAAACCTACGGCTTGCTCTGGGACAACGAGAGCCAAACGCCATGGTACCGCTATCAAGCAGGCGGTCAATGGTATCAGTGTTGGTTTGACAACGATTCGTCTTTGGGCCTCAAGTACGATCTCGTCAACGCCCAGGATATCCAGGGCACCGGCATGTGGGCGCTTACCTATGATGGCACCCGCCCTGAGCTCTGGGAGGAGCTGGCGAGCCACTTTGCCGAAGGCACGCCGCCGGCCCAGCCCACGGCTCTTCGGGTGTACCTTTCCGGCCC
The DNA here is from genome assembly GCA_964406105.1 of uncultured bacterium. Lineage (GTDB taxonomy): Bacteria > Hydrothermota > Hydrothermia > WGAB01 > WGAB01 > WGAB01. Next base: position 22,591 of record CAYOQK010000052.1, on the reverse strand, counting down.
TTATCGGTTGACGGTTCAGTGGGCTCCGGTGGCCAATGCCTCGGGCTATGATGTGTACGAAAGCGAGGACGGCGAAAGTTTCTCGCTGGTGGCCCATGTGTACAGCAGTGCCTTTAACACCGGGGTGCTCCCCGAGAGTACGGTGCGGTTTTACAAGGTGCGGGCCACCAACGCCTATGGCACCTCCCCCTTCACCGAGGTGGGGGGCGCCATGGTGATGGCCTCTCCCAATCCCGTTTTGGTGGTGAACGGCTTTGACCGAACCCAGGGCACTCAGAATACCTTTGACTATGTGGTGGAACACGGCTTGGCCCTGCAACGCTTGGGCATCGGTTTCAACTCCACGTCCAACGACTTCGTGGAGGATAGCACAGTGGACCTCACGCAGTACACAGCGGTGGACTGGATTTCCGGTGAGGAGGGCACAGCCACCCTGGCCTTTTCTCACGCCGAGCAGGCGGCCCTCCAGGCCTATCTGGAACAAGGGGGACGGTTGTTTGTGTCGGGCTCTGAGATCGGCTACGACCTCTGGGAACATGGGGACGCCCAGGATCAGGCCTTTTACAGCCAGTACCTCAAGGCCCAGTACCTGGGGGACGACGCCAATACCCACCAGGTTCAAGGTCGGCCTGGTGGCATCTTCTCGGACCTCGGTCCCTTTGCCTTTGACGACGGCACCCACGGCTATTACGACGTAGACTATCCGGATGGCGTAGGCCCCACCGGGGGCAGCATCTCCTGCCTCCAGTATGTGGGAGGCACCGGGTGGTCAGCCGGGATCCAGTACACCGGGCCCTTCGGCGCCTCTTCGGACACCGGGCAGGTGGTGTATCTCGGGTTCCCCGTGGAAACCGTGTACGAAGACTCCGTGCGTTTGGAGATCTTTCGCCGGGTGTTTTACTACTTTGGGTTCACCACTTCGGTGGCTGAACGAGAAACGGATCACCAAACCGTAGGGCAACTGCGGTTCCTGCCCCAGGAGCTCCGTGTGATCGTGGAGGGGCCCGGACGCTGGACCCTCCACCTGTGGGATGCCACCGGCCGGCTCCGCCGGCAAGCCGCCGGTTGGCAACGGGTGAGCCTGAACCTTCAAGGACTCCCTTCAGGGGTGTACTGGGCCGAGGCCAGAGGGCGTCGTGACCGCTACGTTCAAAAGGTCTGGATTCTCCACAGGTAAGCGGCCGAGCACCTTGGTGCTGTTGGCCGCAGGGGCCGGGAGCCGGCTGGGCCGACGCCCCATTCCCAAGGCCTGGCTCCCAGTGCGGGGGCTGCCGTTGGTGTATCGCAACCTTCGCCTTTTTTGCGGGGCGGGTATCCAACGGGTGATCTTCGTTACCGGCCGGCTTCACGAACGTTGGCCCAGCCTGCTGGGCCGGCTGCGGCACGCCTGGCCCTGCTCTTTCCTTCTCATTCACAATGCCCGGTGGTGCTGCACGGAGAACGGGGACTCCCTCCGTCTCGTGGAGCCCTATGTAAAGGGCCTGGACGAGTTTCTGTTTGCCATGGCCGATCACCTCTTTTCTCCGGAGCAGGTGGCCATGGTGCTGCAGACCCCGGCCCATCCTCTAACTGTCCGGTTGGTGGTGGATCCCCAGCCGGGCCCTTGGATTGATGTGGAGGAGGCCACGCGCGTCCAGTTCGCTTCGGGCCGGATTCTGGCCATTGGCAAGGGATTGGTCCCCTGGGATGCCGTGGATACCGGGCTGTTTCGGGCTTCGCCCCGCATCTTCCGGTATTTCCCCACCCGCCGGCAGGGAATTGGGGTTACCGAGGTGATCCAACGGGTGGCCCAAGCAGAGCAGGCCGGGGTGCTGGTGGTGCCTGGCACCCGGTGGACCGACCTGGATACCCCGGTGGACTGGGCCCGAGCCGAGGCTTTGGTGGCCGGAACTGGGTAAACAGGTTTATAATTTGGGGCCTTCGGAGTTTTTGGAGGCCGAAACTTTGAACACAACCGACGATTTTTCCCGCCGGGAGGGTTTCCCAGGAGGTGCTGGGAGTCCACCCCTGGCGTTTTTCTTTTGTCTCCCGGGGGAAAGCCCAGTGGAGGTAACAGCACGATGAAGGTGAACGACATCGCGGTTCGCATCGGTGGACAGGCGGGCGACGGCGCCCTCACCACCGGGGACACCCTGGCCCTGGTGCTTCACCGCATGGGGCTCTACGTGATCACATTCAAGGATTTCCCTTCCCAGATCCGCGGCATCCACACCAACTACACCATCCGGGCCCATGAGAAACCGGTCCAGGCCCGCCCCGATGCCATTGATGTGCTCATGGCCTTTGACCACGACAGCATAGAACGGCACACCCACGAACTCGCACCCCACGGTTACATCATCTACGAGAGCAGTCGCGGCGAACTCCAGGATCCGGTCCGTGAGGACCTGGTGGTCATCAACGTGCCCCTGCGCAAGATCGCTCAAGAGGTGGCCGGCCGCGAGGTGATGAAGAACACCGTGGCCCTTGGGGTGCTGGCGGCCTTTACCGGCCTGGACCGTGAGGTGGTGGAGGCCATCCTTAAGGAACGGTTCCTGAAACGCAAGGGCATGGCCATCGTGGAGGCCAACCTCAAGGCCTTTGACGCTGGCTACGCCTATTTCCAGCAGGCGGGTTTACCCGCCCACCACTTGAGGCTCCAACGAAACGGTGAGCCCAAGGGATACCTGATGATCGGCAACGAGGCCATCGCCTTCGGCGCCTTGGTAGCCGGTTGCCGTTTCTACGCCGGCTACCCCATTACGCCGGCCTCGGAGATCATGGAGTGGCTGGCCAAGTTCCTGCCCAAGTACAACGGCGTTGTGGTCCAAGCGGAAGACGAGATTGCCTCCATCAACCTGGCAGCAGGGGCCGCCTATGCGGGCGCTCGTGCCATGACCGCCACCTCCGGCCCTGGGCTCTCCCTGATGACCGAGGGCCTGGGTTATATTGCCACCATTGAAGCCCCGGTGGTGCTGGTGAACACCACCCGCTCAGGTCCGTCCACCGGCATGCCCACCAAAACCGAACAGAGCGACATCTTCCACTCGGTGTTTGGGGGGCACGGTGACTTTCCACGGATTGTCCTTTCGCCCAAGGACGCCCAAGAGGCCTACCTGCTCATCATTGAGGCCTTCAACCTGGCCGAAGAGTTCCAGATGCCGGTGGTGTTCTTCCTGGACCAATTCCTGGCGCAGAACAAGTACACCGTACCCGATCTTCCCCGGGCAGCCGCCCGCGTGGACCGAGGCGCACTCTTGGACCCCACCCAGAGCGTGAATCCTGAAAACCCGGAGGCAGCCTTCCCCCGGTACCAGGTGACAGACACCGGGGTGTCGCCCCGCACCCTTCCAGGAACCCCCGGAGGGATCCATTGGATCACGGGCCTGGAGCACACCGAGTACGGCCATGTGAGCACGTACGCCAAGAACCGTGTGGAACAAATGGAAAAACGGTTCCGGAAACTGGAAACCGCAAAGCCCCGGCTGCCTCGGCCCGTGGTATACGGCAACACCGAGGCGGATCGGGTGCTCATCGTAACGGGAACGACCACCGGGGCCGCCCTGGAGGCCATGGAGCAGGCCGGAGGCGCCTTTTTCGTGGTGCAGGTGCGTACCCTGTGGCCCTTTGATGTGAACGATCTTCACCGCTATACCGACCACAAAGAGGTGTACGTGGCCGAGGTGGACTACCAAGGACAACTGGCGTACCTGGTGGAGCACCACCTGGGCCGAAGGGTTCGCCGGGTGGTGAAGTACAACGGCCGGCCGTTCCGGCCCTCGGAAATCAAGGAGGCGTTGCTGTCATGAGCCCGGTTACCGAGATCAAGCTCACGCCCCGCCTGTACGAGGCCAAGAAGCCCGGTTGGTGCCCCGGCTGCGGGGACTACGGGATTTTTGCCGCCATTAAGATGGCCCTGAGCGAACTCCAGATCCCTCCGCACCAATTGGTGTCCGTGGCAGGCATCGGATGCTCTGGCAAGATCAGCGATTACATCTACTGCTACTCCGTGCATACCCTGCACGGCCGGGTGATGCCCGTGATGCTGGGCATCAAACTCACCAATCCCAAACTCACGGTGATCGGCTTCAGTGGGGACGGCGATGCCTTTGCCATCGGGATGTCCCACTTCGTCCACATGGCTCGCCGGAACCCCGACCTCACCTACATCATCATGGATAACCAGATCTACGGCCTCACCAAGGGCCAGTACTCCCCCACCTCTAACCCAGGGATGCGGACAGGTTCGTCGCCCTATGGCTCCAAGGAGGAACCCATTGACGGGGCCGCCGTGGCCCTGTCGGCAGGGGCCACCTTCGTGGCCCGGGGCTTCTCCGGAGACCCCAAAGGCCTGAAGGAAATCTTTGTGAAGGCCATCCAACACCGTGGGTTCTCGGTGGTGGACGTGATCTCCCCATGTGTAACCTTCAACCGCATCAACACCTATGACTGGTATCGCCAACGCATCACGCCGGTGGAGGATCTGGCGGGCAAGAGCCGGGCAGAGATCCTGGAAACCCTGATGCGGTACAAGGCCCAGGGCAAGATCCCGGTGGGCATTTTCTACGAAGAACAAACCCGCACCTTTGAGGAAGAGGTGCTCCTGAACCCTGAGGAACCCATTGCCCTCCAAGATCTCACCCCCAAGGACGAGTACTGGGAGATCCTGGACCTTTACCGATGATCCTGCTGTTCCTGATCCTGGCTGGGATTCCCTTGGAACCGCAACCTTCCTGGGAGTCCCAGCCAGGGTTTTATTCCACCGGGGGCGGCTTTGCAGACTTCAATGGCGACGGCTGGCCCGACCTGGCCGTGGCCAACGGCAACGACATGGCCGCCGAGCCCAATCACCTTTACCCCAATGAGAACGGCAGCCTAAACCCCCAACCTTCTTGGATCTCCGAAGACCTCCGGTACTCTGGACACCTGGCCGTAGGCGACGTCAACAACGATGGTTGGCCCGATTTGGCGGTGGCCAACTACGCCCGTGCCTATGTGTGGCAACCCGAGTACAGTGCAGTGTACCTGAACCAAGGAGGAACCCTGCAGCCCGATCCCGCATGGCAGCCCCAAGAGGCGTTCATCAGCTTCGCCTGTGCCCTGGGGGACTTTGACCTGGATGGCGACCTGGACCTGGCCTTTGCCTGCGGTGAGGCATACTCCCACCAACCCGACGTTCAACGCCTGTACCGTAACCTAACCGCAGAGGGAGAACCTGGCCTGTTTACCCCTGAGCCTGTATGGACCACCCTGGAACCCTACTATGGCTACGACGTTGCCTTTGCCGATGTCAATCGGGATGGCTGGCCTGATCTCGTATTTGCCTGCAGTCAGCAGCCCAATCTGGTGTTCTTGAACCAGGGCGGCACCTTTGATGATGAACCCTCTTGGCTTTCAGACGATACCTGGGGAACCCTCCAGATTGACCTGGGGGATGTCAACAACGATGGCTGGCCCGACCTCGTAACCGCCGATAACGGCCAAACAGGCGGGTCCTCGCGGTTTCGCCTCTACCTGAACCAAGGAGGCGTGTTCCAAAGCTTTGCCAACTGGACCTCAGCCGAGGACCGCAATTACTGCTCTACGGTGGCCCTGGCCGATGTAGATGGGGACGGCTGGCTGGACTTGGCCGCTGGCGGCTGGTGGGAACCCGTGGCGGTGTACCAGAACCTCCAGGGGAGTTTAGAGGCCACCGCATCCTGGGCCTGGCAACCGTCCAACTCTATGCATCTGGTGTGCGAGAAGGTCACCCTTTTCCCCGTGCACCACCTCGCCGGAGATCTCCAAGTGGACACCCTGTACCCCCTGGACACCGGCACCGCCCGCGGGTGGTTTTGGCTTCATCGCCGGCCCGTGGCTCGGGTGGACTCCGTGCGGATGGTGTTGAGCCAGGGCGAAACCCTGCTGCTTCCCCCAACAGCGTACCACCTGGACCCTGAGCTGGGTGCCCTGACCGTGATCCCCCCTGAACCCGAAAGCCTGGTGGCACGGTACGAGGTGTTTTATCCCTGGATTCCGCCGGACCTGGTGGTCACCAATTGGGAAGAAACCCGGGGCAACTTCGGCTTTTTGAACCTTCAAGAGGAGGTGCAAGAGGCCCCTGTCTCCTCCGCCTCACCTCTTCGGGTGTGGCCCCATCCGGTGGTGGGCCGGGTGTTCCATGTGGGAGGCCCTCGGGAACTGGTGTCTCTTCGGCTCTGGAACCTTGCTGGTCGCCGTGTGCCGGTGCAGGTGTTCCCCACTGCAGAGGGTAACCTACGGGTGATCTTGCCTGCTGAAACCCCCTCCGGCGTGTATTTTTTAGAGGCGAAGGATTCAGCGGGCCATCGCTGGCGCCAAACACTGGTGCGGTGGGCCCGAGGAGCATTACCATGAGCCGAGAACAGGCTTTTGCTGCCCTGTTGCAACGGCTGGTGCGGCTGGCGTCGCTTCAGCGCTGGAACGACAAACTGCGGCCGGTGCCCCTGTGGGAATTGGACAAACAGGCCCATAAGGCCATGATCGCCTATCTCCTGGCCCGCCTGTCCTGGGGGCCTGAGCCCTCGTCACGGTGGGAGGAGTTGGTGCATCAGCTGCTGTTTGGCGTGCTGTTGCGATCTGGGGGCACCGATTTGAAACCCGCCATCCAACGACGCATTGATGCTGACCCCCGGTATCGGCGGCGATTCCGTGAGGAAATCGGGGCTCCGATCGGCCAGGAACTGCGTAGATTCTGCCCCTCCTTGGCCCGGCGTTGGGAAGCGTTTTTATTTGACGATGGTCAGGGGAACGGCGAGCCTTCCCCCGCCTTTCTGGTGCGGATTGCCCATTTCTTGGCCACGGATTGGGAATTTCGTCACATCCTACACCCCCACAATTCCACGGATCCCGAAATGCAGGAGATTGCCGACGAGCACCGAGCCCGCCGACGGGCCTATGAGGTGCAGGCGCCTGCGGTGGCGGTGCTCTGTCAACCCGCGTACCGGCGGTTGGTGGATGCCCTGGGCCGGCTTCGGTACCAGCGCCGATGGGCCCATGTGGTGCGGCTGCCTGAGACCACGGTGCTGGGCCATTCCCTGTTTGTGGCCATCACCACCTTGTTCCTCTTGTATCTGGAGCAGGAAACCTGGCCCTCGGAAACCCTGCAGTATACCTTTTTCACAGCCTTGTTCCACGACCTTCCCGAGGCCTTTACCCGCGACATCGTGCGGCCGGTGAAGAAACCCATTGCCGAGTTAATCCGGGACATTGAAGCCCAGGAGATGGATCGCCTGCTTTTGGGCTTAGACCCCGGCTTGGCCCGGGAACTCAAGCTGTTTACGGGCCTGGAGCCCGTGCAACGGGCCAACGCCGAGTTCCTGGATCTCCGATGGAATCCCCAGGAGGACACTTGGGAGGTGCTGGAAACCCCGTGGCGGGGCCCCTATGAAGGCCGACTCCGATTGGGCTCCAGAGTGCGCGTCGCCGACGAGACCGCCGCCTTTATGGAAATCCAAGAGGCCCGCAAGTTGGGGCTCCAGGGGCCCGTGCTTCAGGAGGCCCACCGGGAGGTGAGCCGGTCGCTCACGGAGTGGCAACGCCGTTTGCCCCAAGTGGCCTCAGGCCTGCAAGCCCTCATGATGGAGTAGGGCAGCCCCCGAAATCCCAAAGTGCGAAGGGGTTTACCACCCCTTCACGGCCCGGAAGTACACCCGCAGGGCCAAGAGCAGGAAGAACAGGATTCCCCCCAGGTACACCAGGGGCACGCCCTTGTCCACCCGGTACTGGAATCCACTGGCTTCCAAAGCCTCCAGCAAAACGAGCCGAAGACCGTTGGGCAGCACCAAGGGCTGGTCTGGCGTTAGGGTGCCCAAGGGCTGCACCCCGTGTCCCATAAAGCGGTACACCAGGATCTTCGGGGGCAGGGTGGTGATCTTCTCTTTGCCGTGCAACGGGTACAGGTCCCCCATTTTGTAACTGTCCAGAATCAAGAATCCGTCGCCCGTGGGGAGCACAAAGGGCGATTGCACCCGCACCAATTGCACGTCCACCGTGTCGGTGTCGGCTACGAAGGCAATACGGGCAAATTGTACGTACGAGGATTGGTAAATCGTGAGGTCCCCGTACTTTAGAGGGTGGTTGACGTTGATCGTTTCCCGTTCCACGGGCTGGTGGTTCACCAGGAGCTCCACATCCGAGACATAGGCCTTGGGGGTGATCTGCCCGTGGAAGTCCATGTAGTCAATCCAAAACCGGTGGAGTTTCACCTGGTACTGGGGCAGGTTGGGCAGGTGCTCGGTTTCGCCGGGCAGCACCACCACTGTGCCGCTCTTTTTGCTCACTGCCGTCAGGATGAAGCCTGCCAGCAGGATGAGCATGGACAGGTGAAACACGATCGTCAGGTAACCCAGCCAGACGTGGCGTGTGGTTCCCTGTTCACGTTGAACCCGGCGGAAATATCGGAACCCTTCCCACATGCACACCAGCAGGTTCAGGGTGAACAGGGCCACCAGCAGGTGGAACACCGGGGCGTGATATGCATCGGTGAACCCTACGGCCTTGAGGATCTTGAGGGTTCCTTCGCTGAACACCCGTAGGTACTCGCTGTCGGTTTTGTTTTGGGGGATGATGGTGCCAGCCACCAGGTAGGGGATCATCAGTACGATGAGCACCACCGTGGTTTTCAAGGATTTCAGCACGTTGTACAGGCGTTTCATGATCCCTTACTCCTACATGTAGGTGTGCATGCTTTCCACACTAAAGATCTTGGTGAGCCAGTTGACGCCCAGGAAGGTCATGAAGATGGAGGAAAAGGCGATCAGGTTCATGAGGAAGGCATAGCGTTTGAGGGAGGGGTGGAACTCCAGGTGCAGGTAGATCAGGTACAGGGCCCAAGTGATCAGCGACCAAACCTCTTTGGGGTCCCAGGCCCAGTAGCTGCCCCACGCCTCATTGGCCCAGGCGCTGCCCGTGAAGATCCCCGCTGTGAGCAGGAGGAAACCCCAAAAGATGAGGTTTTTGGTGTACCGCGGGTTGTACTCCGAGGGCTTGAGAAAGCGGAACAGGTAGTAGGAAAGGTCATACATGAACGCCATGCCGAAGAAGGCGTAACTGAAGATGGTGATGGGCACGTGGATATAGAACCAATAGCTCATCAGGGCAGGCATCAGGGGCACCGGCCGAGGGTTGGATTTGTACAGGAGCACGTAGCCCGCAATGGACACAAGGATCAGGGACACCGGAACAGCCTGGTACGCACCCGTGGAGAGCTCAAACAGAAAGGTAACGAGGGCCAGGAAGAACACGGTTACCCCCATGGCGTCAAACATGGAGTTGAGGGGAGGGTGACCCATGAAGTACCACCGCTGACCCAAGAAGATGGCGTGGAACACGAGGGCGACGAAAAACACCACCCGGGCGACGATCTTGAGGCCCTGTTGGGGCCCCAACCGGGCGGCGACGAGGAGATACAGCACTAAGGCAACAAAATAGAGCAGGAAGGCCAGTTTAAGGAAAATGAGGCTCATGGCGGAAATCGTAAGGGGTGGGCCGCAAGGGTTCAAGCCGTGGAGTTCCAGGGAGCGCAACGATACGAAGGGATGGACATAGCCGGGGCTCCACCAGAGCCTATGGCTTGAGATCTGGGGATTCCAGGCGTTTTCGGAGGTGGCGAAGGGCGGCCAGCACCATCCGCCGAAAGAAGCCGGGCACCACAGGGGCCACGTGGGGGGTCATGATGACATTGGGAAGGCGCTCCACAGGCACCGGCTGGCGGAAGGGCTCACCAGGCTGGGGGTAGTGCCACCAAACGTCCAGGGCGGCGACGAAATCCGGGTGCCTTTGGAGATGCCGGTACAGGGCCACGGGATCCACGATGCGGCCGCGGGCCACGTTGACCAGGATGGCGTCGGGCTTCATCCGGGCCAGCTCCTGAGGACCAATGAGCCCCTCGGTTTCCGGGGTTAGGGGCAGGGCCAGCACCACGGCATCGGCCTGTGGCAGAAGGCGGTGCAGATGTTCCGGTCCCCAAACCTCTTGCACGCCACAGCGGGGCTGAGGATGCCTTCGGATGGCCATCACCTTCATGCCCAAACACCGGGCCCGTTGCGCCACCTCGCAGCCGATCCGGCCCAAGCCCACCACGAGCAGGGTGCTACCGGTCAGTCGCCGGGATTCCAAGCCCTGGTGGAACCGGCCCTGTCGCATCTCTTCGGTGTGGAACACCACCCGCTTGGCCGCTGCCAGGAGCAGGGCCAGCACGTGTTCCGCTATGGCGTCGGCATTGGGGCTGGGGGTGTGGAGCACCTGAACCCCTGAAGGCAGAGGCTCCCGGAGGATGTGATCAATGCCTGCGGTGATGGCTTGGATGTACCGTAGGCGGGGCAAGGTGTGCAGCCGATCTGGATCCACCTCCTCCCGGAACTTGAACACCACCAGGGCCACCACCCGTTGCCGTACCTGGTCGTCCTCAGGTTCCTCAGGGCCTACCACTTCGGCCACCGGTGCCAAGACGGCACGGGCCTCTCGCCACAGATCAGGGGTCATCCGCGGGTCGCGGAGGGTCACCCACACTACCGGCTTCACGGCCGATAAGGATACAGGCGGAACAGCCGTTTCCGGCCGTATCTCAGCAGCCGAATCTCCACCAGGGTGGTTTGGTGGGGATGGACCAGTGGGGCAAGGTCCGGGGCGTTCAGGGGCCAACTGAAGGGCACATACTGGATATCGCGGGTTTCGGGTTCTGTCGCTGTCACCTGCAGGGTGAACCCCTGAACGTTATCCAGGAGGGAAACCCAACGGCCCTGGGATTCTTGGAAGGTGGCGGTGCGCAGGTAGAACACGTGGGTGCTGGGATGCTGATGATTGCGATGGTGGTGTTCCAAGAGGTCAGCGATCCGTCGGGTGCGGGCCCGGCGTGCCCTGGGGGCAGCTCGGAAATAGATGTCCACGTGGGGTACTGGCGCTCCGAATTGGTCCACGAACCGGAGTACCACCATGGCGTGCGGATCATACTGCTGTTTGCGGTTCCACAAGCGTTCCCAGGGTTTGAACCACGGGGGTGGGGGCTCTTGGGCCACCTGCTGGTAGGTGTGCTGGGTAGCCTGTTGGAACACCTCCATGCTTTTCCGGTAGTCAGAGGGAGTGGTATCGGTCAGGGCGCGGTCCAGCAGCCGCAATAGGGTTTCGCGGGGTTCGTGGCCTGTGACGATGCCCAGAGGTTTGCCGGAGTGGGCGCATCGGGGAAGCACGGCGAAGGGTACCGGCGGGGCCGTTTTCGCGAATTTAAGACGATAGAAACGCCGGATTGGAGCGTGCGAGGTTGGGGCTTGGGCTTCCGGTTCGGGCTCTAAGACGAGCCACCGGTAGTTGAGGTTGGCGGCAGCAACGCGCACCACGCCGTCCGACCCGTCCTCATGCGCGTACCGGAGCGGTAGGGCAAACCATCGGCTGTCGGCTTCGGAGCCCACCATCACGTACTCAAAGGTGCCGAAGGTCTCGGCCACGGGATGGTCCAGGAACCAGGTGTGGAGATCCCACGCATAGGGAGAGCCCAGTTCCAAGGCCTCCAGGATGCGGGTGCCAGGTTCGGCGTGCTGGAACACCTCGCGGAACCACCGCGCCAATTGGCCCCGCCCCAGGTGAGCCCAACCGCTCCCAAAGTGGGCCGGAGCCAGGTGCACGGCGTGCTTGAGGGGCGAGGGCCGAGGGCTGAAGTGGCGGAGCCATGTGCGGAGCAGAAGCCCTCCGGTGCTGTGCACGATGGCATTGAAACCGGATTCCAAAAGGTACCGATGCTCGGGCCTCCGCAGGGCCTGGTGCAGGGCTTGGGCCAGGTCGTAGAGGCTCACGCCGTCCTCCAAGGTGATGAACCGGCTCAAGTTGATGATCACCGGACGCCGCTGGCCATAGCGGTGGTACAGGACCTCAGGGAGGTCGCCGTAGATCCGTTGGACCTCTGAGGGCCGCCCCTCACCTCCATATCCGTGGATGAGCACAATGGGGTGAACCATAGCCGCTGGCCTAAAGATACGGGAGGGGTTTTTTAAATCCAAGCCCCAAAAAAGAGAGGCGGGATCTTTCCCCGCCTCTCATGAGAGGGTCATGCCCTCAGCTTCCTCTGATCTCGTTCTTTCCGGCGGCGGTTGCGGGAGTATTCCTTCAGTTTTTTCTCTACCGCCTTCTTCACCCATGACCGTATGAACTCCCTGATCACGGTCACAATCACGGTCACAAGCACCTCCCATCGCCAATCTTTGGCCCCCTGTTTCAGCCATTTTGCCTTCTTGAGCCGCTTCGCCTGTCGCATTGCCTCCTGGTACTTATTCGTTTTCATGGCATTCTCCCCCTTTGCGTGCGTTGTCCCCTTTGGAGGGCTTTTTCATGGCAGGGCCAGGGGATTATGGCTCCCCCGGCCCTGTCCCGTTCCCCTCGGTTCCTACTCGGCCTCCTCCGAGGCCTTGAGCAGGACCAGCACGAGCAGCAGGACACGGATCAAGATCTGGGTCCACATCCTTCGTTCACCTCCTTCAAAGTTGTTTGCCAGGTGGTCCCTACGGCGCAAGCGCCCTTCCGGGGCAGCCCCTTTGGGATCGTTGGGTGTTTATGGTGAGAGGAGGGGCGGGAGATGTCTATTGGTAGCCCTACCTAAGGGCTTTGGGGAGTTTCTACCTATGACTGGGAGGGAGGAGCCCTTGGCTGGGCGGGGGAGTATGCCAGTGGATCCGCAGATCACGGAGTTTGAGGCGGACCCGCCGGTTGCGGCTGAAATGGTCCTCTTCTACGGTGACCGCCAGGTCGGCCAGCACCGGCACGTGGCGGCTCAGCAGTTCCTGGAGCCACCCGGCCTTGGGAGCGAACACGCGGAAATGCCGGCCGTGGCGTTCCACGGTGAACACGAGGTGATCCTGGCCGACGGTACGCACCTGGCCCACGATCCGAACTCCCCTCAAGAGGAACACCGGCGTGGGGTTGCCGATGCCGAAGGGTGCGAGTTGGCGGTACTGTTCCAGGTTCAGGGTTTCCAGGTCTTCGGGGTCCACCTCGCCGTCCACCAGAAACCAGGGTACGAGATCCTCAGGGGACAGGTGGGCTGCGGCGTAGGCCCGGAGTCCTTCCCGCAGTTCGGGGATCCGGTGGGCGGGGATGCGGAACCCGGCGGCCATGGTGTGGCCGCCGAAGGACTCAAACAGGTGCTCCTGGGAAGCCAGGGCTCGGTACAGGTGGAACCCGGGAATGCTGCGGGCCGAGCCCTTGCCGGTGGGGCCCTGTACGGAGATCACCAGAGCGGGCCGCCAGTAGCGTTCAGCAAGGCGGGAAGCCACGATGCCGATCACGCCCTCGTGCCAGCCAGGGCCCTCCACCACCAGGATGGGGTCCAGGTGCCAGCCCTCGCTTTCAATGCGTTCCACGGCGCGGGCCAGGATCTCCTGTTCGGTCCTTTGGCGTTCTTGGTTGTGGGTGTCCAGGTCCTTGGCCAATGCCAGGGCTTCCAGGCCCTGTTGGGTGACCAGCAGTTGGAAAGCCTTTCGGGCATGGCTCATGCGGCCGGCGGCGTTGAGCCGCGGGGCCAGGAGAAAGGTGACGTGCCAGGCATCCACTGTATCCCGCAAGCCTGCCACCCGTTTCAGGGCCTTGAGGCCGGCCTTTTTGGTTTTGGCGAGCACCTTGAGGCCCAAGGCGGCCAGCACCCGGTTTTCGTCCACTAAGGGGACCTGATCGGCCAGGGTCCCCAGGGCCACGAGGTCCAGGTCCCAAAGCAAACGGGTTTCCGGTTGGCCCAGGTGCCGGTAAAGGGCCTGCAGGAGTTTGAACACCACCCCCACACCGGCGAGTTCGCGGAAGGGATAGGTGCCGAGTTTGGGGTTCAGCACCAGGGTGGGGAAGGGCAGAGGATCACCGGGCTCGTGGTGATCGGTGACCACCACGTCCAGCCCCTGGTTCAGGGCGTAGGTGATCTCCTCGTGGGCTTTGATGCCACAGTCCACGGTGATCATGAGGCGGGCGCCCGCCTGGATCGCCTGTTCAATGCCCTGGCGTGATACGCCGTAGCCCTCGTCAAAGCGATCTGGGATGTAGGGGATCACGCGGTGGGCGCCCAGGTGGAGCAGGTTTCGGTACAGAAGGGCCAGGGCCGATACCCCGTCCACGTCGTAGTCGCCGTGGATCAGGATGGTTTCGCGGTACTTCAGGGCGCGGGCGATGCGCTGGGCGGCGAGGTCGGCGTTCTTGAGGAGCAGGGGATCGTGCAGGTGTTCGGTGGCGGGGTTCAGGAAGGCCTCCAGTTGGTCTGGGGAGACCCCGCGGTTCTGGAGCACACGCCAAACCAGGGGGTCCAGACCTGCCGGAGCCTTCCCGGTGCCGCCGGAGCCCCGTTGAACCCAGCGGTAGAACATGGTGGGTGTGGCTTTACCCTTGGGCGCGGTAAAAGGCTTTGAGCACCTCGGCCACCTCGGGCCGTACCATCTCAGCGGGTGGTGTTTCGCCGCGTTTCAGCATCTCTCGCACTCGGGTCATGGAGATGGCCACCCGGTGCTGGGGATCGTGGCCACAGGTTTTGTCCGAAGCCATGGAGCCGCAGGCGTGGCAGTAGAAGACGTTGCCGAACTTGATGATCTCCACGCCGATCTCGTGGTCTTCAAACTGCTCAAAGATCCGTTGAGCCGCGAAGGGGTCGTAGTAGTTGCCCACGCCGGCGTGATCGCGGCCCACCATGAACATGCTGGCGCCGTAGTTCTTGCGAACAATGGCGTGGAACACAGCCTCGCGGGGGCCTGCGTAGCGCATTTGGATGGCCAGGCCGGCGATGAACACCCGATCCTTGGGGAAGTAGTGATTGATCAGGGCATGGTAAGCCCGGAGGATGGTTTCGTTGTCGTAGTCGCCCTTCTTTTTGCTGCCCAGGATGGGGTGAACGAACAGGCCGTCGGCCACCTCCAGGCCGATGCGTTGGAGGTACTCGTGGGCCCGGTGGGGGGCGTTCCGGGTTTGGAAAGCCACCACCCGGTGCCAGCCCCGTTTTTGGAACTCCGCTCGGGTTTCAGCGGGCAGGAGTTCCAGGTGTCGCCAGGGATGGTCCACCAGGTTCACCAGATCCACGGGCCCGGCCAAGGCCCAGGTGCCCGCGGCGTACAGTTTGGCCACGCCGGGGTGGTTTTCGTCGGTGGTGCCGAAGGCCCCCAGGGCCACCTGTTCGGGATCAATGCGGTACTTTTCGTGGATTTCCAAGAGGGCCACAGGGTGGTTTTCCCGTTGGGCGAGCACCACGGTTTCGCCCTCTTTCACCGAGGCGGCGGTATCGTCGTCCACGAGGAGCAGGATGGGCAGCGACCACACGTGGCCGGAGGTCAGGTGCATGGACTTCAGCACCTCCTGGAGATCAGCCTGGCCCATGAAGCCCTGCAGGGGACTGAAGGCGCCAATGGCGATCTTTTCGGCGTCCATCAGGGCGTCTTCGCCTGGATACAACCATCGCAGGCTTTGGGCCCGTTCTAAAGCCGCCTTGCGTTCCTCTCCGGTGAGTTGACGTTGGACCAGTGTACCCCCATGGGGTTCAATCAGGGTTTTCATGGAGTAGCTCCTTTCGCTTTCGTTGTGCCTTTAGAGGGCGAGCCCACGGGTGCTCAGTCGCCCACAGGTTTGAAGTATCGGATGTCGGTAATGCGGCCTTGGCGTTCTTCCTGGGGTTTATAGGAGGGTTCCACGGGCATGCCCACGTACACATCGTCGGGGTGCACCTCGCCCAATTCGTGGATCAGGCCACCTTCAATGCCCGGCCAGGTGATGAAGGCCACGATGCGGGGCTCCTTTAGGGGTTGGTCGTCCAGGTCGCGGTACACCAGGGTGTAGGTTTCCACGTGGCCCGGTCCCTCCACGGGAACCCACTCGGTGGTGTATTCCATGCAGTCCTCGCAGTAGAGCCGAGGGGGCAGGAACACGCGGCCGCATTTGGGGCAGCGGGTGCCCATCAGTCGGCCGTTTTCCTTGATCTCGCGGAAGAACCGTTCGCCGGCCACGCCCTGGGTGTACCGGTAGTGCTCGGTTTTCTTGCCAAACCACGCCTTGAGGTCTACGAAACGGTGGGGTTTTTCGTGCATGGTCATTCCTCCTCCAGGGGTTTGAAGTACAGGATGTCGGTCATGGCCACTTCCAGTTCGGCCTCGGGGCTCCACACGGCTTTCACCCGAAGGCCTACGCGTACGTTTTGGAGCACTTCTTCCAGGGTATCGCCCACCTCACCCAGTTTGTGGAGGATGCCCATGTGTTCAGAGGCGCCATCAATGGCGATCACCGCGGGCACCTCGGGTTTTTCCAGGGGGCGAACGTCCTTATCCACCATGGACACGGAAAAGGTCATCACGGTGCCGGTATCCTGGAGTTCCACCCATTCGTCGGTGGGCCGGAAGCACCATTCACAGAACATCCGGGGTGGGATCATCACGCGGCCGCATTTATTGCAGCGGCGGCCCAGGAGTTTGCCCTCTTTCAGGCCTTTGAGGAAGGTGCCAATGGCCACGCCGGTGTCCCAGGCGTATTCGGCCTTCACCTTCCATTCCTCGTAAAGCACCCTGCCCTCTTTGAAGTCGGAGGACTTCAGGGGATGACCGGGATACCGTTCCTGATCCGGATGGGGCATTGCAACCTCCTTGTTTTCAACGGTTTTATTTTACGCCCGGGGCTGTCGGAGCACCTTGAGCAGGAGTTCCCGAACCCGTCGGGGATCCGCCTTGCCCCGGGTTTTCTTCATGACGGCACCAATCAGCGGGCCGATCACGCCCTCTTTGCCCTTGTGGAACTTTTGCACCAGATCGGGGTGCTCTTCCACCGCCTCCTGCACGAACCGTTGGAGTTCCTCTTCTCCCGATACCACTTCCAAGCCTTCAGATTCCACGATGTCGCGGGCTGTACGGCCCTCCTTCAGCATCCGCTCGTACACGTCCTTGGCCAGGTTCAGGTTAATCCGGCCGGATTCCACCAGGGCCAGGAGTTCGGCCATCTGCGACGGCCGGATGGGGAACTCCTCCAGAGACCGTTCCTTGATGTCGGCCAATACGCGGTTCACCAGCCAGTTGGCGGCCTGGGAGATGTCGCGCAGGTCGCGGATCATCTCTTCAAAGTAGTCGGCCAGGGCCCGTTCTTGGGTGAGCACCTCGGCCACGTCCTCCCGGAGGCCGTACTCCCGAACGAAGCGGGCGCTTTTTTCCCAAGGAAGTTCCGGCAGTTCAAAGCGGTTCAGGTAAGCCGTGACGTTCAGAGGCAGGAGATCGGGTTCCGGAAAGTATCGGTAGTCCATCTCCTCTTCTTTGGTGCGCATGGCCACGGTTTGCCCTGTGGACTCGTCAAAGAGCCGGGTTTCCTGTACCACCTGGCCGCCTGCCTCCAGAACCCGGATCTGCCGCTCGGCCTCGTAGCTCAGAGCGTCTTCCAGGGCCTTGAAGGAGTTTAGGTTTTTGATCTCCACCTTGGTGCCCAAGGGTTCGCCGGGCCGGCGCACCGACAGGTTGGCATCGGCCCGCAGGTGGCCCTTTTCCATGTCGCAGGGCGATACCTCCAGGTATCGGAGCAGCTGCCGCAGTTTGCTCCAGAACACCCGGGCCTCCTCGGGGCTCCGAAGGTCTGGCCGGGTGACGATCTCCAGCAGGGGAATGCCCGAGCGGTTGAAGTCCAGCAACGTGTAGCCGTCTTCGGTGTGGAAGGACTTGGCCGCCTCCTCCTCAATGTTGATCCGTTCAATGCGCACCCGGCGCGTGCTTCCTTCAAATTGGAAGTCCAGATGCCCGTCCTCTGCCAAGGAAAAGGTGTACTGGGTGATTTGGTAACCCTTGGGCAGGTCAGGGTAAAAGTAGTTCTTGCGGAAGAACTGGGACACCTCGTTGATGCGGCTGCGCAGGGCCCGAGCCAACTTGAGCCCCTGGATTACCACCTCCTCGTTGAGGACCGGCAACGCTCCAGGGTACCCTAAGCATACTGGGCACACTTGGGTGTTGGGATCACGGCCGTACTCCCGGGAACAGGAACAGAAGAGTTTGGTTTGGGTGTCCACCTCTACATGGATCTCCAGGCCGATGATCACCTCGTAGCCGTGCAGGGTTCTCACGCTTGTTCCTCCCTCAATCGGCGGTTCCACTGTGCTGCCCAGGTATCCCGCACGGGGCGATACACCTGCTCAAAGAACAGGCGTTGGGATCGCAGGACCCCAGGCTCAAAACGTTTTAGATAGTCTAAGGCCTCTTGCCAGGCCTGCGGAAACAGGGGGCCGAACCGGCGGGCCACTTGCCGCTGAAAGTCCTCCGGGGTTTGCACCTCACCACCGATCACAAAGAACCACCCCTCCGGCAGGCGTACCGCATAGGCCAGTTCGTCGCCCAGCCGAAAGGGCTCCACGGGCAGTTCCTTGGGAGCCTCGCCGGGGTGCCGCCGGACCTGCACACGGGTGGGGGTTGCCCGTTTCTTAAACCCTCGTTTGGCAGCGGCGTAGAAGATGGCGCGGTTCAGGCCGAAACTCCAGGCCGAGGGCTCGGGCAGCCCCAAAAGGTGCGCCCGTGCAGCCTGCAGCAGGGCCATGATCTGGAACCGGCCCACAGGGCCTCCTCGGCCCGCCATGGTGTTCTTCACCTCCGAAGGCTCACGGATACGCCATCCCGCAGGGGGATCAGGGTGGTTACCCACTGATCCTCACGGTAGATCTTTTGGGTGAACGTGAGGATGCCCTGGGTGCCCTCGTCGGTATGAGCAGGGGGCAACACACGGCCGCGGCGGAGCAGGTTGTCGGCCACCAAAAGACCCCCGGGCCGAAGCTTTTCGTAGGCCAGGTCGGCCACTTCGGGGTAGCGGCTCTTTTCAATGTCCACGTACACCAAGTCAAAGGGCCCAGGGGTATCGCGGAACAGGGCCAGGGCGTCGCCCTGCAGGTAGTGCACCGTGGCCTGGGGACGGATCTCGCGGATGTACCGTTGGGCGTCGGCCAGGTTCTGGGCGTCGTAGTCCGTGAGGAATATCTCGGCAGGTGCCTCCAGGGCCGCCAGGATCCACAGGGCAGAGTAGCCGTACCCGGACCCCAGTTCAAACACCCGTCGGGGTTTCAGCAGGAGGGTGAGTTGATAGAGCAGTCGGCCCACCACCGGACCGATGATGGGGAAATGCTCGGCCTGGGCGCGCTGTTCCACTTCGTAGAACACCGGATGGGGCCGGTGCGCTACCCAGCCCTGGAGGTAGGCCTCCACTGCTGGGTTCATTAGGGGTTCTTGGTCGTCAGGCTTGGAAGTCCACATAGGGTTCCTCCTGGCGGTGGTGCCGATTGACCCAGCGAGCGGCCACGAACAAGAGGTCGGACAGGCGATTGATGTACACCAAGCCCCAGAAGGGCTTGGTTCGGTGGGGCAACAGGTGGGCGATGCGGCGTTCGGCACGACGGGCCACAGCCCGCGCCAGAAACAGCAGGGCAGCCAAGGGGTGGCCACCGGGCAGGATGAACTCCCGGAGCATGGGCAACTGGGCGTTGAGATCGTCAATCCATTGTTCCAGCAGGCGCACCTTGTTCTCGGTGATCCTGGGGACCTGGAGTTCTGGGGGTGAGGCGAGGTCGGCACCGAGGATGAAGAGGTCGTTTTGGATCTGCCGAAGGCGTTGATCCAAGGGGGGCGGAGGATTCTGGCTGAGCACAAGGCCCAACAGGGAGTTCAGTTCGTCCACCTCGCCCACAGCTTCCACAATGGGGTGGGTTTTGTCCACCCAGGAGCCGTCCACCAGCTGGGTTTTGCCCTGATCCCCCACGCCGGTGTACACGGTGCTGATGCGTTTCTTCTCAGGTTTTCGGCTCATCAGGTTGGTCCTCCAAGGTTTCCAAACGGCTGATCACCTCCAATAGGGCCGATTGCACCTCTTGGTACTTGGCCCCGGCGTTGGTCAGATGGCGGCCCAGTACCCGGTAGGTGTCCAGCAGGGTGCCCATCTGTTGGTGGAGCTCCCGCAGGAGCCGGATGACCTGTTGGCTCCTTTGGTGCAATTCGGCCTCACGGAAGGCGAGCCGCAGCGTCAGCAGGTACGGGTAAAAGGTGCCCGGAGACACGGGGATCACGCGTTTTTCCAGGGCGTAGGTGAAAATCTCGGGCGTGCGTACCACGGCCTCATAGTACACCCCCTCGGCTGGGATATACATGAAGGCGAAGTCCAGGGTGTGGGCTTCGGGGTGCAGGTACTTGCGGGCGATGGCGTCAATGTGCCGTTGAACCGCCCGCTGGAACTCGCGACGATGCTGCTCCTGTTGCTGAGGGCTCTCGGCTTTTTGGAGCCGGTGAAAACTCTCCAGGGGAAACTTGGCATCAATGACCAGCAAGCGGTTCCCCTCCAGGAGCACCACGGCGTCGGCGATGTCGCCGTGGGGAAACCGGTACTGCAGGTGATACCGGTGGCGGGGCAGCACATTGGCCAGCAGGTGCTCCAGCAGGTACTCGCCAAAACGGCCCCGCACCTGAGGGGGTTGGAGCAGGGTTTGGAGCTCGTGGATCTCTTGGCCCAGCTGTTGCATCTGACGGGTGGCCTCTTCCAGACGGCCCAGCGATCGGGATACCCGTTCCACGGTTTCGTGGGTTTCTTGCAGTTGGCGGTTCAACTGGTGCTGGGTGGTTAGGTGCTGTTGCAGCAGGGTTTCTTTCAGGTGTTGCACTTGTTGCAGCAGGTGGTGTTGGGTTTCTTGCCAGAGGCGGTGGATCTGGCGTTGCTGTTGGATCAGCCAGAGGACCAGCAGGAGCAGGGCGAGCCCGGCGATGCCGAGCCCGCCCCAAAGGAACACCGAGGGAATCATTCAGGCCTTCAGGACGCCCAGTTCGCGCCCCACTTTGGCGAACTTATCCAGGGCGTAGTCCAGGTCTTCCTTGGTATGGACTGCGGAGAGCATCACGCGGATGCGGGCCTTGCCCCGGGGCACGGTGGGGTAGCCGATGGCCTGGGCGAACACGCCCTCTTCAAACAGTCGGCGGGAGAACTCCTGGGCCAGGGTAGCCTCGCCCAGCATCACCGGGGTGATGGGGGTTACCGACTGGCCGATGTCAAACCCCAGGGCCTTCATTTGTTCCTTGAAGTAGCGCGTGTTTTCCCAGAGTTTGTTTACCAGGTCTTCGGAGGCCATCAGGATGTCCACGGCCTTGATGGTGGCGGCCACATCTGGGGGCGTGACGGCGCTGGAGAACAGGAAGGGGCGGGCCTTTTGTCGCAGGTATTCCACGATTTCCTTGCGGCCGGCCACGTAGCCGCCCACCACGCCGAAGGCTTTGGAGAGGGTGCCCACCTCAATGTCCACTCGTCCGTGGAGCCCGTAGTGATCCACGATGCCCCGGCCGCCGCGGCCCAGTACGCCCTCGCCGTGGGCATCGTCCACCATCAGGATGGCCTCGTGCTTTTCGGCGATCTCGGCGATTTCGGGGAGGGGAGCGATGTCGCCGTCCATGGAGAACACGCCGTCGGTCACGATGAGTTTCCGCCGGTACTTGGGGCCTTCTTCGGCGATCTTGCGGGCCAGATCTTCGGGGTCGTTGTGGTTGTACCGGACGATGGTGGCACGGGAGAGCCGGCAGCCGTCAATGATGGAGGCGTGGTTGAGTTCGTCCGAGAAGATGACATCGCCACGGCCCACCAGGGCTGGGATGGTGGCCAGGTTGGCGTTGAAGCCACTTTGGAACGAGATGACATCTTCGGCGCCCTTGAACTGGGCGAGCTTTTGTTCCAGTTCTATGTGCAGGTCCATGGTGCCGGCGATCGTGCGCACCGCAGCCGGACCCACGCCGTAGCGGTCAATGGCCTGTTTGGCGGCTTCTTTGAGCTCTGGGTGGTTGGCGAAGCCCAGGTAGTTGTTGGAGCACATGTTGAGCACACGCTTGCCGTCCACCACGGTCCAGGCGTCCTGGGGACTGCTGATGGTGCGGATGGTGATGTACAACCCCTCTTTTTTGAGGTTTTCCAGGTCCTCGTAGATGAAGTCCAGTTTACCCATGGGAACCCCCTTTCAGGTTTGGTGATACCGATTGGGATTGCGGCTGTTCCGCAACCCAGGCGAGAGAGACCGAAAAACGCATGGTACCGTGATTTTGAGGGCCAGCCCTTCCCCTGTCAATGGTGGCAGTGACGGTACGATCAAGGAGGTTTTTAAAGACCCCAAAAGGTAGCCTTCGGGCGGGACGTGGCGTCAGGAACCGCTGGATGGTTTCTTGGCACCGGACCACGAGGGATCTCAGTGGCGACTCCCTGTTCCTTCAGGCCCTTGTATATTAGGGGCTGCGTTGGAAACAGGTATGGAGCCTTTAATGGGTATGGAGCCTTTAATGAAGGAAGGGCGTGTCCTTGACAACGCGCTGGGTTTTTCTTTATTGTTTACCCGTTAAGAAAAGTCAGGAGGCAGATCATGAAGGACACGTTGAAGAGTACGCTGATGGATCTCCCTCACATCTCATGGGAGTTGTATGTAAGGATCCAAAGCCTCAGGCATGCGTTGGTGGAGTTGAATGCCGACGAGGAAGCGGACGGGCTAGAAGAATTCGCCAAAGTATTTTGGTTTTATAGCTTATTTGACTATATTCCTATACTGTTTACCGTAGCAGGACCTCAGGGTGTAGGGAAGAGTTTGATGGTAAACACGCTCTTGGAGTTGCCCGAGGAGGCCCAG
>CAYOQK010000051.1:0-28190 GCA_964406105.1 uncultured bacterium | reverse complement strand
TCCCAGGGCCCAAACTCTGCAGATCACTGCGCCCTCGCTGGCCTCTGGTGTGTATGTGGTGCGGCTGAGTTATGAGGGACACGCTGTAAAACAGGCCCGCACGGTGCTTTTGAAGTAGGGTTCCGTCGGGAGATCTCCACGGCCGGGGCCGCCAACGGCGGCCCCGGCCGTGCTTTACCTGGAATGGCTTCATACCCCTTGGTGTCCCTTGACTTTGGCCTGGGTGGCGAGCACAATCCCCCAGGTAGTGAAGGCCAAGATCAGCGGTAGAGCCCTAAATCTATGGAGGTGTGCGATGGAACTCCCTGGCACACGTTTTCACGTTAGGAACCGGCGTTGGGATGGGCGCCCGCACCTTGGGCCCAGCCCTTCCTTCCTCCGCCTTGGAACCTGGGCCCGCCCGTCCCTCCTTGGATTTTTGTTACAGGTCGTGGTGCTGGCCGCCCTGATGGGGGGCGCGGGGTGCCGGCGTTCCCAAACGGAGCTCCGACTCCAATGGGCGCCCACGCGACCCGGAGATACCCTGTGGGTCCGTTGGAACCGCCCGGTGAACGGTTACCTGTGGGTCAATGAATACGTGGGCAGCACGCCCTTCCTGCACACGGTGCGGATTGTGCCCCTTCAACAGGCCACCGAGGCCCGGGTTCCCACCTCGGATTCGGCCTTTCTGGTGCTTCTGGCCCTGGAGGATACGGTGCACCAGATCTTGGTGGCAGGCCCAACGGCTGCTGTACATCTCACGCCCTCCCCCCAGGCGGATCTGGCCTATGGGGTGTTGGCTTCGCTTTACTTTTCCACCGAGGTGGATACCCTGCGTCGTTGGCTCCAGAGGCATCCGCACCCTGAGCTTCGCCGACGCCTCTGGAGCGCCCTGGCCACCGAGGACACGATGGCATCCCTGTGGCTTCGTGATTCCCTGCTGCAGCGGTTTCCGCCTTCGGACGATCGCCCCAATCGGCTATACCAGGGGTGGGTCCTGGCCTTTTACCACTTGAGGGACACCGCTTTGGCCCGTGCCTACCTGCATCAACTCCAGCAGAAGGCACCCCGCAGCCTTTACACCTGGCATGCCCGGTTTCGCCGATGGATTCAGGGCCCCGACGGCCGGCTATACCGCGATCCTGAACGGGCCGATTCCCTGTGGCAGGCCTATCAAAAAGATCCACAGTTGCGCCAGATGATCCGGGGGAACCTGCTGTTCCGCTGGTTCTTGACCTATCGGTTTGTTCCCATGGAGCGGCACGAGGCGTTCCGGACCTATGTACAGGAATTGCAACGCAAGCGGGACCTGGACGGCAATACCCTGGGGGTGATGGAATACGTGGCCCAGGGATGGCTCACCGGCCAACCGGACACGGCCTTAGAGACCTTTCTGGTCCGCGCCCGGCAACAGTGGTTAGAGGATCCAATCCAAGTACGCCGCAGTTTCGGCCTGGTTTCCTGGGATCGGTTAAACGACTTCTATCGCCTGCTAAGGCGGTGGCACGAGGAGACGGTGAAGAGGCGGGCCTCGTGGGCCTTAAAACATCATCGCGCGGAGGAGGCGTTCCGTCTCCTGGACGCCTGGATCCAACAGAAGGAGAATCTGTTTGTGCTCTGGGCCTCGGATTTGGCCCTCTATGCCCAAGCCGCGGTGGCCACCCAGCACTGGACCTCGGCGGAGCAGGCACTGGCGGTTCTGCGATTCTTCCACGCGGACACCACCGCCGATTCCCTGTTGCGCGTGGTGTGGACCCATCGGGCCGATACCCTGCCCTTTGATCGGTATCTCGCTGGGTTGGAACACAAGCTCCAACAGCAGTTTCCGTTGGCACCGGACTTCGTTGCCCGAACCCTGGAGGGCGATACCCTTCGGCTCCAAGATCTCCAGGGCCGGGTGGTGGTGCTCAACTTCTGGGCCACCTGGTGTGGCCCTTGCCGTCAGGAGATCCCAGAACTCAATCAACTGGTGAAGCAGTTTCAACAGGTGCCCCAGGTGGTTTTCCTGGCGGTCACCGATGAGGATTCCGCCACGGTGGCCCGGTTCCTTCAAAAGCAGCCCTTTGCATACCGCCATGTGGTGGAAGGCCGTGCCGTGCGCGAGCGGTTCCAGGCCAATGCCTTTCCCACGCATTTCATCGTGTCTCCCAGGGGTCGTATTGTGTTCAAGCAGGTGGGGTATATGCCGGGTACGGCCGAGCGGCTGCAGGCACGGATCCGGGCTCTGCTTGAAGGCGTCGCTTTAAAATTGAGCGTCCAAGGAGGCAAATCGTGACACCCAACCCCATGAGCCGCAAGATCCGCCTCGGGCTCCTGCAGATTGAAACCCGCTTGGGCGATATCGCAGGCAACCGTGAGCGCATCCAACATTTCCTGAAGCAAGCCAAGGATCAAGGGGTGGATCTGGCGGTGACCCCGGAACTGGCCACCTTGGGCTTTGGCTCAGGGGACATCTACCTGGATAAGGTGGAGGAGAACCTCACGGCCCTGGAAGAGATCCGGGAGTTCGCTTCGGACCTGGGCCTTTGGACCATCGTAGGGTTCGTGGACCGCACGCCCCTGGGATTTTTCCACAACGCAGCCGCCCTCATCGGCGAGGGCCGGATCCAGGGCGTGTACCGCAAGGTACAACTCGTCAATTACCGGCTGTTTGATGAAAAGCGATACTTTGCCCCAGGCCATCGGTTGCCGGTGTTTTCTACCCCCTTTGGCCGTCTTGGCATTCTGATCTGTGAGGACGTGTGGTTCCCGGAACCTGCCCGTGCCCTCACCTTTCGCGGTGCTGAGATCCTCATTGTCCTCTCGGCCTCTCCCTATACCACCACCAAGGTCAAAACCTGGCAAAACTTCCTGCAGGAACGGGTGCTGGACAACCTTTTGCCCGTGGCCTTTGTGAACCAAGCGGGGGTGCAGGATGGGGTAACCTACTGGGGAGGCAGCATGGTGTTTTCGGCCAGGGGCGAACTCATCGCTATGGCTCCCCTTCTGGAGGAGCACCTGCTGGTGGTGGACGTGGACCTGGAAGAATCCAAAACCTTACGGCGGCGTGATCTTCGGGTTCGTGAGGTCCGACGCGAAATCCTGGAGGAATTGCTCCGGGCCTACGACGAAATGACCCGGGAGAATGGATGATGAACGGCCGGATTCAACCCGAACTGCCGGTGTCGGAACTGCCCACCATTACCCGCATCCTGGTGAAATCCATCCGCACCCGGGTGGAAAAGGTGGGAGCCCAGGGTGGGCTGGTGGCCCTTTCCGGAGGCATTGACTCCTCGCTGGTGGCCCTCCTAACCCAACGGGCCCTGGGCGACCGCATGCTCGCCCTGATCATGCCAGAGGAGGGGGTGACCCCGGAATGGGACCTGCGGGATGCCCTCAACCTCGTGGAACAACATCGGATTCCCCATCGGGTGATCGCCATCAATGAGGCGGTGCACCTCTTCCAACGCTACATGCCGGATCAGGATGTTCCGGAATCCGTACAGCGCTTGGCCCTGGCCAACGTCAAACCCCGGGTGCGCATGATCCTCAACTACCTCTATGCCAACCTGTTGGGCTTCATCGTGGTGGGCACGTCCAACAAAACCGAACTGCTCTTGGGATACGGTACCAAGTACGGCGACCTCGCTGCCGATATCTACCCCATCGGCGATCTCTATAAGACCCAGGTGTGGCAGTTGGCTGAGTACCTGGGGCTGCCCGCCAATATCATCAAAAAGAAGCCCTCAGCAGGCCTGTGGAAGGGCCAAACGGATGAGGAGGAACTCGGCCACACCTATGCGGAGATTGATCGCGTGCTCTACTGCTTGGTGGACCTGGAGCTCTCGGTCCGCGAGACCTCTCAAGTGCTGAATCTCCCGGAAGAGGCGGTGCTGGACATCTACCAACGCGTGATTCGGAACGAGCACAAACGCCGCACGCCCACCATCACCCGGATCTCCTCCATGTGTTTGGACAAGGATTGGCGGTACCCCGTGGAACGCTACTGAACCTTGGCCCGATCCCGTTCCCCAAAGCGATGGTGGCAATGGCTGGGACAAGGCGTAGTCCTGGCCCTCGTGGGCTTTGTGGTGTACCGGGTATGGCAGAACCTGGACGTCCTTCGCCAGTATCCCTGGCATCTTTCTCCTCCCCTGGGCCTGGCAGGACTGGGCCTACTGGCCTTGGCCAACTCCGTGATGCCCTTTGTGTGGCGCGACATCCTGGCCCGCACTGGTGAACGTATCCCCCCAGGCCGTGCCTACTACGCCTGGGCCCTGTCGCGGATGGGTAGATACCTTCCGGGCAAAGTGTGGGTGGTGCTGGGTCGGGTGTACCTCGTGCCCGAAGGACGCCGCTCCCTGGTGTTTTGGAGTGTCACCGTAGAGGTGATCCTGGACCTTATGGCCGGGCTCGCCTGGGGCTTGATGACCCTGCCTGTGCTCACCCGGGCTTGGCTTCCCTCCTTGCCCCAGGTGCCCCCGTGGATGCCTTTGGGTGTGCTGGTGGGGTTCTTCTTGATCCTGCACCCGGCGGTGCTCCGAACCGTCCTCCGACGACTGGGCCGTGATGTGCCCCAGGTTCGTTGGGATTACCGCCACCTCTTTCTTTGGTTCTTGGTGTTCCTGGCCGTTTGGGCCTTGAGGGTTTTGGGCCACTATCTGTTCCTCCGGTCCTTTGGCCTACACCTGCCCTATGCAGCCCTGCTTACGGCCTTTGCCCTGGCTTGGGTGCTGGGGCTTTTGGCCCCCTTCGCCCCGGGAGGTTTGGGTGTGCGGGAAGGTGTGCTCACCGTGGCACTGAACCCCGTGCTGGGGCCGGGGCTCGCCCCCTTAGCTGCCCTGATCACCCGATTGGCAGCCACCCTGGGCGACCTCCTCCTGCTCGTGCCTGTGGCGGTGCTGCATCGCCGTGGACCCCGGGGGTGAGCCCCCTTTGTGTCGTTCCGAGGGCACGGTTATAATTGTCGGAACCATGTTTTTCCGCTCCCGGAAGCCCGATGAGCTCAAGCCCCGCGAGATCCCGTCGGGCAAGTGGCTCAAGTGCAAAAAGTGCGGCGAACTCCTGTACCTGCCCAAACTGGAGGAAAACCTTTACGTGTGTCCCCATTGTGGATACCACTTTCGCATTGGCATCCCGGACTACCTGCGGATCCTCACCGATTCCGGCGACTTTGACCAGGAGATCGCCGCCCACCTGGAGTCCCTGGACCCGTTGGAGTTCCCTCAGTACCCAGAAAAGGTGAAGAAGTCTCAGCAAAAAACGGGTCTAAGGGAGGCCGCCCGCGTGGGGGTAGCCACCATCGGGGGCTTTAAAACCGTGCTCTTCCTCACGGATTTCCGGTTCCTTGGGGGCTCCATGGGTTCGGTGGTGGGCGAGAAGTTCGTTCAAGGGGTCCGGCACGCCTTGGAGCATCGGTGGCCCTTTGTGTCTCTCACTGCCTCCGGCGGCGGTGCCCGCATGCACGAGGGCATCCTCTCTCTGATGCAGATGGCCAAAACCGTGGTGGGTGTCGTGGAACTGCAGGAAGCACGCCTGCCCTATATTACCGTGTTGGCCGATCCCACCATGGGAGGGGTGATGGCCTCCTTCGCTTCACTGGGAGACATCATCCTGGCCGAGCCGGGCGCCCTGCTGGGCTTTGCCGGCCCCCGGGTGATCCGAGACACCATCAAGCAACAATTGCCTCCGGGGTTCCAAACCTCGGAGTTCCTGTTGGAACACGGCATGATTGATCTCGTGGTGCCTAGGCACCAGCTCAAGGAAACCCTGATCCGCATCTTTAACCTTCTGGGGGTTCACCATGGCGGAAGTTGAACTCAGAGAGGTCACCAAGATCTTTGAAAACGGGGCCATCGGCGTAAAGGATGTGTCCTTCAAGGTGGAAGACGGCGAGTTCGTGGTGATCCTGGGCCCCTCGGGCTGCGGGAAAACCACCACCCTGCGCTTGATTGCGGGCCTGGAGCAGGCCACCTCCGGCGAGATCCTGATTGACGGCCAGGTGGTAAACCACCTGCCCCCCAAGGATCGGGACATCGCCATGGTGTTCCAGAACTACGCCCTTTATCCCCACATGAACGTGTTTGATAACATGGCCTTCGGCCTCAAGATGCGCAAGGTGCCCAAGGAGGAGATCAAAAAACGGGTGCTGGAGGCCGCCAGGATTTTGGGTATTGAGCACCTCTTGGACCGGAAACCCCGGCAACTTTCTGGGGGACAGCGGCAACGAGTAGCCCTGGGCCGCGCCATCGTTCGCCATCCCAAGGTGTTCCTGTTTGACGAGCCCCTCCCCAACCTGGACGCCAAGATGCGGGTACACATGCGGGCCGAACTGGCCAAACTCCACAAACGCCTGAAGGCTACCTCCATCTACGTGACCCATGATCAGGTAGAGGCCATGACCCTCGGCGATAAGATCGTGCTCCTCAACAACGGCACCGTCCAGCAGATTGCCGACCCCATCACCCTGTACTTCAAGCCGGCCAACAAGTTCGTGGCTGGGTTCATCGGCTCGCCTCCCATGAACTTCTTTGAAGGTGTGGTGGAGGAACGCGGGGGGCAGTTGCACTTCAAAAACGAGTACATGGACCTGCCACTGCCCAAGGAGTTTCAAGGCAAGGTGAAACCAGGCCAGGCTGTGTACCTGGGGGTGCGTCCAGAACACATTTACCACGGCGCCTTTAAACAGGGGCACGAACCCTCCTTCAAGGCCCGGGTGGACCTGAAGGAAACCCTGGGCAACGAGGTGCTGGTGTACTACTCCGTGGACCACGTGACCTTCATCTCCCGCATTACTCCTCGCGATATTCCCCCGGAAGGCAGCACCCAAGACGTGTTCGTGGATACCCACCACATCCACCTATTTGACAAGGACACCGAGGTCAATCTCACCCTTTGATCCGCCATGTTTCAACGGGTACTGGTGGCCAATCGCGGGGAGATCGCTGTTCGTATCATCTACGCCCTTAAAGAGTTGGGCATAGAATCGGTGGCCATTTACTCCGAGGCGGATCGCGACAGCCTGCACGTTGCCCTGGCCGACTACGCGGTGTGTGTAGGCCCGCCCGATGCCCGGAAGAGCTACCTCAATATCCCTCAAATCCTGAGCGCTGCCCAGGTGACCGGGGTGGATGCCATCCATCCCGGCTATGGCTTCCTGGCCGAAAGCCCAGAGTTCGCCCGCATCGTTGAGGAACACGGCTTCGTGTTCATTGGGCCCAACCCCGAAACCATGGAACTCGCCGGCGATAAGTTGGCCGCAAAGAAGGTGATGCGAGAGGTGGGCGTGCCCGTGGTCCCTGGTACCGACGAAGCCACCGAATCACCCGCCCAGGCCCTGCAGTGGATTGAGTCGGTAGGGGGATTCCCTGTGATCCTGAAGGCCCGCATGGGTGGCGGTGGCCGCGGCATGCGCATCATCCGCTCGGCCGAGGAGCTGGCCCCGGCCATGAGCATCGCCCGCCTGGAGGCCCAAAGTGCCTTCGGCGACCCCGGCTTGTACATGGAGAAGTACCTGGAACGCCCCCGACACGTGGAGATCCAAGTGGCCGCCGACCGCCACGGCAACGTGGTGGCTCTGGGCGAGCGCGAGTGCTCTGTACAGCGCCGATACCAGAAACTCCTGGAGGAATCCCCGGCGGTGGATCCCGAACTCCGCGAACGAATGCAGGAGGCCGCAGTGCGCGGAGCCCGAGCCCTGAAGTACTCCTCGGTGGGCACCTTTGAGTTCCTCGTAACCCCAGAAGGTGACTTCTACTTCATTGAACTCAACACCCGGCTGCAAGTGGAACACCCGGTGACCGAGTTCGTCACAGGCATTGACCTGGTTCGCACCCAGATCCTGGCGGCAGCCGGTGAGCCCCTGCCCTTCCGTCAGGAGGATATCCAACTCCAGGGACATGCCATTGAGGTGCGGGTCAATGCGGAGGATCCGGAGAACCGCTTTGCTCCTACACCGGGCCGCATTGAAAAGCTCCATTTGCCCGGTGGCCCTGGGGTGCGAGTGGACAGCCACATTTACCAGGGGTACATCGTTCCTCCCTTTTACGATTCCCTGTTGGCCAAAGTGATCGTGCACGATGAAAGCCGGCCCCAAGCCATCCGCCGCATGATCCGAGCACTGGAAGAGTTTTACATTGAGGGAGTGAAAACCACGATTCCGTTTCACCTCAAACTGTTAGCACATCCGGCCTTCCAAGAGGGGAAGGTGGATGTGGGCTTTGTAGAGCGGG
Source organism: uncultured bacterium (assembly GCA_964406105.1). GTDB lineage: Bacteria > Hydrothermota > Hydrothermia > WGAB01 > WGAB01 > WGAB01. The sequence continues at coordinate 20,001 of CAYOQK010000051.1, read as the reverse complement.
AACTGCTGTAGGCTCCGTTGCGGCCCGATCGGGACGGTCCAAACCCCCCTTTGCTGAAGCCTCTTCAGGGCAACTTCAACACCTGCGTCGGAATCCCCTTTGCGTCCCCACCGCAGCGTGAAAGGGAAGACGCCCCCGGCAGGACTCGAACCTGCAACCCTCGGATTAGAAATCCGATGCTCTATCCACTTGAGCTACGGGGGCATAGAGAGCCTACACAATCATAAACCGCCCCCTTTCGCCCCGCAATGGCCCACGTTGAGCCCTGCAGAGGGGTGGCGTATCCTTTGACACGATGGACATCATTGAACTCTTCAAGGAGGCAGCACGCCGGGGTGCCTCGGATATCCATCTCAAGGTCGGAAAACCCCCGTATCTTCGTCTCAGCGGTCAACTCCAGCCCTTGGAAGGCCATCCTCCCCTCACCCAAAAGCAGTTGATGACCGCCTTTGATACCATCGCCCGGGCCCGGCATAAGGACCGATTGAGGCGGGAACGGGTGGCCGATTTTTCTGTGGCCATTGAGGATTTCGGCCGCTATCGGGTGAATGCATACTACCAGATGGGCACCCTGGCCATGGCCATCCGGCTGATCTCTCCCAGGGTGCGATCTGTGGAAGAGCTGAACCTTCCTCCGCAGTTGAACCGTTTGGCCCTGGAGGATCGGGGGCTCATCCTGGTCACCGGCGTGGCGGGCACCGGGAAATCCACCACCCTGGCCGCCATGTTGGACTACATCAACCACCACAAGGCCGTCACCATCATCACCATTGAGGATCCCATTGAGTATGTGCTCACCGAAGACAAGGCCTTGATCTCGCAACGCGAGGTCGGCGAAGACACACTGTCGTTCCTTTCGGGCTTGAAGGAAGCACTACGTCAAGACCCCAACGTGATCATGGTGGGGGAGATGCGAGACCTGGAGACCATCGCCACCGCCCTCATCGCTGCCGAAACCGGCCACCTGGTGTTTTCCACCCTGCACACCATGGACGCCAAGGAAACCTTAAACCGGATCATCAGTGTGTTCCCCGCGGTCCAACAGGACCAGGTCCGGGTGCAGTTGGCCTCGGTGCTGAAGGCGGTGATCTCCCAACGGCTTGTGCCCCGAGCCGATGGTCGGGGTTTGGTGCCGGCGGTGGAGATCATGGTGGTCACAGCCCGGATCCGGGAACTGATCCGGGATCCGGAAAAGACCCTGGAGATTCCCCAGGCCATTGCCGAAGGCGTGGTGCCTTACGGCATGCAGACCTTTGATCAGTCGCTTTACTACCTGTGGCGGCGGGGACTGATTACCCAGGAAACCGCCCTGGAGCACGCCAATCAGCCTGAAGTGTTGGCCATGCGGATGCAGGGGATCTCCCGCGGAGTAGACGGAGGCATGTGGGGCTACTTTGACGCTTTGGCCGAAGAGGCCAAACGCCGAGAACGGGCCCAGAACTCTGCCCAGCCTTCGCCTACACCGCCGGCAAGTGGGCCCGAAGGTACCTAAGGGCGTTTCCGAAGAAGACCGCCTCCAAGGCAGCCTCCGGCAGCCCTCGCTGTCGGAGTCGTTGCTCCAGACGGCGGATCCCCTCCACGGTTTCCAGCCCCTCTATGGTCTCAGAGGCCCCGAACCCAAAGAAATCGGTGCCCAGGGCCAGGTGTTCTGGGATCTCCCGCCAGAGCCGTTCTATCCGCTCGGTCACCGTGTCTAGGGTGGCCTTTGGGTCCTCAAAGAACAGTTTGGCCAGCGCCAAGCCCACCAGGCCGCCCCGCTGGGCCACGTGCCGCGCCTGCTCTATGGAGATGTTGCGGCGGGTGCGAGGGGTTCCGGGCAAAACCCCAGTGTGCGACACGATGGGAGGCCGTTGAAGGGGCAGGGCCAGTACCTCTTGATAGGTGCGGGGAGAGGCGTGGGCGAGGTCCAGGATAAACCCCAGTTCATCGGCCAAAAGCACCAGTTTCCGCCCCAAGTCCGAAAGCCCTCGGTCGTGTTCGTCCCAGGCACCGGTGGCCACCAGGTTGGAAACGTTCCATGTGAGTCCCAAAACCCGCACGCCACAGCGGTACAAGGCCTTGAGCACCCACCGGTCCTCCAATCCGTACATGCCTTCGTAGCCGATGAGGAACCCCAAACGGTCGCCTTGCAAAAGGGTTTCCAGGTCCTCCCGCGTTTTCACCAGCATGAGGTGCTCGGCGTGCTCTTCGGCCAGTTCGTGTAGCCGTTCCACCATCCGTAGGGCGTGAAGCACCGGGTTTTCCGTCAAATACGCACCCCAGTGGCGGTGCAGAGGGAACACCGCCTGCACAATCAACTTGTAGCCGCTGCGCTTCAGTCGTTCCAGATTGCCGTGACCCAGCGCCGGGGACGTGCCCGACCACGCGGATACTGGGAACACCCGGAGCGCCGAGATCAGGTCCTGGTGCAGGTCAAAAACCGGGATCACGGCTGGATCTTCTCGCCCAGGACCACGAGTTCCACACGTCGGTTCTTTGCCCGGTTCTCCGGGGTGTCGTTGGGAGCAATGGGCTTCTTGGGCCCGTACCCTTTGGCGATCAGTCGGTCTTCCTCAATGCCATGTTCCACCAGGTACCGCTTAACCGCCTCAGCCCGTTTCTGGGAGAGTTTCATGTTGAAGGCCAGGCTGCCCGTGTTGTCGGTGTGGCCTTGGATCTCCACGATCATGGTGGGATGCTCTTTGAGGAGTTTTACGATCTCATCCAGCACCGGGTACGAAGAGGGATCCAGCTCCGCACTGCCTGGGGCAAAGTAGATGTTCTGGAACACCAAGTGCGTTCCCTTTTTCAACAGGGGGATGTCCAGGATCACGGGCTCCTCAGCCTTCACCACCACGGGCCGACCCGTGGGAATGTACCCCGGAGCTTCCACCTTGAGGGCATAGGTGCCAACAGGGACCTCCACCCGGAACACGCCAGTGGCTGAATCGGTGTACACCGGGGCGATCTCGGTGCCCACAAAGGTGATCTTGGCATACACCGGTGCTTCGGTTTTCTGGTCAAACACCCGACCGGTGATGACACCGGTGGCCGGTGCCTCTTCACGCTTGGGTGTCAGAGCGAGGTCCCGGACGATTTCCTCGTTGCCCTTGATCACCACGGAGAGCACCACGGGCTCATAGCCCTCCTTGGAGGCCCGAAGCGTGTAAAGACCTGCGGGCACGGAGTCAAAACGGTACTGCCCGCTGAGGGAGTCGGCAAAGGTTTCCAAACTCTGGCCAGTACGCAACAGTTCCACCCGGGCGGCCAGCGGTTCCAGGGTGGAGGCATCGGTGACCACCCCAGCCAGGGCGCCCACCGGGATCTCCACGGGTTTTACGGGCATCTCCTTGGGTGGAGCCTTGTAGAAGGAGTGCCCGAACACAAACTGCATTCCCACCCCAAAGTCTGGCTTGAAGGTGGGCCACAGGGAGGCCGTAGTCTCTGGCAGCTCTGTGTGCTGGTGTACCAAAAAGCCATAGAGTTGGAACTGGCCCGAGGGGTAATCCCCGCTTCGGAGGCCAAAGGAGGCCACGCCGTAACCATCCCCGTAGCGGGATCGGGCGTCTTCGTTGGTGAACCGCTCGGTGTAGTCCTCCAGGAACAGGGAAATCTGGCCAAAGTCAAATTCCAGGCCTGCACCGTAGAGGAGCAGGGCAGTGTGGTCGCCCAGGCGGCTTCCCCGATACCCGAAGTTCAGATGGAGGCCCAGGATCTCATTGGGCTGCAAACTCAGCAAGAAGCGAAGGCCTGGGGTTACATGATCCGAGGCGAATCGCCGATAGTACCCTCCTTGGTACACCCACGGATACGTTTTGCGGTCCAGGTTGCTGGTATCCCGGAAGGTTCGGGGCCCCAAGGGCACCCAGATCTCCGGCATCAAGGCCGCATACAGCAGGTTCCGATAGGGTAGGGAGAGTTTGGCCGTCAAGAACAGGTCGCCGAAACCATAGGACACCTTGTTGACGTTGTGGTTGTTGAGGGTGTCGCCGTCGGGCGTGATCCATTGGTACACGTTGTCGTCGGTGTACACAGCATCGCCAGAAAAGGTCAAGCCGATGGCCTGTTCCAGGTAGGGGTTCCAGGAGTACCCCAGCCCCATCCGAAGGTCAGCGGCAAACAGGTAATCGGTGCCCGTAGCCGGCTGGCCCTGCTTCAAGCCGCTCACCGGCTGACTGCGGAGGAAGAGATTGAGCCCCAGGATGTTGACCGTGAGCACCTGGGGACCTTCGGTGGAAGCGGTGTAAATGTGGTGCAACCCCCGAAGGGGCCACTGGCCCGGAGAGGCCAGCAGGAACGCCAGAACCCAAAGCCCGTGCATAAACGGCCTCCTCTCGTTTTCGGCTTTAGGAGGAAGGCTGGGACCGACGGAAGGGCCAAAGCCCGTGCTTTAGCCCCAGCTCCTTGGTTTTCCGTACCAGGGAACGAGGAAGATCCTTCTCCCGAGCCACGATGTCGTGGATCACCGTGTAGGCACTGTCGGCCTGGCCCTGGTAGATGTAGTACTCGGCCAGATAGTACCGCGCCCACCACCGCGCCGTGGTCTGGGGATACTCCCGTTCCAAAAGCCGGATGTACAAACGCTCCGAGTCCCAAGCCTCCAGATTGCGATAGGTTCGGATGGCAATGAGCATCTTCTCGGCCAACTTCTCCTTGGCCTGGCTTAACAACTGACGCGCCGTGTCGGCCAAGGGCGAGTGGGGATATCGGGCGATGAACCGCCGGAGCTGACGAAGGGCGGTTTCGGTGTCCGTTTGGTCTAACTCAGGCGGTGGAGCCTTCCGCAGATAGGCCTCGGCCATCCGGAGCTCCGCCCGCTGGCGATACCGACTCTGCGGGAAGTTGTCCAGCAGGAAACTGTACTCCGCAATGGCTTGATCGTAGTCCCTTTGCCGAAAGTAGCATTCTGCCAGGAAAAACTGGGCCTCGTCCACCCGGGGGTCCGTGGGGTAACGGAACACAAACCCCTTATAGATCTCCGCGGCCTCCTGATAGTGGCCCTGTTCAAACAGAGTGTGGGCGCGGTTCAATAGGGCCTTGGGTGAAGACTCCAAAGCCGCAGACCCTGAACGCTGCCAACGGCAACCCACCGGGGCCAAGAAGAGCAGCGAGAGAAGAATCCCTGCTACAGAAAACGATTTCCACCGAAGAGAGGTTCTCATCCGGTTAATGTTAAGGATTCCCCGGCACCCCTGCAATGCGGCCGGAGCCCGCAGTGGCGAGGGTGGAACATATCCGGTAAACTTAACCGACTTGAGCAGACTTTTCCAGGAGGTTTCGCATGGCAGGAACACCCCAAGAAAGGGTCCCCGAACTCCAAGAGGAGATCCTTCGCTTAAAGCAGGAAAAACAGGCCCTGATTCTGGCCCACAACTACCAGTTGCCCGAGGTGCAACAGGTGGCGGATTTTGTGGGAGACTCCTTGGCCCTGGCAGCCCGAGCCCGGGACGCCGACGCCCCCTTGATCGTGTTCTGCGGAGTGCACTTCATGGCCGAGACCGCAGCGATCTTGGCACCTGAGAAACGGGTCCTGCTGCCGGACCTGGAAGCCGGGTGCTCCCTGGCAGAGTCCATTACCGCCGAAGACCTCCGAGCGTGGAAACGACAGCACCCCCAGGCAGTGGTGGTGGCCTATGTGAACACCACGGCCGAAGTCAAGGCCGAAAGCGATTACTGCTGTACCTCTTCCAATGCGGTTCAAGTGGTGGAACACATCCCCGAGGACCGTGAGATCCTGTTCCTGCCGGACATGTACTTGGGGGCCTATGTGGCTTCGGTCACCGGCCGAAGACTTCACCTTTGGCCCGGGGAATGCCACGTCCACGCCCAAATCCGGCCCGAAGAGATCCGAGAACTCCTGGAACAACGGCCCGAGGCTGAATTCCTAATCCATCCCGAATGCGGGTGTTCTTCCTCCTGCCTGTACTTTGCCCAGGAGGGGGCCTTTGGAACCGATCGGGTGCATATCCTTTCCACCGGGGGCATGCTCCGTCGTGCCCGTGAATCCCAGGCCCACGAGTTCGTGGTGGCCACCGAAGTGGGCCTGCTGTATCGCCTAAACCAGGAGAATCCGGACAAGGAGTTCCTACCAGCCCAGGCCGAGGCCGTGTGTCCCTACATGAAGAAGATCACGCTGGAAAAGGTCCTCCGCTCTCTCCAGGAGGAGGTCCACGAGGTGCGGGTGCCTGAGGAGGTCGCCGCACGGGCCCGTCAAGCCCTGGAACGCATGCTTCAGTGGACCTAAAAGGGGCTTGCGGATCACGGGCAACGCGCGTAAGATTACCCGCCTGTGTGAAGGCCCCGGGTGTCGTTTGGGATGCTCGGGGTTTTTGTATCGGTAAAAAGGAGGTGAAACCATGGCCGAACGGAAAGAGAAAACGCTCCGGAAACAGCCGGTTTCCAAACCCACGTTGAAGATTCGGCGGGAGGTGCCGGACTTTCCGGTCCGGTGGAACGGCCTGCTGATTGGTGGGATCCTGTTTGAGCGGTAACCGGTGTACCCTGAGCCCCGTTCCGACGGGGGTTCTCTGAGGGACGGGTGGGGCGGCCGGCGCACGCGCCGGCCGCCCCACCCGTTTTTTTATCCCTGTGCCCCGTAAAATTTCCCCAGGGAGGTGAGAACATGACCCTGTGGCTTTTGACCCTGTTCCTTTGGGTCCACCCGGAGAGTGCCCTGGTACTGGGGGAACGGGTGCTCATTTCAGAGATCGGTGCATTCCAAAAACGGGATGGCCAAATCCTGGAGTGGCATGAGCAAGCCCCTCCTACCCTTGTGGCCCAAGGCCTCTTGGACCCCAAGGGCATGGCCCCCTTGGGCACAGGGATCGTTGTGGCTGACGTGGACCGGTTGATGTGGGTGTCCCTGGAAACCGGGGAGGTGCGCGTGTTCGCTCCTCCCAAAGCCTTCCCCCAACCCCCCCGATTTTTGAACGATGTGGCCTCCACACCCCAGGGCCGGGTGTACGTGTCCGATACCCAACGGGATCGGGTGTATGAGATCAACGCCCAAGGGAAAGTCCTGCGATCTGTAGAAATCCCCAAACCCAACGGCCTGTGGGTAGAGGGGGACACCCTGTACGTGGTCTCCTTCACCAGCCCAGCGCGGCTGTACCGAGTGGTGAACATGGGTGCGCCTCAGCGGCTCCACGAGTTCCGCTACGTGATGGGGGGCGATGGCTTGGCCCGCTTGAAAAACGGCGATTTCGTGGTTTCGGGTTACCTCTCGGGCACAGTGGTTCTATGGGCACCCTCTCGGGACGAACGGGTGATTGCCCAGGAACTCACCACTCCGGCTGACCTCGCCGTGGACACCCTGCACCACCGGCTGGTGATCCCCCTGCTGGAAGCCGGGCAGGTGATCACCCGACCGCTGGCCGAGTGAGCGTCGTATTCTTGGATGGCTCTTACGGCGAAGGGGGCGGCCAGATCGTCCGGTTCGCCCTGGTTTTCAGTTTGCTCACAGGCCGACCCTTCCGAATCGTGAACATCCGTCGGGGACGGCGAAATCCAGGCCTAAAACCCCAGCATCTCCACATCCTCAAAACCCTCCAAAAGTTGGCACCTGGAAGCCGTACCGAGCCCGAAAACCTTCAGGTGGGCACCACGGCTTTGGCCTTTTTCCCTGCAGAGCCCAAGGGGGGCACCTTCACCGTGGACTTCAAAACCGCGGGATCCATCCCCCTGTTTCTCCAAACCCTCTTGCCCGCCTGTGTGCTGAGCCGCAGGGGATGCCGGCTCCACATCACGGGCGGCACGGACGTCCCCTTTTCCATGACTTGGGACTTTTGGGAACACGTGGTGGTGCCCTATGCTCGTCCCCTCACCGAGCACCTGGCCCTCCGCGTAGAGGCCCGGGGGTACTATCCCGCGGGCGGCGGACGGGTTCACTTGGAAGTACAGCCCTTGCAACCCGGAGCCCCCTTACCGGATCGGATCCAGCGGCTCCGTGCCCTCGGCCCCTTGATGTTGCCTCCCCAAAACCGGCAACGACACCCAGCGGTCCTTTGGATCCAGAGTAGTCGGAGTCTGGAACCACGACGGGTCCGCCAGCGGATCCAACGCGGTGCAGTGCCTGCCCTGGAAACCCTGGGGCTTCAGCTGAGCCTCCGGGGCCGAGCCTGGCCCACCCGGTCGCCTGGCTGCTCCACCACCTTGGTGTTGGGCCCTCCCGAGCAACCCGCAGGGGTGGATCAACTGTGTCAACGAGGGGTACCAGCAGAGGAGATCGGCCGACGACTGGCACACAAGGCCCAGGCGTTCCTGGAATCCGGGGATGCGGTGGATCCCCATCTCCAGGACAACCTGGTTTGGATCTTGGCGCTGCGCGGGGGCCGCATGGCCGTACAGGCACTCACCTCACACACCCGCACCGCCCTGTGGACCGCCCAACAGTTCCTGCCCGTCCGGTTCCTGCACCGGGAGGGCTGGTTGGTGGCAGAGGTCCAGGATTCCCCAGTACCCTAAGCCCTTGGGAATCCGTTGACTTCCTTGGGGGTTGCGATTATCCTAAGCCCCGTACCTTTCTGAGGAGGCATCCATGGCAGAAGAATTGGTAACCAAAGAGTATCGCAACGTCCGATACATCTCCGGCCCCCTTCTCATTGTGGAAAAGGCCCGGGAACTCTCCTACGGTGCCATGGTAGAAATCATCCTGGGCGATGGCACCCGCCGCTCGGGCCAGGTGCTGGAAGTGACCACCGATTACGCCGTGATCCAGGTATTGGAAGGCACCTTGGGCATTGATGTGGCCAATACCACCATCCGCCTGGTGGAGGATGTGGCTCGCTTCGGTGTGTCCCGCGACATGGTGGGCCGGATCTTCAACGGCCGTGGGGAACCCATTGATGGGCTGCCCCCCATTATCCCGGAAAAGCGGATCCCCATCATTGGGGTGCCCATGAACCCGGTGGCCCGGGATAAGCCTTCGGACTTCATTCAAACCGGGATTTCCGCCATTGACGGGTTCAACACCCTGGTGCGAGGCCAGAAGTTGCCCATCTTCTCGGGGGCCGGCCTGCCTGCCAATGAGATCGCCGCGATGATCATCAAGAACGCCCAGGTGCGCGGCGAGGGCGAAGAGTTCCTGGTGGTGTTCGGTGCCATCGGCCTCACCCAACGGGAGTACTCCTATTTCCTGCGGGAGTTTGAGGAAACCGGTGCCCTGTCCAAACTCGTGGCCTTCATCAACCTGGCCGACGACCCTACCATTGAGCGGATCCTTACCCCCCGCTTCGCCCTCACGGTGGCCGAGTACTTCGCCTTTGAGTTGGATTACCACGTACTCGTGATTCTGGGCGATATGACCAACTACTGCGAGGCCCTGCGCGAGATCGGTGCCGCCCGAGAAGAGGTGCCCGGCCGCCGCGGCTACCCCGGCTATATGTACACCGACCTGGCCACCATCTACGAACGTGCAGGCCGAATCCGCGGCCGCAAGGGCTCGGTCACCCAAATCCCCATCCTTACCATGCCCGACGACGATATCACCCACCCCATTCCGGACCTCACCGGGTACATCACCGAGGGGCAGATCGTGCTCTCCCGTGAACTGCACCGAGTGGGCGTGTTCCCTCCTATTGATGTGCTGCTCTCCCTGTCGCGGCTCATGAACCTGGGGATCGGCAAGGAGAAAACCCGCGAGGATCACCGCGAACTGGCCAACCAGCTCTATGCCGCCTATGCACGAGGCAAAGATATGCGCCGCCTGGTGGCCATCGTGGGGGAGGATGCCCTCTCCGACATGGACAAGAAGTACCTGAAGTTCGCTGACCTCTTTGAAAAGAAGATGATCGGCCAAGGGGAACAACCCCGGTCCATTGAGGAAACCCTGCAACTCGGCTGGGAACTGCTCACCCTGTTCCCCAAGTCCGAACTCTCGCGGATCCGCCGCGAGTACATTGACAAGTACTGGCCTGGCGATAACGCCTATCAGGCCCATTTGGAGGCGTAATCCATTCCTTTGACAACCTGGTGGAACCAAGGACTGGCAACGGGTGTGCTCTCCGGGCACACCCATTTTTTGTGAACACCCCTGAGTGAAGGAGGTTGTATGCGGTACTTGATGGGCACTCTGCTGGTGGTCCTGGGGCTCCATGCAGCCCAGTTGGACCCTCGGCTCGCTCAAAACTGGCAAACGATGCCCTCGGATCAAGTGATCGGGGTCATCGTGCACATGGCCCAAAGGGCGGATCTCAGCAGCATTCCCGCTGAGGACCGCCAAGCCCGGCTGCACTATCTGCAGAACTTTGCTCGCACCACCCAGGCAGATCTCCTCAACACCCTGCGACAGGAAAAGGGCATTGAGGAACTGCGGCCCTTCTGGATCATCAACGGTCTCTACCTGAAGGCAGAGAAACGCGTCATTGACCGCCTTCTGGCGCGCTCCGATATCGCCTACATTGAGAAGATGGATACCCTATGGCTGGTGGACGCACGCCGCCCCAATCCCGCCAAGGAAGCCCTGAAGAAACAGGCCGATCGGCAACGCCAAATAGCTGCTCTCTCCTCCCAAACCCCGCCGGATCGTCTCCAAAACCGGTCGTTCAATTGGAACATCACCATCATCCACGCCGACCAGGTATGGACCGAACTGGGGCTCACCGGCGAGGGTGTGGTGGTAGGCAACCTGGACACAGGGGTGGACATCACCCATCCGGTGCTCCAAGGCAAGTTCCTGGGCTATTGGTTTGACGGCGTGAACGGCAACCCCACGCCATACGACGACCACGGCCACGGCACCCACACCATGGGCACCATCGTGGGAGGCGATGGCCCGGGTACCAACATCCCCGATAACCAGGATGTGGGGGTTGCTCCTGGGGCCATGTTCGTGGCCGCCAAGGGCTTCTCCTCCGGGGGCTTCGGCGAGGATCCCTGGATCCTGGCCTGCTATGAGTTCTTCGCCAGCCTGATTGACTCCGGAGTGGATATCCGCGTGGTGTCCAACTCGTGGGGATCTTCGGACGAAACCGACCTGACCTTCTGGGAGGCCACGTGGAACTGGCGGCAACTGGGCATCATCCCGGTGTTTGCCAGCGGCAACAGTGGGCCCGGCTCGGGCACCGCAGGAACCCCCGGCAACTTCCCCATCGTGATCAGTGTGGGTGCTACCGATAGCAACGACAACATCGCCAGTTTCTCCTCCCGAGGCCCGGCCCCAAACCAAGACCCCTGGAACGATCCCCAGTACTGGCCCCGCGAGGACTGGAACCTGATCAAACCCAACCTCTCGGCGCCAGGTGCCGGGGTAACCTCCAGCGTGCCCGGCGGAGGCTTTGAAACCTGGGACGGCACCTCCATGGCCACCCCCCACGTGGCTGGGGTCATCGCTCTGATGCTCTCCCTCAACCCCACCCTGGACTTTGAAACCGTGTACGACATCCTGCTGAACACCGCGGATCAACCCAGCCAGGGCAGTCCGTATCCCAATAACGACTACGGTTGGGGACGGGTCAATGCCTATGAGGCCGTGCTCAACACCCCGAACCTCAATGAGCCCTTCGTACGCATCACCCACATGAGCTTTGACGACACCCAGGGCAACCAGAACGGTCAACCGGATCCCGGGGAAACCGTTTCCCTGTTCCTCACCCTCCGGAACCTGGGGCTTCGGGTGAACAACCTGCAGGTGACCCTCAGCACCACCGATTCCACCATCAACCTGATGGATGCCACCTCTTACATCGGTACCCTGGCCCAAGGCGACACCGCCACAGGCGACGAGATCGTGTTCTCTTCGGATCCGGATCGTCGGCCCGGCATGCCCGTGGGCTTTGGTGTGGACATCAGCGGCGTGGATTCTGCGGGCAACCCCTATGTGGCCCACGACACCTTGGTGTTCCCCATCGGCACCCCTGCGTATGTGACCTGGTACCTGGAAACCTTTGAGAACGGCCTGGACAACTGGACCATCGGAGGCAACAGCGGATGGGGCCTGGCCACCACCTACTACCACTCCCCCACCCATTCCTTGTCCAACGCTCCCAACGGCGACTACGGCAACAACGAAGACGGCTATGCCCTGTGGAACCAAGTGCTGGACCTCAGCGATGCCTACTACGCCCGCTTGATCTTCTGGCACCAGTACGAGATTGAGTCCGGCTACGACTACGGCATTGTGGAGGTCTCCACCGACGACGGCAGCACTTGGGAAACCCTAACTTCGTACAGTGGCAATTCCAACGGCATGGAAGCGGAAACCCTGTCGTTGAACAACTACGCAGGTCAACTCCTGCGGTTGCGGTTCCGCTTTTCCTCCGATGCTTCCGTCACCCGCGAGGGGTGGTACCTGGATGACATTGCAGTGCAGAAGGACGTGCCCCTCACCGGGGTCCACATGAGCCTGGTGGCCACCACCATCGCCGATACCCTTCAGGGCGACGGCAATGGGATAACGGACCCCGGGGAGTCGGTGTACTTCTTCTTTGAGGTGCAGAACATCGGCACCGACGATGCCACCGGAGTCACCGGTACCCTGCTGGCCTCTGATGCGTACGTGACCATCTTGGACGGCACCTCAAACTTGGGCACCGTGCCGGGCAACGGCGGCACCGCCAACAACGGCACCGATCCCATGAGCTTTAGCCTGGCACCGGAAACCCCCATGGGATACCCCTACACGCTGTACCTGGTGATCTCCAGCGATGCTGCAGTGGACACCTACGAGATCCAACTCTCCGCAGCCCGGGGAGGTGACTACCTGATTTGGGATCTGGATCCCACACCACTCACAGGGCCGGCGCTGCAGCAGGTCTTTGACAACTTCGGCCTGTTGGGCTTCTACACCACCAATCTCACCGAATACCTCACGGACCTCAGCAACTTCAAGAGCCTGTGGATTTCCGTGGGCATGTTCTCCAACAACGAGCGGATCCCACCCGGGCCCGAGGCAGATGCCATTGTCAACTATCTGCAGAACGGAGGCCGCGTGTTCCTGGAGGGCGGCGACGTGTGGTACTACGATCCAGGCACCGGCGCCTTTGACTTCTCCCCCTACTTCGGGATCACCCCCCTGGAGGACGGATCCGGAGACCTGGGCACTGTGCTGGGCATGAACGGCACCTTCACGGAAGGGTTCTCCTTCCCGTACGCGGGCGAGAACAGCTGGGTAGACCACCTGGAGGCGGGTGATCCCCAGGCCTTCGCCATCTTTGAGAACAACAACCCTCCCTACTACTGCGGTATCGCCTACGTCCACGATCTGGGGAACGGCCAGGACTACCGCACCATTGGCCTGTCCTTTGAGTTGGGCGGGCTTCAAGACAACGGCCAAAGCACGCTGGAGGATTTGGTGCGCAAGATGCTGGAGTTCTTCGGGGTCATCACCGATGTGGAGGAAGGCTCCGAGACGTCCACGCGCTTTGCCTTAGCCACGCCAGCCCTGATCCATCGGAGCGCCACGCTAACCTTCACGCTACCCCAGGCAAGCACGGTAACCCTGGACCTCTACGATGCCAGTGGTCGTCGTGTGGAACGGCTGTTCCATCAGCCGCTGGCAGCGGGGCATCACACCTTCACCTGGACGCCTCGGGTGCAGTCTGGTGTGTATTTCTTGACGCTCCAGGCTCGCGACCGGTCTTTGGTGCGCAAGGTTGTGGTTCTACGGTAACCCGGGGAATTGTCATGATTTCGGCGAGGGGGCGGCTTTAGCCGCCCCCTCGCCGATTTTTCCGGCCTGAAGGCCGATTCCCCCCTTCAGGGCTCCTCAGCGGCCGCTCCTGGAGAAACCAGCGTACGAAGGCCGCTGTTTCTCAAAAACTCCACCGCACTTCGGTAAAAACCAGGTTGCCGACGTGTTTGCCTATTTGGGTGAAGGGGCTTTTGCCCTTTGTGTCGCTCAAAAGTGCTCCCCACCGCAGGTGAACCCCATCTGCCAGACTGTAGGTGAGGGAGGGCAAGGTGAAGGCCTCCTGGTGGCTCCAATCGTAAATGCCCATCACCTGCAGATGCCACAGTTCCCGGGCATCCTTCCATTGGAATCGGTAAGCCGTGTACCAGGCACCCTCCGGCTCCTCAAAGAAGAACTCCCGAGCCAGGGCTTCCATCGCGGCAGGGATGCCGGGGGTGGCTTGGGGCCAGGTCTTGCGGTACAGGAAATCCACACCCCCATGGATCTGGTCGTTCCAACTGGAGGCTTCTCCCCCCACGGCCAGGTACACCTGGGCTCCCTTAACCAGATCGTTTTCTTGGTGGTTTTCGGGTTTTCCGCGGTACATCAGGTCCACGTGAAGTGCCCGGTTTCCGTGGATCCACACGCCATTGCCCCCGTAAAAGGTGGTACGGTGATACACCGGAACCAGCCAGGCGTCCGGATCACGCTCCCATACCCGCAGGTTGAAGTCAGGGTCATATCCTCGGTACACAAAGACCTGGAAATCCAGAGGGCCCCAGGTACCGCCCCAGCGCGCCAGGAGCCCGGCGTTTTTCAGCGAGGGGCTGGGGAGAATGGCAGAGTCCGGCTCAAAGGTCAGGGAGGGAATCCGGAAGGGCTCCAGGGGGTATTGGTTGGGCCGGAACCAGGGCAGAACCGCGGCTTGGAACCAGAGAAGCCCCCGGTAATAGGTGAGGCTCACGGTTTCTACCCCCTCCCGGAATTCCTCCAGGTCGGTATAGAGAAAAGTGAAATTCCACGGAGTAACCACATCGCTTGGGCTCACAAAAACCCCTTCGCCCCACGTGAGGATCCGCCTGCCCACGGTGAGGTCCACTGCACCCACCGAGGCGGTCACATACCCCTCAATGGGCCGCAGCAGGGGGCGGCCCTGTAGGGCATCAAAGATCACATTGAAGGCGCCGTAGCCGTGCACCCGGTCGCCTTCCAAGTCCAAACGGCTCTGGAACGTGGTGGCCAGCTTCTGCAATGCGTAGGGGTCTTGGGTTTGGACGTAGGCTTCAAACCGCAGATAACCTCCCAGTTGACCCAAGAGCACCGCCAGCCAAAGGGTGGTCATGGCAAACCTCCTACCGTTGCAGGGCCCGTTGGGTGAATAGATCGTCGGGAAGGGGCGGGTTCACCTCCAGGATGTGGAAGTCCATCACGCTCCGGTGGCCGGAGTCCAGGTTCTCAGCCACAATGCGTTTTTCAAACCATACCCCTTCAATGTTCTGGGCCTCCTCCACACGGATGCGTTTGAACTTTTCCCCGGTTCGGTCGTAGCATTCGGTTTGCCATACGATGAGGGTTTGGGGATCCACCCACTTCACCTGCTTGGTGTACCCTGTTTTCTGGACCACCTCCGGGGATCGGGGCACGGCCTCCACGATCCACACAAAGTGGCCGTTGAGGGTATCCGACCCCAGGATTCGGTAGGTCCAATCCTCCACCTCTCCTCCGCCGATGTCGTAGTTGGAAAAGTCCGAACCCATGAAGGCGCCTGCCTTCCCCGAGGCTGCCAAGCGCTTAACCCGCCGCAGGGCAGGGAGGTAGAACCACATGTCGTCGTCCCGGTCTTTGTGCTCGTGGATCAGGAAGGCCGTGCCCTTCACGTCGGCCGGCGAAAGGAACTTAAGGAGCATCTTGGTTTCGTGGGTTTTGGGGTCGGTCTTGGACCAGGATTCCATCTTCCTGATCCGGGTGCGGCCCGAGGGATCCTGCAGGGTGAGCGTGATCTCGGCGTGTAGACTTCGGAAGGTGGGGCGGTTGCTCACCCGTTCCATCAGCCTTTGGGCTGTGGTGTCGCTCATGAAAAGGCTCAAAGCCAAAAGCCAGGTCATGGCATTTCACCTCCTTTTTTCAAGAAACCGGGCCGGAACACGGCCAAAAGGGCAGGGAGAAAGGTCAAGGCCCCCACGCAGGTGGACACCATGGCCAAGGAGATCAAAAACCCCATGGTGGACACCGCCCGAAACATGGAGGCCATAATGGTGGAAAAGCCCAGGGCCACGGTAAGGGCGTTGAGGAGGATGGCCACGCCCGAGGTGTCAAAGGTGCGGCGTGTGATCTCCGGGATCTCCTGTCCACCCAGGGCCTGGTACTCCTTCCGAAACCGATGCAGGAAGTGGATCATGTAGTCAATCCCCACGCCGATGGCGATGTTGGAGGTCACCATGTTCTCAATGTTGGCGTAGATGCCCAGCCAGCCCATGATGCCAAAGTTCACAATCATCGCGAAGGTAAGGGGAAGGATGCCATACACCCCCGCCACCCCGGAGCGGAATGCCAGCACCACCAGCAGGAACACCAACACGATGGACACCAGGATGCTCTTGGTTTGTCCGGTGACCACCATGCGGTTGATGGTGAGCAGGATCTCCGGGGTGCCCGTGAGGTCCACCTCACGGGCCCGGGAGAAGTCGGCACCGATGAAGGCCCGAGCCGCTTGGTCTACCGAGTCAATCAGTGAGATGCGGCCTTCCTTTACGAATACGTCCATGCGGGCCATGTCAAAGTCCGGGGTGACCATGCGTTCCAGTTCACCGGGGCGGGCCGAAAGGCTGTAAAGGGCCAGGTACTGGGCCACCAGGGCCCTGCCGTCCAGGGTATCCGTGCCGACCACCTCTAGGGTATCGGGGATGCGATAGAAGGCCGGGTCTCCGCCGTTGATCACTTGGTGCAGGCGCTTCACCAGATCGGCGATGCTGGTCACGTTGCCCACCCCACGCTGTTTCAGCATGTAGGCTTTAAAGCGGTCCATCTGCTGGAGCAGCACGGGGTCCTTGAGGGCGTCGGGCCCATGCCCCCGTACCACGACGGTCATGACCTCAGGGCCGGCGAAGTGGCGGCTCACGATCTGGTACGCCACACGGGCTTCATGCCCTTGGGGGAAGTTTTCAATCGTGTTGTTTTCCACTTGAATTCGGGGGATGCCCAGGGCGAAGAACAGGGTGATGACCGACATCACCCCCAAGGTGGCCTTGGGACGCTTCACGATAAAGACCCCCAGGCGTTGCATGCCCCGATGTAGCCACCCCATACGGCCCTCGGTAAAGGCCCGTCGGGGGAGGGGCAGGAGTGCCAACAGGGCGGGCACCACGTACAGGGAGAACACCATGGCCACCAGCACCCCATAGGCCACGGTGCCCCCTAACTGTTTCAGAGAGGTGAACCCTGCAAAGCCCAGGGCCAGGAAAGCCACCGCTGTGGTCAGCGAGGTGAGGGTTACCGGGAGGTTGAGCAGCCGCATGGTTTCCAAAACCAGCGTCCGTCGGTCCGAGAATCGGCGTCGCAGGTGGTAGTAGGTGTGCAGGATGTGGATGCTGTCGGCGATGCCGATGGAGATCAGCAACACGGGCATGAACTCGGTGGAGTGGCTCAGGGGGATTCCCAAAAGCGCCATGGTGCCCAGGGTCCACACCACCGAGGCCAGCACCACGGTGAAGGGGATCAGCAATCCCCTGAGGCTGCGGAAGGAAAGCCAGAGCACCAACCCCACCACCACGATCACCAGGGAGAAGAACACGTGCATATCCCGGCCCAGTCCTTGGGCCAACAGGTACTCCAGGACAGGGCGACCGGTGGCGTGGAACTCCAGGCCGGTGGCGGTGCGTAGCGAGTCCACCAGGGTCAACACAGCCCGCCCGGTCACCTTGGGTTTGGCCGTTTGTTTCAGGAGAACCAGGATGCCAAAGCCTTGTCGGTCCGAGGCCACCAGGTTGCCCACAAAGTCGGAGCGGAGCAGACGCTCCTCAAACTGGCGGAGGACCTCGGGATTCTGCGGGTCCCCTTGCAGGGCGGGTACTACCTGGATGCCTTCTTCGGTGCCTTCAATCACGGAGACGTTGGTGGGCGAGATCACATCGTACACGCCTGGGATCCGGTACAGGCGGTTGGTGAGCCAGTCCACGGTGGCGACCACCGAGGGCTGGAACACGCGGGGATGTTCCAGGACTACGAAGATCACGTCCTTGGAGGGGAACCGTTCGCCTACCTCGTCGTACAGCCGTTTCACCGGCAGGGTTTTGGGCAGAGCCGCGCCGATGTCGGTTTCCACCTGGAGGCGGGGCAGTTGGGAGATCAACGCACCGGTGAGCACCGCGAAGAGGCCCAAGGTGGGCCAGGGATGACGAACCACCCACCGGGTTAACCGGAACATGGGGAATCCTCCTGTTTCAATCCCCGGAGCACCAGGGTTCCCATGCGTTGGGCCAGGGTCTCCGGGTCGGTTTCCAAAAGATCGGTGGCGTGGAGGAACAGGCTGTGCAGGGGGCCCACCACGAACAGCGAGAGGAACCGGGGGGTTTCTCGGCGGAAGCATCCCTGGTGCACGCCCTCCTGGAGGATGTGTTCCAGTACGGCCAGTTCGCGGTGGTGGGCCTCCACGAATACCTCTCGGTACTCTGGGCGGATCTGTAGCCCCTCGTAGCCCGCCACCAGCGAGGCCACCAGCCGGAAGAACCGAGCGTGTTCGCGGTAAAAGGAGATCTCCAGGCGGAGGAAGTCCAGGAGCCGGGCTTCGGGATTTTGGGCGGCCTGGGTCTCCAGGGAGTGGAGGGCTTCCAGGAGGGGCGAGTAGGTTTCGCGGACCAAGGCCGCCAGGATTTCGTCCTTGGAGCGGAAGTAGAAGTACACGAGGCCCTTGGAGACTTCGGCGGCCTCGGCAATTTCTTCCACTGAGGCCTGGTCAAAGCCCTGGTCCAGGAAGAGTTGTCGGGCGGCCTCCAGGATCTGTTGTCGGCGTTCCGCCCGTTCGCGGGCTCTTCGTT
Source organism: uncultured bacterium (assembly GCA_964406105.1). Classification (GTDB taxonomy): domain Bacteria; phylum Hydrothermota; class Hydrothermia; order WGAB01; family WGAB01; genus WGAB01. The sequence goes on along the minus strand of CAYOQK010000051.1, from coordinate 1,383 downwards.
CCTTCACCCCCATGTGCACCTCCTGGTGTGCAGAACCCGTTTCGTGTATCCCCATCGGGCCCCCTCCTGTCCCTTCCCCGTCCCTCCTGCCCCGATTTGACCAACCGGTCAATTTCTGACCATATAGTCTATGGTAGTTCTGGGGTCGCTGCAACACCGGACAAAGCCCAGGCAATTTCACGCTCTTCGTGTGTAGAACATAGGATGCGCAGGATACAGATTAAGCGTTTAATGCGCTGTGTCTAAAACAAGGTGCCAGAAAAGTTGAGACTTGTAGGATTTCAGATACTTCTTTAACTTGGACGATCAAATAAGCATCATCAAAAATTATACGTAGCCTTTCAAACGAAGGCCTGCGCGACGCGATAGAATAAAAGACTTCTCATACGAGCCACAGGCCGGGGGAAGAGACCAGGCCGGAGGAACTTCGGGTGTGGAGGGATGGCGGAGGGACATCTGGGGGGCCCCAGATGTGAGAGGGTCTCTTCCCCCGGGCCTATGGCAATAGAAGCCCCAGGAGTGGAGACTCCTAAGGCTCAACGCAGGCCCTTCCAAGCCCTGCTGAAGGGACCATACCATGAACACTTGTCTAAGAGAGGCGCCATAGAACCAGACCACCATGGCGCCGGGTCATCGTGACCACCCAACCCCACGTTAGGAAAGGTCTGCCGTGCAGTAGGGGCAGCGAGTGGCCTGGATGGGAATTTCCATATGACAGTAAGGGCACTTCTTGGTGGTGGGCTCAGCTGGTGCCGGTGCAGGCTCCGGCTTTTCGGTGACCCGCTTGTAGTACCGCACGGCCACAAAGATGGCAAAGGCCACGATGAGAAAGTTGATGAGAGTGTTTAGAAAAGCCCCCCAAGCGATCACCACCGCACCGGCCTTTTGAGCCTGTTCCAGGGTGGCATAGGGACCGGTTGGATCCCCAGGCTTGAGAACCCACATCAGATTTTGAAAATCCACATTTCCCAGCAGCAACCCGATAGGCGGCATGATGATGTAGTTGACCAGGGCCTTCACCACGGCGCCAAAGGCGGCGCCAATGACAATGCCCACCGCCATGTCCATGACGTTGCCGCGCTTGATGAATTCACGAAAGTCCTTCCACATCGCAAACCTCCTTGATAAGCGTTCAGCCGCATAAAGGGCCCAAAAGTTGGTCCGAGTATAGAGCCTGAGAAGAAACAATGCAAAAGAAAACGGTGCTATTTTTGGACTTATCAACCGTAAAAAAGCATGTTTCTTTGGGCCTCGTACAGCGTTTCCTCCACCCCGAGGAACTGGGCGGCCGAGATCAATCGCTGTGCCTGCTGGCCCAGCCCCCTCTCGTAGAACCTCCGCCAGTCGGGCCGCCGCAACGAGTGGTGATCCAGGAGCAGCAGC
>CAYOQK010000050.1:0-13307 GCA_964406105.1 uncultured bacterium | reverse complement strand
CTTCCCCCCTCCGGAGGAACTCCCCTCCCTTTCCCTGGATCTCCAAGAGAGCTGGCAAACCCAGGACATCCTCGGGCTTCCTCACCTTTTGAAACACCCGCGTCGGCTGAAGTCCTCTGCTACGAGCCTCACCTTATGGCTCTTGGAACACTGGCTGGTACATCGGCCCGACGAGCCCCCACCTGCCCACTTCCCGGCTTTAGTCGCCGAAATCCTGGAAGCCCTCCCCCCGCTGGTCCAACGAATGCTCTTGGCTATGGCCGTGCTCAAACATCCCATCACCTCTTCTCTGTTGGCCCAGTGGCTGGATCTCCCGGCCCTGCAAGTTGAGGAGGCCTTGGAAACCCTTAAGGGTTGGGGCTTGCTGTTGGAGGAGATTGGCACCTACTTTTTACCTTGTCCCGATCTTGCAACACCTCTGCTGAAACACTTTGACTCCGAACAACAGCAAGAGGTCCGGCGATCCCTGTTGGCAAAAATCACGCTCCAGGATCCTTTACCTGCCCACTTCCAACTGTGGGCTGCAGAGCAAGCCGAAGAAGCCGCCCAAGCAGAAACGGCCACCCATCTTTGGTCCAGCCTCGGGGAGCGTTTTCTGGCAGCTCATGCATGGCGGTCAGGATTACGCGCCCTAAGTCGTGCACTGGAGATCATGGAAACCTATGGCCTGGAACCCAAGCACCCCTTGGTTTCCCTCCCCCTGGAGAAGGTGCTTTTCTATCGGTACATCCTGCGCGAGCAGGACCCCACCCGCCAGGAGATCCATACACTGGTGCAGCGTTTGGAAACCCTGGGTTATTATGATGAATGGATCCAGATCCAGGACTGGATCGTGTTTCAGGATCTGCAATCCGGTCGTTTTTCTGAGGCTGAACAGAAAGCCCACCGAATTTTCCGAGTGGTGGAGGAACGGGCTCCCCATCTGGAGGGCTTGGCCCTTAAGATCCTGGGCTCCTGTGCGTGGTACCAGGACCGTTTTGCAGAGGCCCGAACCCTGTGGCTAAAAGCCCTACAACGGGGGCAAGGGTTCTCCTCTCTGCAACGCGCCCGAATCCTGGGCAACATTGGTATGATCTACGAAGAAGAGGAGCAGTTTGAAACCGCCCTAAAGTTCTACCAGGCCGCCATGGAGGTGTTCTATCAAGAAGACTTCGTTGGCGGCCTGGCGACGGGCAGCGGCATGATGGCTCGGGTAGAACAGAAACTGGGCCACCTGGGAAAAGCACTACAGTTATTTGAAAAAGCCTTGTTCTACGCCCGATCCGCCCGGGAGTTTAACGACGAAGCCCTCTGGCAACTGGAACTCGCCCTGCTTTACCGAGAACTGGGCACCTATGAGCAAGCCCAGTATTACGCAGAACGAAGCCTGGCCCACTTCCGGGACACCCAGAATCTCTACCATCTGTTGCTCACCCAAGGGATCCTGGGCGAGATCCATCTCTTGAGCGGTGACTTAGAAAAAGCAGAGGCCCTACTTTCAAACTCCCTGGAAAAGGCTAAAAAAACGCAGGACACCGGGCTGACCACCCAAATTCTTGCCAACTGGATCAATACTCTGTTGGCCATGAACCAACTGGAACGCGTGGAACACCTCATCGCAGAGCATAAGCCCCCCTCCTCCCTTCATCTGAATCTGTGGCTTCTGGCCTACAAGGTAACTCCGGCCACGTTTTCTGAATTTGAACGGAAGTGGAGGCAGCTCCGTAAGGAACGCAACGCATTTGCCCAACTGATTTACTACCGAATCTACCTGGAAGCCCTTCATCGGGCTCAACAACCAGATTTTTCCTCTGTATTACAGCAGGCGTACCGGCACGTCCTGCAACTGGCTCAAAGTGTGGACATCCCCGAGATCCGCAAGAACTTTCTCCATCGGAACCCCAACGCTGCCCGCATCCGACAATGGGCTTTTGAGATCTCGCTGCACTGATTCCCGAAGCTCGGCGAGGACCCTTAAGAAATCAAACGATCCTGTACGTGCTGCTTTACCGCTTGCAGCGCCTGGTCCACCTGGTCCAGGGAGCGGCCGCCCCCCTCCGCGCGCTCCGCGGTGCCGCCACCTCCGCCCTGCAGGAACCTGCCTGCCAGCCGAACGAGGTCCCTCGCCTGCACCCGTGCCGTCAACACCGGAGCCACCCGGGAGAACATCACTGGTCGCCCGTTTTGGCTTCCCACCAGGAACACCACGAAGGGCTGGTCATGGAGCCGTTCCACCACAAAGTCGCTTACCCGGCGAAGGGCCTCCCCCTCCAGGTCGGGCACAGAAGATACCACCACCACGGCATCCCCCACCTGCGCTGCCTGTTGCAGGAGCTCACGGGCCACCTCACGGGCATACCGGTCGGTGAGCCGCTGGATCCGCTGCTCGGCCTCTTTGATCTGCTGCTGTAGGCGGGAAACCTTCTGAGGGACCTGTTTCTCCTCCACCCCTAACTGCTGGGCCGTTTGTTTCAAAAGATCCCATCGCTCGCGGAGGAAGCGACGGGCCCGTTCGCCGGTGTACGCGTCAATCCGCCGAACCCCTGCAGAGGACGCCTCCTCCTTCACGATCACAAAGAGGCCGATGTCCCCGGTACGCCGCACATGGGTGCCTCCACAGAGTTCCTTGGAGTAGTCTCCACAGGAAACCACCCGAACCCGATCGCCGTACTTTTCCTCAAAAAAGGCGATGGCGCCTTCCTCCAGAGCCCGCGAGTAGGCCATCCACTGGATCACGATCTCGCAGTTCTCCAGAATCTTCTCGTTCACCCGGTCCTCAATGGCCCGGATCTGCTCCTCGGTGAGGGCGGTGGGATGGGTGAAGTCAAACCGGGTCCGATCGGGCTCTACCAGCGATCCCTGCTGCCGAACGTGCTCTCCCAGGATCTCCCGGAGGGCAGCATGCATCAGATGGGTGGCGGTATGGGCCCGCATCGCACCCCGACGCCACGTCTCGTCAACCCGCAACAGGAACACCTGGTTCCGCATCCGATCCAGGTCCCAGGTACCCTGAACCAAGCGGGCCTGATGCACGATATCGCGACCTACGCGGAAAGTGTCCACCACCTCAAACACCACATCCTCTGCCAGGATGCGGCCGCGATCGCCCTCCTGCCCACCCCCTCGGGCATAGAAGGGGGTTTTGTGGAAAACCAAAAAGTAGATGTCTCCCTGGCGGGCTATCTTGGCCAAGGAGGACCGTGCCTCCAGGGTTTCGTAGCCCACGAATTCCGTAGCCTCGTAGTGGGGGTCCAACACCTGGAACTCCGGCACCTGCAGGGCGGCTTGGCTCTTGCGAGCCTGCTCCCGCTGCCGTGCCATGAGCTCCTCAAAGGCCTCCCAATCCACTTGAAGCCCAGCCTCTCGCGCGGCTTCTTCCACCATGTCCAGGGGAATGCCGTAGGTGTCGTACAACTGGAACACGGCTTCGCCAGGCACAGTTCCGGTGCTCCGAGCGGCTCGGAGCACCTCCTCCAAGCGGGGCAGGTTCTTGGCCAGGGTACGCATGAAGCGTTCTTCTTCCTGCTTCACGATGAGCTCTATATCGGCCTTTTTGGCCTCCAGATCGGGATAGGCCGATTTCATGATGTGCACCACCACCGGCACCAGCCGATACAACAACGCCTCCTGAACACCGATCTTTTGGGCAAACCGATGGGCCCGGCGGAGGATCCGCCGAAGTACGTATCCCCGGCCAAAGTTGGAAGGGTAAATGCCATCGGCGATGGCAAAGGTGAGGGCCCGGGCATGGTCGGCCAGCACCCGGTGCGGTGCACCGGCCTCTCCGGGATCATAGGGCACGCCGGTGATCCGCTCCACCTCCTCAATCAGGGGCATGAACAGGTCGGTGTGAAAGTTGGAATCCACCCCCTGGAGCACGGCCAGCAACCGCTCCAAGCCCATGCCGGTGTCAATGTTCTTTTTGGGAAGGGGCACCAGTGAACCATCGGGCTTGCGTTCGTACTGCATGAACACCAGGTTCCAGAGTTCCAAGAACCGTTCGCCCTCTTGGCCAGGGTCCTTCTGGTGGGGATCAAACTCTGGGCCCAGGTCGTAGTGGATCTCGGAGCAGGGTCCACAGGGTCCTACATCGCCCATTTCCCAAAAGTTGTCCTTTTTGCCCAGTCGGAGGATCCGGTGTTCCGGCACCCCCACCTCCTGTTGCCAGATTTCATAGGCCTCATCGTCCTCTTCATACACGCTCACCCATAGGCGTTCGGGATCAATACGAAACACCTGGGTGATGAGTTCCCAGGCCCAAAGGATGGCCTCTCGTTTGAAGTAGTCACCAAAGGAGAAGTTGCCCAGCATTTCAAAGAAGGTGTGGTGGCGGCGGGTGAAACCCACGTTGTCCAGATCGTTGTGCTTGCCTCCGGCCCGCAGGCACTTTTGCACCGAGGCAGCCCTGGGAAAGGGGGGATCCACTTCGCCGAGGAAGTAGGGTTTGAATTGGTTCATGCCGGCGTTGGTAAAGAGCAGGGTGGGGTCGCCATGGGGCAGGAGGGGCGAACTCGGCACGATGGTGTGGCCGCGCTCCTCAAAGAACCGCAGGAAGGTTTCCCGAACGCTCTGTGCTGTCCACTTCATAGCGGGGAAATCTTAAGGAGCCCATCCAGAGGGGTCAACACCCCTGGAAAAGTTTCCAAGGTTTTCCGAACTCCTGGGTGTGTGTTCCACAATCTGCTCACGGCGAAAGTCAAATCGGAGATCGGCAGATTTTCATCAAAAGACCGTCCATCTCAAAGATCTCTCAAGATACAAGTGACACCTAAATTCCCAACCCAGAACGCCTGGGGAAAGGTCCCCCTTCACCGGGCGGGTGCGTTGACTCGGTGGCTTCCTGCCGATACCATCGTGAACATGTTTGAGGTGGAAAAAACCGGCATCCTGCTGGTGATCGTGGCCTTGGCCGCTGTGTTCCTGTACTGGATCCGCAAAGCCCGCACGGAAGAGATCCACCTCCGACGTATCCCTGGCCTGGAAGCCCTGGACGACGCCGTGGGCCGGGCTGCCGAAATGGGCCGTCCGGTGTTGTTTGCCACCGGCATCCTGGGGCTCAACAACATCGCCGTGCTGGCTGCTATGGGAATCCTGCGCCGCGTGGCTCAGAAGGCCGCCGAGTACCAAGTGGGTTTTCTCATGCCCAACGCCGATCCCATCGTGATGACCACCGCCCAGGAAATCGTGAAGGAAGCGTATCAAAGCGCCGGCCGCCCCGACCTGGTCTCCGAGGCCTCGGTGTTTTACCTCACTTCAGATCAGTTCGGCTACGCCGCCGGTGTGGACGGCGTGATGCTCCGTGAAAAGCCGGGCGCCGTGTTCCTGCAGGGCTATTTCTATGCCGAAAGCCTGATCTTGGCCGAAACCGCCCAAAGCGTGGGCGCCATCCAGATCGCCGGTACCACCGCCACCACCCAACTGCCCTTCTTCGTCGTGGCCTGCGACTACGTGCTCATCGGTGAAGAGATGCTGGCCGCCTCGGCGGTCCTCTCCAAGGAACCCAACCTGCTGGGCAGCATCAAGGCCGAAGACTGGGCCAAGGCCGCCATCGCCGCTTTCCTGCTGGTGGCCGTGGTGCTCAAGGTTTTCGGCATTGACCTAAGCCCCCTGCTCAATACCCGCTAAGGAACCGCTATGAAACGCACCGGTCCCTTCCTGCTCTCCGTGGTCATCGGGCTCTGGATCCTGGTGGCCTTCTTCGTCAAGCCCCTCCGGGGTGCCCAACAAACCTTGCTCCTGTGGTACACCATTGTGGGGGCCTTTGCCCTGGTGGTGGGCTTGATCAACCTGATCCAGAGCCACTTGAAGAACCTCCAGCGAGGCCAAAACGTGGTGTACTCCCTGATCTTGCTCTTCGGCTTCTTTGGTACCCTGGCCGTGGGCATTTACTCCTTCTTGCAGGGCGACGCCTTCGCGCCCTACTCTCCCCTTATGTGGGTGTACGGGTACGTGCTGGCCCCCTTGCAATCCACCATGTTCTCTCTCCTTGCCTTTTTCCTGGCTTCGGCTGCCTTCCGCGCCTTCCGCATCCGCAATATGGAGGCCCTACTGCTCCTCTTGGCAGCGGTGATCGTGATGCTGGGCCGAATCCCCTGGACGGAGCACACCTTCGCAGGCCTTACCGAATGGATCATGTCCATCCCGAACCTGGCCGCCCAACGGGGGATCCAGATCGGCGTGGCCTTGGGGGCCATCGGGATGGCCCTACGCATCCTCTTTGGCTTGGAACGCCCATACCTGCGATGACTGCCCGACGCATCATCTACACTTTGGTGTTCCTGGCTGTGGCGGTGCCCCTCCTGCTGGGCATCCGCGCCCGGGTGGAACCCTCGCCACCAGTGAAACAGGCTTACGAAACCATCCAAAACCTGCCCGAGGGCTCGCTGGTACTGGTGGGGATTGACTTCGGCCCCAGCACCATGCCCGAGATGAACCCCATGTACGAGGCCCTGCTCACCCACCTGTTCCGCCGCAACCTCAAGGTGGCGATCCTCTCCCTCCAAAGCGCCCTGGACCTGCCCAACGGCGTGCAGGTGCTGGAAAAAGTGGCCCAGCGCTTTGGAAAACGATACGGTGTGGACTACGCCAACCTCGGATATAAGCCCGGCCTGGAGGCCGTGATCGTATCCCTGGGCCAGGAGATCCGCGACATCTTCCCGGAGGACGCCCAAGGCCACCCCCTGGATTCCCTGCCCATGTTCCAGGGGGTCCACAACTACGACGACATCGCTTTGGTGATTGACCTGGCCTCGGGCGGCACCTACGGCTCTTGGATCCAGTTCGCCCAAGCCCGATATGGCGTGAAACTGCTGGTAGGGGTAACCGCTGTGATGGGGCCGGAAACCTACCCCTACCTGCAATCTCGGCAACTGGTGGGCATGTTGGCCGGCCTGAAGGGTGCAGCCGAGTACGAAACCCTGATCCAACAACCCGGGTTGGCATCCCGCGGGATGCCGGCCCAGGCTGTGGTGCACCTGTTGATTATCCTCTTCGTGCTTTACGGAAACTGGGGGTTCTGGAGAAAATGGCAACGGTAATCGGCATTTGGATCGCAGCCTTCCTTACCCTGGCCATCTTCAGCTTTCTGTACGGCGATAACCCGGTGTACAAGGCCGTAGAGCACCTGTACATCGGCGTATCCGCTGCCTTCTGGTTCCTGTACCTGTGGAGTTTCACCGTGTACCCCAACCTGGTACTGGGGATCCAAAGGCATGGCTGGCTCGGCAAAGACCTGCTGCTGTTCCCCACCGTGCTGGGGGCCCTCATGCTGCTGCGGCTCGTTCCCCGCTACGGATGGTGGTCGCGGTACCCCATGGCCTTTGCCATTGGGTTGGGGGCAGGGCTGGCCATCACCGGCGTGCTCCAGGGGCTCCTATTCCCCCAGCTCCAGGCCACCATCCTGAACCCGGTGGCCTCGGTCAACAACTTCCTGCTGGTGCTGGGGGTGCTCACCTCACTGCTTTACTTCTACTTTTCCCGTGAGCAAACCGGGGCAATGGCCTGGGTGGCCCGCTTGGGCATCTACTTCATCATGGTGGCCTTTGGGGCCACCTTCGGCTATACCGTGATGGCCCGGGTGTCTCTGCTCATCGGACGGGTGGGGTTCCTCCTCTCCGACTGGCTTCACCTCATGTAATCTGCAAAGGGGCTCCTTCACTCGGAGCCCCTTGCCTTGGGTGAAAAACGGCGTGCCGACTATGCGGCGCCCTGTTCGCCCTCCAAGCGGAAGGCCACCTCCAGGATCACTTGGTACTCCTTCACCTTGCCGCCCTCTATGCTACCGCGGATCTCCTTCACCTCAAACCAGCACAGATGCCGCAGGGTTTCCGAGGCCCGCTGCACGGCGGCCTGAATGGCCTCATTGACCCCCTCAGGGCTCGTGCCCACCAACGTGATCTTCTTGTACACAGCCATCGCACACCTCCTTCTTTGAGGGTTTCACTCCCGAAACCGCCGAATCCGGGCTCCCACGGCCCGGAGTTTCTCCTCCAGGTTCTCGTAGCCCCGGTCCAGGTGGTAAATTCGGTCAATGATCGTTTTGCCGTGGGCCGCCAGGCCCGCCAGCACCAAGGCGGCCGACGCCCGCAGATCCGAGGCCATTACCGGTGCCCCTTTGAGTTCCGGCACCCCCCGTACCACCGCGGTTCCAGCATCCACCCGGATATTGGCCCCCATGCGCATGAGTTCAAAGGCGTGCTTGAAGCGATCCGGATAAATGCCCTCTTGGATCACCGAGGTACCTTCGGCCAAACACATCAAGGCCATGAACTGGGCCTGCATATCTGTGGGAAATCCGGGAAAGGGAGCGGTCCGCAGATCGGTGCCCTGAGGCCGACGGGTGCCGGCCACCTCAATCCAGGTATCACCAACGCGCACCTCCACTCCGGCCTCCTCCAACTTCTCCAGCACGGTCCAAAGATGCTCTGGCCGAGCGTTCTCAATGCGGAGCCGACCCTGGGTAATGGCGGCAGCCACAGCAAAGGTTCCGGCCTCAATGCGGTCGGGGATGACCGTGAACCGCTCCGGGGGTTCCAGGTGGCGGCGCCCGTGGATCACGATTTCATCCGTGCCCAATCCTTGGATGTCGGCACCTGCAGCCTTAAGGAATTCGCCCAGGGTAACCACCTCGGGTTCCTTGGCGGCGTTGGCAATGCGGGTTTCCTCCTCAACGGTGCTGGCCACCATCATGAGATGGGCCGTGGCCCCCACCGACGGCTGATCAAAGGCCAAATGGGCCCCGTGCAATCCTTGGTGCCGGGCCAGGATGTACCCTCCGTCCAGCTCCAGAACGGCCCCCATTCGGCGAAGCCCCTCCAGGTGGAAATTCACCGGACGGGGTCCAAAGGCGCACCCTCCGGGCAACGACACCTCGGCTCGCCCCTCTCGGGCCAAAAGCGGGCCCAACACGTAAATGGAAGCTCGCATGGTTTTGACAATCTCGTAAGGGGCCCGCGGTTGCAGGATCTGCCGGGCATGCACCCGGAGCTCGTGGAGCCCCAACCATTCGGTCTCCACCCCCAACAGGTTCAACAACTTGATCATGGAGAAGGTGTCGCGTACCCGGGGCACGTTTTCCAACACCACAGGCCGATCAAAAAGCAGGGCCGCCGCCAACAGGGGCAACACGGCGTTCTTGGCCCCGGATACCTGCACCGTTCCCTCCAAGCGAACACCGCCTTCAATCTCAAACTTTTCCATGGCGATCCACTCCCTATCCCATGAAGGACAGGACGTTTAAGGCGTGGCCTTGCACACCAGGAAACCGCCAAAGGGAAGAGCCGAAAGGCACGGGGTTCCCCCAAGTGCCCAATGCCTTCCAAGGATGCTTGCCACCCAACACCCTGGGACAGTGCAACGCCTTTCGCCCCCGCCGGCGCCCTCCCTCGGCGGGGGTCCCCACCGATAGACAGGCTCGCTGCAAGCGAAGGGCACGGTGTTCCCTGCTCCGGGCAACCCTTTTTGGCCCCCACCTCCCCCACACCGAAAGCATAGAAAACCGTTGAATCATGGGCATCCTCCAGGGTTCACAACCTCAATTATACGCCGCAACGCGTATAATAAACGGCATGTCCAAGATCCTGGTGACCAGTGCTCTGCCCTACGCCAACGGCCCAATCCACCTGGGGCACATTGCGGGTGCCTACCTGCCGGCCGACATCTACACCCGGTACCAAAGGCTTCAGGGCCGACGGGTGATCCATATCGGGGGCACGGATGAGCACGGTGTGGCCATTACCATCCGGGCCGATCAGGAGGGCAAACACCCCAAAGAGATCGTGGATTTTTACCACAGGGATATCAAACAGGCCTTTGACGCCCTCCGGATTTCCTTTGACAACTTTTCGCGTACCTCCCTGCCCCTTCATCACCAGCAGGCTCAACGGTTCTTCCTGCGGATTTACGAAAAGGGGTACGTGTACCGCCAGGACTCGGAACAACTGTACTGCCCCAAGTGTCAACGGTTCCTACCCGACCGCTATGTTATCGGCACCTGCCCCTACTGCGGATACGAGCGGGCCCGGGGCGACCAGTGTGAACGGTGCGGCCGTTGGCTGGAGCCTGTGCAACTCCTTCACCCCCGGTGTGCCCTCTGTGGCACCACGCCCGAGCCCCGGAAGACCTTTCACTACTACTTCAAACTCAGCGCCTTCCACCAGGCCCTCCAGGAGTGGCTGGAATCCAAGCCCCACTGGAAACCCAATGTGCGGCGGTTGGCCCTGCAATGGATCCAAGAGGGGCTGAAGGACCGGGCCATCACCCGCGACCTGGAGTGGGGCGTGCCCGTTCCCTTACCCGAAGCCCGGGGGAAGGTGCTATACGTGTGGTTTGATGCCCCCATCGGCTACATCTCCTCCACCATAGAGTGGGCCCAAAAACAGGGAAAACCCGACCTTTGGAAGGAATACTGGTTGGACGCTTCCACCAAACTGGTCCACTTCATCGGCAAGGACAACATCGTGTTCCACGCCCTCATCTGGCCGGCCATGCTCATGGCCCACGGCGACTACATCCTGCCCTCCGAGATTCCGGCCAACGAGTTCCTGAACCTGATGGGCGAAAAGTTCTCCACCTCCCGCAACTACGCCCTGTGGGTGCACGATCTCACGAGGCGGTTCCCAGTGGACATGATCCGCTTTGGCATCGCGCGGATCCTCCCCGAAACCAAGGATGCCGACTTCAACCCCCACGATTTTCAAACCATGGTGAACAACGAACTGGTGAACAACTACGGCAACTTCGTGAACCGAACCTTAAGCTTTGTGGAGCGGTACCTAAAGGGCCAAGCCCCCCCACCACCGTCCGAGCCTGAGGCTGCCGTTCGGAAGGCCATTGAGGCCGCTCATCAGGAGGTTACGGCCCACCTGGAGGCCTTTGAGTTCCGTAAGGCGCTGCGGCGGATCCTGGCCCTCTCCGACGAGGCCAACGCTTACTTTGACCACAGGGAACCGTGGCGGACCCGGAAAACGGACCCCAAGGCCACGGCCCATACCTTGGGCCACTGTTTGTGGTTCGTAAAGGCCCTTTCCATCCTGATGGCGCCTTTTACCCCGGAGTCCTCAGAGCGGATCTGGCAACACCTACGGCTGGAACACCCCGGGTGGTCCGACGCCCTGACGCCGCAGTGGCCTGAGCCCTTGGAGATCCGGGGTGTGAAGCCCCCGTTTCGCAAGATCCAGGATCAGGAAACCGAGGGGTTGATCCAAGAAATCCGAAGTCGGGCGTCGGTGGCCGGTGTGGCCACCACCCCAAAGGAATCCCAGGAGGAACGTGCCGTGGAAACCATCACCTATGAGGAGTTCAAGCGGTTGGATCTTCGGATCGGCACCATCCGTGCAGCGGAGCCTGTGCCCGGTGCCGATCGGCTGCTCAAACTCCAGGTGGACCTTGGCGAAGCGGAGCCCCGCACCCTGGTGGCGGGGATCCGCGAGGCGTATCGGCCCGAGGACCTGGTAGGGCGCCAGATTGTGGTGCTGGCCAACCTGCAACCACGGAAGATTCGGGGCATCGTATCGCAGGGGATGCTGCTGGCTGCAGTGGAAGACGGCAAGCCGGTACTCCTCATGCCCGACCAACCCGTGAAAAACGGCACCCCCGTCTCCTAATCCCCTGAGGAGTGGGGGAACGGCCATAGGCTTAATAGAACCCTCCGAAACCGGAGAGGGAAAAAGAAGGTTTTTGCCCATTTTCATGGGAAAGAACTGGAAAGCGCTGAAGAATCCCGGCAATTTTGGGGTTCAAGTTTTCCGCACAACTCTTATCTACTGCCCTATACCATGGAAAGTCCTCGCGTGACTACAACACCTTCGCCCAAATCCCTTCTGGAAGAATAACAAAATCTGTACACTGTTTTATCTGAGTGCCTGGTTTCCAGTACAGCTGACGATCTACTCTGCGGCGGGTCCAATCCCATCGGGAAAGAACTTCACGATCACCATACCCCTCTATGTGGTACACTTGACTATGAGCCAAAAGATAATCCGGGTTAAAGATCCTGGGAGCCCCATCTTTCAAGTCAACTTGGGAACTAAAGCACCGAAATGCTGGTTCCCAAGGATCTTCAGTAGAAACCAATGTCAATCGGCCAAATCCGTAACGTATTTCTCCGCCAATAAAAACCTCGCTCATGTCTTTTATCACGTCTTTCAACATCTGGGACACAGTTCTTTTTAAGAACACATATCCCACAAAGGCAACGGGGGACAAATCGCGCCGCGAGGTCTGCGCGGGTTTCCAGTAAGTAGTGATGTATTCCACCTCCCGCAAGGTACCTTCTTCCGCAGCACCGGACCCGGGCGCAATGGCCGTGCTTGGCCGGGTATGCAGGAGCCTCCGGCGAAAGCGCCGATCTAATTCTTTTTGGCCATCTTCGCGATGCCAACACAAGCCATTCTCCTCTTCATAACGCGGAAGCCAAGCGTACCATCGGCCTTTCACCCACTCCGCAGGGAAGAGGTAGGTAAAGCCAACGTGCTCTTGAAGTTCTCGGCCGATATCTCCATAGTTTGGGAACGCGCTACCGGCTTGCCGCCGAGAGATCTCCGCGGTGAAGGCAGCCCACATGTTGCGGGCGGGGATGTAGAGTCGGGTACGGTTAAGAGCACCCGCGGGCGTGTAGCCGATGTGGAGCGGTGCGCGTAATTGCCAAATCCAACGGTACATTTTCCAAGTCATTGGGTTTCCTCCCCACCTCCTCCGGCCTTCAGATGATATCTGGCATAAGCCAAGGTGTTGCGGAACAGATCACGTGTAAAGAGCAGGTTATCCAAATCCTCGGCAAAAGTGCTGACCATGGCGAGAATATCCGCTTGCTCGTCGGCATGAAGTTGGACGGCTTCTTGTAGGAGGGCCTTGAACTCTTTTTCGACCTGGTTGAATATCTCACTATGGCGCGCCTTGAGATAGAGGAGCATGGCATAAGGCCCCTGTTCTTCCAGAACACTTAGGGCGGCGTTGAGGATGCGCTCCTCCATCTTGTCAATCCCGGCCAATTTCCAGCCCTTTTCGGCACACAGGACGTCAAGGTTTTGCACATCATGATCGTTACCCATTGCTTTCCTCCACCGGGTTTTGCCGCTTTAATAAACGTTTGCAAGTGTTCGGTGTGTTTCACCTTACAGAACCTTAAGGCGCCCCATACCCCGGGTGACCATTCCACCAATGCCCAGGTGCTCCAGATAGGAATGCGCCTGTTTAGCCACTTCCAAAACACGCTCTGGACTATCAACAGTGTTCCCGTTAATTTTCGCCGAGATTTCTTCCCCTCCAACACGGAAATGTTTGGGGTTCTTGGCAATGATCTCCCACACCAGCACGGTTCCCCGCGGCAG
>CAYOQK010000049.1:0-57053 GCA_964406105.1 uncultured bacterium | reverse complement strand
TCCGGGATATGCGACCACCAGCACGTTCTTGTGCTTGAGGTACCGGGGAATAAGGCTGTCGGGAGGCACAATCACCACGAACAGGGATTCCACCTGAGGGGTATAGAACACCTCGTTCACCGTTTGCTGGATCCGAGCGAGAAAGGTAGAATCGTGGGTGATCACCACCAACTCGTTCACCTGACCCGGAGCGTACCGGTAAATCCGGCGACAGCTCAGAGTGCTCATCAGCATCGCCAGGACCGCGAACCACAGCCCAAAGTGTCGCATAGACTCACCTCCCGTGTCGTTATTATAACTGCGGTGAGCCCCTTCGTTTTCTGCATGTCCCCACCTGGGTGTATAATGAAAGCAACCGCTTTCATTTTAAGGAGGACTGCAACCGATGTTGAAAAAGGATGGATGGACCATTCTTCACTACGCCGCAGGGGAGGGAAACGTGCCTTTGGCTCGGTACTTCGTATTAATGAGCAAAACCACACAAGTGCCGGATCAAGAAGGCGTTTTGCCGATCCACGTGGCTGCCTTCAACGGTAAGTTGGAAGTTTTGCAGTTTTTTGTGGAACACGCCCATCAAGAGATCAACACCCTCCATGATCAGCAAGGGCTTACCCCCTTGCACTACGCGGTGTTGGGTGGCCACCGAAACGCCGTGGCGTATCTGCTACGGGCTCAACATGATCCCAATGTCCGAGACCGGAACGGGATCTCGCCGCTTCATATGGCGGCTCTGCAAAATCGGGCTGATCTGACTCAGGAGTTGCTTCAAGCCGGTGGAGATCCCAATGCACGCGACCAGGATGGCGAAACGCCTCTCCATGTGGCTGCCTACCTCGGTGCCACTGAGGTAGCCCGAACGCTCCTGGACCACGGGGCAGATCCCAACGCCGGGGATCGTCACAAGTTCACTCCGCTTCATGCCGCTTGCGCCACCGGCTTTGACCGAATGGAGGCCTTTCTCCAGGAGGAGAAAGGCTACCCCAAAGGGAGCCTACCCCCGGAGGATTGCCGGGAAATTCCCTCGCTCACCAAGGGAACCCACCAGGCTGTGGCTCTTCTACTCTTAGAGCACGGGGCAAACGTGAAGGCCCGCGACAGCCGAGGCGATACCCCATTGCACGTTGCTGCAGTCACCAAAAACCTGGATCTGGTGAAACTCCTGCTCCAACACGGAGCCGACCCGTTCCAACGGAACGAGTACGGGGATACCCCCCTGGACTTGGCCCGGCAAGCAGGCCATGAGAAGATCGTAGCACTGCTCACCCAGGCCCGCAGGGGCTCCGGTTAACCCTGCACCAGGCGCAACAGGGTCTTCACCTCCAGATCCGCCGCCTCCCGGTTCGTGGGAAACGCCTGAAGGGCATGGGTTTGAGCCTGTTGGGCGATCTCATGCCGGTCCTCTGGATGCTGAAGCAGATGTGCCACCTGCTCCGCAAAGGCCTCCAGGTCAAAGGGACGCACCCAGAGCACCCCAGGGCTGTTCCTTAGGCACGAACGGCTGTACAAGAGATCCCATGCCACCACAGGTACCCCTAAGCTCAGGGCCTCCACCACGGGCTTGGTGCAGGTGGAAAGGTCAGCAATGCCCAGAAATACCTCCGCCGCTGAATACGCCTGGGCCAAACGTTCATGGGGGATATAGCCCAAAAACCGCACGTGGTCCAGCACGCCCAACCGTTCCAAACGCCGCCGCAGGTGGGCCTCCAGGGGGCCGGTGCCCACGATGGCCACGATCACTTGGGGAACCCGCTGGCTGATCAGGGCCACCAGTTCGGGCAAAAGATGCAACCCCTTGAAAAGGTCTAACCGACTCACCACCAAGGCCAGGGGCCGATCTGCGGGCAGTCCCAAGCGTTCTCGGGCATGGGGCACCCGTTGCCATCCTGCAGGCCGGGTTTGAGGCAACTCCACGAAACGATGAAGGATGCGGCGTCGCCGAGCCATAATCTCTCCGCCCGTGCCATCGTTCACCACCAGCAAACGATCCACAGGGATCCGATAGGCCAACTCGTGCTCCAGGTTCATGAGCAGGCTCCGGGGTGTGGGGCGGATTTGGCTATATCGCACTATTCCGAAGAGTTTGAGGGCTGTTGGCAATCGGTACCGTTGCCCCAATGCCCAAACCGGCACCGCCACAAACCCCGAGTGGCCATATATCAGGTGAAACCTCTGGCGAGCCAAAATCCGGGTCCCTTGGCGATACAGGGCCCAGCCCAGTTCGGGAAACGCCCTCAGATGAGCCCAGGGCCCCCGGCGACGTGTGGGCGGCAGGCCCAGCACAGGGTGTAGGAAAAACCCCTGTTCCTTGGGCGGAAACCTCCAGGGATCCGGAGCAGGAAAGAGGAGATGCACCTCAAAGGTCTCCCGCAGGGCAGCCAGTACGTGCCGGGTGGCCGGGTTGGGCTCACTGGTTCGCCACTCCCCGGGCCAAGGGGTCAAAAGGAGCAGACGAGGTTTTTTACCCATGGCGTTGTCGCAAAAGGTACAGGAGCCGGCGGCGTTCCTCGGAGGGCATTCGCCACCAGGGCCAAAGGACCAGGAGGGTCATTGCCACACCCAAGGGCCGAGCCACGAAGATCCCCACTCCCAGGGCTGTCCCAGCCAGCACCCCTCCGAGGCTCACCTCCCGGAGGGCGGGCAGCCGTACGCCGAGAGACGGAGCCCGATACACCAGGAATCCCAGGGAAACCGCCGTGGAGACCACAAAGGACAGGGCCAACCCCACCGGGCCCCAAAGCCAAGTAAAGGCCAAGGCCAAGGGAATGTAGGTGCCGTTCCGTAGGGCGTCGGCCAGGAACAGGAGTTTCATGTCTCCGAGGGATCGGGCAGCCACCCCTAAGGGGGCTGCCCATCCCAGCAGCACCACGTGAACCACCAAGATGGCCAGGTAAAGGCCAGCGCCCGCATACTGGCTTTTGGAGATCCACACCACGAGTTCCTGCCGATAGAGCAAAGCCGGCACGGCCAAAGCCAGGCTGGCGAACCAATAAAGCCGAAGCACTTGGGCAGCCAGCCAGCGACCTTGGTCGGTGGCGGCATCTCGCAGGCTGATCTCTGGAGCCAGAACCTCCAGGGGGATCCAGAGGATTTTCTTCAAGAACTCCTCTACGCGCCGAGCCAGGCCGAAAAGGGCCAAGGATCCCCAGGTAGAGGCCAAGGAGAGCACCACGTAGTCAAAGTAATGGAACACCGGGCTAAAGAAGGTGTTGTACACGGCGAAGCGGGCAAAGCGGAACAGTTCGGGATCCCTGCGAAACCGGAAGGGGTTGCCGGGTTTCAAGAGCCAAAGGGCCAGGCCACTGGATACCAAGAAGGCACAAGCCGCCAGGCCATACACCCGGTGCAGGGTAAGCCCCTGCCGCTGCCAAAACAGGAGCAGGGTGTACAGCCCCTGGCCCAGGAGAAACACCCAAGCGGCCGTGGTGGCGCGGAGGCGAGCCATCAAGGCGGTGCTCTGGAGCTGGTTCCAGGCCTGTACGCCGAAGGCCAGCAGGGCCACAGGTAGCACCCGCCAAAAGGTGTTCTGTGGCCAAACCCGAGCCAGGCCCCAAGCACCGGCTGCCACCAAGAGCACCAGCAGGGCATATCCCAGGAACACCCCGCCCTCCAGCGATCGTGCTTGTTGCACTTCGCCCCGGGCCCGATACACGGGCACGAAGCGGGGCAACACCAGGTGGGTACCCAGTTTCAAGAACTCCAAAAGGAACAAAGCCGTACCTGCAGTGCCAAAGTAGAGCCCCAAGGTGGCCTGGGTTAAGGCACCGCTCAGGATCTTCACCTGCACCAGGGCCAGCAGCGTGGATCCCAGCCGCAGGGTGTAATTGGCCGCTACGTTCTTAAGAATGCGCATTGCGGAGCAGGGTTTGAAAGACGCGATGCTCAAAGTCTGCCACCTGGGGCCAGGTCAGAAACCGTCGGCGGGCGAACTCGCGGGCCTCGCGTGCGCGCTGCTGCCGCTCTTGTGGGTTGCGGAGCCAGCGCGCCAGGGCCTGGGCGAAGGCCTGCACCTGGAAGGGGGGAACGAGCTGTACCGCCGGTGTCCTGAGGACGCGACCGGTTTCCTGGCAATCAAAGGCCACCACGGGCACCCCTGAAGCCAAGGCTTCCACCACAGGCAGGGTGACATTGGCCACGGGGGAAACCCCCAGGTACACCGTGGCCAATGCGTAAAGGTCGCCCAGGTCTTCGTGGGCCACGGTGCCCAGGAACCGCACCCGGGGCAACAATCCTTGTTGGCGAAAGGCCTGTTCCAAGCGGCGTCGTTCGGGCCCGTCGCCAGCCAGCACCAGCACCCAAGGTATCTTGGGGTCCAGGTGGGCCAGGATCTTGGGCAGGAAGCGCACCCCCTTAATGGCGGCCAACCGGCCCACCACCAAGAGCACCTGCTGTTGGGGATCCAGGTGAAGGGTGTCGCGGGTGTACCGTCCTCGCCGCGGCCAAACCTCCGGATACGCCTGGGGTTCCACCCAAACCTGGGCAGGTACTTGCCACCGCTGGGCGGCGGTTTCTCCCCCGGTGCCGTCCTCCACGAGGATCAGGCCCTGCACCCGACTCCGAAACGCCCGGAGGTTCTCCTGGTTCTGGAGCCACTGGCCCGGGGTGGGCCGGTACTGCAGAAAGTAGGTGATTCCAAAGAGCTTCAACACCCCTGGTACCCGCCAGTACCGAGCCAACCGTTCCACTGCGGGGGCCACGGCTCCGCTGAATCCCAGCACCAGCCGGGGGCGTTGGGGAACCCTTTTCCGTGCTGTGGTCACCAAAAGGCGATTCCATCGGATCAGTTCCCAGAGATACACCAGGTGTCCTCCGTAGCTGGGCACCTGATGGGCTCGGAAGCGAAAGGGGATCTCCTGAAGATGAAACCCCGGGAGAAGCAGGCCCCCGGCCCCTTGGGGGGCCAAAACGTGGAACCGGTATCCCTTTTCCACGAGCAAAGGAAGCAGGATTCGCAGGGTCGGATTGGGTGTAGGGGGAGGAAAGGGCCACGGTTGGAGCAGAAGTACAGGGGTTTCCTTCATGGGCCTCCGAGAGCCCCCGTCCTGGAGGCCTGGTTGCCAGGGGGTTTTGAGGGTTTCCTATTCCCCTGCCACCACGATCCGGGAGAAATCGGCGAATTGGGCATAGAGGCTGCGGGTTTTTTCCAACAGCCGCAGTCGGTTCTGCCGGAGGGCAGGGTCGTCCACCATCACGAATACGTGATCAAAGAAGGCATCAATGTAGGGCCGGGTCTCCAGGAGGAGCTCCAGGGCTCGGTCGTAGGCGCCCTGGGCCAGGAACCGGCGATAGGGGTCCTGGATCTCCTGTACGCGGCGGTGCAGGGCTTCTTCCTCGGGTTTTTCAAAGAGATGGGGCTCGGGCTCGCCGGGTTCAGGTGGGGCCGATCTCAGGATATTGGCCAGGCGTTTCTGGCCGATCACCAGTTTTTCAAAGTCTTCAGGTCGCTCCTGCATCATCCGATGCAGCACCCGGGCTCGTTCTGCCAACACCTGCAGGTTCCGGATCCCGGAGCCGATCACGGCGTCCACGATGTCGTATCGGATCCCCTCGCGTTCCTCCAGGTAGTGTTCAAACCGGCGGAGCACGAAGTCCACGGCCTTTTTCTGGGCTTCCGGAGGGAACGCAGTGGCCTGAAACAGCCGATCCAGGTCCAGGGGCAGTTGAAAGGCCAGGATCAGATCAATCAGTCCATAGGCCAAACGGCGCAGCCCCATGGGATCCTGGGCCCCGGTAGGTTCATAGCCAATGGAAAACAGGGCCACCAGGGTATCCACCCGATCGGCGATACCCAACAGTGCAGCCTCCAGCAGTTGGGGCAGGGGATCCCCGGAAAACCGAGGACGGTGGCACTGTTCAATGATGTGGGCCACGATCTCGGGTTCCCCATCCTTTAGGGCGTAGTATCGGCCAATGGTGCCCTCCAGCTTGGTAAACTCCTTGCCATCGCGGATCATCTCTGTGGTGATGTCGGTTTTGTAGAGAAGGGCGGCTCGTCTCAGGGCCTCAGCATCCACAGACACCTGGCCGTTCAGCAGGTTCAACAGATGGTCCACCAAGTCCCGCACCCGTTGCACCTTGTCGTACACGCTACCAAGCCCTTTGAACCAAACGATGTTCTTGAGGTCTTCCACACGATCCTCCAGCCGACGGCGGGTATCGGTTTCAAAGTAGAACCGGGCGTCTTCCAGTCGGGCCACCAGTACCTCTTCCAAGCCTCGTCGTACAAGGTCTGGGTCTGCCATAGGGTTATTGATCACGGCCACGAAGTAGGGCAACAGGCGTTCGGGGTTATCGGGATGGAGCACCGCAAAGTAGCGCTGGTGTTGTTTCATGGCGGTGATCACGATAGGGGCAGGGAGATTCAAAAACGCCTCATCGTAGCGGCCCAGGATAGCAGTGGGGTGTTCCACCAGGTTGGTGACCTCTTCTACCAGTTCAGGGTCTTCTACCGGTACCCCTTGTACCTGGGCGGCTGCTTCCCGAAGGGCTTGGAGAACGGCTTGACGCCGCTCTTCAAAGTCTGGGATCACGTAGGCGTGGCGAAGCGTTTCCTCGTAGGCGTCAGCCGAGGGCAGATCCCAGGGGCCTGGGGCAGCCAGTCGGTTCCCATAGGTTTTCCGTTGGGCTTGCAGGCCAGCGGCCTGCACCGGAAGCACCTCGGTGCCGTGCAGCACCACAAGCCAACGGATGGGGCGAGGAAATCGCACGGGGGGGCCCCACCGCATGGTTTTGGCGAAGGGAATGCTTTGCAGCAGTTCGGTCAGGTGGCGATTCAGGAGATCCACCAAGGGCACGGGGGGTTTCCGCACGCGGCCCACCACGTACTCTCCCTGGCCGATTTGGCGGATTTCCAGGTCTTGTTCGGTGATCCCCAGTTTGCGGAGGAATCCCTCCAGGGCTCGGGTGGGGTTGCCTTGGGGGTCGTAGGCCACCCGGCGGGGAGGGCCTTGAACCTCTTCCCACTGTTCAGGGGTGGCTTCAGCCACGTCGTGGATGAGCACAGCGGTGCGGCGGGGCGTGGCGAGCCACCGGGCGGTCCCGTGTTCCAGATGGGCCTCCTGGAACACTCGGAGCAGCCCTTCCAGGAACCGGCGTCCAGAGAAGTTCACGAAGCGGGCCGGCAGTTCCTCATGGCCGATCTCAATCAGCAGGGTTTTCCGACTCATCCGAACAAATCCTCCGTTTCTTCGTTCAAGGGTGGGGGGATAAACACCATACGGCCCAAGGGTTTCCACCATTCAGACCAGCGGCTCCCTGGGGCTCGGGGGTGGCGTGCCGCCTCGGCGAACATCCAGATGCGGGCGTCCATGTTGTCCAAAAAGTGGAGCACCTGGGCTTCCACCAAGGCGGGCCGCACTGGAGACCCCCATTCCAACTCACCGTGGTGCGACAGGATCATGTGTTGCAAACGCATCAGGAGTTCACCGGGAAAGCCAGGCACCTGGGCTGCGTACCGATTCAGGAGTTCCACGCCCAAGAGGATGTGGCCCAGGAGCCGGCCCCGATCGGTGATCTCAATGCCTGCGGGGGTGAGTTCGTATTCCTCAACCTTGCCGATGTCGTGCAAGAAGGCACCAGCCAACAGCAGATCCCGGTCCAGATGAGGGTACACCCGGGCCAGGGTATCGGCCATCCGCAGGATATTCTGGGTGTGCTCCAGGAGACCGCCCAGGTAATTGTGGTGATAACTGGTGGCTGCTGGGGCCAGCCGCAGGCGTTCCACCAGGGCTTCGTCGGCGAGCATAACCTGGAAAAGCTTGCGGAGATAGGGATTGCGGAGGGTATTCAGGAGTTCGCGCACCTTCTGCAGGAGTTGATTTACATCGCGCTGGGTGGTGGGCAGGAAATCGGCCAGGTGTATCTCCTGGGGTGGAACCGGGTGGGCATCCAACACCTTGATCCGGAGGGCTTGGTTGAACCGCTCCACGCGTCCCCGGATGCGAACGACCTGGCCGCGTTCCAGCCGGGGTTCCAGATGATCCACTTGGTCAAAGGCAATGGCCTCAATCTCACCACTCCGATCCTTGAGCCGGGCCACCAGAAAGGGGTTCCCCTCTCGCGTGGTGCGGCGTTCCACCTGGGCCACCACGAAAAGGTCTTCAATCTCCTGGTTTTCTTGCTGTTCCAAGTGTTCCACAAAGAGGGACTTTGGCATCGGCGGAAATGATAAACCCTTGCCCCCGAAGGGGAAACCCGCACTACTCAGGGGGATTTGGCCTTCTTCTGGAGGTTACGGCTTCATCACCACCTTGACAGCCTCCTTCCGGCGGAGGAGATCCATGCCCGTGGCATACTCTTCCAAGGGAATCTGATGGGTGATCAGGGGCGAGAGATCCACCTGTCCCGAGGCCAAGAGTTCCGTGGCCCGATACCAGGTATCAAACATCACCCGGCCATTGATCCCGTAAAGGGTAGCCCCTTTGAACACCACCAGGTTGTTGATATCCACGGTAAAGGGTTCGGGGAAGATGCCCAGGAGCGAGGCCCGGCCCCCTTTCCGCAGGGCTTGGAATCCCTGTTCCAGTGCCTTGGGGGCGCCGGACATCTCCAGGAATACGTCCACACCTTTGCCGTGGGTATGGTCCAGGATGTAGGCCACGGGATCATCGGTGGTGGGATCAATCAAGTGATTGGCGCCCATGGTTTGGCCCAGTTGCCGACGCAGGGGCGTGGGTTCCACCAGGAAGATGTCAGAGGCACCGGAGGCGCGGGCTACTCCGACGGCCATAAGCCCGATGGGGCCGCCTCCGAAGATGGCCACCTGTTTTCCAGCCACATCCTCCACCAAAGTGGTGTACACCGCATTGCCGAAGGGCTCTTGAAGGGTGGCGATTTCCGGAGGCAGCGAGGGATCGTTTTTCCAGGCATTCTCATAGGGCACCTTGAGGTACTCTGCAAAGGCACCATCGGTATCCACGCCCACGATCTTGAGGTTGGCACACAGGTGTTTGAGGCCCGTGCGGCACTGATAGCAGGTGCCGCAGGCGATGTGCGTTTCCACCGACACGAAGTCGCCTACCCGAATCCCCTTCACCTGTTTGCCAACCTCCACCACTTCCCCGGCCACTTCGTGGCCGAAAATCATGGGGGGCTGGATCCTGGAAGCGGCCCAGGGATCCCAGTAGTAGATGTGGAGATCGGTGCCACAGATGGACGTGGCTTTCACGCGGATCAGAACTTCATCAGGACCGATCTGGGGAATGGGGACCTCGCGGAGCTCTGCCCCCTCCCCGGGAGAGACCTTCATCAAAGCCTTCATGGTGTCCATAGCGTCCTCCCTCTTCGGGCATAGTATACGCCGGCGAAAAGATGGGCTTCAAGGAAAACTGCGGGGGGGCGGCGTCCTGTGGACGCCGCCCCCCGCACAACGACCCCCCGGTTCGGGGGTTTACCGGCTATGCTCCAGTTTCCACTGGGCGGATGCCGAAAGCGTGGGCTCCGACCGAGGATAGATCCAAACGGCACGGTAGGCGTTGCCTTGGATCACGAAGCGCATCACCTCTCTCCCGGCTCCTTCACCGCCGTGATCGGCCTCACTGGGATCAAAGGCCCCGACATAGGGGTTGCTCCCAGCGGTCACCGGCACCAGATTGCCACCCAGGCGGGTGGTCACCGAGAAGTGGGTGGTGTCGGTAATGCCACAGTTAGACCAGTAGTCCACGCGTACGATGTACTCACCGGCCAACACCACAGCGCTGTCTGGGTAGGTGATGTGTTCGTTGTTCACGCCGTCAATAGAACAGCCAGCGTTGGAATCCAGATCCAGGTAGCCGCCCTCCTCGCTCATCATATGGCCGTAAAAGATCTCCTCGCTGTCCGGTTGAACCAGGTGGAGGTCCACATCGTTGGGTTGGTCCCAAGTGAGGGTCACCTGGAGCTCACCTTCCACCACAGACACCACGATCACGCGGATCTCCACCCAGGGGCTTACGTGGCCTGCTTCGTCTTCCACGGCCACTACCAGGGAAAAGGTATCCCTGGGCAGCTCGCTTTGCAGGGTCAGGGTTACGGTCAAAACCCCATCGGCCGTCCATGCCACGGAGAAGTATCCGGGGAATCCGATCACGCCCACCAAAAGATCGGCCAGGTCCTCCTGGGGATCTACGGCACTCACGTGCAGGATATTGCTTCCCCCCGGTACCACCGAGGTGTTGCCCTGAACCTCCTGAATTTGGGGTTGATTCTCTGGGGTCCCCGAGGGCTCGGGTAGGTCTCCAGAGTGATACACGGCCCCCTCAACGACAAAGAAAGCCTGGGCAGTGGTGCCTTCCTCGGCTTCCGTGGACTTCTTTTTGCAGCTCCCTGTGGCCAACGCCAGGCCGGCCACGAGTAAACCCGACAGGATCCATCTCTTGCGCATGAGCGCACCTCCTTGTTGTTGCTTTTTTGCAGAATTCTGGGGTTACAAAAGAACCCCTCCTCCCGCCTTAGGGCTATCATACACCCTCCGCAACGCAAACGCACGACAGATCAAGGGTTCTCTGCACTTCAGGAACTTGACAAACCGGTGAGGTTGGATTTCAGAAGGGGCAGGCTGCAGCCCTCAGTTGCCTCAGCAGGGTTTCCGGCGATATTTCCATGGACTCCAAGAAATCCACGACCTCCACCGCCACCCGATCGGCCAGCAGCCGCCCCTGGGGTGTGAGCACCAAGCGGCCCTGCTGGAGCCGCACCAGCCCGGGCAATCTGGATGAGGGATCGGGCAACGGCCAAAGGAGACCATCCCTCAGACGCAATCCCAGAAACACGCGTTCCAACAGCAGAGCCCGGGCATCCAAAACTTCCCTCTCTGGGGAGAACTCCCCCCGCAGGTACCGCACCCAACTGCGGTGCTGAGTGGCCCTTTCGGCCCGATCCGCCGACAAATAGCGGAAGGAGGCAGCACTCAGCCCCACCCCCAAGTACTCATGATGGCACCAGTACACCAGGTTGTGTCGGCTCTCGTAACCTGGACGGGCAAAGTTGGAAACCTCGTACAGGCGATAGCCCTGGGCCTCCAGGATCTCTTCACGAAGCCGGAACAGTCGCACCATTTGATCTTCAGAGGGTAACGAAATCCGCCCCTTTCGCAGCTCACGCCAAAGCACGGTGCCCGGTTCCACCGTGAGGCTGTACACGGAGAGGTGCTCAGGCTCCAGGGCCACAGCCCACCTAAGGCTTTGCTCCAAGTGGGACTCGGTTTGACCGGGCAACCCGAAGATTAGGTCAAGGTTCACGTTGGTGAACCCCCAGCGGCGGGCGCGTCGTACCGCCTGTTCCACCGTTTGGGGAGTGTGATCTCGGCCCAGCCATCGGAGCTCCGATATCCGCCCGCTCTGGGCCCCGATGCTCAGGCGATTCACCCCGTGGTGTTTCAGCACGGCCAACACCTCATCGGTGAGGCTCTCTGGGTTGGCCTCCACGGTGATCTCTGCATCGGCAGGAAGAGGAACCCGCCGGTGGATCCCCGCGAGAAAGGCATCCAAGGCCCGGGGATCGCTCACCGTAGGGGTACCCCCGCCGAGGTAGAGGGTGTGAAACCGTGGGCCCCCTTCGGCCAAACGGTGCTGCAGTTCCCGGAGAACCGCTTGCCAGTAGGCGTGATGCAGCTCCTCACGATCTGCCCAACCGGCCAGCACAAAGAACCCACAATAGGGGCATTTTCTTCGGCAAAGGGGAAAATGTACGTACAGGCCCCGGGTGGCCTTAAACCAATCGTTCTCCACTGCGGTACACCTCCTGGATCCAGTGGTGCCCACCGGTGAAGATCAGCACGGAGAGCACCACCTCCACGGGTTCGCCCAGGAGGAACGGGGGCCACTCCAACACCACCAGGTCGGCCTCCTTGCCGGGGTCCAAGGTGCCCAGCCGATCCTGCCATCCGAGGGCTTGGATCCCTCCGAGGGTGGCGTGGTACAGCAGGCGGGCGGGTTCCAGGGGGTTCAGGTAAAAGGCATCCCGCATCACATCAAAGGGCGACAGCGAAGGCCCGGCCCCCACATCGCTCCCCAGTCCAAAATCCAGGCCGTGGGAATCCATGAGTTCCACCGGAAACCGTCCTGCGTGCAGGAACAGGTTGGCCGAGGGGTTGTGCACCACCCTGCTTTGCGTTTCACGGAGCACCTGGGCGTCCGCTGGGCTCAGGTGGATGCAATGACCCAAGAGGGTGCGGGGGCCCAGGATGCCAGTGTCCCGGTAATAGAGGGTGTAGGAGGCGGCGCCGGTGAGTTCCCGTAGGGCCTGGATTTCGTCGGGACTTTCGGCCATATGGGTTTGGATGTAGGCCCCGAATTGCCGGGCCAGGTGAGCAGTCTCCCGCAAAAGGTCGGGGGTAACCGTAAGGGCGAACCGTGGCGAGAAGGCATAGAACAGGCGATGGTGTTTACCGTGCCAACGGCGGGCCAGGTCTTCACTCTCGGCAAGGGAGGCCTGGGTGGGCTCAGACAGCCCCGGGGGAGCGTGGGCGTCCATCATCATCTTGCCGGACACAAAGCGAATCCCCAAGGCCTCAGCCTCCTCAAAGGCGATCTCGGTGGCGCGGGCGTGCACTGTGGCGTAGCTGACCACGGTGGTGATGCCGTTCCGCAGGGCCTCTTGCAGGAAGGCCCGGGCCACAAGGCGTGCCTCCGAAGCCCGGTGGAATCGTCGCTCTTCTGGATAGATCACGGTATCCAGCCAACGGAGCAGGGGCACCACCGCCCGTCCCCGTACCCGCCACTGGGGCCAATGGGTATGCAGATCCACAAAGCCAGGCAGGATCAGCCGGGGAGGGCCTGTCTCCTCCAAGGGCTGGACGGACTGAATACGGCCCCGGTGATCCACCTGCAAGACCGCATGGGGCCGGTGACGGAGCACCCCAGGCGCTGGGAAATCCACGAGATGGCCAGCCAGGGTCAGCACGGCTCGCAATTGTACAGGTTCAGGAACGGTGCAGGGCAAGGTACACTCCCGCCATCACCAGGTTGCCCGGCACCAGAAACGCCCAGGGCACCCAGGTCGCCCTGCCCAAGGCCACGAGCGTTCCGATCACCAGCAGTTGGAACCCCAGGCCCAGGGTGGACACCAGGGTCATGAGCCGAGCGCTGGGTACGCAGGCTTGCCCACAGGCGAAGTTCAACAGCCGCAGCACCAGAGCATCCTGCCATCCGTAGAATCCACGGTACACCTGATACAACAGGGCCACCACCCGCGGGTTTTCGTAAGGAAAGGCCCGGGCGTCTTCGCGGTTTTGGGCGCTTTGGTCGCCACCGTGGCGGTGTCGGTACCGCACGTACAGATGGTGATACACTGAGCCCTGGAGTTCCATGCAAAGAAAGGCGAGGAGGGCCAGGGTCACAGGGACTCCAGCGCCAGGCACCAGGGCGAGCATCAGCGCCAGGTTCACCACAAAATCCAGGTTGGAGTCCAGGAAGCGGCCGGTGCGGGTTGGCCGACGCCGCAACCGCGCCAAGGACCCGTCCACAGCGTCCAGGGTAGATTTCAAGGGCAACAGCAGGGCCACCCATACTCGTCCCCCGGAGGTAGACCAAGCCATCAGTGCCGCCGCTGCAAGGCCCACCAGTGCTTGCAGAAAGGTGAAGAGATGGGGGCTCCAGCCCCGGCGAAGGGCCCAACGGGCGATCTTCAGAGCCGCGGGCCGGCCATAATCGCTGAGATCCAGGAACCGGGCGGTTTCCGGAACCTTGTGCCCCTGCACAGCGCAATTATCCAGTGTATCCTTTCGCCCAGAAACAGGAGGTGCTCCCATGCCCCCTCGGTGGCTGTGGGTGTTGGCCCTCAGCACAAGCGGCTGCGGTTTGGGGGTTGGGGTGGAGGGTACAGGCTCGGTTTACCCGCAGGCATCCATAGCGCTCACCGTGTCCGATGCCACCCCTGCAGGCTTTGGTGAGTTCTACATCCGGCGATATGTCCAAAGGCCCTTGTTCACGGAGGTGGGGCTTGGTGGTGCCTGGTTCGTGACCCCCAGAGTTTGGAGGTGGCCTGTTCCGCTTCCAGCCATCGGACTCCTGGCTGGAATCCAAAAGTGGGACGGAGACACTTCACGTCTTTGGATTACAGGCCTTTTCGGACAGGTGGGGATAGAATGGATCCTGTGGCGTCCCTTCCATGTGGCCCCAGGAGAGATCCCCGAAGGCCATTTCCTGTGGTTCTACCTCCGCACGTACGCGAAGACCCTGTACCAGTTCCCGAGGAGTCTTCTTCCCAGCCTGGGAGTGGAAATGGGCTTCCGAATCCACAGGGTATCGTCCCTTTGATGCTCCTGTTCCAGGATCTTCAGCACTGGTTGGAGGCAGAGGGCTTCCAGATCTTCGGGGTGACCCCCTTTCCGCCTCCAGTACACGGGGAAGCCTTGGCCCAATGGGTTCGGGCGGGGTTTCACGGCACCATGGAGTACATGGAACGCACCCTGCACGCCCGACAACGGCCCGGAGAACGGTTCCCTTGGGCCCGGAGTGCCGTGGTAGTGGGGATCTCCTATGCGCTGCGGGCTCGGCCAGAGGGCGATGGGTTCCATTACTCCCGATATGTGGGGCTCCGAGATTACCACAATGTGTTGCGAAAAAAACTACGCAGGGTGCTCCGCCGGCTCCAAGAACGTCACCGGGCCTTGGTGGGTCGGATCTATGTGGACACTGGCCCCCTTCTGGAGCGGGATCTGGCGTATCATGCCGGCCTGGGTTGGATCGGTAAGAACACCAACCTGATCGCAGGCAAACGGGGATCGTATTTCCTCCTGGGTGTTCTGCTGCTGAGTGAACCCGTGGAGGGAGCCCCCTCCACGCCCTGGGCAGACCGATGCGGCACCTGTACCCGGTGCCTGGAGGCTTGCCCCACTGGTGCCCTGTTGGCGCCCCGGCTCCTGGATGCCCGGCGGTGCCTTTCCTATCTGACCATTGAGCATCGGGGCCCCATTCCTCCAGAGTTCCGAGCGGCTCTGGGGCCATGGGTATTCGGCTGTGACCTTTGTCAGGAGGTGTGTCCCTGGAACCGGGCTGTGGAATGGCGCCCCCCGGAGTGGTCCCGCCGGTTCCCCAGCTTCTTGGAGCTTCTGAGCATGGACGAGGAGGCTTTTCGCACCCATTTCCAAGGCTCGGCGGTCAAGCGAGCCGGCCGCGACGGCCTCCTACGGAACATGGTTACCAGCATCGGTGCCCGCCGTTTGGTGCACCGCGTTCACGAGGTGGTCAAAGCCCTGCAGGACCCCTCTCCCCTGGTGCGGCAGCATGCGGCTTGGGCCCTGGGGCAATTGGGGGGCGATGTGTCGCTGCGTGCCCTCCAGGACCGATGGCAAGTGGAACCCCATCCCCAGGTAAGGGCAGAGATCCGGCAGGCCCTCACCCACCTGGGTCATCCTCCCCCAGGAGCCACCGGAACACCTCCAGCACGCCCCCAGACCGGTGATCCTGCCGAGTAATCCAATGGGCTTGAGCCTTTAGGGGTTCCACGGCGTTGGCCATGGCCACCCGAAGCCCTGCCCGACGAAAGAGCTCCAGATCGTTGTAAAAGTCGCCCACGGCCAGTGTATCCTCCGGAGCAATCCCCAAGGTTTCCTGCAGTCGTTGCAGGGCGTTGCCCTTGGTGGCTTGCTGATGCCCCATGTCCACGTAGAAGTAGCCAGCCACCTCCGAGGGATACAGGTGGGCGGCCAGGTGTCGGCCTCGTTCCCGGAGTGTTTGCCACAGGGACTCCAGCAAATCCCGGTCTCCCACAAAGCGGACACGCAGGATGGGATACTTAGACACCTCGGTCCAATCCACCGGGACCGGCCGAATCCCCCAACGCTTCAACGACACATCGGTACGGCGATTAGGGGGAACCAGGGTGTGTTCAGGGGTGCTGAAGGCCGTGAACACCCGATGGCTTTGGGCCCGTAGAAGTTCCACGGTTAAAGCCACGTCTTCGGGATCCAAGGGTTGTTGATGGTACACCCGGTGATCGGTCCGCACCTGGGCGCCGTCCAACACGATCAGGGGTTCTTGGAGCCCCAGTTTTTTGGCGTACCGTTGGGCTGAGGGATAGGCTCGGCCGGTGGCCAAGGTGATCCGCAAACCATGCCTCTGCAGAGCCTGCACGTAAGCCTCAATGCCCGGGGGCAGGTTCTTCTGAGGGTCCAGCAGGGTGCCGTCCAAGTCCAGGACCAGCAAACGCGGCAGGGTTTTGAGGCGGTTCATGCCTTCCTCCGGTCCATCATGGCGCGGTAAAGCACAACGGCAGCGGTGGCTGCTACGTTCAGCGAGGCGATTTCGCCCTCCATCTCCACGGTCACCACGGCATCGGCCAATCGCAGCACGGCTTTCCGGATCCCAGAGCCTTCACCCCCGAACACAAAGAGGGCAGGAAAACGGAACCTCAAGGCTCCCAAGGGGGTTCCCCCGGTTTCCACAGCGTACACCCAGCCCCCCTGTTGTTGAAACCTCTGGAGCACAGGGATTGGATGGCCTGTGCGAGCCACCGGCAAATGCAACAGTGCGCCTGCGGATGCCTTGAGCACCACTGGCGAAAGGGGTGCGGAGCCCCGGGATGGATACAGAACCCCCTGGGCCCCGAAGGCATAGGCAGACCGCAGGATGTTCCCCACGTTTTGGGGGTCCTGCACCCGATCCAGGTACACCCCAAAGCCTCCTCGTTGAAGGATCCGTTGCAGTACGGTTTCCGGCTCCTCGGGTTTTCGCACTGCCAGGCGGAACACCACCCCCTGGTGGGCCTTATGACCAGCCAAGTGTTCAATGCGAGGGCGGGGCACGGTTTCCATCGGCACCCCCGCCTGGCGGATCAGCCGGAGCAGGTCCGGGGGTAGCCGGCTCCCTTCGGCCACCAGCACCCGTTCCACAGGTTGCCCACTTTTGAGGGCCTCTCGCAGGGGGTTTCGTCCGTAAAGCCACATGGGTCTCTGGATTATAGGGCGACGTCTCCGCTCCGAAGTCCGGGTGGCACAGGGCTCGGCTGGTGGTGCGGGTACTCTGCTGTTTCCCGTGGATTTCTGGAGAGGGGGAAGGTGCATCTCGGAGAGGTTGGTGAAGGTGGAGGAACCCTGTATCATAAACAGCCTTAACTTTTCCCCGTTGACCGGGTCAGTCAGAAAACCACCAAGGAGGATGAGGACAATGGGTCTGTTGCGGGAAGAAGATCGTGCATACCTTGAAGACCTGTTTGAGAAGAGCCTGGTGAAACCGGTAAAGATCGTGTACTTCACCCAGGCCCTGAACTGTCAGTTTTGCGAAGACACCAAGATGATTTACGAAGAGGTGGCCAGCCTGCACCCGGACATTCACCTGGAAGTGCACAATTTCGCCGAGGAAAAGGACCTGGCCCAGAGCTATGGCATTGACAAGGTGCCGGGTGCGGCCATCGTGACCGACGAGAAGGATTACGGTGTACGGTTCTTTGGCATCCCTTCGGGCTATGAGTTCATGAGCCTGGTGGAGGCCTTGGTGCACGTGTCCAAGGGTGAGGTGGAGTTGGAGCCCGAAACCGTAGAAAAACTGAAGACCATCAACAAGCCCGTGCACATTGAGGTCATGGTCACGCCCACCTGCCCGTACTGTCCACGTATGGTGATGCTGGCCCATAAGTTTGCCATCGTGAGCGACATGATCCGGGCCGATATGGTAGAGGCCACGGAGTTCCCTGATCTCGCCAACAAGTATGCGGTGTACGGGGTGCCGAAGACCATGATCAACGGCGGTCACGGCATTGAGGGCGCGGTGCCGGAGCACGTGTTTCTGGAGCACCTGATGTCCAGCCTGGAGGAAGAGGGAAGCCCCATTATTCGTCCTTAAGAGAGCCTGATGGACCCTCTGGACACCGCGGGGCCGCGCCTTCGGCGCGGCCCCGCTTTTTCGTTTCGCAGCTCCACCATGCCTATGGCATGGCCGAAAGATCCACCTCCGGGAATCGCTGTAATTCCGCCTTCAAGGTCTCGCAAATGCGGTCCCGGGCTTCCTCGGTTTTCCCCTCGCATCGGACCACCAGCACCGGCTGGGTATTGGATGCTCGGATCAGCCCGAAGCCATCGGCGAACTGCACCCGAGCCCCATCAATGTCAATTACCTCATACCCCTGCTCCTTAAAATCGCGAATCACCTGCTGAACCACTTCAAACTTGCGGTCATCTGGGCAGCCTACCCGGATCTCCGGCGTGGAGAAGTAGGTGGGGATCTCATCGGCCAATTCCCGCAGGGTTTTGCCGGTTTTCTTGAGGATCTCCAGCAGCCTGAAGGCCGCATAGATGGCGTCATCGTACCCAAAAAACCGGTCTTTGAAGAAGATATGCCCCGACATCTCGCCCGCCAAGGGAGCACCGGTTTCCTTGAGTTTCACCTTTAAAAGGGAGTGGCCGGTTTTCCACATCAGGGGCTTTCCCCCCAAGCGTTGGATGTACTCAATGAGCCCTTGGGAACACTTGACGTCAAAGATGATGGTGGCCCCAGGGTTTCGCTCCAGTACATCCCGAGCGAAGATCCCCAGGATCTTATCGCCAAACAGGAGTTCCCCATCGTGGGTGACCACTCCCAGGCGGTCGGCGTCGCCATCCAGGCCCAAGCCCAATGCCAGTCCCTCGCGGGTTACCAGATGGATGAGATCCTGCATGTACTTGACCACGGTAGGGTCCGGCAAATGGTGGGGGAAGGTGCCCTCTGGCTCCAGGTATAGGCCCCGGTATGGCACCTGAAACCGCTGGAACAGGGCCTCCATCACCGGACCCGCGGTACCGTTCCCCGTGTCCACCCCCACAGGAAAGTCCACCGATGCATCCAGGTTTTGGTTCACCCAATCCAGATAGGGCGACACGATGTCCACTGAGGTGCGGGATCCCCCTTGAGCAGGCCGCACATAGTTCTCCTGTTCCATCCGAGCCCTCAGGGCCTGGATCATCTCTCCGTACACGGTATCCTGGCCGATGTTCATCTTGAAGCCGTTGTACTCCCGGGGGTTATGGGATGCGGTCACTTGGATCCCTCCGTGGATGTCCGGCAACTGGAACAGGGCGAAGTACATCAGCGGTGTGGGCACGGTGCCCAGGTCTTGCACGGCGAGGCCGGTGTCCATCAGGCCTCGGATCAAAGCCTCCCGGTACTTGCCCGAATGGGGACGTACGTCTTGGCCCACCACCACGCGATGCCCGCCCCGTTCCACCACCCAAGATCCAAAGGCACGGCCCAGATGGTACGCAAACTCTTCGGTGATGTCCTCGTCTGCAATTCCTCGGATGTCGTACATGCGAAAAACCGTGGGTTTCACCCGCATTTCCGCTACCTCCGTTTAGGTTGAAATCTACGGGACACCCCTGGGGTTTGCAACAGAACCGATAGGGTTATGACCGCAGGGGCGTGGGCTCCTGAAACCGAAAGAGCCGTCCGTACCGGACACGGAGCAGGAGAACAAAGGCGAAAAACGCCGCCAGAAAGGCGGCCAAGATGTAGGTGGCTGCGATGGCGTAGGCGATGACCACTTGGTACGTCGCGGCCTCCAGGGGCGGCATCCCTCCCATGAGCATCCCGGTCATGGTTCCGGGGATGTGCACCAAGCCCAGAATCTTGAGCCCGTCAATTTGGGGGATCAGGGCCACGTGTACCGCTTCGCGGATCAGGAACCGGGCAGCCTCCAGGTAGCCGGCCCCATCCAGAAAGGCCGCTTCTACGATTTCCTGGTACTCGGCCAGCATTCGCTTGCTGCGGTCGTAGGTGAGCGACAATGCCTTGGTGCCGTTGCCGATGACCATTCCGGACACCGGAACCAATACGTGGGGAAGAAACTTGAGCACACCGGTAGAAAAGAGCAGCACCGCCGAGGGCAGATAGGCCACCAGCAGAATCAGCACCGAGGCAGGCAGCACCAACGGGATACCCTTTCCCCGCTCGTAGGCGATCCAACTGCCGGAGAGCAGCAGAAAACCCACCAAAGCCAGGTTGGCCGCCATGGGAAGCCGAAAGAAGTACAAGAACACCGATCCCATGAGCACCACCTGCACGGCGGCCCGGAGCCCATTGAGCAGGATTGCTCGCTCCTGGCGCAGGTCTTCCATCCAAGAGATCGCCGCGGGGATGAGCAACAGCAGATAGGCCAGCAGAAGGTTCTTCATGTGGAAAATTGTACGACGTGGCCTGCGGCCCCCTATCGGAACGCCCAATGGAGGGAGATATGAACAAGAGCCAGGCCCTCAAACAGGGCCCTCACCAGGCCCCTAACGCCCCCAGGAATGGGGAAGCCGCCGGCTCACGGGGACACCCGGGGCCGGTTTCGTAGCAGAGGATCTCCAATTCTTGGGCAGCCCCCTATCGGCCCCCTCAGCCCTGGCGGGCCCATCAGCGACCCTTGGAACCAGCCTGGAACCTGGAACACCCGAGGTCCGCATCCTGCGCTTTCCAGCTCTGCTCAGACTCATAACCGAGACCCCGGGGAGGGGTCGGCCCTTGCCGTATTCCCCTGCCCCGGGGTCTCCTTACCCCCAAAGGGTCTATCGGTGGTGCTCCACGGTGGGAAGAACACGAACAGGCCGATGGACTTTTGCCGGCGGTTTCCCCGGTATCCGGGGGAGTTCCACCAACCGTTTTGTTCGTTCACCGGTTCCCTTTCCGTAGAGCATTTGGCTCAAGGCCACCAGGTCCAAAGGATCAATGACGAGATCCCCGTTGACATCCGCACAGGCGGAGGGTTGAGACCCATTGTAGAACAGATACTGGGCCAGGTCCTCCAGGTCTTCGGCAGTGATCTCCTCATCTCCGTTGACATCGCCTGTGAAACAGGTGGCCATTTGGTACGGCAACACTCGGATGAGGTCCCAAAAGGCGGCCCCTGAGATGGTGTCCGGAACCCCGTTTGAGAAATCCCCAAACTGCAGATAGGGGAACGTGGTGGTGTTGTGGAAGGGCACGGTTTCCATGTAGTAGCCGTTCAGATACACCTCGTAAGTTTGGGCTTCGGGATTCACCAAACAGGCCACGTAGTTCCAGTTGTTGCCCTCTAAGGTACCGATCCACATCATTCCGGTATCCCCCACCAGTCCGAAGAGTTCCACCCAGGTCTCTATCTTTGACCCCTTGTCGCCTCCCTGCATCACCAGGGTCACCTGGTGGTTGTCCATAGCGGTGAAGTACTCGGTGTAGAAGGGCATGATGTAAAAGGACAGGGTGTAGGGAGCCGTGCCGGACAGGGCGAAGGAGGGCGAACGGACCCAAGCGTGGGTATCGCTCATCCGATACCCCACCGAGGAGATCTGGAGGCCACAGGGGGGAATGACATAGGCCTCGGTGGTGCCCACGGATCCGCCTCCCACGGTATCCACGGTCCAGTCCGAAAGGTCGCAATCCGAAAAGTCTTCCTCAAATCGGGGGGCCAACACGTGGATCTCCACATGGAGCTCTTGGGTGTCGGCCAGGGTGAGGTTTTGGGCCACGAGTTTGAGGTGCAGGACGGTATCCTCCACGGTTTGGCGTTGCACCTGCAACTGAGCCACAGCCGTGGATTCTGGCGTCAAAGTCAGAGAGGAAGGGGTAAGGGTGGCATTCCACCCCCGGGAGAGGCCTTCCAAGTGCAGCTGATACGTACAGGTGGTGGCAGAGGTGTTGTACACCGGAACAGGGATTTGGAGGGCATGCGTGGCGGTATCCATCACGGCGGTGAGGCGGCCCCGGTGGGCACTGGGGCCAGTCTCCACGTGATAGCTCCGGTGGGTATGGGGGTTGTACACCTGGAACTCATGGGTGTACACCCAGAAGTTTTCCACCTCCCAACGGTGCAGACTGTCCTCCAAGCCCTCTTGGTAAAAGGGTTCATCTGCGTAGAGTTGCGCGATCTCCCCTGGGAATATGGTGTCCACGTAGGCCATAGAGGAGGCATACTCCGGAGCCCAGAATCCCCAGTCCGCCTCCACGAAGTCCACGTTGAGGTTCACCACCAAAAGGGAATCAGAGGTGTTCTCTATAGAAGCGAAGGGGTCATACTCCGAGAAGAAGGGGGGATGGGGAGGGTCCCAGCCCAATGCAGTGATGCGAAGAGGGGGTGAAGACATGGTGAGGAAGGGCTGAACCACCACCACTGCTTTGAAGGCCTGCAATGGCACCGCCAAGGTTCGGGGGGTTTGAGCCCAGGTGTCGTGCACGAGCACCCAGGTGGTACAGGGGGCCGAACCGGAGAGGCCGTCCGGATCGTAGTACATGTAATAGCCCACGCCAGTGGCACCGTGTCCCACTCCCATTTCCATATCCCAGTATTCGCGAGGGCTCACCGAACTGTCCTGATAGGGTCCCCAGGTGTAGAAGTACACCGAGTCGTTCAGCAGGGTATCAAACACCACCGTCACCAGGCTCTCAGGATTCCAATAGTCAAAGATCAGGATGGAGGGCCATCCGGAGTCCGTTTGGATCTGGTAATTGGACCAGTACCAGTACATATCGCCATCTACAATCCACTCGGTTTTTGAGGCATTGGGGGCCCAAGGGACGGAAAAGCTATCAGGGTTTTCCCCGCCCCAGGCAGCGAAATCCCTGAGCCCGGGGAACACATCGTAGACACGGGTGCCTTTTACAGGAAACGAGGAGTTGTTCAGGCGATCGGGGCTGCCCGTGCCGTTGGTTCCCATGAACCACCCGATAGAGTCGGCAGCCACAGCAGGGGCCCAGCCATCCAAGATGCCAGGGGTTAGTCCCTCGTTCTCCCAAAACTCCAGGATGTTGAGGGCCGCAGTGGGCACACTCCAGCAACAGGTGCCGCTTTGAGGCGGTTGATTCCGGTCCGGTACCCCGGCGATCACCCGGGTCCGGGGCCAATTGGTGATGCAGAAATCGTCCCAGTAGCCTTCGCCATAGCCGTCTCCAAAGCTTCCCACAAAGAAGGTATCGCTGACGTAGGAGATGAAGGTCTCCAGGGTGGCTTGGTACTCGTTATCCACGTATACATCAAAGACCCCCCTCCGCGGTCGCACCCGCAGGTCTATGAAGTGAAAGGTATCCACCGAAAGGGTGGCCACGGTGGTCCACTTGCCGCCACCCTCAGGCCCCGAAGCACTGGACAAGTTGGTGCCAAAGAGGCTCAAAAACACATGGTGGTCCCGGAACACGATAAAGTACTCGTTGGTGTCGGTGGGGGTTTTGAACCAAAAGGTCACCCGGTAGTTGCGGTTCAACGGAAAGTCCACGAAGGGAGACGCAGCGGTGGCCACGGCATCGTAGCCGGGGGCATAGGCATGGAGGGAATAGGGGAAACTGTGGAAATCCGTGGTTCGCACATCCACCACCCCTCCCAGTTCCAAGGTTAGGTTCCAATCGCTGATATCGCCGTCGTCAAAGTCGTCCACGAACAGGGTGTCCAGCCCCTGGGCCTGAAGTCCCGCAGGGGAAGCCACCACGAGGCTCCCCAAAAGCCCAATCCACAACCACATCCGCACAGGTCCAACCTCCGTTTGAGGGCGGAGAGCGCAGATGCTCCCCACCGGTTCCCAAGAAGGTTCAAACAGGGGAAACGAGACGGGGCACTACACCAAGGGGGCCTCGGGGAACTCCGAAAGGTCCCACCACCTCCTGAACGTGTAAACCTCCTCGGCATAGGCCCTCCTTACCCACAACGGTACGCCCAATCTTACACCTGCCTCTACCCGACTTCAAGAAACACCCAGGATCGTGGATTTCAGAGGAAGGGCCTATCCTCTACGGCCAGGAGACCACCAGAAGCCAACGGGCCAACCGGCCAAAGGCAATCCCCAGAGTCGCTCCCACGAGCACATCCGAGGGCCAGTGGCGTTGGAGATACACCCGCGACCAGGCCACCCCAGCAGCCCAGAGATACAGGGGAACCCGGTACCGGGGCCATTCCTCTCCCCAGTAGGTGGCCAGATAGAAGGCCGCTGCAGCGTGGCCAGAGGGGAAAGAGGAGTTCCATCGCGAAGGACTGGGCCCTAAGGGCCGGGGGCGATTCACCATTCCCTTGATCAGGGTCACGGTGCCTGCGTTGGCGAACCCCACCGCAGCAAAGGTCCAGGCCTTGCGATACTCCTGGCGGCTCAACGCATATCCGGTGTACGTAGCTCCCATCAGAGCCAGGGCCGGCTTATCGGCGCTTCGGGTTAGTCCCAGGGCCACCTGTTCTGCCACCGGAGACTGCAGATGGGTTTGCACCCAGGTGTAGAGGGCCGCATCGGGGTTCCAAGCCCAAAGGACCCAGAGGCTCAAGAGCAAGGTCATGGTTTCCACTCCGCGGGTAGTGCTCCCCGCACCCGGAGTACCTTGTCCCGAGACCGATGGCCCCGCACCACCTCCGCCTCCAAACCGTAGGCTTTTCGCAGAAAGGCCAGCAGTGCCTGATTGGCCTTTCCCTGTTCTGCGGGTGCCTGGACCTCAAATTTTAGGCGGCCATCGGCCAGCCGACCCACGAATCGGGTACGACGGGACCCTGGTTTCACGCGCACAAAGAGAAGATGTTCCTGGAATTCCGGCGGTGCCATAAGGGGGTTTCAGCGTATAATCTACGGCGTTCACCGATCGTCATCAAGGAGGTTGATTCACGTGAAGTTCCGCCTCAACGGGTTCCTCATGGGCCTTTTCCTCGTTCCCGAGCTGGCCTTGGCTGTGCCTGGATCCCCTTGGTCACAGCGCTTTATTGAACGGCATCAAGAGGTTCTTCGGCGGCTCCAAGTGGCCCGTAGCCAGTACCCTCCAGCCCTGGACGCTGCCCGCCGCCGCATGTACCGGCAGGGGGTGTACACGCGGGGCGATACCCTGTTCATCCGGGTGTTGGCCCTTCGGGTAGAGTTCCAAGAAGACACCACCCCGCTCACCACCGGCAACGGCAAAATGCGGCTCACGGACAACGGAGAGCCTCCCACCCTGGTGGATCCCGTTACCGGTTGCGAGCGTCCCAATCCCTTTTACGATCCTCCCCACGACAAGGCCTACTTTGAGCACCAACTGGAGGCCCTGGCCCACTGGAACTACCTGGCCACCTTTGGCCACGTCAAGTTAGAATGGACCGTAAAGCCCGATGGCGATTCCGCCGCCTACCAACTTCCCCACGCCATGACCTACTACGGAGACCCCGAAAACTGGTACGAGGGGCTCTTGTACCTGTACCGCGATGCTCTTTTGGCAGCCGATCAAGACACGAGCCTCAGGTTCTCGGAGTACAGTCGGGTGATCATCTTCCACGCTGGAAGCGCCTGGCAAACCGACTACTTGGGCGATTCTCCCTATGACATCGCCGCCGTCACTGTGCTGGGATACCCCATTCCTGTGGATGAGGGTCAGGACACCATCTGGGACGCCTCTGTGCTTCCGGAAACCATGAGCCAGGACGGCATTGAGGTGAAACTCCAGAGCACCCTGATCCACGAATCCATGCACAACTTTTACTACACCCCGGACCTCTACGACACGGGGTATCCTCCCACGGGCATTGGCATCGGTGCGTGGGGCATCATGTGCACTGGCCCGTATCTGGGCATTCCGGGCCAAATCCCCGAGGGCATGATTGTCCCTTTGCCCAACGCCTTTGAACGCTGGTGGATGGATTGGGCCTTCCGAGAACTCTACCGGCCACCTCTGCAGGGGTTCCTGAGGCCCCCCTTGTACCAAGTGATCACCCCCACAAGCCAACCCGAAACGCTCCGTTTATTGCCCTCTGCCATCCTTACGGACTCCCAAGGCCTCTTTTTGGAGGATCCGTACCGCGGGCCTCGGATCTACAGGATCCCCATCAACTCCCACGAGTACTGGCTGGTGGAATCCAAATTGGACAATTTGCCCCAGAACGATTCGGTGGGCTGTGGCGGCGACACCCTCCAGGTGTTCACCTACAGCAAGGGCGGTGTGGCCGTGCACTTTTACGGCGAAAGCGACTACCTTCTACCCGGCAAGGGCCTGCTGATCTGGCACATTGACAGTCTGATCCTGTTCCAAAACTGGCTGACCAACACCGTGCAGGTCCCCCGTCCGATGGCGGTGGACCTGGAAGAGGCCGACCACGTCCAAGACCTGGAACACTGGACCGACAATCTCCAGTACACCCTGTTCGGCAGCCCCTATGACCCTTGGTTCCGGGGGAACCCCAATACCTTTACCCCCTTCAGCACTCCCTCCTCGGGCACCAACCTGGGCAGTCAAACCGGCGTGTACCTTTACGGGTTCTCGGACCCCGACACCGTGATGACCTTTGTGCTGCGTCAAGCCTTTGAACTGGAGGGATTCCCGTATTCCGTGTACTCCACCCACCAACCGGGTTACGTGCAGGCCGTGGATTTGGACGGCGACGACACCCTGGAAATCCTGGTCACCAGCAGCATCGGCTTGGACTCCACAGGCCAGTACATTCTGGAACCTCCCCGCATGTACGCCCTGGAGCCCGACCTCACCCCCTACGGCACCGGCTCTCCCTTGAAGGTCACTCTAAACCCTGGCTTCGTGGTAGGGGAACCGGCAGTGGGCGACCTGGACGGTGATGGCATCGCCGAGATCGTGGTGCCCCAGGCCCTGAATTTCCAAGGTTGGGTGGACGTGTATTCGGCCACACCGGGACACCAGTTCACCCTACGCACCCGCATCTCGGTTAACGATGTGGTGCTGGCAGCCCCTGCCCTGTGGGACAGCCTCTTCCTGTTTGGAGATGCCCACGGCCGGCTGTTCCTGGCCAATCTGCTGGGCCAGATCCTGGATACCCTGCAGGTGGGCGCACCCGTGCAAAGCACCCCTGCGGTGATGGAACCGGGCGTGGCCTTCTATCAGTCGGCCGATGCCCTGCTGTACCGCTGGGATCTCCGCACCGGAGAGGTGGACACCCTGTTGAAGGACGCCTTTGTGGTGGACACCCGCACCTCACCCGTGGTGGGCCAGTTCGCCCCAGACCTGCCTGTGGCCGTGGCCACCCTCACCCGCGACGGCACCTTACACCTCCTCACCCCCGAAGGCACCGTGCTCTGGGAACGGAGCTTTGAAGACCGCCCCCGAACAGACCTCGCCGTGGGAGACCTGGATCACGATCGCCTTCTGGATTTCCTCTGGATCGCTGGCACCCGACTCTACGCGGTCAACGCCTACGGCAACCTGCTTTCCGAGTTTCCCCTTCCTGTGGCCGATTCCCTGACACAACGGGTGTCGGCTCCCGTGATCGCCGACGTGGACCCCTCTAACCCGGGCAGCGAGGCTGTGTTCTACGTGGAGGGCCGCGGCCTCGTCGCCGTGGGCGCTCGGGGTGCTCTATCCCAAGGGTTCCCTTGGGCCGTGGAGGACTCCGTGATCCACACGCCCTTCATCGGCGACCTGGATGGGCCAGGCCCCATGAAACCAGCGATCTTTGTGCTCAATTCCCAGGGTGTGCTCCACGCTTACCAGGTGGCCGGGGAAGTGGAGTGGCCAGGGTTCGCTGGCGGTCCTTCCCATCAGGGACGGGTCCAGGCCACCTGGGGCCCACCAGAGGAACCAGCGGTCTCTGCGTTTCGGCGGGTGTACCTTTATCCCAACCCTACCTACACCGGCAAAACCCGGCTGCGCGCCGAAGTGAGGGGATACACCACTGCGGTGGCGGAGGTGTATGCTTACTCTGGCAAACGCCTCAGAACCTTTCACCTCACGCTCCAGGGGATGGGCATGGCCGATGCACAACCGGAACTGGACCTCACCGACCTGGCCCCTGGTGTATACTGGCTGAAGGTGCGGTTCCAGGGGGAGGGAACCGTAAAACGCCTCAAACTGGCCATCTTGCGATGAAAAAACCCGAGGTGATCCTGGTTTCGGCGTGCCTTCTGGGTCTCCACACCCGCTACGACGGGGGCACCAACCCGGACCCCAGCCTCCAGGACCCCCCTGAAGGGGTGGTGTATGTGCCCGTGTGTCCTGAGCAGTTGGGAGGCCTGCCGACTCCTCGCCCGCCCTGCGAGTTTGAACGGGCCGACGGCACCGCGGTGCTCCGGGGGCAAGACCGCTTAGTGGAGGTGGAAAGCCGGCGTGATCGTACCGAGAACTTCCTGCGGGGCGCTCAGGAAACCCTGGCCCTGGCCCGGTGGCTGGGGGTCAAACGGGCGATCCTGAAGGAATCCAGCCCCTCCTGTGGGCTCCATTGGGTGTACCGCAACGGCCAACGGGTGCCTGGCATGGGTGTCACCGCCGCCCTCCTCAAAGAGCACGGCATCGCCGTAGAATCCAGGGGGTAAAGCATGACACGAGAACGCATCGTTTTGGATACCAGCGTGTTCACCAACCCCCAAACCATGCAGTACTTCGGGAACACTCCCACCGAGGCCTTTATCCATTTCCTGGATCTGGCACGGGCCGCCGCCGATCGCGTGGAGGTGTACATGCCCCCATCGGTGTACGAGGAACTCCTGCACTTCGTCAGCGAGAAGGAGCTGCCCGCTGACACCGAACTGCTGATCCGCTTGAAGTCTCCCCGGCGGTTTCAACTCTCCGTGCCCGGGTTCTTCGTGTACGAACTCATTGAGGAGATCCGGGCCCGCATTGACCGGGGCCTGCGGGTGGCCGAGGAGATGGTCAAAGGCCAAGCGGCCCAAGGGGAAGAAGCCGACCTGGGAGTCACGATCCATCGGCTGCGAAACCGGTACCGCACCGCCCTCCGCGAGGGGATCCTGGACTCCCGGGAGGACGTGGACCTCATCCTCCTGGCGCTGGAACTGGATGGCGCCATCGTCACCTCAGACCAAGGGGTGGCCCGCTGGGCTGAAAAACTGGGCATCCGCCTGATCCATCCCCGAGCCTTGAAGACGGTACTCAAGGAGTAGGGGGATCGCCCCTGCTGCGGCGTCGGAGGATCCCCCGATAGGGCCCAGGGGCAGAGCCGGGGATGATCTCGGCCCCTGCCACCCGGTGGAAGAACTCCACCGGGCCGGCGGCTCCGATCACGGCGTAGGCGAACCCAAGGTGCCACAACTCCCACAAGGCACACAGCAACAACACTCGGCCCACGCCCTGCCCCCGAACCCGGGGATCCACACCGATGGGGCCCAAGAACCCCCGAAAGGTGGTGTCGTACACCGAAAACCCCACAATCTCTTGGTCCTTAACCGCGATGACACAGGCCGGGGGCGTGCGACCGAAGGCCACTTCCACCTCTGAGGCCCACTGATCACCGAACACCTGTTCTACCCAGCGCACCACCTCACGACGTTCCGGGGGAATTGCCCGCCGCACCTCAATGCCCCAGCGGGCGGCGAGGCGTTGGCGGGGCTCCTCACACGAAGGCAACGTGTAGAGTTTCACCAAAAGGTCCGGCATGGCACCGCAAACCTTACAGGCCCCTGCAGGCTGCTGCAACTCTGGGGAGTCCTCTAAAATTTGCAGGTCATGGAAGCCCGCATCGTCCTGATCACCTATCCTCAAGGGGCAGAAACCTCAGCCCAGGCCTTTGCACGGCGGCTCGTGGAAGCCGGGCTGGCGGCCTGTGTGAACCTGGTGCCTGTGCACTCGGTGTACCGCTGGCAGGGACGCATAGAGGAGGATGCCGAGGTGCTCCTCATCGTGAAAACCCGAACCCAAGACCTGGAACCCCTGGAGCGCTTCGTGCACCAGCACCATCCCTATGAGGTACCGGAATTTGTGGTGCTCACCCCCAGCCACGTGGCACCCGCGTACCTGCAATGGCTGCTCCAGCCCGAATCCTGATCGTGGGGCCTGGGGCCCTGGGCCTTT
The DNA here is from genome assembly GCA_964406105.1 of uncultured bacterium. Taxonomy (GTDB): domain Bacteria; phylum Hydrothermota; class Hydrothermia; order WGAB01; family WGAB01; genus WGAB01. The sequence goes on along the minus strand of CAYOQK010000049.1, from coordinate 27,450 downwards.
TGTACGGCATGGCCTTTCGGCAGGCCGGAGCCGAGGTGGCCTTTGCCGGCCGCCCAGGCACCGAAGGGCACCACTGGGTGACTCTGTACACCCCTGAAGGCCAAAGGATCCGCCGACGGTTTGTTTTCCTCCCCCTTTCCCAGATCCCCAAGCATCCCTGGACCGCAGTATGGGTGACCGTCAAAACCTATCACCTGGAAGCGGTGCTTCCCTGGGTGGCTCGGCTCCAGTGCCCGGAGGTGGTGTTCCCCCAAAACGGCACCGGCTACGAGGACACCTTAAAGCAACAGGTGCGGGGTTTTGTGCGGGCTGTGACCAGCGAGGGCGCCACCCGCACGGCCAGATTCACGGTTTCCCACCGGGGCCGTGGCACCACATACCTGGGCGGACGGGGATTCGCCAGCACCCCCCTCCTCCAACGGGCAGGCCTTCACGTGGTAGAAACCCAAGAGATCCACACCCGTGTACTGGCCAAGCTCCTGGCCAACGTGGCCATCAACCCACTGACGGCTCTGCTCCGGGTGCCCAACGGTGCGCTCCGGCAAAACCCCCATCTGTGGACCTTGGTGCAGCAGATCGTGCAGGAGGCCCTCCAGGTGCTTCGGACCCACGGCTATCCCGAAGCCCAAGCCCTCACCTTTGTGGAGGATGTGATCCGGCGTACCGCGGCCAACCGCTCCTCCATGCTCCAGGACCTGGAAGCCGGCCGACCGCTGGAGTTGGATGCCCTCACTGGCTGGCTCCTTCAAGAGGCCCAACGTCGTGGCACTGCCCTCCCCACGATCCGCACACTCCACCTCCTGCTCAAGGCGCTGGTGACAAGGGCATCCCCTTAAGAGTGCACGATTTTGGGGAAAGGGAACCGGGCCAAGATCTGATCTGCCGATTTTCCGTGGACAAAGAGGAGAACGCCGAGTCGGCGGACTTTACGCTCCAAAGCGGGGTCCTCGGACTCGGCCACGAAGATGCACGAAAGCGTGGGATCCAGCCGGCGGAGCACATACAGTGCAGTTACCCCGTCGCTGCCGCTTACGGTTTCCGACACGATGGCCACTCGGGGCCGTCGTTGCAGCAGCAACCCCTTCGCTTCCTCCAGGGTGGGCACACTCCACACGGTGCACCCACGTTCCACCAGGGCCTTTTCCAGCGAAGGCACCCACGGGCCGGTTCCCACGATGAGCAACATGGCACCCGCCCGATTACAAAAATCATGCCATTTGGACGAGCGGCAGGCTCTTTGCGACGTCATCGGCTATCAGCCTCGGGCGTGCCTGTTCCTCTGCCCTGAAACGGAGCAGCCGTGAGCTTTCGCCAAAGGATAAACAGAGCGATCACCGCGGCCAAAAGCAGAAAGAACCCGGTACCGGACAGCGAGGGCACCTGCACATAACCCCAGGGCGCTGCTCCCCGAACGATGCCCAGCAGGATCTGGGCCAGCGCTTGAGCCACGGCCAGGAAAGGAGCCCCCCAGGGCCCGGCCACCGTGCCCAGGAACAGCTCGGCCATCAGAAGCCATGTGAGGAATACCAGGGGCACGTTGAGCAGAGGGGCCAACAGGGAAAGGCCGTGGAAGTAAAACAGCAGGAAGGGCACCAACGCCCCCTGGGCGAACAGGGAAACCCACAGGGCTTCCCAGGGCTTTTGAAGCCAGGCCCAACGGATTCTGGGCAAGGTGGGCATGCCCCATAGGATCCCCAGGGTTGCGGTATAAGACAGTTGAAATCCCACGCTCCAGAGCCACCAGGGAGCCCACATTAAGGAAACCACGCCTGCCACTCCCAAAAAGTTCAGGTAATTCCTGGGGCGTTCCACCACATAGGCCAGGGCAAAGGCGCTCACGAAGAGAAGCCCCCGCACCAAGGACGGGCGGGGCCCCACCACCGCCAGGTATCCCCACAGCAGGGCTGTGGCCAGCACGAGGGAGAGGCGAAAGGGCACCCGCAGGGTTTGCAGGAACACCAACAGAATCAGGAGGAGCAACCCCACGTGCAGGCCCGAGAGGGCCAGCAGATGGAGGGTACCGGTACGGCGGAAGTCCTGGAGCACTTCCCGAGGCAGTGAGTGGCGATCCCCCAGTACCAAGGCCACGGCCAGGCCTGCAGCAGGCCCGTGGAGATGCTTTTGCAGATGGCGACGCCAGCGCTCGCGTAGGTGGGCAGCCCAGCCGGCGGGTGGGTGTCGTTCCAGGAGCTCTTGGGGCCGGAGCACCAGGGCCCGGCCTTCACCCCGAAAGTATCGGCGAAGGGTAGGGGCAGCAGAATCTCGGGGCTCTAAGGTACCGCGGATCCAGAGCCGTTCCCCATAGGTGTACTGGCCAAAGGAGAGGAACCCCACAGGCACCGAAACCCGCAGGGTTTCATCGCCCAATACCATGCAGCGCACGGTACCCAGGCCTCGGCCCTGCACTTCGTAGAGGAACGCGCCCGATCTGCCGGCGTACCTCTGCACCCATCGCCGTTGCTGGATCTCGGTGCCGAGGTTCAGGAGTGCGGCCAGGGGCACCACCAGGAGCCAGAGTGCAGCGGGCCAGCGGCGACCGGCGATCACGGCAATCCCGCCCAACGCCAGGGCTCCGGGCCAGGGCACCACCAGGCCCAGCACCATGAGCCCCAAGGCCACCAAGGCCGGGGATCTACGCAGCAAGGCGTTGGAGGATCTGTCGGGCCCGCCGCCGGGCCCAGGCATCGGTTTCCAGGAGTGTCTGCAGATCGGGAGTCCCCGAGGTCTGGGGTAGATCTGGCGATTCTAACACCTCTTGCACCACCCGAGCGATGTCCAGGAACCCAATGGCCTCCTGCAGAAAGGCGTGCACTGCCTCTTCGTTGGCGGCGTTGAGCACACACGGCCAGGGGCCGCCAGTTTCTAACGCCTCATAGGCCAAGCGAAGCAAGGGAAATCGGTCCAGGTCCGGTTCCTCAAAGGTCAGCTGGCCCACTTGGGCCAGGTCCAGGGTTTTCACCGGTGTGGTCCAACGTTCGGGATAGGTTAAGGCGTATTGGATGGGGATCCGCATGTCTGGATATCCCAGGTGGGCCAGACTGGCGCCGTCCACCAGGTGCACCACGGCGTGGACAATGGACTGGGGATGGACCACCACTTGGATCCGATCGGCGGGCAAGTCAAACAGCCAGTGGGCCTCAATGACCTCCAGGCCCTTGTTCATCAAAGTGGCTGAGTCCACGGTGATCTTGGCCCCCATGTTCCAGGTGGGGTGGCGGAGGGCGTCGGCCGGGGTTACCCGAGCCATCTGCTCTGGGGTCCAGGTGCGGAAGGGGCCTCCGGAGGCGGTGAGCACCACGGAGAGCACCTCCTGTCGGCGGCCCTCCAGGAGTTGGAACAGGGCCGAATGCTCGGAGTCCACCGGGATGAGTTCCCCTTGGGCCATCCGGGGTTTGACCACGGGTCCGAAGGACACCAGGGTTTCCTTGTTGGCCAAGGCCACCCGTTTGCCTTGGTCCAAGGCGGCCAAGGTGGGGTGCACCCCCAAGGTGCCGGCCGTGGCCACCACCACGATGTCGGCCTCGGGCAGCGCAGCCACCTCCCGAAGCCCAGAAACCCCCTCCAGGTAGGTGAGATCCAAAGACCGCCAGGGTTCCGGCTGGGGTTCCGGGCCGGTTTGCACCACATACCGGGGCTTGAACGCCTGGGCAATCTCCAGGGCCCGGTCCACGTTCCGATGGAACGAAAAGGCCAGCAGCCGGAAGTGTTGGGGATAACGGCGCAGAATATCCAGGGTATTGGTTCCGATGGAACCCGTGGCTCCGAGGAGCACCAGGTTTTTGGCCAAGGCTATTCTGCAGAGGCGTCTGGGGCAGCTTCTGCCAGCAGGTGTTCAATATCGTTCACGAACACCTGCTTGGGCCGATACCCCACGTATTTGCGATAGATGCGGCCTTCGGGGTCAATCACAAAGGTGGTGGGAATGCCCGTGATGCCGCCGTACCGAGCGGCCAGGCTCCGGTTGCCGATCACCACCGGGTAGTTCATCTGGTAGTCCTCGTAGAACTTGCGCACCTTGGCGGGCTGGTCCAGGGCCACCCCTAAGATCACGACACCGCGATCGCGGTACTCGTTGTAGATTTCAATGAAGGAAGGGATCTCGGCTTTGCAAGGGGGGCACCAAGTGGCCCAGAAGTCCAGGATGACCACCTGTCCCCGAAAATCCGACAGGCGAATGGTGTCGCCCTCCACACTCACCAGGGTGAAGTCTGGAGCCTTCGGACGTTTGAACTCGCGGGCCTGAGCAGGCCGCTGGATCACCGTGACCAAGGTCAGCACGGCAAAAAACAACACCAGAAACCACCTTTGATGCCGTTGGGTCATGGGTTTCACCTCCAAAGGGTTGGCCTGTATTGTACAGGCACCCCCCGGCATCACTCCTGGGCGGCCCGTTGGCGGGCCTCCAAGAAGGCCTCCCAGGCGTGATAGGAACTGCGGACCAGGGGTCCTGAGGCGACGTACAGGAACCCCCGTTTCAGCCCCTCCTGCTCGTAGAACTTGAATTTCTCCGGTGTTACCCACTCCTTTACCGGGTAGTGGCGGGGCGAGGGTTGCAGGTACTGGCCAAGGGTCAGCACCTCCACCCCCACGGCCCGAAGGTCGTCCATGGTTTCCAGCACCTCCTCCTCGGTTTCCCCCAGACCGACCATCATGCCGGTTTTCACCACGATACGGGGGTTCAGGCGTTTGATGTTCTCCAGCACTAAGAGGGTTTGATCGTAGGAGGCCCGGGGATCCCGCACTTGAGGGGTAAGCCGTCGCACGGTTTCAATGTTGTTGCCCAGAACATCCGGGGCTGCGTCCACCACCACCTGGAGGGCCTCCAGGTCGCCTTGAAAGTCTGGGATCAGCCCCTCCACCAGGGTGGCTGGGGACCGTTGACGGATCCGGCGGATGGTTTCAGCAAACACGCTGGCGCCCCCGTCGGGCAGGTCGTCGCGGTCCACAGAGGTGAGCACCACGTAATTCAAACGCAAGCGGGCCACGGCTTCGGCCACCCGAAGGGGCTCGGTGGGGTCCACCCTGCCTCCGGGGTTGCCCGTTTTGACGTTGCAGAACTTGCACGCCCGGGTGCATGTGTCGCCCAGGATCATGAAGGTCACGGTGCCGTGGCCCCAGCATTCGCCGATGTTGGGGCACTTGGCCTCCTCACAAACGGTCACCAGCGACAGCTCCCGGGTGAGTCGGTGCACCTCGGGGAAGTCACCGGTGCCTGGCCAAGGAACCCGCAGCCAGGGGGGTTTCCGTTGGCCCCGAAGGGGTTTCAGGTCCTGATCGGTGTACATGGGCCGCATGGTTTTCTCCTTGCTCAGTCCAGTTTTCGGAGGTCGGCGTACTTCAGGCTCAGGGTCTTTTTGCCGGTGCGGAACAGCACCTCGGCCTTTCCATCATACACCCTAAGGATCCGGCCCACGCCAAACCAGGCATGCCGCACCCGGTCGCCTGGGCGAAAGGTTTGTTCCAGCGTCAGGGTGGACTCATCGGGGACTGCAGTGGTTGGGGTTTCCTCCAGGGTTTCCGGGGGCAGCTCCCGCAGGAATCGGGAGGGCCGCAGAAACTCGGCACGCCGCAGGCTCCGCCGGTCCACATGGGTCAACACCACCTCCTCTTGGGCCCGGGTGAGGGCCACGTGGAACAAGCGGCGCTCCTCTTCCAACTCGTCGGGATCGTAAAAGGCCGATCGGTGGGGGAAGATGCCCTCTTCCAAGCCAGAGACGATCACCACTGGGAACTCCAGCCCCTTAGCGGTGTGCACCGTCATCAGGGTTACGGCGTTCTCTTCGCCGCTCCAATCGTCCACATCGGTGCGGAGATTGACCTCGGTGATGTACTCCACCAGGGGCACTGGGCCTTCCTCCTCGGTCCGGGCCTCCAAGGCGTTGAGAAGCACCTCCACGTTGTCCACCCGCGATTCCCCTTGGACGTCGGGGAAGGCGCGCCGAAGGTACTCCAGGTACTGGGTTTCCCGCACCACGGTGCGGAGGGCCTCCAAGGCGTTGTCCTGATGGGCCAGGATGCGGGCCAACAGGTGCAGGAAGGTCTGAAGCCCCCGGTGGGTGCGGCCCTTGAGTTCCTCCAAAAGATGCTCGGCAGCCTCGGGAAGTGTGAGGCCGGTTTCGGCCACCACCTGTTCCAAGCGCTGCAGCGTTTGCGGGCCAATGCCCCGGGGCGGCGTGTTCACCGCACGGTAAAAGGCTTCGCGGTCGCGGGGGTTCACGGCGAGCTTCAGGTACGCCAGCACATCCTTGATCTCCTTGCGTTCGTAGAACCGCAGAGTGCCCACCACCTGATGGGGAATACGCTGCCGGGTGAACACCTCTTCAAAGGGCCGCGACTGAAAGTTGGTGCGGAACAGGATCACGTAATCGGAAAAGGGGCGGTCCGAGTCCAGGATCAGGTCGGCCAGGCCAAAGGCTTCGTCCATCTCGTCGCCGAAATGGTACACGGCGATGGGCTTCCCGCCCCTCTTGGGGGTCCACAGGGTTTTGCCCAACCGCTGGGTGTTGTGGGCCACCACGGCCGAGGCGGCCCGCAGGATGGTTTCGGTGGACCGGAAGTTCTGTTGCAACCGGAAAAGTCGGGCACCGGGGAAGGTGCGTTGAAAGTCCAGCACGTTGCGAATATCGGCCCCCCGAAACCCATAGATGGCCTGATCCTCGTCTCCCACCACGAAGAGGTTCCGGTGGACCTCGGAGAGCAGCACCAGGATCTCAAACTGGATGCGATTCGTGTCCTGGTACTCGTCCACCAAGATGTAGCGGTAGCGTTCGCTGTACTGTCGGCGGACATCGGGGAATTCGGCCAACAGGCGGCGCAGATTCAGCAGGAGGTCGTCAAAGTCCATGGCGTTGGCCTGCCGCAGGGCCTGCTGATACCGTTCCAGCAAGCGGGCTTCGCTGGGTTCGGGCTCCCGTCGTCCGGTTTTCCAGAGGCTGATCAGGTGCACCCAACCGTGGACCGTGCGCTCCTCGCGCTCGGTTTCGGTGAGCACGCGTTTCACCACCTGTTTTTGGTCGTCGCGGTCGTAGATGGTGAAGGAGGGGTCGTAGCCCAACAGGGGGGCCTCTCGCCGGAGCACCAGGGCCGCAAAGGAGTGAAAGGTGCCAAGGAACAGATGTTCGGGCCGCCATCCCAGGAGTTGGGCCATCCGCTCGCGCATCTCATCGGCGGCCTTGTTGGTAAAGGTGAGGGCCAGGATCTGGTGCTGAGGCACCCCCTGGGCCAGGAGGTAGGCAATCCGGTGGGTAAGCACCCGGGTTTTGCCGGTGCCTGCGCCGGCGATCACCAAGACCGGGCCATCGCCCTCCAGCACCGGCCGACGCTGTTCCTCGGTGAGTTCGTCCAGGAGGCGCGAGAGATCCACCGATCAGCCTTCAAGTTTTGCGATCACCTTGCGAGCCAGCTCGTCAAAGGCCTGTGCTACCAAGGAATTGGGGTGCGTGGCCACCGGTGGCATGCCCTGGTCCGAGGCCTCCACCACGGCGGGGTCCAGGGGGATCTGGGCCAACAGGTCCACCCCCATTTCCCGGGCCAGGCGTTCGCCGCCGCCCCGGCCAAACACATAGATCCTCTCGCCACAGTGGGGGCACACCAAATAGGACATGTTCTCCACTAACCCCAAAACCGGCACATCCACTTTGCGGAGCATTCCAATGGCCCGCCGCACATCCGCCAGCGACACATCCTGCGGTGTGGTAACCGCAATCCCGCCCTTCACCGGAAAGAGTTGCACGGCGCTTAATTGAGCGTCTCCGGTGCCCGGGGGCAGATCCAGCACCAGGTAGTCCAGGATGCCCCATTCCACATCGGAAAGGAACTGCTGGTACGCCTTGTGCACCATCGGACCCCGCCACACAATGGGCTGGCTCTCGTCCACCAAGAGGCCGATGGAGAGCACCTTCACCCCGAAGCGGACCACAGGGATGATCTTGCGGTTCACCACCTTGAGTTCGTAGTCCTCAATGCCGAACATCTTGGGGATGGAGGGGCCGTAGATGTCGCCGTCCATGAGCCCCACCTTTTTGTTGTGCCGGGCCAAGGCCACGGCCAGGTTGGCCGCCACGGTGGACTTGCCCACCCCACCTTTGCCGGAGGTCACGGCGATGACCTTGCCGATCCGCTGTTCCAGGGCCCCTGGCACCTTGAGGTCCAGGCCGGGGCGGGCCGGGGTTTCCTCCATCACCCGCCAGTCAATCTGCACCTCGGTGACCCCCTCCAGTTCCTTGACCTTTTGCTCAATCGCCTGCGGAGTTACCTGATCCTTGAAGGCGGCAGGCACACGCACCTTAAAGGACACCCGGCCGTTTTCAATGGCCAGGTCACGGATCATCCCCAGCGAAACCACGTTGCCGTCCCCCACCTTGATCTCCTTGAGCTTGCGGTAAATGGTGTCCAGATCCAGCATGATGTCAAACCTCCTCAGGGTGTGATCAATCCCTTTAGGATATGGCCAAGGCCCGGAATTTGCAGAGAAATCGGGCAAAAACGGGCTTTCGTGGCCTTGAAAACCCGCCTTGGTTGGGAGACGGGATCCGGACTCAGGACTCGGTCAGGGGCTCCTGGGTGCCGGGTTTTAGCACCCGCACGGGGGTAAAGCCCGATAGGGCTTCCCGGGGATTCATCAGCTCCACGGCCTCCAGGAGCAGAAGGCCGCTCTCGTTCACACTGTTTCGCCCCAGAAAACCCGCTGCCCGGGCGGCCTTTAGGGCATCCTCAAAGGCCTCCTCCGAAAGACCGCTCCGCTGCAGCGCCCTCTTCAGGTTCCTGGGCAGGATCCGGATCCGCCGCTCCTTCACGTACAACGTTCCCACCTCAGCAATGGCTTTGATCACCCGGTATATCAGGGGGTTCACTGGGCTGCCAAAACCTCGGGGCACCCCGGACAGGGCGGCGTCCATCCGCTCGCCTGCGGGGGTTTCTACAATGTTGCCGTCGGGCAAGATCTCAATCAGGTGTCGGGCTTCCAACTTCTCCAAGGCCCAATGGATCCAGTGCTTAGGGATCTCGCCCCGGAACAGTTCATACACCTCCTGCACCGTGATCCCCCGAGAGGGAATCCTTTGGAAGATCTCCATCTCGTACCGGGATAGATAGGGTAGCCGCTGGATGTTCTCCGCCAGCCAAGCGTAAAAGTACCCCGAGGCGGTGGGCTCTGCAGTTCCCACCAGCTCAGCCTCCCGGGCCTGACGCCACCACTCCAGGTTCGGAGCAGAAAAGGTCTTTCGGGTCATGGTGATGGCCTTCACCGCGGTGGAGGACACCTCTCGCTCCTGGATCTCTTGATCCTGGAACACCCATTGCCCGAACTCGGTAATCCGGAACACCTCCCGTCCCTTGTGATCCACCGAGGATGCGATCAGTTGGAAGGATTCCAGGCTGTGGAGGGCATGACGGAGATGGAAGTTTTCGTCGTACCAGCGGGCCAGGTCTTTGGCTTCGGCAAACCGCTCGGCAATCTTTCGGAACTGTTCGGGCATTTCTTGGAGCCGTCGGCCATAGCGTTTCAGGAGTTCCCGATACTGTTTTACCTTGCGGTCAATCATCTCACGCCGCAGGTTTGCGAAGGTAGGGGCCTCCTCAGGGTTGGTTTTCGCCTTTTGCCAAAGGGTGTGGATGGTCTTCAGCACCTCTACTTCCTCTTGTTCCAGGGCGAAGGACCACACCTCGCGCTCAGGGCGGTCTCGCCACAGGCGGAACACCTCCAACGCCCACTCACCGGCGGGGGTCAGCCGCCCCTGGGGGTCCAGGTAGCCCAGGCTTTGGAGCACCTGCTGGGTGGTGTCTGAGAGGGGCCGTTCATCGGCAGCGCTGGCCAAAGCCCAAAGCAGGTCTCCCGTGAGCACGTCTCCGGTGCCAAAGCCCCCGAGTTCCAGAGTGCGCTTTACTGCCTGCCCCAGAGCCGTGAAGGCGTACACGTCGGCCTGAGGCACACTGTATGCGATCAACCGCATGGCCTCTAAGCGGTGCTCGTCATGGGTGCCAGTGGGCAGAAACCGTGCGGGGGCCGGTCCCATGGGCGACTTGCGGATGAACTCTGCGAGATCTGCAGAGATCTCCAGGCCTGGTTCAGCGGTCCGGTAGATCTCCAGCACTTGGCGGCCTGCATCGGAGAGCACCACCAGTTCCCGCTTGCGTTCTCGGTCCCACACCCTGGCGGCCAGTCCTCGCTCCATGAGGACCTGTTCGGCCAAGGGGCCCACCTGGCCTGCACGGTCGGCAGCGTCCAGGAGTGCGATGATCTCGCTACCGATCCACCGCCAACTCTCGGGCCAGGTCTCGGGATCTGCCAAGCCGTGGGCTTCCAGGATCACTTGGTCGCCGGTGACCTCGGATTCCTCCTCGCGCCAGGCCTCGGGGCCTTGGGTGTACAGATCCCGAAGCACTTCTGCCAAAGCGGTTCCTGCATAGGTCAACACAGCCTGCAAGGGTTGGGGATACCGCACCAACCCAGCGAGTTCCAGCTCAGTAAACACAGGCTCCTCGTCAGCGGAAATCCACAGAGGGCCCGAATTTCGGGCCTCTAAAAGACGCTTCAGGGCAATGGCGTGTTCTTTCCGAATCACCATGGGGCATTCCTCCTGTTAGTGAAGGGCTGCCAAGTGTTTGTCCAAATGTTCAGCCACTGGACTCCGGAAGAGTTGCACCGTGGGCACCAGCCATAGGGCCTCATAGCGATCCTTTCCTTCGCGATCGGTGCCGAAGTAGGTGAGGGTGAACCGGCCAGAGGACAAAAACTTCTTCAGGAGGTCTTGGGCCTCCCGAAGGGCCCGGCGGAACTTGGGCGGCCACTGGTCCGCAGGTATGGGTTTGCCCTCACCGCCCCGTTTTCGCAGGAACAGGGTGGTTAAGCCGCTGGAATGGAACGAGGAGAGCAAATGGGCGTATCCCCGTTTTTTGAAAAAGGACAGCAGCAGGGACGCGGCCGGCAACTCAAAGAGCAGCGTCTCCTCGGCACTTTCGGCCCGGTAAAAGGCACGCACCACGCCTCGGCGATCTTCCAGGCCCACCCGAAGGAGGAGCCGGGTGGCGCGGGGCATTTCCACCAGCACCTCTTGCACGGTGAACTGTTCCCCTTGTTCCTGATACACGTCACCGGTGCGTCGGTGGGCCTCCTCTGGGGCCACAAACACAGCGGGCCGGCCACCCCGAAGCCCGCGAATCAGGTCAAAGCCCAGGGCTTTGAGGTTCTTGAGTTTGATGTCCACCTCCAGGGGCAAGGGCCCCCAGGATTCGCGCACATAGGTGTGCTGCGCAATCTCTTGCTTGCGCCACCAATCTTCAGCCGTCAGGTTTTTGGCCATGGTTCTCTCTCCTTGTTTCATGGGTTTGGGGCTAAGGCAAGCCATCCGGGTGTTTGGATCTCCCGAGCCCACACCCAAAGGGGCGTGGGACCAGGGAACACCCGATGGCGACGGGCCCAACGTTGCACCTCGGGTGCCCGGTGGAGGGCCAGCAGCCAGCCGGGCACAGGGTCAGGCTTCCAGGGAGGCAATCGGAACAGGGCCCAACGGCGGAGCCGAGCCTGGCCCTTCAGGGCCTCCAGGAAGGGCACCGCCCGCGGATACACAGCACGGGCCCGTTGGATCTCCCACGAGATCAGGGCGTCGGCGAAGGCCTCCAGCAGGGGCACCCACGGTTCCGGCCACGGGATCTCCACCGGTGCCAGGGGTCCCACGACAGCCAGGATCTCCCGGGAACGCAGGGCTCCATTGGGCATCACTTCCCAGAGCCACCGGCCCTGTCCTCGGCCCCGCAGTTCAGAGGCGGGCACAGAGATCCCTTCCTGTTGCAGCCACTGTTGTCCCAAGGAAGAAACCTCCGAAGGTGTCAAATGGGGCAGTTGAGCCCGCAGTTGGCGTTGCCAGGGAGCCCGCCGTTTCAGCAGGGCGTACAGCACTGCTTCCTCCAGTGCTTGGCGAACAGCCTCAGCGGGCACGTCTATCTCGCGGTCCCTGGCCTCTCCGGCATGGACCAGGGGCGATACCAATTGGATCCGTCGGTAGTCATGCATTTTCTTAGTCCTCTTGTGTCAGATTTTCTTATAAAGCCTGGGGCTGCAGAGGTCAAGGCCCAAGCCTGGGGCTTCGTTGAAGGGGTTGGGGGTTCGGTGTACATTAAACGCCATGAGTATCCGCACGGACTACTATCACCTTTGGGACCTCCTCACCGAAGAGGAGCGTTTGATTCAACAGATGGTCCGCGAATTCGTGGACCAGGAAGTGCTCCCGATCATTGCCGATTACTTCATGAAGGGCGAGTTCCCCACCCAACTCATCCAACCCATGGCCGACCTGGGCCTCTTCGGTGCCACCCTTCCACCGGAATACGGCGGTTCGGGCATCAGCTACACGGCCTATGGCCTCATCATGCAGGAATTGGAGCGCGGCGATTCGGGCGTGCGCAGCTTTGTGTCGGTGCAGAGCTCCCTGGCCATGAACTCCATTTTCCGGTTCGGATCCGAAGAACAAAAGAAGAAGTACCTGCCCAAGATGGCCAAGGGTGAACTCATCGGCTGCTTCGGCCTCACCGAGCCCGATGCTGGCTCCGATCCTGGTGCCATGAAAACCCGGGCGATTCTGGACGGCAACACCTGGATCCTAAAGGGCACCAAACTCTGGATCACCAATGGCGACCTGGCCGATGTGGCCGTGGTATGGGCCCGCGACCACGAGGGGAAGGTGCGCGGGTTCATCGTGGAAAAGGGCACTCCGGGGTTCTCGGCGAATCCCGTGAAGGGCAAACTCTCGCTGCGGGCTTCGGATACCGCAGAACTCGTGCTGGAAGAGGTGCGGATTCCCAAGGACCAGATGTTGCCCGGTGCTTACAAATTGGCCCACGCCCTCACCCCCCTTACGCAGGCCCGCTACAGCATCGCATGGGGCGCGGTGGGCGCAGCCATGGCCTGCTATGAAGAGGCCCTGGACTACGCCAAGGAACGCATCGCCTTCGGCAAACCCATCGCAGCGTTCCAGTTGACACAACAACGGCTGGTGGACATGCTCACCGGCCTCACCAACGCCCAACTGCTGGCCTATCACCTGGGCCGCCTGGCCGACCAGGGCAAGATGCGCCACACCCACGTGTCCTTTGCCAAACGCTTCAACGTGCGCACGGCCTTGGAGATCGCCCGAGAGGCCCGAAACATCCTGGGAGCCAACGGCATCACCATTGAATACCAAAGCATGCGCCACGCGGTGAACCTGGAAAGCGTGGACACTTACGAGGGCACGTACCAGATCCACACCCTCATCGTGGGGAAGGACATCACGGGCCTGGAAGCCTACGCTTGATGGAGCATTTAGAACTCCTGGAGGCGCTCCGGAAGGGAAAACGCATCCCCGAGCCTCCGGTGTTCGTGTTCGTGGGCCCGGAACGCTTCCTCATGCGAGTGGCCGAGGACCGACTACAAGCCCAACTGCACCTGCAGGGCCGACGGGTGCTCTGGGCCGACGAAAGCGAGGAGGAAACCTTGCTCCGGGAACTCTTGGCCCCCAATCTCTTCGGCGGCACCCCCCTTTTTGTCGTCAAACGTGCCGAGGCCCTCAAGGCCCTGGATCCGGTCCTGGCCGCCGCCCGTGCCACCCCTTTGGTCTTGGAGGTACACGACGAGGCCCGGGTGTACCGGCAATGGCTCCGGAACCGAGGCAAGAAACGGGTATCCCCAAGCCAGGTGGCCACTGCCCTGAACCGCAGGTTTAAGGGTCGCCTTACCGCCGTGGCCTTTCCCGAACTCGGCCGGGGGAAACACGCAGATCGGGAACGACAGGCCTTCCAACGATGGGTGCAAAACGAGCTTCAACGCCTGGGCGCCCCTCGCCGAACCGATCTCCTGAAGTTCCTGTTGCTCCACCTTCCCCGCGACCTGACCGCTGCCGCCCAGGAACTGCAGAAAATCGCCCTGTACCTGAAGAGCCGACCTCAGGCCACCGTGGCTGAGGTGGCCCGGCTTCTGGGAACCCGCAGCACCTTCAACGTGTTCAACCTCACCGGAGCCCTGTTGGAAGGGAACCGCCAGCGTTTCCTCGCCGAGTTCCGCGAGCTACAGAAAACCGGCGAAAGTCCACAGGGTATCCTTTCGCTTTTGGAATACACGCTGGTGGACCTCGTGCTGGTAAAGTCTGGACTGCCGGTGGACCGGCCGGGCTTCGTGCTGGAGCGGTATCGTCGGCTCACACGAAACCTCAGCCTGGGCGACCTGTTCCAACTGTTGAAACGGGTCCGAGATACCGAGATTCGGCTCCGCACCCGATCGGTGAACACGCAGCTCGCCGTAGAAACCCTGCTCTTTGAACTCCTATGGTGGCGCACGGCTTCCTCCTCGTCCTCCTCGCCACGGTAACGTCGGCGGGCCCACCCCCGGAAACCTTCCTGGTGCTGGCCGACTATTACCGGGAGGCCGGATTCCCAGACAGCGCTCTGCTGGCACTCCAACAGGGATTCCAGGCCACTGGGGCTCCGGAACTGCTCCGGCAGCAGATCACCCTGCACTACAGCCTGCAGGACTTCGCCGCCTGCACACGCAAAGCCCGCACCTACCTGCATCGCTTTGGCCCAGACTCGCTGGTGTACGATCTGGCCATCCGAGCGTACCTGGGCCTGGAACAAGACCGCCACGCCCGCCGCCTCCTTACAGCGTACCTGCACGCGTACCCCGATCTGCCCGCTGCCCTGCGACTGGCCGCCAACCTGATGGAGGTCCAAGACAAAGCCGACACCGCGCTCTTTTACTATCGCCGCGCCTACCTTGTGGATCCGGACAACCCTGCCCTGCTCCGCGATTATCTGGCGTTTCTGGTGCAACAGGACCGGTTCCAGGAGGCCCATCGTCTGCTGGCCTTGTACGGCGACTCCTTGGCGGGCCAGTACAAAGTGGAACTCTCTTGGGCCGTGCTCCTGGAAAAGGAGGGGGATTATCCGGGCGCCTTGATGCATTACGCCCGGGCCAATCTGCTGCGGCGATCGCCAGAACTCCTGGCCCGAATGGCCCAGTTGGCCCTGCAACTCCAACGGCCTGAGGAGGCGTGGAGGATCTTGGAACCCGCTCTGGAAACCCACCCCCTGGACCCCCAATTGATGAAGCTCGCTGGCATCACCCAGTACCACCTGCGGGCCTATCCCCGGGCGTTGCAATTGCTTCTGGCCGCTCAAGCCCTGGAACCCCAGGATCCTGAAACCCATTACTTCCTGGCGCGCACCCTGCGGGCCCTGGGGCAAGAGGCCGAGGCCCTCAGGGAGGCTCGCCGGGCCTTTGAATCCAGCCACGACCCCGACTACGGGCTGTATTTGGCCTATCTCTTGATCCTGAACAACCAACCCCAGGAGGCCCTGAAGGTGCTGGATTCCTTGGGGCTTCGGCAGCATCCCCATCTTTACACGCTCAAGGCCTTCGCCTTTCAACTGCTGGGCGAGGCGGATTCGGCCTACCAGGCCCTTCGCCGGGCCCACGAGTTGGACCCCCAAAACCCGAAACGCCTGCGCGATTTGGCCCGCTTTTGTGCCCAAACGGGCCGCACCGACGAAGCCCTGCAGGCCCTCCTAACCCTGTGGCGCTGGGGGGCTGCCAACACCGAAGACCTCATGAGCCTTGCGTTGATGCTCGCCGACCGTGGCGAGTACGCCCAAGCCGACTCGGTGTTCCGGGTCCTGTACGCCCAGGATTCCACCAACGCCCTCCTGCTCAACAACTGGGGCTACACCCTGGCGGAATGGGGCCGAAACCTGGATTTCGCCCGCCAACTCTTAGAGCGCGCCCTGCAACTCAGCCCGGACAACCCCATTTACCTGGATTCCATGGGCTGGATCTACTTCCGCTTGGGCCAACTGCACTTGGCCTATTACTACGTGAAACGGGCCCTGGACCTGGGAGGCCGCGATCCCGAGATCCTGGAACACATGGGCGACATCCTGCAAGCCCTGGGCCGCACCCAGGAAGCCCAACAGTACTGGCAGCAAGCCTTGGAACTCGCGCCCCAAAATGCATCCCTCCGCCAAAAACTCGGGCTCTAAGGGCAAACTCGTGGTGGGCATCACCGGCAACGCCGGCTCCGGGAAAACCACCCTGGCCCGAATGCTGGCAGACCTGGGAGCCACGGTCATTGAAGCCGACCGCGTGGGCCATGAGGTGCTCCAGCTGCCCGAGGTCAAAAGGCAACTCCAGGCAGCCTTTGGCCCCGACATCCTTCAGGCCGACGGCACGGTCAACCGGAAACGGCTGGGGCTCCTCACCTTCCAAGACGCCCAGGCCCTTGCCACCCTCACCCGGATCGTAAAACCCTGGATCGTGGAACGCATCCGTCAGCAAATCCAAAGCGCTCCCACTCCCATCGTGGTGGTGGACGGGGCACTGATCTACGAGTACGGGGTGGAAGACCTGTTTGACCTTATCGTGGTGGTCACCGCGCCCGAGGAGGTTCGGCTCCAACGCTTTCTGGCCAAAACCGGCTATCCCCGCGAGGTGGCCCTCCGAATGTTCCAACAGCAAATGCCCGAGGCCGAAAAGGCCCGGCGCGCCGACGTGGTGATCCAAAACCAGGGTTCCCTGGAAGACCTCCGAGCCAAGGCTCGCCACCTCTACAAAACCTGGCAACGCCGGGACCCATAACCCCCGGCACTGTTCCATTCCGAAACAGGGGGTTCACGTTCCCTGGCTCCCTGCCCCGGACGATAGAAACCCTATCCGGTCAACTTTGGCCGATAAACCCTTGAGGCTCGGAAAGGAGCCTCGGGTTTGGCAGGGGCTTTGCAATCCTCCCACGAAGCAACGCCCTGAGCAACCGGACTGCGAAAACAAAAAGGAGGGCATCATGAAACGGCTTGTTGCAGGACTCGCAGTGGTCGGTCTGATCCTGATGCTCGGGACCAACTGTAAGAAAACCGAGGAAGAAACCCCGGGTCCCGAGCAAACGCTGCCCACCTCGCTACACGGCACCACCTACGGCATGAAGTACTGGTACGAAGTGGCTCAACCCCAAGGGTTCTATCAGTTCACCCAGATCCCTTACGACTCCTTAGGCTGCTACCACTGCCACATTGACGTGGAGGAACACGGCTGTACCCAGTGCCACGAAACCCCGGGTGACAAGCCGGCTGTTGACAAGTGCTACGCCTGCCACGGCCGCGAAAAGAAGGAAAGCATGTTCTACAGCGATGTGCACCGCGATGCGGGCCTGGTGTGTGCCGACTGCCACAAGGGCGAAGAGGTACACGGCGACGGCAACCACTACAACACCATGTACGTGAGCCCGCACGAGCCTCGGTGTGAGAACTGCCACGATCCCGCCAACCTGCCGCAGAACGCTGAGCACGCCATGCACCTGTCCAACCTGCACTGCACAGCCTGCCACGCTCAGGCGGTGATCTCCTGCTACAGCTGCCACTTCCAATCCATGACCGAGTACGGGATCAAACTCGCTTACGGGGTGCTGAAAGACTGGATCTTCCTGGCCAACAATCCGGAGGGCAAGGTGCAGGCGGCCATCCTCATGCCCCTGGAATACGGCGAGGGCAAAACCTTCATGGCCATCGGCCGGTACGTGCCTCATACCATCACCAAAGAGAACGCTCGCCACTGCTCTGACTGCCACGACAACATGGCCGCCCAGGAGTACTTGGAGACCGGTGAAATCGTGGCCACCTGGTGGAACCCGGATTCTGCCCGACTGGAGCACCTTACGGGCGTGATTCCCATTCCTCCGGACTATCAGCAGAGCCTGAAGTTCACGTACATGCAGTGCGTGAGCGGGTGCGACGATCCGAACACGGCCCAGTGGGAACCCATCCAGCCCGAAGGCGTGACCAACGCCTGGCAAATGCTGGACGAGTCCTGTGAACCCCTTACCCGCGAGCAGATTGAAGCTCTGGCGGAACCCCATTGATCCGCCTTTCCGGGCCATAGGCTTGCTGCGGGGCCCGCTTCTGGGCCCCGCAGCCATTTAAAGCCAACAAAGGAGGCCTGCTATGGGCGTTTTTTGGACGGTGCTCCTGGCCTGGACCCTAAACGGTGGACTGGGGCTGAGCGTGGTGCCCTATGCGGTCACCGACTCCACCCGCGAGGCCTCGGTGTCGCCCTACCTCCGGATCCAGGCCTCTCAACTGATCCCCGGCCTCTCGGTGAACCTCGCCCTGCGGGGATACCTCGCCGATACCGCCCGACCAAAGGCTCCCGCCCTGCGGCTCTTGAACGCCCACGTGGCCTATGAGCACGGCCCCCTGCACGTACGCCTGGGCCGCCAGTTCCACTACCTGGGCCTGGGCGGCCTCGTGGACGGAATCAGTACCACCCTCCTCCTTCCCCAAGCGGAACTGGCCCTCCTGTGGGGATACCGCGCTCCCACCGTGTTTGACGACACCGTGGGGGTAGAGATCCGAACCCAAAACCCCCTTCTGGCCCTCCAAGCACGCTACACCCTGTTTCCCCGCCTCCAAGTGTATGCCGGCTACGGACGAGAAACCGAACAGGACACCCTGACCCAAACCCCCGCATGGTTCGGGTTCTCCAGCTATGACCACACCTGGACCCTACAGGGCGAACTCGCGTACGACCTGGAACACTCCGTGCTCAGCCGAGGCCACATCAACGCCACGTATCGGATGCCCTGGGCCTACCTGGGCCTGCACTACAAGTACCATGATCCCTGGCAGGATTTCCTCAAACTCACCCTTCCCTACTGGCTCGCCGAAGACCCCGTAGAGTACTCCCTGCCCACCCATCGCTTAGAGGCCTCGGTGCGATGGATCCAAGGGCTGCCGGGCTTGGCCCTCGGCACCTTCTACGCGCATAACGCCTCGGCCTCGTATCACCATCTCTGGGTATCATACCGGTGGCAACGGGTATCGGCCCGCGTGTGGACGGGCAAGGAGTGGGAAGGCACAGCCTACGGAGCCCTGGCCACCTATTCTCATCCCCTCCGCCCTGGCCTCACCCTCCTCCTGCAAGCACGATGGGCCCACAGCCCGCGGTACGAGGGCACTCTGTATAGCCTTCGGCCACGGCTCACCTGGCGGCTCCCCACGGGCATGTCCCTCCAAGCCGAGTTCCGTTTCTGGAAACTCCCGGGCGTGAAATGGGAAACCCAGGGATACCTGGGCCTTCACCTTCCCTTTAGCAGGAGGTTCGGAGCATGAAAGCCCTGCTGCTCGCCCTTTTGGCCTGGACCTTTCCCCACGACCTCCATGTGGTAGAGATGGGTACCGAGTGCTCCGTGTGCCACGGAGCCGTAGAATCCAGCCTTCAAAGCACCGATCTGCTGGTCCCCGATCCCTCGGTATGCCTGGAGTGCCACGAAACCTCCATGGGCTACGAGAAGCCTCAAGCCCGTACGCTCTGGATCGCCCACTTTCCCCACCAAACCCATCTGAACCAAGGGCTCTCCTGTGTCACTTGCCACGGGGATTCTGCCCATCCCACCCTACCCCAAATGGCCACCTGCATGACCTGCCACGACAACACCCAAGCCCCCTCCACTTGTACCACCTGCCACGAAGCCCAGGACCCTCGGTTTGCCACGTATCACCCGCCTGCCTGGCTCTCGCTGCACGGCGATTTTGCACGCAGTCAGATCCCCTCGTGCCAGATGTGCCACGCCACCACTCAGGCCCTGGCTGCCCCTTCCCCCTCACCCTCTTGTGAAGATTGCCACGAACGGGAAAACCTGAAACTGCAAGTGCATCCCGAAACCTTCATCTACACCCACGCCGAGGCCTTCGCCACCCGCCAAATGGACTGCTCGGCGTGTCACCACCGCTATCAGGACTGCCTGTCTTGCCACCGCGAACGGGCCACCATCCCCCTGGACCACCTGAACCCCAACTGGCTGCATCTGCACGGCGAGGATGCCCGCGTAAACCCGGACCGGTGTTTGGTGTGTCATGGCGAGCAGAGCCGCACTTGCCAGCGCTGCCACACAGGAACACGGTGAACGCCCCAAAACCCACACCCAAGAAAAGGTGGGGAACGACACACCCCGAAGAGCCTTGAATCTGACAGCCCGAGGCTTCCCTTCGGTCGTGTAGGTTCCGCTAAGGGACCGTGAGGCCTACAGGCAGGGCCCTGAGGGCCCTGCCTGTAGGCCCCTTTACACTGGATTCCGGCCGTGGCGGCCTCCCCTTCACCCCACTCCACGGCAGCCCCAAGGGCTCCAAGGCCTGGGTAACCTTCTCAGTTCACCGAGGAATTGCGACCGGTTCTTGGGTTCCCCATGGCTAACGGGCGCTGGTGCGCTCGCGGAAGCGTTGCATCCAACGGAGATAGGCCTCCAAGGCCTCTCGGCCTGCAGGGGTCAACCGGCAAAGGGTGTGGGGCTTTTTCCCCAGAAAACGCTTCTGGATGTCCACATAGCCCGCCTGCTCCAACTTAGCCAAATGGGCCGAGAGATTGCCCTTGGTGAGCCCGGTGAGCCTCAGCAGGTAGAGGAAATCCGCTTCTTCCACCTCGGAGAGGATTGCCAAGATGGCCAAACGGGCTGGCTCATGCACCAGACGGTTCACCTGGATGGTTTCCCGGTAAACCTCATCCTCCATGGGCAACCTCCCGAAGGCTCTGTCGGAACCGGTGCCAGGTCAACAGGCCGGTTCCCAAGAGCAGGAGCCCTACGACAGCAAGCAGCAGGAAAAACCCTTGAATGGGGGGCAGTGGGCTCCGGTCCAGCCCCAGGCCGGCCAAGAGAGCCAGCCCTCCAAGCCAGCGGAACCGCGGCACCTGGCTGCCGATTCCCACAGCGAGGAACAGTCCGAGGGTCAACCCTGTGGCCCACAGCCCCAGCCATCCGAGAAGCACAGCCACGGCGGCCAGCAGCATCAAGGCCCCCAGAGGCAGCAGAACGTGCGACCGCCTGCGGGGCCGCACGTAGCCGGCGTAGGGCCATACCCAGCGTCCCTTCAGCCACCGGAGGATTCGCTGCCCCAAAAGGGGCAGGAGCACTGTTCCCACCACCCAAAGGCTTGTCCAGGCTGTCGCAGCGTTACCCGTTGCGGTCTCCTTCAGGTAGCCGACCCCTCCGATGTACATCAGCACCGTTCCCGTGAGGATCTCGGTGAGTCCGTCCTCCCACCAGCCTCCTCTGGCGCGTTGCCTGGCTTGTTGCACAGCAGATTCTTCTCCCATGGCTCGCCTCCTCAACTTGTTTTGGCTACAATCTGGTTTGCATTGTAAACCAGTAGGCGGAGGGTGTCAAGGCTACAGGAACCCGAAAGGGTGGAGATCACGGTGCGGGGAGGGGCCGGAGCGCGGCCCCTCCCCGCACCGTGCGAAGGGTACACGAAAGTGGGAAAGAACGCTGGGGCAACGGGGTTGGCACCCCTCTGGGCCTTAGCTATGCTTTCGGTTCTCTAAGATCTATGCACCATGCCGGGGGCACACGTCACCAACTCACCTTGACCCTGAAGAACACCTCATCGTGTTCCTTGAGGGCGGCAAACAGGTTTGCCCCTTCGCCGTGCAGTACAAAGGCTCCCAACCGGAGCTCCAAGTTGTCGGTGGGGGTGTACTTGACTTCAGGGATCCAGGCGATGCCGTAGTGATGGCCCACGTCGTCCCAGTCCCCCACTGTTGCGGCAACGCCCAGCGGGGCCAGGGTCAACTCGTCGTTGTGGAATTTCTTTTCCAGGCGTGCCACCAGGTAGTCGTGCAAACTATCGTCCCGCTCGTGCAGGAACCCGTGAACATACTGGGCATGCACGTAAAGGCCTCCCCGAAAGGTGTAGTCGCCCCCGATCACCGCTTTGAGGTAAGGATCCTGCAGCACAGTATCCAATCCCCAGGGGGCCTGCTGCACAAAGTCTTCCGGGACAAAGAGAGCCGCTTCGGCCCAGAGGCCCACGGAACCCAGGGCGCCCGCCACGTCGGCCCCCACTACCTGGATCTTGGGGTATCTCAGGTGAACCTGGAGGGCCGGTGGATTGGGGGTCATCAGCAGAGTATCCGGCAAGGGCAAGCCGTCAAACCCCCGGTAGTAGGAGAGCGAAAGGTCCCAATCCAGCAAGGTGGTGCTCAGCTTCAGCCCCAGTTGGGTATTTTGGATCTCTGGGGAGGGGATGGACACCCGCAGGTGCAGGGGGATCCCCGCGGTGGCCCCAGGAAAACCCAAAAACCCCGCAGACCATCCGGCGGGGGGTAAAGTGGCCGGGGTGAACACTGGAACCAGGTCCACCTCCAGGCTCCAGGGATCTCGGGTGTAGGTGGCACGGAGGGCGTTGACCCCAAGTTTCGCGCCGAAGTCAAAGAAGTCCTCAAAGTCGTAGGGGGAAAGGTTAGAGGTGGGGTTGATCTTGTCGGCAGTGCCCCAGGCGATCACCTGTCGGCCGATCCGCACATCCAGACCAGAGAGCCCGAAATCGTAGAGATCGGCATAGGCCTCACGGATCTCCAAGCTCCAGGGGTACACGGGGTCCTTGTGGGCTCCCTGTAAGTCTTCCAAGGAGTGAACCTGGGGAAACCCCAGGCCCCGGAGCCGAAGTTCGGTGTAAAAATGCAGGTTTTCGGCAGGGGTGGCCTCCAGTTGAATCTGAAGCCGGTTCTCGTTCCAGGTCCACCGTCCAGAGTCGGCATGAACCCAGTACCGTTGATAGGTTTCCAGGTAGCCTCCCAAATGCACCTGTGCCCCAAGGGGCAGTGCAATCCCCAGGATCCCCAGCAGTGTTTTCCACGCCTTCATGGTGCTCCTCCTGGTGATGATCAGAGAACCACGGGGCCCGATGGCCATCATGCGCCCCTCCGAAGGTACCGCTTGGTGAACACCTTATCAGGAATGCCGGTATCCAGTTGGATCTCCTCCAGGATCATGCGGGTGGCATGTTGGCGTTTGAGATCCCGCATCTCCATCTCACGGGCGACCCAATACCCCTTGAGGTTTTCAATCCGCCGGAATTCCATCACTTTCCACAGGTTGCCTGACCGATCGTAGAACTCGGTTTTTAGGGGGTGAAAGGTGCGTTTGTCCACCCACATCTTCAGGTATGCGTATTCCTTTCTGGTGCCGGGTTTAGGCAGGAGTTTCAACACATAGGTGGAGTCGGTTTCTT
Source organism: uncultured bacterium (assembly GCA_964406105.1). Taxonomy (GTDB): domain Bacteria; phylum Hydrothermota; class Hydrothermia; order WGAB01; family WGAB01; genus WGAB01. The sequence goes on along the minus strand of CAYOQK010000049.1, from coordinate 4,434 downwards.
CCAGAATCTGGGCGGTGTACTCGTCGGAGTACTTAAAGGTGGAAAGGTCATCGTAGGTGAAATCGGTGCCCGCAAAGGTTTGGTTTTTGACATGCGAGGCGATGCGGCGCACCTTTTTGAAGGCCGGGAAGTACACGTACATGACGTCGTTGGGCAGGCTCAGGAAAGCGATGCCCCGCTGATCCGCAGGTGCCAGGAACCGAATCAAGCGGTGATCATCGCCCTTTTGGTAGGACTCTGCCACGCGCACTTTCTCGTTGCCGTTCTTGTCTATCAGCACCATTTTCATGCGGATGGTTCGGTCGCGGGGAGCGTTCATCACGCTGTCCACTCGGGCCAACAGGGTTTGGGCATCTGGGACCTCGGCTCCCAGGGGAACCGTTAAAGCCCACAGCGTCAAAAGTACCCAACGCTTCATGGTAACTCCTCCTTGTTTACTGACGTCTCGCGGCTCTGAGGGCCTTGGAACACCGGGCGGGCGGCAAGGATCAGGGCTGGGAGAAAGGTGAGGGCTGCGGTGGCACTGGTGGCCATGGTGAGGGCCACCATCCAGCCAAACCGCTGCAGAGGCACCAGGGACGCAAACACCAGCACCAGGAATCCCAGGCCCACAGTGACGGCGTTCAGCAGGATCGCCCGACCGGTGGTTTGTAGCGAGATCATTAGGGCCTCTCGGGCACTGGGGGCCCGATCCCGCTCATAGCGGAACCGTGAGATCATATGGATCGTGTAATCAATGCCGATACCGATGGCGATGGAGGCGATGAGCATGGTGGCGTTGTCCAAAGGGATGCCCAGGGCTCCCATCAAACCGAAGTTAAAGGCCACCACCAACAGGATGGGCAGGGTGGACAACACGCCGGCCACCGGTGACCTCAATTGGAGGGCAACGAGAAAGGCTACGATGAGGAAGGCCAAAATCAGGCTTCGCACCTGGCTTTTCAGCAGGTTCCGGTGGATCTTGGTGTACACGGGCAGCAACCCCGCATGCTGCACCTGCAGGGACACCACAGTATCGGCCGGGGCAAGAGCCGCTGCAGGCAACGCCACACGGTCCTGAACCAAGAACCACAGATCGCCCTTAAGGTCTTTGAGCAGGTCCGGAGGAGGCGAAGCAATGGGCAGCAGGCGGCGAATCCAGGCGTTGACCTGGGCGTTCTTGAGGGCTTCTTTTGTCATCTCTGCCACGGTTTCCCAGGTGTACTCCAGGATCTCGGGGTCTTGGGCCAACTCGGCCGGGGGCAGGGATCGCTCAAGCACACTGCGGAGCCGGGTTGGATTCCATTGGCCCGTTTGAACCTCTCGCACCAGGGCCCTGCTGAGCCGGCGGGCCTGAGGCTCTGGGAGGGAGACATCGGCTTCCTCCAGGAAATAGGTAAGGAGACGGTGAAAAAGGCGTTGCTGGTCGGCCTGAGGAAGGGGAACCCTTTGAAACATCCAGGTTTGGAGCGAGTCGGCCACACTCTGAGGGGAATATGGGGATTTCCCCAGGTGGTACTGAAGATCCCAACACACCTCGTCGGCAACCCGTTGGCATAGCAGCCGTTGCACTTGGGGTGGCATCTCGGGACTCAGGGGCAGCACCGCCAGCCGAGGCGAGAAGTGGTGGGACAGATACCCTTCCACAGCGTCGTAGGCGTGCAAGATTTGATCCGTGGCCACCTCGGAAAAGCGGGCCTGGATCACCCCCTCTTGGTAATCCTCCAACCGCACCAGTTGGGTGAGCACCTCTTGGCCCTCCAGCATAAAGAGCAGATTGGCCACGCCTTCTGGGGTTTCGGGCACGGTGCGGCGGTCGTTCATGGTTTCGTTCATCTCAGCGATCAGGTCTGCCAGGGATTGGGGGTGATGGATCCCGGGCACGGTTCTCAAGAACTTCTCCAGTCGTAACACTTCCCGGAGCACAAACGGATTCCGGAGGTCTCCCTGAACCAGCAGTTGAACCGGTAGATCTCCGCCGAAGTGGAGGCGAAGAACCTCAGAGGAGCGGCGGATTCCGCTGTTCTCAGGGAAGTACTCCGTCATGTTCACGGAGGTGGTGATGCGGCTCAGGCCATAGCCTGCGAAGAGGAGCACGGCCACGGCGCCGGCAAACACCCACCTACGGTGGTCTAAGGCCCATCGTTCCAAGGGGGCCAATCCCCGGGACAACAAGGTACTCCCCTGCTCCAGGGTACGGAACCGGGCCGAGGGAGACGGCAACAGAGAAAGCACCGCAGGCAGGAGCGTGAGGGTCAGAAGCATGGCAAAGGCCACCCCCAAGGCGGTAAACACCCCGAAGTGGTTGATGGGCACAAGATAAGATCCCAAAAAGGATAGAAACCCGGCCAGAGTGGTAAGTCCTGCCAGCAGGATGGGAACCCCTACCTCCTCCAGGGCTTGGGGGATTGCCTGATCGCGGGGCACTCCCCGGCCCATCTCCTCCCGATACCGGGCCAGCAGGTGGATCCCGTAGGCTGTGCCCACGGCGATGAGGATTACCGGGGTGATATTGGAGATGATGGAGAGCGGCACCCCCACCCATCCCATCAATCCCATGGTCCAGAGGGTGGCGATGAGGACCACGGCGAGGGGCAGCAGCACCCCCCGAAGGGTGTGAAATCCGAGGAACAGTACGATCACCACCACCAAAGCGGCAATGGGCACGAGTTTCCTGAGGTCAGCCAGCACGATCTCTGTGATCTCCTGCATCTGCAGGGGGATCCCTCCGAAGTAAAGGGTTGCGGGCACCGGGGCTTTGCGCACCAGCGCTTGGGTGGTATCGCGAAGGATGCGTGCCAGGGCCTCTTTGTCGGCATCCTGCTGCAGACGGGCCATGATGAGCGTTATGCGGCCGTCTTCCGACACGAGCCTCCCCCGATACAGATCGCGGCTTAGCACGTAGGCCCGAAGCTGGGCAAGGGTATCAGGATGGGTGGGCAGGTGATAAGGGTCCAGGAGCTGGGTCACTTCCAGGCCCTCAGGGGTTTTCCGGATATCCAGGATGTTTGTGAGACTGGTGACGCTGGAAACTCCGGGCAGGGTGCGGTAGGTTTCGGTAAGATCCCGGATGAGGGTGAGTCCTTGGGGGGTAAACAGGCTGTCGGACTCCACGGCCACCATGGCCAGTTGGGTTCCGCCGTACTCCTGGCCGATTTTGTCAAAGAGCCGAACCACAGGATCCTTGGGGTCCAGCCACTTCACCACGTCGGATTCCACCCGAAGCCTGGGGATTCCCAGTGCGGTGACAAGGGTGACAAGGCTCAGCGATCCCAGTACGATCCAGGCGTGTTTCACGGTCCAAAGGCCCCAGCGTTTCATGGGTTGCTCTCCTCCCGGTTTGTCTGAGTTTCAACCATCCGACCGATTTCGTTTTTTGGTCGGTCTGGGTCAAAAAATTTTCCGTCGGTCACGGGCCCTTTGGCTTTCTTTGAATGCCATGGAGCAAGATTCCAAGCAGTAGGTTCAGGGCTTCGTCCAGGTCCAGTTCCTGTCCGTCCAGTTTCAGAGCGGCGCCGGTGGCCAAAGGGTATTCCAAGCCCTTCATGGCTTGGAGCAGCATGAAGGCGTAGAGGCGGGGGTTGGGGATCTCAAAGTCGCCCCTTGCCACGCCTTCCTTAAGGAGCTGCTCCAGGGTGTTCAGTTCAAAGGCGTCAAAGTCGCGGCGCTCACGCTCCACAAAGGGCATGTGACTGTAAAACTCCTCGGACATGGCCTTGTAGTAGAGGGCCAGGGTCCTCAAGTAGTGGAAGCGGGTTCGGGCGTAGCGTGCCAGTTTTTCCTGCGGGGTTTGCCCTTCTGCCACGGCTTGCTGAAGCCTTTGGCGTAGGACGTTGCCCTCCCGGTGCACGATCTCGCGTAGGATGTCCTCCTTGGAGGTGAAATAGTGGTACACGGTGGCCTTGGCGATGCGGGCAGCCCGGGCGATGTCCTCCATGGTGGTTTTCCGGAACCCGAACCGTGCGATCAACTCCTGCGCTGCTTTAAGGATCTGTTCCCGTCGCGCCATCCTCTCTCCTCAACCTTCCGACCAATTTGTTCAAATAGTATAAAGCCAACATCCAGCCTTTCAAGGTAGATCTTCAGGGGACTACGTGGTGGCTACCGCGTATGCGACGTTGGATCAATTTTTACCTTCGCGAGTGGGCCACATTCTCAGGACTTCCATTGACGGAAAATGATCCTCTTCTCGAGTTCAAATTGGCCTTTATTCTCTATTTTAAGCCCCACAGGCCATGCGACCTCCCAACTGCTACGAGAGCCAATGTATCGATCCAAGAGCCAGATCTGATAACCAGGATCTTCTCTGGAAAAGACGTTATAATAAATCTTCCGGCTGTCATTCTTCACTTGTTCAGATTTAACGCCTGGAATATCGAAGATTATGTGTGAAGGTATTGTAACATACACCCAAAAATTCCCATCTGCTTTGGGCTTTCTTATCCATAAAATAAC
>CAYOQK010000048.1:0-39900 GCA_964406105.1 uncultured bacterium | reverse complement strand
TGTGGTGATCCGCAAGCGTGGGTCGGGCCTGGGGGCCACCTTTACCGTCCGGAAGATCACCCAGGGTATCGGCATTGAGCGGATTTTCCCCCTGTATTCGCCCTACATTGAGAAGATTGAGGTGCGCCGGCGGGGGAAAGTACGGCGGGCTCGCCTGTACTATCTTCGGGACCGCATCGGCAAAAAGGCCCGAGTCAAGGAACGTCGCTAAACGCATTCTGCATTCCCTGCGGGGCGGGCCGCTGCAGCGGCCCGCCCCGCAGGTTTCTCTCATCCCATCAGACTTTGTCTCTTTAAGCCAGGGGCATTCCCGTCTTTTCCCTGTGGTCGGACCTGGAAATCCGAGGGCTTCCTTTCCTCAGCCCCAGGTCCTCACCCTTGCCGAAAAAGCCAGTTCCTGAGAACGTGCGGTAGAATTCGTGCTAAACCGGTGACCCACCGGCCATTCCTTTTTGAAACCGGCGATGAAGGGGCCTGATACCATCCGTTTCTGAGGCTTTTCCGAAACAGAGCCAGGATTCCGTCCACCATTTTCCTGACATCCGTTTTCTGGGTTTTGCATTTCTCCCCTCTTGGGCTCCACAGAGCCTGTCAAAGAAGCAAACCCTCGCCCGCTGAGCCCTTCGGATCTGAGAGCCTTCCTCGTGAAAGGAAGAGTGAAAGGTGGGGGGGATACCCTATCGCCAAAGAAGCCCTCCGGGGTAGGGCAGTGGGACGGGCCGATGCCAAGACCGGGAGGTACGAACAATGAGGCAGAGGACTTGGTGGTTTGTGGTCGGAACCTTGCTCCCTGGGCTTCTTCTGGCCATCTCTTGGGAGCGACAGTTCGTGAGTGAAGGGATGAACCCCGACGACGGGTATGGGGCCTCTCTTGCCCGGGTGGGGGATGTCAACGGCGATGGATACGAAGACTTCGCAGTGGGATCCCCTGGGTACAACGCAAAGCAGGGTGCCGTGGCGGTGCTTTACGGTGGCCCCGGAATGGATGGCACACCAGACCTTTGGTTTACCGGTGAGAACCTCGGCGACGAGTTTGGCACCAGCGTGGCCGGCGGAGACCTGAATGGGGACGGTTTCCCCGAGCTGATTATCGGAGCCCCAGGCTATCACAGCGACTCCGGAGCGGTGTACCTCTACCATGGCCCGAGTTACACCGCCTACAGCAAACTGGTGGGAGATTCTCTCTTCGCCAGGATGGGCACCGGGGTGGCCTATGTGGGCGATGTCACCGGCGACGGACACGGAGATTTCCTTCTGGAGGTTCACCACCCCAACGACCGGGTAGAACTCCGCCAAGGGAACAACCTGAACCAGCCGATTCCCTTGGTGAGTTATCAACAAACAGACCTTGCGGAATTTGGGAGCATCGGTGACCTGAACCGGGACGGTTACCCGGAGTTCCTGTGCATCTACTCCTCCGACTCCATCTTTATTTACGAGGGGGTGAAGTTCCTTGAAGACACGACACCCAGCTTCCACCTGGAAATGGGGAGCGGGCTGGTGATTGCTTCCTTTGCGGCAGGAGATGTGGACGGCGATGGGATCCCTGATGTGATGTTAGGCGACATCTCCTCCAAGAGATACGTGTACCTGTTTCGGGGGCGCGACATCGTGTTTTGGGGACGGGTGACGCCAGCAGACAGTTTTCCAGCGAGAGCTCCTGGGGGGATCTGGATAAGTGTTGGAGACAACATCGTCACAGCCGACATCAACGGCGATGGCTACGATGACCTGATCGGTGTGAGTTCTGGAGTGATGTTGGTGTACTTGGGGGGTGATCCTGTGGACACCTTGGCTGACCTGGTTCTCCTGAGCGGTTCCGAGGATCCAGATTGGGGGCATGCCACATTGCCGCTCTACAAGAGGATCGTCTCCGCTGGAGACATCAACGGCGACGGTTATGAGGATCTCTTGGTGGGTGGCAGAAACACAGCCACTCTTCTGAACTTTTACCTGTACCGCTTCGTGGCCCCTCAGGCTGGAGCCACCTGGGCCGTGGGGGCCGAGAAAACCGTCCGCTGGATGGGCCAAGATCTGGCCGATCTCTCCCTCTCGGTAGATGGAGGAGCCACCTGGACCCTGCTGGCGGAAGCGGTTGGGGGTGCAGTACCTCCGGATACCAATGAGTTCACTCTCCGGGTGCCCCACCTGCCCAGCCGATACGCCCGGATTCGCCTGAGGGCAGGTGATCAAACCGTGCTTTCGGACTCCTTCTTCACCATCAACGCCACCGTCACGTTGCTGAGGTTTTCCGCAGAGGTGGGCGACGGCGGACAGGTGGCCCTGAGCTGGCAAACCGATCCCGGACCCGAAGACCTGGCCGGGTACCACGTGTACCGGTTGCTGTCTGACGGCACCGAGGAACGGGTCACCGAGGCCCCTCTTCGCACGATGCACTGGGCGGAGGAGTACCGGCCTGGAGTGGAGGGCTATGCCCTGGGTGCGGTGAACGGATGGGGCCATGAGTACCGGTTGGGGGAGGTCTCTTTACTCCGGATGCAGGGGCTTGTGTCGGTAACCCCGGCAGTGGTGAAGCGAGGGGTGGTACGCGTGAACTTCGTGGTGCCCGATGGTGGGTGGGGCGGTTTGGAACCCGTGGAGATCTCCCTGGTGGATGGCACTGGACGGGTGGTTCAACAGGTGGACCTCGGATCCAGAGAGCCGGGAGTACACCAACAAACCCTGGACCTCCGGCGTCTCGGCAGCGGTGTGTACTTCGTCATGGTGAAGGTGGGAGAGTGGTACCGCAGGAGTCAAAGGGTGGTGGTGCTCCAGTAAGGGAGGAACCTGTGGTGAACAGGAGAGGAGGCATGGCCAAAACGGGGTTTCCTGGGGCAGGAGAGGGAACCCCCGCCTTGGGATCCCTCCTGGGCGAGCCATGGCCTTGGATCCCATCCAGGGGAGTTGGGATGGGGATTCAGAGAACCGTGTGAAAAGACAGAAACAAGGAGGAGATCATGGAAAGGGTCTTGCGTATCATGGGGTGGCTCCTGGCGCTGTCCGGTGCTTTGGGAGCCTTCACCACTGAGCCAGTGCTTTTATTGCGTGATACCACCCAATTCTTTGCCATGCAGGTGGCCAACGCCGGGGATGTGAACGGCGACGGCTATGAGGATATGCTGCTCGCATTTCCTTTGGATCCCGCCACACTGGATCCTGACTCCTCAACAGGGCTGGTATACGTCTACTTCGGAGGTCCGGCCATGGACAATGTGCCAGACGTGGTGATTGAAGGGCCCTATCAAGGGATTCACTTCGCATACTCCGTCGCGGGTGCAGGAGACCTCAATGGGGACGGATACGACGACATCATCGTGGGGGCCCCTACAGGCACGGTGTTCCTGGGGAACGAAGAAGGGTTCGCCTTCATCTACTTCGGCGGGTCCCCCATGGACAGCCTCTACGACCTCCTCCTCATTGGAGATAAAGAGGGAGCCCACCTGGGATGGAGTGTCGCCAGTGCAGGAGACTTCAACGGAGACGGCTATGATGACGTGATCGTGGGAGCGCCGGACTACGACATCACCATAGACTACAGACGCCGGGGGGCTGCCTTCATCTACTACGGAGGCCCCTCCATGAACAACCAACACGATGCGTTCATTGCGGGGGGTCCTTATTACAGTGACTCACACCTGGGAAGGCATGTTGCCGGGATAGGGGATATAGACGGAGATGGCTACGATGATGTGGCCGTCGGCGACCCCACGATTAGGAGGTTAATCAGCCCCGATCTTTACAGGGGAGAGGCGAAAGTGATGCGGGGGGGCCCTTTCACAGAGGGGACCATAATGGACCTGTGGCCTGTTGCAGTCATTGAGGGGGATAGCATCTCCACCCACAACATAGGAGAGATCGTGACCGGCATTGGCGATGTGAACGGGGATGGCTATAGTGATTTGGCCGTTTACCATCAGACCGGGAACACCCACCGGATTCTGATCTACCTGGGTCCCATAGTGGGGACCTACTATGTGGGAAAGGGCGAGTACGACATGGCGATTCGGGTGCATGACCCCCATGGCACGGTGGCAGGCGGGAGGGATATCAATGGTGATGGATTTGACGACTTCGTGATCAGCGCCTTCAACGATGACCTGGACAACCCCTTTCACGCGGACGTGTACGGTTACCTTGGGGGGCCCTATTTCCTGGGCACAAGTCCAGATTTCACCTTCACAAAAACACTGTGGAGCCACGGGGAATTTGGAGGGAGCATGGCCCTGGTGGATGCGGATGGGGATAATCTCGCTGAGGTGCTCGTAGGCAACACAGATGAACCGTGGGCTCAACTCTATGACGTGTACCTCTACCAATTGCTTTCCCCCGTGGGTGGAGAAACCTGGACGGTAGGGACGTTCCAAGAGATCCGCTGGAAGGGCAAGGACCTGGCAGACCTGTACCTTTCCCTGGATGGCGGAGCCTCTTGGGAAGCAATCGCCTACGAAGTAGCAGGGCATACGCCGCCCGACACGGCGGTGTATCGCTTTGTCGTTCCCCATACGCCCACCCGCTACGCCCTGGTGCGGATTGTGGCGACAGGAGAGTCTCCCTCAGACCCCAATGCTTATGTAGAGTCCGACACCTTTTTCACCATCAAGGCCACCATTACGCTGCTGAGCTTTCGTGCAGAGGTGGGTGACGACGGACGAGTGACCTTGAACTGGCAAACGGATCCCGGGCCTGAGGACCTGGCCGGGTACCACGTGTACCGGCTGAATGCGGATGGAACGGAAACCCGCCTTACCCCAGAGCCGATCCCAACGGATGGATACGTAGATGAAACAGGATCGGGGGCGAGGGGGTATGCCCTGGCGGCTGTCAACGGTTTGGGCATGGAGTACCGACTGGGCGAAGTGACCCTGCTGCAGAAACCCATTGCCGTGGTGCCCACGCTGGTGCGCCGCCAAGCCCGAGTGATCTTCTACGTGCCCCAGTTCTTGACCCCGGACGGGCAGCAACACGTCCAGTTGGATGTGATAGATGTCACGGGCCGCCGGGTGCAACGACTGCTGGAAGACCGGCTGTCGCCTGGGGTGCATACCGTAGAGTTCTCCCCGTCTCCGGAATGGAGTTCCGGAATCTACTTCCTCGTCTTGGATGTGGAAGATCGTGATCGGCAAGTGGCCCGGTTCCAGGTGGTGCGATGAGAACCGAGGAGAAGGAGGCACCACGATGGCACGGTGGCTGAAAATCCTCCTGGGGGTTGCCCTGGGTGCCCTTCCCCTAAGGGCCGAGGTGGAGGTGTTCACCAACCGCGGAGACCTGTTCCGTACGTCGGATGGTGTCCAGTGGCAATGGGTCGCGAATATGGGCCTTTCCGACGGCGTAGCCTACACCGTGGGCCCTGGGGGAACCCGATACCTGTTGTCCCGCTCAGGCATCGTGCTCCGCTCCCAGGACCAAGGCGCCACCTGGACAAGGGTGGCCGCCTATCCCACAAGCGATGCGGTGGCCTTTCTCTACGACTCTGCCAACGGTTACACTTTCCTGCTCTCGGCCTCGGGGGATCTGTACCGAGGAAGCCAGCCCCAAAGCCTCCAACTGGTGGCCAATCTGGGGGGTTCCGATTTCGTGGACCTGGCACGGGAACGCCGGTCCTCGGGCTCCGCGGACCTGGTGGTCATAGGCCGGCACGGGGATGTGTACCGCTCTGCAGACCACGGGAGCAGTTGGCAACGGGTGGGAAGCGTGGGGGCTTCCGATGTGGTGGCCCTCGCGGCCGAGACAGACACCCTGGTGGCCCTGACCCACACCGGAGACCTGTGGCGATCGGTGGATCGGGGAGCCTCCTGGCTCCTGTGGAGCACCGTATCGCAGGTGGGGGCCGTGGATCTCCTGGCAGACCGACAGGGCTACCTCTTCGTGATCACCGAAACCGGGGCCCTCGCCCGGTTCCTCTCCGGCACCTGGCAATGGGTGGGCACCGCATCCCAGGTGTTCGTCCAAGGGATGGCCGCCATGGGTACCCCCACCCTCACCGAGGAGGGCACCGGCGAGGAACCCAGCCAGGTGAGGCTCTTTCCCAACCCTTCCCATGGCCTGTTTTACCTCGCAGGAGTGGCGGATTCCCTACCCCACACCTTTGAAGTCGTGGATGTGGCAGGACGGCGAGTGTTCCAGGGAGCCCTTTCACCCCAGTCCCCTGCCCTATTGGACCTGCGTGCCTTGCCCCCCGGTGTGTATTGGGTGGTGTGGGGCCCGTGGCGGTTCAGGGCCGTGAAGCACTGAACCATGAGGTGTCAGGAGGGGGTGGTGTTTCTTTCCAGCAAAAGGAGGAACCGTGATGAAGAGAAACCTTAGGAATATGCTGCTCCTGGCCGGGCTTTTGGCCCTCGGCCAGGGCACCTTGGGAGCGCTGCCCACCCTGTTGGTGCCTCAACAGGGCCAGTTCCAGGGGGATGTGGTGGCGGTGGCGTATCCCCAAACCGTGGTGATCCTGAAACAGGGAGTCCAAGTGGGCTCCCAGCGCATCCAGTGGCATGCTGCCCAGGAGCCACAAGAGATCCAGTTCCGGTATCCCCAGAGGGCTCAGTTCGCGTATTTCCACGGAGACGTGCGGGTGTCCCGCGTGCCCTCCTATGCACAAATGGAGCTCCGGGACCTGTACCCTGGTGTGCACCTGCAATTCACCGCCCTGCAGGATGGGCATCTGGAAATCCAATGGACCGTGGAACCCGGGGCCGACCCGGGCCAGATCCGGTTACAGGTGCCCCAGGGAGAGCTCGTGCGTCAGGGTACAGCCCTTCGCACCCCCACTTTTGAGCTCGGTCGGCTCAAGGCCTATCAGGGGGTCCGAGAGATTCCGGTGGCCTTTAGCCAGGTGGATCAGGACCTGTTCACCCTGGAGGTGGGAGACTACGACCCCCATCAACCCCTGGTGATTGACCCCGACCTCACGATGCTGCAGGCCAGCACCTTCTTCGGGGGCGATAGCACGGACGAAGTTTCGGACATCTATACCGTGTTTGACACCGTGTACGTAGTGGGCCGTACGAATTCCCCTGACCTGTACACCACCCCGGGTGTCTACGACGACACCTACAACGGCGGATACGAAGACGTGTTCGTGGCCAAGCTCAGCCGGTTCCTGGACACCCTGTACGCGGCCACCTTCCTGGGCGGGTCTCAGACGGATTGGGCCACAGGGATCACCCAGAATTCGGTGGGCCAGATCGTGGTGGTGGGCCAAACCTTCTCCCCCGACTTCCCCACGGTCAACGGCTATCAGACCACTCTCCAGGGCCCCAACGACGCCTTTGTGGCCTTGTTCTCGCCGGATCTCCAAGACCTGGACGCTTCCACCCTTTTCGGAGGCACCGGCAGTGAAGTGGCCCACGATGTGGACGTGGGCCCAGGCGATAGCGTGTTCGTGTGTGGCACCACCTACTCCTCTAACCTGCCCTTGGTTGGGTCGCCCCTGGACTCGGACTTGGGGAACGGACCCGGTGGGTTCCTGGCCAACTTCTTCCCGGATCTCAGCGGTTTGTATGCCAGCACCTACGTGAGCGGAGACAACGCTGACGAACTCAAGGCCCTGTTTGTAGGAGAGGGCAGGGTCTATGCGGCGGGGTACTCTTCATCGATAGATATCCCCTTAGGGAGCCCCACCTTTGACAACACGGTGGTGGCTCAGGATGCCTACATCATCGGGACGGATTTTGGTCTGAGCACGGTGATCGGCGCGACCTTCTTTAGTGCGGATACCTTTGGTGCTCCCACCGAGGCCCGGGGAATCACCATTGACGATTCCGTCCACAACATCATTGTGACGGGGTTTACCAACTCCACCATGCTGCCCATTGTGGGAGGCTTTGACAGCACCCTGAACGGCTACGGCGACGCCTTCATTGCCATTTTTGGACAGTACCTGGACTCCTTAGTGGCCTCCACCTACTTGGGAGGCAGTGGCGACAGCGAAGCGGCGAATTACGTGGGCCTCAGCTTCGCTTCACCGCCAGCCCTGGTGGTTGCAGGAGTCACCGATGCCACGGACATGCCCGGCCCCCATACCAACGTGACCCCCTACGATTCCACTTACAACGGCAACATGGATGCCTTCGTTTACTTGATCTCCCTGGATCTGGATTCCATTTACGGGTTCACCTATTACGGAGGAAGCCAAACAGACGAGGCCTTTGCTGCGTCGGCCGATGTGGGTGTGGTGTATGTAGTGGGATACACCGAATCCTCGGGGTTGCCCATGGCAGGAACTCCGTTTGACAGCACCTTTAACGGGAGCAAGGACGGGTTCATTGCCCTCTTTAACAACACCGGGCCTCCCCCTGTGGAGGTGGCAGAGGCCGATGTCCCACATCCCGGGGTGCCCCCAGTGGTATGGAGCCCGCCGTTCCTGAGGTTCTCCTTGGACCGTGCCGCTTATGTGGGCATCCAGGTGCTGGATGTCGCGGGACGTGAACGGTGGCATCGCTCGGTGGGCGTGTTGCCGGCGGGTCCCCATCAATTGACCCTGCCGGAGTTGGCCCAGGGGGTTTCCTTCCTCAGAGTTCGGATAGGCTCGGAGGTTTACACCGTAAAAGCCTGGATGCCGTAACAACCCACATTCCAGGTCCAGGGGTGGGGATGGTGGCCCTTCCCCCGTGGGGCGGCCCGTACGGGCCGCCCCACGGGTTTTTTCCTCACAGAAAGCCCACAGGTCCTACGCGATCACCCCGCCAGAAGGTCTGGGGGTGCACCGGTGCGGATGCGATGCGCCAGTTGTTGGAGTTCTTGTGAGGGCTGCATGCCAAACTCCCGTTGAAGCAGATGCTGCAGGCGGTCGTACTGGCGGAGGGCGCCCCCGCGGTTCCCCTGGAGCCAGAAACTCAGCATGATGAGGCGATGGGCGTCCTCGTCGTAGGGGTCCTGGATCAGAAGATGGTATGCATGGGAGTAGGCCTCCCGAGGAGCCGCCCGGTGGAGGGCCAACGAGGCCAATTTGATGCGGGCGTCGCGGTGCAGGCGGGCCAAGTACTGGCGAAAGGTCTCCACCTCGGGGTGGTCCACCTGGGGCATAAAGGGCCCCTGGTACAAGTGCACGGCCTGCTCCAGCAGGCTCCCGGTGTCTTCTTCAGAGGAGGCGGTGAGCCCTCGCCGTGCCCGGTGCAGGAACTCTAAGGCATCCACCTCGGCCAGGTCCAGATTGAGGCGAAGACGACCCGCCTCGGTGATCCAAAGATCAGGCACCGTGTGCTTTCGCAGGTGGCTCAACACGATGTCCAAGGGGTTGCTCGTGCGGGCCTCTGGCCAGATTCGCGCCAGCAGATCCTTCCGCGACACCCCTCGCTGGGGGGAACCATGGATCAAGAGCAGGGCCAGGAGGGTCCAGGCTCTGCGATACCGAAAGGCTGTGGGGCCCAGAGGCGTGGCCGTGCCGGGCAGGTGAATCTCCTGGGTGCCTAAGGTGCGGATGTGGATCCGTTGGCCCCGCTCCAGGGCCAGTTGGAACATGCTTTGGGGATCCCCGTACCACCCTACAGCCCCGGTTTCCAGGGCCAGGGATCGCCAAGCCCGCTGGAACCGATCCTGGCCTGTGATTCGGCTCAGGAAACGGTAAGCCCACAACAGGTGGATCCGATGGTTCCCGGTTTTTAACCGCTGCACCATCTGTTGCCACACCCGGAGGGCGGTGGCCTTGTCTCCCTGTTCCCAGTAGATCAGCCCCTGGAGGCGTTCTAAGAGGGCCAGGAGCGGAGAGGCGGCAATGGTGGATCGGGATGCCAAGGCCTGGACCCGACGGAGAGCCTGCTCCCGCTGCCCCTGTCGCCACAGGTTCCAGGCTTCCTCCACTTCGCGGTGGAACTGTTCCTCCTCCAGGCGCCAGCAGGAGGACAGAGGAGAGGCGCTCAGGAGGCGAAGCAGTCGCTGGTGTTCCTCCAAGTGATCCAGTTCCCGGAAGTACTGCAGCCCCAAGACGGCCAGGGAGTTGATATAGGCGGGGGTTTCGGTCCGTTGGGCCTGCTCCAGCATTCGGGGAAACAGCCGCTGGAACTGGGCATGGTCGCCCTCGTGGGCCAAAAGGGTGAGGTGGGCGTAGTGCACGTTGAAGAGCTCACCGAAGTAGGAGAACTGGCTGGTCTTCTCCAGTTCGTCCAGGAACCGACGGGCCTCTTTGAGACGGCCACTAAGGCTGTACACCACCACGAGGACCGGCAAAAGGACGGGAGTGGGGGGAAGATCGGGGTAGGCCTGGAAAAACCACAGGCAGTCCTGGAGGGCCTGGGCGGTTTGGTGGGCGCAGGTCTCCAGAACCACGAGGTCGGTGAAGGCGGCGATGCGTTGGTCGGCAAAGGGAGTGGTTTGGATGAGTTGACGAAGGGCTCGGAACGCAGGTTCCGGGTCCTTTTGTACCATGGCCTGCAGGCCCAAGTGCAACCGGTGGGCATAGGCCCTTTGCCAAGGGGTTTGGGCGATCTCCCGGATCCTCTCCAGCACCGCACGGGCCTCTTGGAAGTGCCGCTGAATAGCCAGATGGGAAAACCGGATGGCCAGGAGTTTCATGGCCCGTTTCGGTGCACGTTCTTGGAGGTGCTGGAGCAGGGTAGGCAAACGCTGGGCTTGGGGGTCGGTGTGCATCCACATCTGAGCCTCTTGGTACCACGCCTCTTCCTGCAGTTGGTGCGGGAGGGTTTCCTGGTTCAGGATCTGCAGCAGTTGAAGCGCTCGCTGGGGGTAGTGGTCCCGCTGGGCGTTTTGGGCTTGCTGGAGCAGAAACCGCCCCCACGAGGCCTTGGCCATCCGGGGAGACCGGGTCCAGGAAAGCGGGACCCGGTACCAGGGAAGATGCCAAAGCGGCGGCCATCGCAGGAGACGGGGCTCCACGGTCCGCCGGAGCCATGAGAGAAAGGCAGGGTTTTGGTCCAGGTTTAAGGGAGCCAAGGCTGCCCGGATACCGGCATGGGGAGGGTGAAGGTGTCCTTGATGCTCGTGCAGGAAACCGCTGCGGAGCAATACGGGCAGTGCTCCCTGGAGTGTGCCCCGGGGCAGGATCCGGGCCAGGTGGCTGCGGACCAAGGGCTCCCTCAAAAAGTGGAACAGGGCATAGAGATGCTGCGCCCGACGTGGGAACCGCTGGAACCGCTGTTGGATCCATGCAGTGATCCCCTGCTGGGGCGGCCGCGGCCAGGCCTGAACCGCCAAGTGGAGGAAGAGGGGCAGACCCTGGGTAACTTCTTGCCACTGCTGGAGTGCCTTCGGACTGGGGGAATGACCCCGGCTTGTCAAAAACCGGAGGGTTTCCTCTTGGGTGAAGGGCCGCAGGTGGATCTGGTGGGGCGACCAGGAGAGCCATGCCTCCTCTTGTGAGGTCACCACCACAACCACCAGGGGGCTGTGCTCCAGGTGGAGGAGCAGGTGCTGTAGGGCCGGGGCCTCTGCCGGGGGGCCGAAGTCATCCAACAACAGCAGCAGAGGACGGGTTTTGGTGAGGGCCTGAAGACAGGGGAACAGGATGGAGGCGGTGGACACGGGGCGGGAGGGCGAGGTCTCCGAAGGCTCTATGGGCAGATAGGGACGGAGAAAGGGGTAATGGCTGGTGACGGCTTGAAGATCCTCCATCGGGCAGTAGCGAGGGAGGTGGACGAGGAACTCGGGATAGCGCTCACCCAGCTGTTCAAAAAAGTGGTCGGCATGGAGGTCCCCCTGGAAGGAGAGGGCAAAGGCGTGGTCTCCAAAGTGTCGCTGGAGTTCCTGCAAAAGCCGGGTTTTGCCCACCCCCGAGGGACCGGTGAGCAGTACCATTTGGAGTCCGGCCTGCTGGGAGCGGTTTAACAGGCGGGCAATGTGTTGGATTTCTTCCTCTCGGCCGATAAAGGGGTCCATGGCACTGTCGGCCGCATTATACCAAGGTCCTCTAAGTGGGTCAACTTACCCAAAGGACTCCACTTTTATCCGGGTTGAACGCCGCGGCCCCAAAGGGCATCCACGCCCAGGTTTTCCGTGCCCTCCAACCTGGGGGATCAGGTGGTGGTTTGCCCTTTGCCGTTGAGCTCTTGTACCGGGGCCTGGAACAGGTACCGTTTGATCTTGCGGGTGGTGGTTTTGGGGAATTCCTCCTCGCGGATGGCGAAACGCTTGGGGCGCTTGTAGGGAGCCAGATCCTGAGACAAGCGTTTGATTTCGCGGGCGATGAGGTCATAGATCTGCTGGTCGGTGAGGGTCAACTGGTGTTCGCGGGCGTACTGGTCCAGGGCTTCAAAGTCGGGCACCACGATGGCCTGGAGTTCTTCGTCGCCGGTTTGGGGATGGCGGCCCATGAGCACCAGGATCTCCGCGATGAAGGGGGATTGGGCCAGGTGTTCCTCAATCTCCTCGGGGTAGATGTTCTTGCCCCCTCGGGTCACGATCACGGACTTCTTGCGGCCGGTGATGTACAGGTAGCCTTCGTTGTCAAAGTAGCCCAGGTCGCCGGTCAGGAACCAGCCGTCGGGCCGCAGGACCTCTGCAGTGGCCTCGGGGTTTTTGTAGTAGCCCTTCATGATGTTGGGGCCCCGGGCTGCGATCTCGCCAATGCCCTCCTCGTTGGGGTCCATGATGGTGACCTCTACGCCCGGCAGCGGCAGACCCACGGATTCGTTCTTGGGGCAGCAGGGCGGGTTGACCGTGAGCACTGGAGCGGTTTCCGAAAGCCCATAGCCCTGGAGAATGGGGAACCCCATTTCTTCCAGGCCCTTAGACACCCATCGCGGTAGGGCAGCACCACCGGAGATGATGAACCGGGTGCGACCGAAACCGATCTTCTCGCGGATGGATTTGAAGAGGGCGCGGGAGGCCTTTCCGCCTGTGATCGGGTTGAGCACCTTGGCGGTGCCCTTGAGCAGGCCGAAGAGGGCACGTTTGGTCATCGGAGACCGCTGTACCTGCTTCAGGATGCCCAAGTAGATCTTCTCCAGGAGGAGGGGTACGGTGAGGAACAGGGTGGGTTGGGCGGCGGTCATGTCTTCCCGGAGCTCTCGGGAGCGCAAGGATCGGGCATACACCACCTCAGCCCCACAGTACACCGGAAACAGGAACCCAGCGGTGGCTTCAAACACGTGGTGGATCGGCAGCACCGAGAAGAACACATCGTCCACGCCGATGTCGTAGATCTGGTAGATGGCGTCCACGTTGGACATGATGTTCTTGTGGGTGAGCATCACGCCCTTGGAGGATCCGGTGGTGCCAGAGGTGTAGAGGATGACGGCCAAGTCGTCCAGATCAAACTCGTGGCGGGGTACCGGTTTTCGGTCCAGGTCACGCCCCAGGCTCAGCACATCGGGCACCTGTTCGTTTTTGTCCATGGAGATCACGAACTGAAGGGTGGGCACGTCCTCCTGGAAGTCCAGCACGTCGGCCAAGAAGCGGCCGGATACCAGGATCCCCTTGCTCTCCGAATGGTTGAGGATGTGTTTCCACTCGTGGGGTGTGGCCCGTGCGTCCAAGGGCACGATGGTGGCGCCGGCCCAGGTGACGGCGAAGTAGGAGATCCCCCATTCGGGCCGGTTTTCCCCCAACACCGCCACCCGGTCGCCCGGTTGGATCCCCTGTTCCCGCAGGTAAGCGGCAATGCGGGGAACCAGTTCGCCCAGTTCCCGGTAGGTGTACTGGCGCCAGGATTTGCCGTCCGGGTTCCGCATCCGGAACACCACATGGTCGGCGTATTCTCGGCTGGACCGTTCCACCATTTCGGGGATGGTGATCCAGCCCCGTCCGGGCCGTACGGTGGGCATTTGCTTGGCCATGGCTACTGTTCCGTGGTTGGGGTTTCAGAGGCCTCGGGAGAGGCCAGGCCCTGGATCTCAATCCGCAGGATCTTGTCGCCCTGGCGGAGCTGTTTCACCACGTCCATGCCCTCTATGACTCGGCCGAATACGGTGTAGGAGCCGTCCAGGTGAGGGGTGGGTCGGAGGGTGATGTAGAACTGGCAGGAGCCGGAGTTGGGATCCCGGGCGCGGGCCATCCCTAAGGCCCCTTCCACGTGTTTCCGCTCAGAGACCTCCAGGGGGATGGTGTAGCCAGCGTTGCCGCGGCCGGTGCCCGTGGGATCGCCACCTTGGATCACGAAGTTGGGCACATATCGGTGGAAGGTGAGGCCGTCGTAAAAGCCCAGGAGTGAGAGCCGCACGAAGTTCTGCACGGTCACCGGGGCGTCCTTGGGATAGAGCAGGGCCTTCACAGTGCCCTTAGAGGTTTGGATCACCGCCACCACGCTATCCGAAAGGGGCACATGCACTTCTTGATACTCCTGGGCCACTTGGATCCGTTCCTCCGGTGTGGAGTTGGGGCCCAGGAGGCGTTTGAGTTCCTTGGCACCCAAGGGGGCCACGAGCAACAGGCTCAATAGGGCTACGCCGATAGGGTTTTGCCGAAGATGCATGGAAAGAACCTCCTTTTGGTTTCCCAACTATCGGGACGCCAGGCCCAGCTTTTCGCGGACCAGCTCTTCAATCACTTGGGAGACGTTCTTGTCCTGGTCCACGGCGTACTTCTTCAGGGCCCGGGCGACCTCGGGGGGCAGGTACACCGAGAGTTTCTTCTTTTTTTGGACCTTGCTCAGCCGGTCCAGATAGCTTTCCCTCATGGAAGCCGCTCCTTGATTTCCTGGAACAGGGCCTCAAAGGCCTGGGTGATCTTGTGTTGGGGGAAGGCCTCAAAGACCGTTTGTCGGCGGCTGATGGCCTCCCGAAGCCGCACCGATTCAGGGATGAAGGTGCGGAAGGGAAGGCCAGGGTACTGGGTTTCCAAATCCTGTCGGAAGGCTTGGAAGAACCGGAGACGCTCCCGCACGGCCGAGAAAACGATGCCCAGTACCCGGAGCGCCGTGCCCGTGGTTTCCCGGACCTTGGTGATGGATTCCATCAGGTCGGCCAGGCCAATGCGGGCATAGTGGGAGATGTCCACGGGGATCAGGACGTCATGGGAGGCCAGCAGGGCGTTGGAGGTAAAGAGACCCAGAGAGGGAGGGGTGTCAATGAGCACGATGTCATAGCCGGCCGCGGACTCCTGCAGGAAGGTGCGGACCCGAAAGAAGTTCTCCAGTTTGGCGTCGGCCTCGTACTTGGAAAGGGTGATGTCGCTGCCCACCAGGTGGAGGTGGGAAGACACGGCATAAGGAGTGGGCCTTTGGTTTTCAAAGAGCAGGCGAATGTGGGCCTCTGGAGGGGTATCCTCCAAGTAGGAGCGGGAGAGGTTGCCCTGGGGATCCAGGTCCATCAGCAGGGTTCGGGCGCCATCCCGGGCGAAGAGGTAGGCCAAGTGGAATGTTAGGGCGGTTTTGCCCACACCCCCTTTTTGGTTCGTCACAGTAATGATGCGCATCGGGGGCAAGGGTAACGCCTGAGCGTTAAAGAGTCAAGGCGCTGAGGCGTTAAAGATGTGGGGGGCGGCCGCAAAGCGGCCGCCCCCCACCCGCAAACCCAAATCTTGAATTACCGTAGCAGCACGAACCGATGCGTTTGGCTGATGCCCTGGCGGGTCTGGATCCGAACCAGATACACCCCTTGAGGCAAGGAGTGCAGAGACACGGTGAGGGTGTGGGTCCCGGCCGTAGTCTGACCTTGGTACAGGGTGCGGATCCGACGGCCCGTAGCATCGTACAGCACCACACGGACCCTATCGGCATCGGGCAGCGTAAAGGCCACCTGCACCTGCTGGGAGGCTACACTGGGCCACACCTGGAGCCTCGGGGCCACCTCGGCCCCGTGCACTGGGGGCTCTTCCTGAACCACCACGGGCGTTATACCGAAGGTGGTGCGCTGAATGTAAGCCGCCAGTGTCTCTGCCACGGCTCCCTTGCCCGTTTGCACCAGACTTCCCAATTCAAAGGCGTGGGCCACGGTGTGGTACGTGTTGCCGTTGTAAGTACCCTGGTTGATCACCCCATGGTAGTAGTTGGTGGAGGGGTTCTGCAGATAATAGGCCGGGGATCCGTTGTCCGGCGGATTGCTGTGCAGGACCAATCGGTCCATCCAGTTGTTTTCCCCGGTGTAGTTCCACGTGTGGCCGGCCACCCAGGGGAGGTAACTGTTGTTCAGCCCCTGGAGGGAGCTGATGTCACCATCTCCGTCCTGCGAGTTGTCCGGGTCAATACCGAAGTAGGGATCGTAGACGACCCTTTCATCGTCGTAGGCCCAGGCGTCACCGCCCTCCATGTACAGGTTGCCCCCGGTGTGGAGGTAGTCCACTAAGGTGTTGGCCTGAGCGTTGGTCAACTGGTAGTTGTTGCTGTACACCCCCAGGAAAATCCACACGGCGTCATAGGTTTGCATTTCGCTAAGGGTGGGGAAGGAGGTGGTGTACTCACCAGCCCAGCCCCAGTACTGGAGCTGCTCATCCACCACAGGGCCAGAGGAGTGGTTGGGGTCCAGATCCACGATGAGGTAATGGGTCCCTTGACGGCGGATCTGGTGGGAAGAGGCCAGGGTGTCGTTGGTGGGGTTCTCATCGGTGCTCAACGCCACCCAGGCGGTGTCATAGTAGGTGCCCGCACCGCTGGTGTAAGTGAAGGTGTGGGAGGGGAAGGTGACGTCCACAGAGTCGTGGCCGGCCAGATTGGAAACGGCCGTCATGGCCGAGTAGATCCGGTTGCCGTTGGGGTCGGCCATAACGAAGTACACGTAAAAGGACTCGGTGGAATCTGTGAGGTTCTTCACGCGCACCGTCGGGGTCACGCTCACCGAAGAGGAGTTTGTAACGGTGTCCACTCCTGAGGGTTCCAAGATCTGGCTCACCGTGACGTCGTGGTTAGCCGAAGGGAGCGGTACAGCGTTCACCGCGGCCAGGGCGTCAATGCGGCCGGCTCCATAGGCGGAGTCCTTCCCAGAGAGGCCCAGTTCAATGGCCGTGGTTTGCAACAGGGAATCCACCACCCGGGGGGAAAGCCCGGGGTTCTTGCTCAGCATCAGGGCCACAGCACCTGCGACGTGGGGCGTGGCCATGGACGTGCCGTCCCAACCGCTGATGTAGCCGGTGTTGCTCTGGTAATCCAGGGAGGTGATATCCACGCCAGGGGCAGAGACATCAGGCTTGATCAACCCACGTTTGCCGTAGGTGCCCACGTAGGGGTAGTCGTTATAACCCACAATGCCGGACCACGTGCTGCCTCCTCGTGAGGAGAAGGAAGCGATGTTGTCGTTGGAATCCGTGGCACCCACCGTGATCACGCTGGATTGACTGCCATTGGAACCGTTGCTGGCCTGGTCTGGATGCTTCCAAGGGGAGGGGATGTCCCCGGGGGTAGCCACGTTGTCCGGTGCTGCATCCGGGCAGGAGTTCCAGGGATCTGAAAGATCCCCCTCGTTCCCTGCGGCGGCGACCCACACCACGCCAGCGGCCAGCACGTTGTCCCCCACCTGCCGCCACTGCCGGCGATCCGGGTTGTAGCGATGACACCAGCCGATGGAAGCCGAGAGCACATCGGCGCCGTTGTCTAAGGCGTACTGCACGCCCTCCCATACGTCGGCCTCGTTGCCCCCACCGTAGTCGTTGAGGATCTTCAAGGCCATGATCTGGGCATCGGGGGCTACACCGGTTTGGGTGCCGGCGGTGCCATCACCTGCCACGGTGCCTGCACAGTGGGTACCGTGCCCCTGGCCGTCCATGGGATCCCCGTCGTCATAGGCGAAGTCATAACCGTAGTAGTCGTCCACATAGCCGTTGCCGTCGTCGTCCACGCCGTTGTTGGGGATTTCCCCGTTGTTGGTCCACATATGGTCCTGGAGGTCCACGTGGTTGTAGTTCACCCCAGTGTCCAGTACGCCAACTACAACACCTTGGCCGGTGTACCCCTGGGCCCACACGCTGGGGGCATTGATCTGATTGACGCCCCAAGCGATGGCTTTCGTGCCGGTGTGGTCCGCTGGCGTGTGGGATTGGGCTGGGGCTGGAGGCAGAGGCTTGGGTTTCACGTTTCGCAGGATCTGCCGCTCAGGATTGTAGCGGACCTCAGCCACCTCCGGACGGCGTGCCACTTCTCGGATCACCTCCGGGGTGGCTTCAAAGGCCACCACGTTGGTGATCCACAGAGGACGGATCTTGCGGGCTTTGCCCAACTGTTCTTGGGATTTCAGGTAGGCCAAAAGATCCCGTTGACTCTCGCGGGCCACGGTCTTCAGCACCTGGATCACATGCCGGCGGGCCTCCGCTTTGGTCATGTGCCGGGTTTCTGCGAGGAGGGTCTTGGAGTCTACCTGCTCCAGGAGCACAGCATACACGGGCACAGGACCACGGGTTTCGGTGAGCACCTGCTCCAGGTCAGGGGCAAGAGCACCAGCCTGGAGCACAGTCCACACAAGGATTCCAGCTACGAGCCACATCTTACGCATCTATACCTCCCGGTTTTTGGATACGTCGCCCTCACTATACACCGGGCTTGTAGCCTCTGCAAATTTTATTTTAAGGGATGGAGCATGCTCATGGCTGTATCCTCAACAGAGTTCTGGAGTTCGGAAGTGGCTCCGGGTTGGGATCCGGGCGTATACTTGTAAGCAGACACCTACATCATGACGCGCAAGGAACGGACACACCAGCGTTTGATCCAAGTGGCCCTTCGGCTCTTCGGGCGACAGGGGTACGTGGCCACCTCCACCCGCCAGATCGCCCAGGTGGCCGGCACCTCGGAGCTCACCCTGTTCCGTCATTTTGGCTCCAAGGAGAACCTGGCGGTGCAGGTGTTTTTTACCGTGTGCACCCATCTGTTTGAAGAGCTGCGGAAGGCCACAGAGCAGGAGACCACCCCAGAGGCCAAACTCCGCGCCTTTGTTCACACTTTAAAGCAGTTCGTAGACCGCTATCCGGAGGAGTTTCAGTTCCTCCATCTGCCCGACTTGCCCCGTGCCGTGTTTGAGCAACAAACCTTCCAGCCCCTGAAACTCTTTGCCCGCATCCTGGAGGATCTTCAGGTGCCTGTGTCCCCCCGAGCCCTGGGCTTGGCCCTCGTGGGCATGGTGGAACGCACGTGGATCGGGAAACGGATCGGCATCATCACGGATCAAGACCAGCAAGAGGCCTTGGAATGGATCGTGGACCACGTGATCAGACACGCCGCCACCGGCCTGGCTCACGGGTCTTAACCCTTCTCCGGCCCAAGGAACACGGGTTCACCAGCCTAACCCTCACGGTGATGCTGGCAGCCCTGCTGTTCACCCGGCGGTGGACCCAGGAGCTGGCTGTGGCTGTAGGGCTGGCTCTTTTGGGGCTTCCCCTACGCGAGGCCCTCCGTGGTTGGACCTTGGGGAAAACTCCAACCCGATACCTATGGATTCCCCTGGTGCCTGGAGCGGGACTCTCCGGGCTGTTGGTTTGGCTCCGACCTGATCTCTGGGTGCCCTTGGGCCTGCTGGGGGCAGTGATGGCGCTGGACCTGGTAGCAGCCCGGCGGCGCTGGTATCGCCGGATGGTGGTGGAACTCGCCGAAAGCACCGGGCTGGTGTTCCTGCTGTGGCTCCTGTTGAGATCCGGAGGAGTGCCACCCGGGCTTTTGGCCCCCTTCGTGTGGGGATTCGGCATGTACCTGACCTTGGCGGTGGTGTTGGCCCGGGCTCTACGGGTGCAGCACGAAACCCTGGCGTTCCACTACCTCTGGGCAGGCCTTTGGGCGGTGGCCACTGCGCTTTCCGCCCTGTGGCTACCCGCAGAAAACACCCTGTTTTTGGCCCTCTGGACCCTGCAGGTGGGGGCCTGGGCCTGCGTGCGCTTCCGGGGTCGGCATGGCCCCAAGGCCTTTAAACAGCTGGGGTGGTTCCTGACCTTTGAAACCCTGGCCTTCGTGGTTCTCTGGGCCTGGCTCGTCGGCTAAGAGGCACATTCCCGAAAAGCGAGGGGTTCTGGAGATGCAGGAGGTTTCCCAAGCGTTTGCATTGGGTACGCTTGACGTGGCCGATCCGCAGGCCTATACTAACTGACCAGTTAGTCATGGAACCGAAGAGCATACCCAAAAACCGTGCCCGAGAGATCTTGGAGGCAGCCTATAAGGCCTTCGCCCGGGATGGGTACCACCATACCACCATGGACAAAATCGCCCAACGGGTGGGGGTCACCAAAGGCACCCTCTACCTCTACTACAAAAGCAAAGCCGACCTCTTCGTGGCCGTCCTGGAAGACCGCCTCAAACACCTGGAACAACGCATCCAGCACGCCATTGATACCGCCCAAACCCCCCAGGCCGCTGTAGAACGGATCACCCACGAACTCGCCACCTACTTCCGCCGCGAACGGAACTTCCACTCCGTCTTCGTTCACTCCTACACCCCCCTGCCCCCAGAGGTGCGAAAACGCATCCGCCAACGCATCCTCCCGATCCTGGATCACATTGAACTCATCGTAACCTCGGTCATGGACCGGGGCATCAAAGAGGGGGTGTTCCGGCCCCATATCTCCCCCCGGATCATGGCCTTGGCCTTCGTCTGGATGGTGCGGGGAATGCTCCGGTACCACGCCAAGTCCTCGGTGTTGGCCCGGGCATTCTCTGAGATCTTTCTGTACGGCGTCCTTCGCGAGGAGGTGCGGGATGAGCATCCCGATGCTACTTAGCGGATGGCTCCTCACGGCTCCCTTGCCCTTGAGCCTGGATTCCTGCATGGCCTTGGCTCGGCAGAACGCCTACGCCCAGGCCGCAGCTCTGCAGGTGGAAGCCGAAAGAGGTGCCCTGCAGAGCACCCGGGCCAGCCTCTGGCCCACCCTCCAGGCTCAAGCCGGCTACGTGTACAACTCCTACGTGCAGTCCTTTACCCAACGGATGATCGTGGGATTTGACCCCGCCACAGGTCGTCCCCTGTTCCAGGAGTTCCCTCTGGAATTCGGCCAGCACCACTCCTATCAGGTGGCCTTCCAACTGAACTACCCCCTTTTCACCTGGGGACGCCTGCGGGACCTGGTGCGGGCCCAGGAAGCCCAGGTGGAAGCCCAACAGGTGCAGGCCCAACAAACCCAAGAACAGATGGCCTTTACTGCCGGCCAACTGTACCTCCACCTGTGGGTTCTGCAAGAAGGAGTGGAGATCTCACGCGAGGTGGTCCGCAATCTGCAGGAACACGAGGCCCTGGTACGCCAGCGCTATGAATCCGGCCTGGCTACCCACCTGGAACACCTTCAAGCCCAAGTGAAATTGCAGAACGCCCGTACCCAACTCCACTCCGTGGAAAGCGCCTACCACAGTCTCCAGGACCAACTACGGGAATTCCTGGACCTGCCCGACACCCTGGAGCCCGTCCCCACCGACCGCTTGGAACCGCCCCAATTGCCTCCGCTGGATGCCTATCTCCAGCAGGTTCAGCACCGCCTGGATCTCCAGGGGCTGATCCTTCAGCAGCGTCAACTGGAGGCCCTGTACCGGGCCACCGACAACAGCAACAAGCCCAGCCTGGTGTTGCAGGCATCTTACCAGATCCGCAAACCCCAAGGCTTTGAGGGCACGTGGGGCTCCAACTACACCCTAACCCTGGGGTTCCAGATGCCCATCTTTGATGGTTTCCAACGGCAGGGAGACCTGCGCCGCTTGGGTGCCCTCCGCGACCTACAGTCCCTGCTCCTCCACAAGCGGCTCCGCGAGGCGGAAGCCGAGGTGCGTCGCTTGTACCGGGAGGCTCAAGTGGAACAGCGGAACTACGAAACCCAGCGAGAGAACCTCCGCCTGGCCCAGGAAGCCCTGCAGGTGGCCCAAGAGCAGTACGAGCAGGGCCTCATCTCCCAAATGGAGTTCTTGGACGTTCAAAACACATACGCCCAGGCTCGGTATGCCGTGCTCCAAGCGCTCTCAGCCTTCCATCAAAAGCGACTGCTCTTGGAACAGGCCGCCCGGGTGGGAACCGCCCAGGGCTCCTCAGCGATGGAGCCTTCCCCGGGGATTCAAACGCAAGGAGGTATGAACCATGAAAACCAGGCGCCAGCTCCTTCTGGTGCTGAGCAGCCTTCTTCTGCTCCTCAGCAGCCCGGCCTGCCGTAAGACTGAGGCCCCACGAGGGCAGGCCCAAAGCGTGTTCGCTGTACCCGTGGTCATGCCCCGAGTGCAAACCCTGGTCCAGTGGTTCCCCATCACTACGCGACTGCGGGCACCTACGGTGCCGGTATTGCCTACGGTGGCCGCCCGATTCCTGCGGTTTACCGTCCACGAGGGGCAATTGGTGCAGAAGGACCAAGTGGTGGCGCTCCTGGACCGCAGCCTTCCGGGCCTCCGGTACCAGGAGGTCAAGGTGCTGGCACCGGCCTCTGGTCGGATCCATCTCTTGGATGTGGATCCGGGAACGCCGGTATCGCCCACCGTGCCCCTTGCTCAGATCCAGGAGCCCGGCCCGTTGAAGTTCACCTTGCACCTGCCCGAGGTGTATCACAATGCGTTGCGTCCCGGTGATCGGGTGCGTCTGGTGGTCCAGGGCGACACCCTCTGGGGACGTATCCAACGGGTGGCTCCTGGCCTTGACCCCATCACCGGGGCCCGCGAGGTGCTGGGCGTTTTGGAATCTACCTCGGTGATGCCCGTATCGGGTCAAACGGCGCGGGTATTGGTGCCGGTGGCCCGCCGCGATAGTGCTCTCGTGTTGCCCCCCGAGGCCATACAGGGGGAAGTGGCCCACTTCGTGTATGTCGTCCGAGGCCAACGGGCTCATAAGGTGCCGGTGCGCATTGGCCTGTACACCCTGGAGGCCGTAGAGGTCCTGGAAGGGATCACCGCACACGACACCGTGGTTGCCCTTCCGGTGGCCAACCTCAAAGAGGGAAGCCCTGTAAAGGTGGTGTGGTAACCATGCAGCGCATTGCCGTTCAACGCCCGGTTTTAACCCTGGTGGTGTTCCTGGTGATCCTCGTGCTGGGCGTCCTCTCCCTGTGGAACCTGCCCATTGACCTGATGCCCAATGTGTCCTTGCCCACCGCTTCTGTGGTCACCCTGTACCCCGGTGCCTCGGCCGAGGACGTGGAAAAGAAGGTTACCGACGTGTTGGAAGAGGCCATCGCCACGGTGCCCAACGTGGACGAAATGACCTCCACTTCCTTTGAAAACGTCTCCTCTATCGTGGTGTCCTTTTCCTGGGGTACCGACCTGGACGCCGCGGTGAATGACCTTCGGGACCGCCTGGACTTCGCTCGCCGCCGGTTGCCCGAAGACGCCGAGGACCCTTACATCTTCAAATTTGATCTCTCCCAATGGCCTGTGCTCGTGGTGGCAGCCACCGCCGACGATCCCACCTTGGATGTGCGGAAGATCGTGGAAGACCAAGTGGTGGAGGAACTCCGTCACGGCAAGGGAGTGGGCGCCGTACAGATCTGGGGGGGAGGAAAGAAACGCACCGTCCACATCTGGGTGGACAAAGCCCGACTGGAAGCCCTACACCTGCCCCTGGAAACCCTGGTGGCCGCATTGGCCCAGGAGAACGTGAACATCCCCGTGGGCAACCTGGCGGTGGGGAAAACCGACTACTTGATCCGTGTGCCTCAGGAGTTCCGGTCGGCCCAGGAACTGGAAAACCTGCCCCTCCTGGAACTCCAAGGCCGCCTGATCCGCTTGAAGGATGTGGCCCGGGTGGAAGACGGCTACGCTGAACCCGTGAACTACGTGCGGGTCAACGGCAAACCGGGGGTGTTCTTTGCCATCCAAAAGACCTCTGGGGCCAACACCGTGGAGGTGGCCCGCGAAGCCCAAGAACGCCTGCGGGCCGTGGAAGAACGCATCCCCGGGCTCAACCTCCAGGTGGTCATTGACGGTTCCCTCTTCATCCGCAACAGCATCCACAACCTCACCACCACCATCCTTTGGGCACTGGTGCTGGTGGTGCTCGTCACCCTGATCTTCCTCCGCAACCTGCGAGGGAGCCTGATCATCGCTTCGGTGATCCCCTTTTCCTTGATCACGGCCTTCATCTTCCTGTACCTGATCCACGCCAGCATCAACATCATCTCCCTGTCCTCGCTGGCCATTGCCATCGGGATGGTGGTGGACAACGCCGTAGTGGTGCTGGAGAACATCTATTACCACCGAGAACGAGGGGAGTCCCGTCGCGAGGCGGCCATTTTTGGCACCGGCGAAGTGGCTGGGGCCATCACCGCTTCCACCCTGACCACCGTGGCCATTCTGGTGCCCATTGTGGTGATCCAGGGGTTTGTGGGCATCATGTTCCGCGAACTCGCCACTTCAGTGATGCTGGTGCTCTTCGCCTCGTTGTTTTCGGCCATGACCCTTACCCCGATGCTTGCCTCCCGCTTCATCCGTATCCTGCGAGGAGGTCGCTTCGCCCGGGTCCATGAGGCCACCTTCCAAGCCCTGGACCGAGCCTATGAGGCCCTGCTCCGGTTCTCCCTCCGCTGGAAACCCCTGGTGCTCGCCGGAGGGCTGGCGATGTTTCTGGCCAGTTTGGGCCTGTTGCGGTGGATCCCCACAGAGTTCATCCCTCCCTCAGACACCGGGGAGTTTCGGGGCGAGTTCCTGTTGCCCACGGGCACCCGATTGGAGGTAACCGATTCGGTGATGCGCCTCCTGGAGAACAAGATGCGCCGAATGATCCCAGAGGCCGAGGTAATCGTCACCCGTTCGGGTCCCTCAGAAACGGGTATGGGAGCGGTGTTCGGTGCCAAGGAGAGCTCCAACTCTGGGTTCTTCTCGGGCCACCTGGTGCCCCGAAGCCAGCGGCGCCGCGATGTCTTTGAAATCGTTGCCGCCCTTAACGACACCCTGGCCCGAATCCCCGGGGTGGAGTCCTTCTCGGTATCGGCCTCTGGGGGTGGCCAGGAGTTCCTGTTTGGTGGGGGCAAACCCATTGAGATTGAGGTGTATGGCTACGACTTAGCCATTACCGACTCCTTAGCCCGCCAGATTCAACAGAGGTTGCGCACCATCCCCGGCATCAAGGCCCCTACCCTCTCGCGGAGCAGCCGTCGCCCGGAGATCTGGGTCCACCTGGACCGGGAGAAGATGTATCGCTACGGCCTCAATTCTGCCCGAGTGGGTGCCTATCTGCGCACAGCCCTGTACGGCACGGATGCCACCACCCTGAAGTTGGGGGGCGATGAGTACCCCATCCGGATCCATCTGGAAAACCGGGATCGCAAGGACCCGGCCATCCTGCAGGCGCTCACCCTACCCACGGCCAAGGGGCCGGTGTACCTGGCCGACATTGCTACCATAGAGCGACGGTTGGGGCCCTTGAGCCTGGAGCATAAGAACCGCGAGCGTGTGGTGCGGGTACAGGCCGAGACCTTCGGGCGCCCACTGGGAGCCATCGCCCACGATGTAGAACAGGCGATCCGTCAGCTGGTGCTCCCTCCAGGGGTTCGGGTGGAGATCGCTGGCACCGTAAAGCGACAGCGGGAGTCCTTCTCCACCCTGTTAAAGGCCCTTTTAGGGGGAACCCTGCTGGTATACCTGGTGATGGCGGCCCTGTTTGAGTCCTTTGTGGATCCTCTGCTCATCATGTTCTCGGTGCCCTTCGCCTTCACCGGCAGTTTTCTGGTCCTCTACCTTACGGGTACCCCGCTTTCCATGATGGCCTTCGTGGGGATGCTGATGCTCGTGGGCGTGGTGGTGAACAACGCCATCGTTCTCCTGGATTACATCCATCTCCTGCGGGCCCGTGGCTTTTCCCTCACCGAGGCCGTGGTACAGGGAGGGCGTCGTCGGCTTCGGCCCGTGCTCATCACTGCCCTGACCACCGTGTTTGGTATGGTGCCCCTGGCCCTTTCCCGGGCCGAGGGCGCCGAGATGTGGAGCCCCTTCGGTGTGGTGGTCATTGGAGGCCTGTTGTTTTCTACCCTCGTTACCCTGGTGTACATCCCTACCCTGTACGCCTGGGTCGCAGGCTGGCGGGGGTCCGGTAAAATTGGGTCTCAGGCATGAGAATCCGAGATAACCCCTTACGGAAGGGCCTGCTGGAAGCAAAAGGAGGCAACGTGGCATGAAACTCTTGATGATGGTGTTTGATGCAGCCCTGGAGGATGTGATCCAACTCCGCCTTCAGCAACTGGGCCTGGAACACTGGACCAAGTTGGAGCGTGCCCTGGGCAAGGGCAGCCGTTCGCAGCCCTTGCTCAACACCCATATCTGGCCCGGATACCACGTGGTATACTTCGTGAAGGTGGACGATTTTGACCCGTACCGCGAGGCATTTCAGCAGATGTCCCAGGAGTTCGCCCATCGGGGGTTTCGCACCTTCGTTTTGCCCCTGGAGGAGTTCATTTGAGGGGGAACCCTGGGATCTTTGGCGGCATTTTTGCCCTTGACACTCCCCAGCACGGGGCGTATAAATACACACCCAACACATCGCGGGGTGGAGCAGTCTGGTAGCTCGTCGGGCTCATAACCCGAAGGTCGCCGGTTCAAATCCGGCCCCCGCTATTTTTTATTGCCAATCTCTTCTCGGATTCTCCAGGTTTCCCTTGAGACATCAGCCCTTGCTGAGATTGGGAGAACACCACGGTCTCTGGAAATCGGAAAAGGGGGGATGAACCCTGTGGAGGCAGGGGGTTCCCCAGGCTTGCAGCCGGGACGCAAACCTGTATAATAGCCATCACCCAAAGCGGGGCCGTAGTTCAGCCTGGTTAGAACGCCGGCCTGTCACGCCGGAGGTCGCGAGTTCAAATCTCGTCGGCCCCGCTTTATTCTTTTCCTGTCCATCCCAATCAAAGGAGTTCTCATGAAGCGGTTCCTTCCCCTCCTGCTGCTGGTGGCGGTGCCCCTGGCAGCCAAAATGCATGTGCGGGTGTTTGTGGACTCCCGGGCCCAGGTGGAAGCGCTGCTGGCCCGCGGGGTCCAGGATGTGGCCGCAGCACACCCCAAGGGCTATGTGGATCTCATCGTAGAAGATCCCCAGGTGCTGGAAGGCTTTGACTACCTGGTGCTGGACCCTGATCTGGAGGCCACCTGGCAACGCTGGATCCAATCGGGCCTGATGGTGGACTTCGGCCCCTATTACACCTACGACGAAATGACCCAACTCCTGGATCAGATCCACGACCAGTACCCGAGCCTCACCAGCCCCAAGATCTCCCTGGGCCAGTCCTGGGAAGGCCGAGACATCTGGGCCATGCGGATCTCCGCCGTGCCTGAAGGAGAATCGGCTCCCACCGTGCTCCTGGACGGTGTCCACCACGCCCGAGAACCCATCGGTTGCAATATCATCGTGGACTTCGCCCGGTACCTGCTGGAACGGTACGGTTCAGATCCAGAGATCACCTGGCTCCTGGACCATCGGATCCTTTGGATCCTGCCCGTGCTCAATCCCGATGGCTACACCTACAACGAAACCCCTCAGTCCGGGGGCTGGTGGCGGAAAAACAAACGCGACAACAACAACAACGGCACCTTTGAGGAGTCCTATGATGGCGTAGATCCAAACCGAAACTACGCATATCAGTGGGGATACGACGACATCGGCTCCAGTCCGGACCCCAGCTCCCAAACGTATCGCGGCCCTGCTCCCTTCTCAGAGCCCGAGAACCAGGCCATCCGATGGTTGGTGGATTCCATTCAGCCCGTGATCGCCTTGAACTACCACTCCTACTCCAATCTCCTGCTTTACCCCTGGGGGTACGACGAGTACTACACACCGGACCAAGAGATCTACGAGGCCATGGCCCAGTACATGACCGCGGCCAGCGGCTACGAGCCGGCTACGCCTTGGGAGGTGCTTTATACCGCCAACGGTGTGGCCATTGACTGGATGTACGGGGAGCAAACCGAAAAGCCGAAGGTGTTGGCCTTTACGCCGGAGGTGGGCGAGAGCTTCTGGCAACCGGATGAGGCCACCATTCAGGAGCAGTTCAACGAGAACCTGCCCATGAACCTATACGTCCTCAAGGCCGCGGGCCCCTATGCCGAGCTGGTAGAGGTTCAGGTGTTGGACCAGAGCGGTGATGACCGTTTAGATCCGGGCGACACGGCCTTTTTGGTGGTTGCCCTGCAGAACATTTCGCCCGCAGGCCCCCTAAGCGGCCTAACAGGCACCTTGAGTTCTTCCCTGGAGCCTGCGTTCTTGCAGATCCTCAACGATTCGGCCACCTTCGGCACCTTGGATCCCCTGCCCTCCCCCGCAGTCCAGAACAGCGATCAGCCTTACCAGGTGGTCATTTCGCCCGAGGTGACCAGCGGCACCGCCTTGCCCTTAACCCTGCATCTTTCGGACGGTCAAACCTTCAACCGCAGTGTGCCCCTTACGTTGCTGGTGGGCGACCCTGTGGTGATGTTCCAGGATTCCTTGAGCACCCTGGACCACTGGATAGTGGAGGGGAGCGGATCCACCTCGTGGGGTCTTACCAACACGTCTTTCCACAGTGCACCCACCAGTGCAGCAGACTCTCCCAACGGCACCTATGCCAACGACGTGAACACCGCCTTGGTCTTGGCCCAACCCCTGGATCTTTCCCCAGCCCTGGCCGCCTATCTGACCTTTTGGCACCACTACGACATTGAGCCCGACTATGACTATGGCTACGTGCAGGTGTCCACGGATGGCACCCATTGGACTACGCTCAAGAGTTACACGGGCCACGGTGCCTCCACCTGGCAGCCGGAAACCTTGGACATCTCGGGCTTTGTGGGAGGTCCCCTGTGGGTTCGGTTCCTGTTCACTTCGGATTACTCCATCACCTACGACGGTTGGTACGTGGACGACATTGCCGTGCTGGCCAGTTTGAACCCTGAGGCGGTGCACGAGGCCCCCTCCACCCCCGCTGTACCAGGAATCCGAATCCAGGCCTGGGCCGATGGTCTGCGGTTCCTGGTGCCGGCTTCTACTCCTGCGGAGCTCTCCCTGTTTGATGTGACCGGGCGTCGGATCACCCAGCTGTTCCGAGGGGTACCGGAGGCGGGCCGATGGATCCAGGTTTCACTGCCGACTTCCCTGCGGCCTGGAGTGTATTTGGCACGGCTCCAAACCCCTGTGGGATCCACTGCTTTGCGGTTTGTGCATGTCCGATAGGTTGTTGTTCCTGGCCCGGCACGGCGAAACCGATTGGAACCGAGAGCGTCGGATTCAGGGCTGGACCGATGTTCCCTTAAATGCGGAGGGTTTCCGCCAGGCGCAAGCCCTGGCGGAAACCCTCCGCCCTTTGCGCCCTCGCCGAGTGTTCGTTTCCGATCTTCAGCGCTCGCGACAAACGGGTGAGGTGGTTAGCCAGATTCTGGGGCTCCCCCTGGTGATTGACCACCGGCTCCGTGAAGTGCATCGGGGCGAACTGGACGGGTATTTGGTGGATATCGCTCGGGTGCAGTTCCCCGAGTTCTTTCAGGAGTGGGAACGCCGCCCCTATGACGCCCGGCCGCCCGGAGGCGAAAGTGCCCGTGATGCGGAGGGTCGGGTTCGTCAGTTTCTCCAGGATTGGTGGCCCTGCCTGGACCATGCGGTGATCATCGGTCACCGGCTCCTCAACCTGGTGTTTCACCACCTGCTGGTGGAACCCGTGGATCAGCCGCAGGTTTTCTTCGCCCAAAGGATGAACAACGGGGAGGTTCGTACCCTGCGCTTGCCACCTGCTCCTCCGTCTTAGGGGTCTAAGGTGGCATAGGGACGGATCCTCTCCAGGGTTTTCGGACCGATCCCAGGCACGGCCAGCAAGTCGTTCCATTCCCGAAAAGGTCCATGCCGCCGCCGATACTCCAGGAGGTTGCGGGCCCGGTGTGGCCCGATCCCCGGGAGGCTTAAGAGTTCGGTGAAATCCGCCTGGTTCAAGGCCACCTTAGGGTGAGCCTCTGGGGGTACCATAGAGCCTGCGGAAACTCCTGCCGTATTCTGGGTGTGGGAGGGCTCGTGGGTCATAGGGGCCTGAGGCAAGGGCTGTAGCCAGCCGAGCCACCGGAGTGCGGTGCCCGTCGCCAGGGACACCAGCACGAAGAGCAGCACCCGTCGCTCCCGTGGGGTGAGGGTGAGGTGCGCCCTTAGAACTTGAAGGTAGCGCTCAGGCCGAAGTTCCATTCTCGGGTGGTCAGCTCGGTTTTTCGGTCCTTGACGTTCCGCAGGTTGAACTGGGCCCGCCCCGTGATGTTCCGCGAGAAGTTATACTGCGACGACAGGCTGAGGGTAAAGGTAGCCTGGTCGCTCTGGACCACGCCAAAGTTGATCTGCTGAGTGTCGTTGTATCGGAGCTCCAGCCGGTTGGTGATCTCGCTCCGCAACTTGAGCACCCCCCGGCCAAAGGGCAGCCGAATCCCACCAGGTTTCCGAAGGGTGTGGTTGATCTGAAGCGAGAACTCGGAGGAAAGGGAACTCTGGGTACCGGCTCCGTACTGCTGCAGGGTTTCTGTCTTTTGCCATCGCCGGTTGTAGGAAAGGGTGGTTTGGGTGCCCCCTTTGAGCTGTAGGGTTACCGTCGGCGAGAGCTGTTCAGACTGATCCTTCTGGGTGAGGGCTCCCCCAATATCCCCCTGCTGGGAGAGGGTGTGGGTGTAATTCAGACTGAGGTTGGCCGACGTGGCAATCCGCCGGATAAAGGGAAACCACTGGTACACCGTGGGGAAACTCAACGTCACGCTGGGGAGGGTGTAGGTGGCGGTGTAGAAGTCCCGCTGGTACGTGTAGTTTTGGGTAAGGTTGTAGGCGGTGTTGTAGCTCACGGTAAAGAGGGAAAGCGACATGCTGCTGCTCTGGGTAAGGGCCAGGTTCCGGTTGCGGCTGGACCGAGCAGAGTCCAGATAGGGAACCCCTGGATCCACCTGGAAGCCCCAGCGATAAGCCCGCTCGGGCCGTCCCAGAACACTGTACAGCTGGCGGTTTTCGGTAAGGCTCCAACTGAGGTTTTGGGGGGAGAGGAACCCTCGCAGGAGCTGACCAGTCCACCGGATCACCGGACGCCAAGGTAGGGAGAACCCGCGTTTTTGGGCAGGGGGAAGGGTGTCGGTTGGCTCGGCTTGAGGGGAGGCCGTGTCAGGGGGCGGTGCCGTGCCTGCCTTTGGGGGCTTCAGCGTGTCGGTCGCCGCTGTATCCCCTGGAGTGGGCCGAGAACGACGGGTTTCCCAAACCTCCCGAAGGGACTGCCACAGCGACCGCAAACGCCGCCCAAACCGGGGAGGATCCAAGGTGACATTGACGGACAGACGGTTGTTTTGGGATACATTCCGGATCTCTCGGCCCAGGGTGTCAATCTGGATCTCAGGCCCTCGGTCCTCCCTGTATCCCGCTTGCCACGAAAGGCTTGGAGAGATCAGGTCCAGCAGCGAAAGGCTGTAGCTCAGCGACAGGTCTTCCGATCGTTGCACCTCCTTGCCAAACACCGAGCCTGATGGCAGTGTGCGGTCGTTGACGGCCTCCAAACTGTAGGAAACCTGAAGGTTCCTTAGGGGATTCATGGAGAGCGAGAGGCGGTTTTCCAGATTATGGGCCCGGGTCTCGGTGAGGGTCTGGGTACTGAGGGTGGAGTCCCGTTGGATCCTGTGGAGGTACTTGCTTTCCCACAGGATCTGGCTGAAGAAGTAGCGAATCTCCTGGCCGAAGAGATGCAACGGGGGCAAGGAGGGATTGTAGGTGTACCGAGCGGTCACCAGGTCCTTGAGGAAGTACCTGTGCTGGTCCGGAGAGCGGGACCGTTGGAACTCGTGGCTGTACTGGAAATAGAAGGGATCCAGGAACAGCCGGGGGAACCAGTGTTGTCCTCCGCTCTTTTGAAAGGTAAGGGAGTAGCTCTCTTTGCGGAAGCGGGAGGCCTCCTGGGCCCGTTGGCCCGGGCGGAGCCGTACGTCGCTGTTGGGTTGATACACAGGCAATTCGTCCTTGCGCTCGGCGGTGTATCGCAAGGGCAAACTGATCCCCCACGATTGGGGCATCCATCGGTTCAGGTTCACGGTGGATTGAAACAGGTAATGGGTGAGGTCTTTGCGGGCCCGTTGCTGTTGCCCTGGGGGGCGGAAGTTGGGCTCCTGCCGGGTGAAGTTCAAGGTGATCCGGGCCAGATCGCTGAGGTCCAGCTGGAACCGACTGTCAAAGGCCAGGCCTCCACCGTTGAAGGGATCCGCCAGCCGAAGTTCGTCAAACCACACCTCTGCATGGATTCGGGTGGCCAGGTCGTTCAAGATGCCCACTTGGTACATCCGAATGTTAGACAGGGACGGCGTGCCCCGAAAGCCAAACCGACCGTTGGTAACCAGGTGTGAAGGCGGGGCCTCGGCGGTGTCCATGATCTGCTTTTTGAACTGGGTGAGGGAATCCAGGGGCACAACCACCTCTTGCCAATCTGCGGAGAAGAGTTTGAAACGGTACTCGTAAAAGTTGGTGCTGTCCAACCCCACCCGGATGAACACCGTGGGATACGGTAACGCGCTGCCCGGCCGGGGCCGCACCCAGAACCGCAGGGTGCGGTAATCCAAGAAATCCTGTTGCCGGAACAGGGCACGTTCAGCATAGGCCCAATGGCCCGGCAAAAGGTTTTCCACCACCAGTGCCAGGGAGTGCTCGTTTTCCAGTTGGCCGGTGGCGGGATCCCGGTAGAGCTGGATGCCAGGGGGCGGCGTGTACTCCGGGGTTTCCAGGATGCCTACCGTGGACACGGTGAGCCGTTCCAGGGGCTGCACCGGATTGTTGGGATCACCGCTGTGGATCCCGCGACCCAGCCATTTGCTGCCGGTGATCTCCATTCGGGCGATGAGCAGGGTGTCGGTGCGTTGAAAATCCGACACCCAAAGCCGGGCGTAACGGATGTTTTCCCAGGTGGCCTCATCACCCACCTGACGGTAAAACTCGGGGTCTCGCAGGGGAATGCGGTAGTACTTCCAGCCCGTCTGCGGGTTTACGTACTCCAGGCCCGGTGCGTTGGGGTCATCCAGGTCAATGGTGAAGGTGAAATAGGCGTTTTTGGTTTCCAAGGTGCCGTTTTTGTCTAAGTCGTCGGTGTCCAGCCGGCGGTTGCCCTCGGTGCCGTTGATCCGGCTGTAGTCTCGGGAGCCGGGCACGTAATGGTAGTCGTCGTTGCCGTCATCCGCGCTACCCGGATGCCACTGGTCATCGTCGCCAGGGACCAGGTCCAGCCCCACGTCTTCGGAGGGGCTCACCCGGTTGTCGCCATCGCGGTCCTCGTTGTGAACCTTGGGCACCAACTGGTACGTGGTATCCGAGCCCTGGATGATTACCAGGGTATCGTAGTCGGTGATCCCCCGAATGGCTCCAGCCGCGTTCCGCCACACGGAGCGTTCGGGAATCTTGTATCCCAGGTCCAGGTGGAGTTTCATGCCGTCGCCCTTCACGTAGATCTCCAGGTAGTCGTAGGTAGACAGGTTGACCCCGGCGCTGGCCAACAGGTGGTTTAAGCTGGCCCAGGAGTGCTCTGGGACGGGCTGGAGGGGCTCCACCACCAGGAACAGCACCTCTTGGGGATCGTCGGCCTCCTCAGGCCGGGCGTTGGGGAACACGTCCCCCTTCCGCACCAGGTCTTGAGGGGTGGCCCAAATGATCCGGCGAGCGTAGTTGGTGGTATCGTACACCGGGTTGTCAGGGTCCGTGGGGATACTGCCGTAGATCCACCGGGTTCGGGCGATGGGGATATCTTGGGATTGCCGGTTGCCCTCCATGTCGTCCAGGTACGCGTAGCCCAAGGTGCTGAGCACCGAGTAGTTTCGCTGCACGCTGCCCGACCAACTCAATCGGCTGTTCTGACTCACAGAGAGCAGAGGGATCCGGTGGAGCCATTGGTCCAAAAACCCCAAGGGTTGGTTCAGGTTCCACCCCAGGCTGCTGGTGAAATCGCGGGTGGGCACAGCTCCCAATTGGGGCCGACGGTCCAAGGTGGACACCGAACGGTACATCAGGTTCCCCTGGAGTTGAAAGTTCTGCGACCAGTTGGTTTGGAAATAGCTGGCGATCAATGACTTTTGGCTTTGACTGATGAAGGGACTGTAGTCAAAGGTGATCTCCAGGCTGGCGGTGGGATCGTTCAACACCTCCTGGTTGAGGATCGTGAGGATACCCGTTTCGTAGTCAATGGTGTAATCCACGCCCTTGCGTAGGGTTTGACCTCGCCAACGCACCACCTCCGAGCCCTCCACGATGGGGGCGGCCCCTAAGTTGACCACCGACGATCGGCTGGTGGTTTCCACGGTGATGAAGTACGTGGTGCCCTCGTTGCCCTGTAGGGAGGACACCGGGCTCCGGTACATGGCCTCGTCTGGCTCCGTGAGGGCATCAGAGGCGAAGGGATAGGGCATGGGGAACACCAGGTACCCGTTGTTGAGGTCCAGAACGCGCTGCACGTCTACCTTGTTGTCGCCATTGGTATCCAGCCCCAAGAGTTCCAGGAAGGTTTTGCCGTTGGCGTCGGTGGGCAGAACCCGGTTATCCGAGCCCAAATGGTAGATTTGGATGCTGGTGGGGGTTACCCCCGTGCCCACGTAGTACACGTTCTTCAGCATCATGCTCCACAGCACGCTCTGGGCGTAGTAGATGAGTTCGGCCGTGTCGCCGGTGGTGGGCCGTTGGGGATAGAGGCTGAGGGTATCACGGTAGCCTTTGGGCTTCAACATCTTGAGGAACAGATAGGTGGTGTCGCCGAAGTTCCCCACGGTATCCCCTGAGGCCGTGATGTACCGAACCCCGACCAGGTGCTGCCGAGGGTCCAAGGGGTTCTTGAACATGAGGACATTGGCCCCTCCCAAAGTGTAAAAATCGTAGTCAATCCCCAGTTGCAGGTAAGTGAACAGGCCCGGCTCGGTGTAAAAGGAATCGGGCCGGTGGGCATAGAGGTCGTAGAAAACAGCGAGGCCCGGCAGGGCGTTCTGGTTGTTGGCCGAGTTGCCATCGTCCAGGAACACCTCCAGCAGGGGCTGGTTGTTCACGCCTCGGGCGATGTGGGCAGTATCCCCCAACCAAAAGAAGCGGTATCCTACGTAGTCCCGGGCATACAGGGTGTCCACCCGGACCTCGGCATTGGGCGAGATCTTCTTGGTTTCCTGTTCGGCACGCTCGCGAGCCAGGACGGTCTGAAACTCCACCGGACCCAGTTGGCCGGCGAATTTCACACCGAAAAGACCCTTCCGGTGGCCCGATAGGCCGGTGCTGATCCCTGGAACGTTGAAGTCGGTATCCCCAGTTTCAATCAATTGAATGATGTCGTCCTCTTCGCCCCGGTAGGTGAGTTTGATGGTGTTCTTCATCTTGTTTTCTCGCTGGGAGTCATGGTCCACGAGCACGTGGATCTTTTCCCCCACGGTCCCCGTGAGTTCCACCTTAAGGCGTTGGTCCATTTCCAGGTTGGGGATGCCGGACCCTCGGGCGCCTTCGGTCTCCGGCAAACCCAGAATCCGGGTTTGCCGCATGCCCAGGGTGATCTCCTGTTGCCCTTCAATGCGCAAGCGCCCCCCTTGGCCTAAGAAACCGATCTGGGCCGGGAGTTTCATGGGGATCTCAATGTCTGGGATCAGACCTGCTCCTGCACGTTCGGAGGCCACGCGTAGGCTCTCGGAAAAGGCCTGGCGAACCAAGTCCTGGATCGTCTCTTGGAGACGCTGCTCCTGGTAGGCTTCGGGGCTTAAAACCTGCAGGGTGTCCACCAGCAGGCCGCGATACGTGCGGCCGTGGATCATCACCCCGAGGGCCAGGTCTTCGTACAGGGTATCGCGGACCCCGATGGCGGAGAGTACGCGTTCCTCCAGATCCGCGTACACTCCGGCCTCCACACGAACCCACCCCAGTGTCAGGGACAGGAGGATTGGCCAAATGCGTGTTTTCACCAGGAACCTATACACCCACGTTAACGCACGCCCCGGCTATTATTCTGGTGTCCCCATCCTGGGATTTCAAGCAGGGGCCAACCATGCACTGCGAACCAGACTGTTGTCTCATCCACGGATTCAGGATGCACTCTTGAATGGCACGGGCGGGCATGCGGAAGAAAGGCAGCATATCCAGCGTGTAGGGTGACGGAGTGGAAAGATTCATCTAAAATATAAACACGTGGGAAGGTGAAGCAAAGAACATTAGAGGAGGTGCTTTATGTGCGGTGGGTGTGGAATATGGATTTTTGCGATGGGTTTGGCGGCGATGATCATTCTACTGATTCCCTTCGTGGTGGTGGCCCAGGTTGTAGCGTCAAAAGAAGAATGGGGGGAGTCATGGAGCGGGTTTCTCTTCGCTGCCGCCATCATTGGAATGGGATTCTACTGGGTTCCTCAAATCGTGATTCCCACGATGACATACTATCAATCCCATCTCCTGCCCTATGAAAAAGTGCGAGAACTCGTGGAGTCTGGGGACTCAAAGGGAGGGTTTGGTAAGCAAAGGGAAAAGAATGGCCAAGGAGGTGTGGAAACGGCTTTTCTACGAAAGATCACAGAAACCGAAAATCTGAGAACAATCGGCAAGGTCTCTTCCCAAATGAAGAGAGAAAATGAAACAGACTTCCGAATCCTTCAAAGAGAGTTCCTAAACATCCAAACTAAAATTTTACAGAGAATAGGAGTTCTGGTGATTCTCACACTTCTTATATATCTGGCTATCTTCTTTTTGACAAGGTACAGCAGAGATATCTTTATGATTCTGAAGAAAATTGGAAGCAAGCAATCAGAAGGTAAATCACGGGGAGGGCAGGAGATGAATCGTCCGGAACAAGCACAGAAACCGGAAGGTGAGTCAGAGGGGGTGGTGAAAGTAAATTGCTCAAAAGAGACCGCTTCGGAAAAAGAATAGTGTTTTAGAGATTTCTTTACCTTTGCTGCAGTCCATCCAAGGCACAGGGAAGGCCTTTTAGTCTACCTTGGGGCGGATGGATTCCAGGAAGTCCTGGAGTTCGGGATCTGGGGTGGAGAAGACCTCGGCCACAGGCACCGAAACCCGGATTCGCCCCTCACTCAGCAATACCAGCCGGTCGGCCACCCGAAGGGCGCTCCGCATATCATGGGTCACCAGCACGGCCGTGATGCCCAGGTCCTTTTTCAGCCGAATCATGAGGTCGTTGATGCGGTCGGCGGTCACTGGGTCCAGGCCGGTGGTGGGCTCGTCGTAGAGCAGGTACTCGGGCTCGATCACCAAGGCCCGAGCCACGCTGGCCCGCTTCTGCATGCCCCCCGACATTTCGGAGGGATAAAGATTTTCCGCTCCCTGCAGGTCTACACGCTCCAATGCCCGGAGAACACGCCGGCGGATCTCAGCCTCGGGAACCCCCCGGTCACGCAGCGGAAGGGCCAGGTTCTCGTAAACGGTGAGCGAGTCAAAGAGGGCCGAGGCCTGGAACACATATCCAAAACGACGTCGCAGCTCGTAGAGTTGCCGGCGTCTTAACCGGGGTACATCCCACTCGTCCACCCACACGTGCCCTTGATCCGGTTTCATCAGTCCCACGATGTGCTTCAAGAGCACGGTTTTGCCACTGCCGCTTTTGCCCAATACGGCCACGGTTTCGCCATCGGCGATCTCCAGGTGGATTCCCCGGAGCACGGGTTTGCCCTCAAAGGCCTTGTGGAGGTTCTCAATGCGGATCATCCGTAGATCAGGCTCCCCAAGATGTAGTCAAACATGAGCACCGCCAGGGCGGAGGCCACCACGGCGCGGGTGGTGGCTCGACCAACGCCCACGGCACCGCCTTCGGCATGGAACCCGTAGTAGCACCCCAAGAAGGTGATCAGGAAGCCAAACACCACGCTCTTGAGCAGGCCTCCCCAAAGGTCTTTGGGCAGGAAAAAGAGCTGAACTCCGTGAAAAAAGGTGGTCAAGGACACCTGAACCACGAGGTAAGAGATCACTGCCGAGCCGATCAAAGCCACCACTTCCGCCACCACGGTGAGCAGGGGAATAGCAATTGTGCCAGCGATCACCCGGGGGAGCACCAGGAATCGTACCGGATCTATGGCCATGAGTTCCAGGGCGTCAATCTGCTCGGTGACTCGCATGGTGCCGAGTTCAGCAGCAATGCCCGCCCCTACGCGCCCTGCGACGACCAAAGCGGTCAGCACCGGTCCCAATTCCACCATGATGGCCTTGGCCACCCCAGCGCCCAGAAAATCCAGGGGCACGTAATCCCGCACCTGATAGGCGGTTTGCACCGAGGCCACCATGCCGGTGAACACCGAGGCCATGGCCACCAAGGGCAAGGACCCCAGCCCTATGTCGGACATGCTCCTGACCACGAGGCTGGGCAGTTTTCGCAGTTCCCGAAACCCTCGTACCATGTAGAACAAAAGACGGGAAAAGGCCCCCACGTGGTACAGGAAGTTCCAGATCATTTGCATGGCTCCATCCTGCCCTTCCAAAGTGCACTGTGCATGTTCCAAGTTTGAGCGATCGGTCGCCGCCCTGCAAGCAACCGAGGAAAGTCGCTTCGCTTGCTATACTCTCCTGAGAGGGCTAAAATAACCTGGAAATTCAGCAAAGGAGGTGCGTATGAGTTGGTTGTTGGTAGGGCTATTGCTTTCGGTGGTGCACGTGTCCGAGTCCTTTGAGGAAGGAGTACCACCCGCGGGTTGGATGGTGATGGACTTGGGGACTCAGACCAACGACTCCTGGGAACAAACCACGCAGATCGCCCGCACCGGCTTGAGTTCTGCTGCCGTGTTCTACGGCCCTCAGGGGATCCAACAGAACGAGTGGTTGATCACCCCTGCACTGGATTTCTCGGGCGTAAGCCAGGTGTACCTCCTCTTCTACGAGGCCGAGGAGTATTGGTCGGGCTACGGGGATCACCATCGGATCCGCGTGTGCACCGGGGATCCCTCGGACACCGCTAACTTTGAAGTGGTGCTGGATATGACCCCCAACAACCACACCATCCAGGGGTTTGATGGCGATCCCGTACAGGTAGACCTCTCCGCTTACGCAGGGCAAAGTGAAGTGTACGTTGCCTTTCAGTACACCGGAGTGTGGGCCGACAACTGGTTTATTGACGATGTGACCATCTACAGCCCGGAAGAGCACGATGTGAGTGTGGAAGGCCTCAACCTCCCCCTCTTTGCCCGGTTAAACACCGCGTATGTGCCGGAGATCAGGGTCCGCAACTGGGGGCAAAACACGGAAACCTTCCCCGTGGGCCTGTGGGGATTCCATGGCACCAACCTCGTGTATGAGGATACCGCCTTGGTGTCAAACCTGGCTCCGGGGATGGAAACCACGGTTTCCATGGCTCCCTTGGAGTTCACCCAGGCAGGGGAGAACAACGAGTACACCCTTCTGGCCAAGGTGTTGCTATCCGGAGACGGCGAGCCGGCCAACGACTCCGTCATCCAGTCCA
This sequence comes from uncultured bacterium, assembly GCA_964406105.1. Lineage (GTDB taxonomy): Bacteria > Hydrothermota > Hydrothermia > WGAB01 > WGAB01 > WGAB01. Next base: position 810 of record CAYOQK010000048.1, on the reverse strand, counting down.
TTTACGTGCTGTCCCAAGAGCGGCGCGTGCTCTTAGAGCTCATTACCAACACCGGATGTGGCCCATGTAAACCCGCCAACGATACCCTGGATGTGCTGATGGAGGACTACGCCGATCATCTGGCCACCATCCGATACCACGCGTGGTGGCCTGCTTCCAACGATCCCTTTTATCAGGCCAACATCCAAGAGAACACCGCTCGGATTGAGTACTATGGAGCCGATTATGCGCCCCACCTCCACATTGACGGTTCCTTGAAGGACGGGGAATACTTGTCCAGTCAGTGGCGGGACATGATCCAAGAAGAGTTCCAGGTGCCCTCGGGCATGAGCCTGATCTTGAGTGGTGCCCTGGATACCCTAACCGGCATCGGCTATGTGGTGGCTGAGGTGTCGTATACCGATGCCTTGCCCTATCCCAGCCTCTACCTGCGGGCGGCCTTGGTGGAAGACAGTTTGTACTACCCCTCGTCCAACGGCCAAACCTGGCACTTCCAGGTGATGCGTGATATGCTGCCCGATCCTGTAGGGTTCTCCCTGAGCCTTTCCCCTGGAGAGACCGTGGTGGAGACCCTGCAGTTTGTGGTGGATCCTCAATGGGATTGGCGTCACTGTGAAGTGGTGGTCTTTGTCCAGGATGACCACACAAAGCACGTGGCCCAAGCCAACCGTTTGCACCTGCTGGACCTGGTGGCGGTGCACGAAACCCCCTCGCCCCAGGCACGGTTGGATCTGAGGGTGCCAGGAGTGGCAAAAGGGGCCTTACGATTTGCCGTGGAAGCAGCCCGGCCGGGCACCTACACGGTGGAGG
>CAYOQK010000047.1:0-32229 GCA_964406105.1 uncultured bacterium | reverse complement strand
TGCCGTAGTTACCACAGGGCATAGACGTGTTTGCCTTCCCCGGGGTTTATAATAGCCCTCCAGGACCCAAGCGGAGGAACGAAATGAAACGATTTGCCCCTCTGGCTGGACTTCTGTGGGTGCTGCTCCTGGGCCTCCATTGTCAAAAAGAAGGCACCGAGCCAGCACCCCAACCGCCAGCGTTCTCCTTGATTCTCCGAATCACTCCCCAAAGCACCCACCTGTGGCTTTGGGACACCCTGGGCACCCCCCTTACCCAAGCCGAGGTGTGGGTTGCCAATGTGGAAATCCCTTATGTGCCGGACTCCGGGTGCTACTTTCGGGCTCGGGGGTTCTTTAGCGGTCCGGTGCTGGTGGAAATCCGGGGCCTCCAAGAAACCCCGTGGCTCTATGAGGTTAGCCCACCGCCCTTTCGCTCCATGACGATCCTTACCCCGTCCTCTGGGGACGTGTATCCTCGGCAAGCCGACCTTTACGTGTACTGGCTCCTGGACGAGGAAGCCACCCGAGGAACCCATCAGCTTTGGGCCCGGTATGCCTCAGACACGGCTTGGCTCTATCGCTCGGATTCCCTACCTGCCTCCCAAACCTTCTGGGCTGTGCCCGGGAGCTTGCTTACCCGTGAGGGCTCGTTGGAGATCCAGGTGTTCTCCGGACTGTATCGGCACCTGGACGCCTTGGCAAACCCTCCTGCCCATCCCCATGTTCCCCAAGCCTTGGATTTCGGCGGCTCCTACGTGGCCTTCGTGCTCACGGACACAGTGACGGTGTCCATCGGATACCCGGGCTCAGGGGTAGCGGTGTGGCGGGGGACCCTGCAAGGGCGTGGAACCGGTACCTGGAACCGCGTGGATTCGCTGGTCCAAGCCTTGGTCATGTGGTCAGACACCTCGGAGTTCTTCCAAGCTGTGATCCCCTGGCCCCCCTCCGGGGCCCTGCTGCTGGGCAGTGGTGGCGACACCTTGAGCCTGACCGCAGACACGGTGGGTGTGGATTCCGTGGCGGGATGGTTCCGCCTGTGGGGGACCCGCAGCGATAGCGGACGCTGGGCAGGCTATCGGGTTCCATAGGATTCCATGGCTGGTCTCCGTGTGGTCCATCGGGCAGGCCCCTTGGTCATCGCTCGGGGAGTGCCCCCCTACCCACCTCCCAACACCCTGGTGTGGATCGGCCCCCATCGGATCCCCGGCCAGGTGATGCATCGGGAGGGGCCCGATTTGTTGATCTTCGTTTGCGGTGTGCCCGAGGTGGCCGAAGGCCACGAAGTGGTGGCCTTCGGCAGGCCACCGGCGGTGTGGGCAGGACCAGGCTGGCTCCACCGGGTGCATGAACTTCGGTTCCCCCTCCAAACCCGGCCCGGTTGGGGCCCAGATTCTCTGGAGATCGTAGCATGGCCCCCCGAGGACCGGCGGTTTCCCGTTCACCCCCGGAGGCAACCTGGGGACGCCGTGGCCCCTCACCAGGAGTTGGCCGTGATCCCCGAGGCTTCCCGAGTGCGCCATTCGGTAAAGGCCCCTGCGCCAGGTCGTCTTCAGGAAATCCGTCCCCAAGTTTCACCCACCGAGCCCGTGGCCTGGATCCATGCCTCCGGGAGCCTTATGCCCGTATATGCGGGGCGTTTGGTCCCCCTTCATCATCCGCCTTCATCACCGCGGTTGTGGATCCAATTTCAGCCCACCGGTGTGCCCGTTCTGGACCTCTTCTTCCCATTGACAGCGGGGGGCATGGCCCTGCTCACCGGCCCCCAAGGGGTAGGTAAAACGGCCCTGCTCAACCACGTGGCCCAGTTCGGTGACCACGATCTGGTGGTTTACCTGGCCGACCGCCGAAAACGTCATCATTTGGAAGCCTTGGCCGAACAGGTGCCTGGAGTGTACCTGGTGGCCCAGTGTGAGGGAACGTATCGTGGCGAGTTTCTGGCGCTGGTGGGCCGCGCCTTGGCGGAGTATTACCGGCAATTGGGGCTCCGGGTGCTCCAAATCACCGATGCGTCTTGCGAATGGCTGGAGACCATGGGGGCCCTTTGGCAGGCCCTGGAAGAAACAGGCCATGCCTCGGCGCAAGAGGTGGTGCTGGAACGGGTGGCCCAGTGTTTAGGGGCTCCGCTGCTGGAACGACGAGATCCCCAAGGCCCTCGGGTTCTTACCCATCTTCTGGCCACTCGGCAGGTTTTGGAGGACCTGCCAGATCCCCTGGTGGCCTTGATCTTTGATCGGGTTCGCACCCTGTGGCGGTTGGATCCTCAAACACCCGTGTTCCCTCCCCTGAGGTGGACCGCCAGTTATGCCACCCACGCCGAGATCCTTCAACAGCAAACCGAACGTTGGGTGGACGAGGAGTTCCCTGAACAACTGCGGGAGATCCGCCGACTCATGGAGCACTACGAGTCCCTGACCCTGGAAGGCCAGGGGATCCGACGGCCCGAGGATCACCGTTTGGCGGTGTGGGTACAGCGGTTTCAGCGGCACTTTTGGCATATCCGTCCCGGTGTACCCCCCTTGCCTTTGCGTCGCGCTGCGTGGTTCCTGCGTCTGCTGTTCCTGTTGTGGGATTGGAGCCGCACGGTGCAGCAGGATCTCCAGATCCCTGAGGATCGCTTGGAGGCAGTCAAACAGCAACCGCTGGAAACCCCGGAGGGCTTTCAACAGGCCTGGGATGCTCTCCTTCGGGCAGTGGGTTGACCTAACCCACTTAAAGGTTCATCGTATGTTTAGACGGGAGGTTGTGATATGCTGCGGATTTGGTTGATATGGATTGCGTTTGGAATAGGGAAAGGAGACGTGATGAAAACAAAATACTCCTTTCCGTATGACCGGGAAACAACTATGATGAGGCCATCTACCGTGGATTCTTCTAACTTCCGCCGGATAGGAGACTGGCCTTTTGGACCTTCATACGCAGTAGCAGCAGATTCCATACGTCATCTTGTGTTCTTAGGAAGCGGGGGCGGAGTGTGGATTTTAGATGTGAGCGATCCTACGAATCCGGCGAAGATCGGGGAGATCCGTGGCAGTTTGGGAATCGTGAGGGCACTGTTCTACGATACAGAGAGTCAGCAATTGTACCTTGCGTCCGGTGTGTTGCGGATTGTAGACGTCAGTGATCCCGCTCATCCTACTGAGGTAGGTGTGTGCAATACCCCGGAGGATGCTTGTGATGTAACGGTTTCGGGTGAATATGCTTATGTGGCAGATATAAGAAATGGCCTTCGGATAGTAGATATTAGTGACCCTACTCATCCGACAGAGGTAGGTTTTTATCATGAAGAGGGAGTTGTTGGGGTGGCGGCCTTGGATAACCGAGTTTATCTGGTGCATGACACGATTCTCCAAGTTATAGATGTGAGCGATCCCACAGCGCCACAGGAAGTAGGGCGTTGTGATGAGTTTTTTCGGGCTTATGATGTGGAGGTTTCGGGGAACTATGCCTATGTGGCTGATGCAGATAGTGGGCTTAAAGTAGTAGACATCAGTGACCCCGCCCATCCTATAGTGGTGGGGTCTTTTGTTTATATCCGAGGGATTGCTTTTCGTCTAATGACAGTGATGAACTACGTATATATGGCGGACGGATGGGGTTTTTGTATGATTGATGTGAGTGACCCTTCCCATCCGACCAGAGTGAATTTATATGACACTCCCGGGTTTGCTTTTGATGTAACCGTGTCAAACGGCTATGCATATGTAGCAGATTGGGACATGGGACTCCGGGTTATAGACATAAGTGTTCCCTCTCATGCGATGGAGGTGGGATTCTATGTAGCACCTGGCGACGCCCGACGCTTGACGCTTTTGGGTAATTATGCCTACTTGGCGATGCAATGGGGAGGACTTCGAATCGTCAATGTAAGCAATCCAGATAACCCTGTAGAAACGGGATTTTGTGAAACCCCAGGGGAAGTGTACGATGTGGCGGTTTCGGGTTCCTTTGCTTACGTAGCCGATTGGGGACAGGGTCTTCGGGTGATGGATGTTAGTAATCCCACTGCCCCAGTGGAGGTAGGATTCTGTAGCACGCCTGAGCATGCTGTGGATGTGGTAATCTCATCCATGTATGCCTTCATCGCGGATTTAGACAATGGTCTTCGGATCATTGATGTGAGCGATCCAGAAAATCCTGTGGAAATAGGTTTTTATGGTACTCAGAACTTTATACACACTGTGGATATTTCTGGTAACTTCGCCTTTGTGTCCTCAGGGTGGAAGGGACTTCAAATAATTGATGTGAGGGATCCATCTCATCCGAGGGAAGTGGGAGTTTACAGAACACCTGGATATGTCCAGGACGTCGCTGTCGCTGGCCCTTATGCCTTTATCGCGGATGGGGGATATGGGCTAAGGGTGGTGGATGTGAGTGTTCCTGCCAATCCTGTGGAGGTGGGATATTACAACTTGCCGGGTTGGGCACAAGGTATTGCCCTCGCAGACACCTATGCTTTCGTAGCCTATGGAGAAATCGGTCTCCAGATTTTTGAATTTACAGGTACAGGAGTGGTAGAATCCCCCCAACCTCGCTATCCTTTCCCTCTGCAGGCGGAGGTTTTCCCAGGGGGTGTGCGTGTGTGGGTTGAAAGGGGAAGCGTGTTGAGGGTGTGGAACATATTGGGGCAGAAGCTTTGGGAGAGAAGGGTGGAAACTGAAGGTCCTCTCGTGATTTCCACCAGGTATTGGCCCGCAGGCCTTTATTTGCTGCAATGGACGAGGGGGAAAAGGGAAATTGTGCGCCCGATAGTTCTCTTGCGATAGCACCAAAAAGTGCTCCTCAGGATGAAGGTTCCCTTCAAGAAAAGGAGGTAACCCTCCTGGGTCTCCTCCCCTACGACAAAGCGTGGTGGTGTTGTGAAGGTGGTTCCTAATGACTTGCGGTGTCCCCCTCCCTTAGTTCCCCATGATGAACCTCTGGTCAGGATTCATCAAATGCGAGTGTTCAATTTGGCAACATTCTACCTACTTGGTGAGAGGCGCACCGGGAGACCCTCTTCGTGAAATCCACATGTCAAGGGTTCAGGTCTAATCCAACACCGGTTTGGTGGCGGATCCAGCCGCAGTGGTTGCAAAAGGGGCCGTGATCAGGATACACATCGGTTCCTCCCAAATCCAAGAACACGCCGATCCCCTGATAGCCCCGTGAGGCCCTCTGATCGCCCAGGCCGATCTCTTCGGTGAGGGTGTACACGTCGTTGCCTGCCCGATCCACAAAAAGCCCCACCGAGTTGTGGAGACCTACGCCAATGCCTCCAGACACCGAGTAGGTATCGTTGCCCGACTGATCAATCAAGACCCCCACGGAGTAGTCATGCCCTTCCCCCAAAGCGGGGCCTAAGCGGCTGTAGTAAAGGTCGTTGCCAGCCCGGTCTACAAGGATCCCTATGGAAAGGTGGATTCCCGCTCCTTGGGCGTACTCTTGGGCCCGGTAGGCGTCGTCGCCGGCTTCATCCAGAAGCATGCCCAGGGAGAACCAGTAGGAGCACCCTTGGGCATACACCTCGGCGGCGTACACGTCGTTGCCCGCCAGGTCTGCAAGGAAGCCTATGCCGCCGGATGCGTGTCCGCGCCAACCCATGGCGAAGCCCTGGGCAAAGGAGCGGTAGTTGTGGGGAAGCAGTGGCCGGTGGCGGTATCGCCCACCAGCAGTGTATTGGTCATCGCCTGCCCTATCCAGCAGCAGGCCAGCGCCCCATACGGAGCCGAAGCCCTGGCCCCAGTCCTCCAAAAGATAGGCGTCATCGCCTTCCTGGTCTACCAGGAGCCCGATGCCGAAGGTTCCTGCCCCTTGGCTGTGGAACCCAGCCCGGTAGAGGTCATCCCCCTGGCCGTCCACCAATAGGCCGATGCCCCATAGGCCAGAGCCCTGGCTGAGAAACGGCGACCGGTACGTGTCGTTGCCTTGGAGGTCATAGAGCATCCCAATCCCCAAGAGGCCAGAGGCCAGGCCCGCGGGCCTTTGGGGCTCATAGGTATCGTTGCCCGACAGGTCCAGGACCAAGGCCACGGAGGGGGTGGGACCAGCCCCTAAGCCTCCTGCAATTCTGGGAGCGGTGTACCGATCGTTACCCCCGAGATCTATGAGCACGTGGGGAAGGGCGGTGTGGAGATCGTCTCCTCGCCCTGCCACCTGGAGCACCACCTCCCCCACGGTGTCCATGAGGATGGTGTCCAGGGAAAGGGTCTGGAGAACAGGGATCACCCGGCTTAGGGTTCGGGTGATCGTCAGGGCGCCGGCCAGGAGGTCCGGGTAGCGGATCCGTCGGCTCAAGCGGAGCACAACGGGTTCCTTCACGGTCCAAGAGGTATCGGCGGGCATACCGAGTTCTCGGAGGAGTTGGCCTTTAAGGGTATCGCTGAGGGAGTCGTCCTCATCGGCCCACAGGTGGTAGGCCACGTACAGCAGAGTGTCCCGTTGGGCGGGTGACAGCGGGGCCAGGGCCTGTTGCACGTGGTGTTGGGCCTCGGATACGGCGACGGCCAAGGCTTCCAATGCTGCGCTGAGGTCTTTGATCTCTGGGGCCGAGGGGGCCGCAGGGAGAGGGGGGTGGAACGGGGGCAGGAAATCCGAGAGGAATTGCAGGAGTTGGGACGGGTGTTGAGCATGACGGCGTACAACATCACCCGCGTGGTCCAGGACCCGAGGTGCGGCCAGGGGGTGTTGCAGGAGGTGGTCCACCACGGGCAGGCGAAAGGAATCGGGTTCGGGCCATCGTTTCTCAAAGTCCAGGGCGGTGGTGTCCAGGGCCAGGTAGGATAGGGCCTGTTGCAGGGCTTGAAGGGTGAGGGAGTCCAGGCTGGGGGATCCAGCCCAAAGGAAGAGGACCAGGGCCAAGGAGGTCATGTGCCCAGGGTTTGGAGGAACCTTTCAAAGATCTGGTATAGGAGCACGAGGGACGACAGGTCTACCCATTCATCGGGCCCATGGATGCCCCCACCCACGGGGTAAAGGATGATGCAGGGGATGCCCTTTTCTGCCAGGAACCGTCCATCCGTGGCCCCGTGTTCCTTTCCGAAGGCCACTGGCCGATGCAGGACCTCCTCAGCAACCCGGTGGAACCGCCGAAGATAGGGGTCTTCGGGCGAGGTGTAAAAGGGCTCACCGGTGGAAAGGGGGTGCCAGTCCACGCCCGGGAACTGTTGGACCACGGTGTTGATCTCCGCCACGAGTTCCTGGGAGGTTTTGGGGGCGGGAAACCGGAAGTCCAGTTTCATCTCGGCGTGGTCCGGCACGCGGTTGGGAGCGTCGCCTCCGTGGAGGGCGCCCAGGGTGAGGGTTTCGTGCCAGTGGTGGGGATCACCGCAGGGTTCCTGGGGGCGTCGGCTTTGGAGGATTTGGTAAATGCGTACCAGTTTCTCCAGGGCGTTCTCGCCCGACCATGGAGTGGACCCGTGGGTGGCCTTTCCCTGGGCGGTGAACACGGCGTGGAGCACGCCCTTACCCTCGGTGATGATGGTGAAGTTCTCGCCTCCATCGGGAATGATGGCAAACCGGGCTCGCCAGTGCTCTTGATTCACCAGGTAGCCGACGCCGTTCACGCCCCCCACCTCTTCATCGGTGGTGAACATGAGGGCTACAGGAGGGTGTTTCCCTTGTCGCATGAGGGATTCAAACAGGGTGAGGAGCACGGCGTCGGGCCCCTTCATGTCCAGGGCGCCCCGAGCGTAGAGGCGATCGTCCTTTCGGCGGGGCTCAAACTGGTGGTCTTCTGCGGGCACCACGTCCAGGTGTCCCACGAAGAGAACCTCTGGGTTTCGGGACCCGCTGAGATCAAACACCACCGAGGGTTTGCCCTGGCTTTCGTAGCGGTGGGTAGGGAGATCGGCCAGCACGCGGGCCACGTAGTCCACCGCCCGTTGGAGCTCTTCGGGCCGGTCGGCGGTGGACCGAATCCGCACCAGGGTTTCCAGATGCCGAGTGATCCGGCCCTTGAGTTCTTCGGTGTTCATCACAACGCTCCTTTAGACACACGCAGGGCCCATTCCCAGGTTCGTCGGAGGCCTTCCTCCAGGGAAACCTGGGGGGTCCACTGGATCAGGGTTTGGGCCCGTTGGATGTTGGGCTGTCGGCGGCGGGGATCTTGAGGAGGGAGTGGATGAAACTCCACGCCCACCCGCCGACCGGTCACCTGCTGGATGATCTCCGCGAGTTCAAGGATGGTGATTTCTCGGGGGTTTCCCAGGTTGATGACCCGCCAACGGGGATTCTCCAGTAGGGCGAAGCGGAACAGGCCTTCCACCAGGTCGGTGACATAGCAGAAGCTGCGGGTTTGTTGGCCATCGCCATACACGGTGAGGGGGCGGTGCTCCAGCAGGCTCCGGAGGAAGTTGGGCACCACCCGGCCGTCGTCCAGCCGCATCCGAGGGCCGTAGGTATTGAAAATGCGCACAATCCGAACGTCCAGTCCGAAGTTCCGGTGGTATGTCATGGTGGCGGCTTCGCCGAAGCGTTTGCCCTCATCGTAGGGGCCCCGGGGGCCGAGGGGATCTACGTTGCCCCGGTACTCTTCGGTTTGGGGGTGGACTTCGGGATCACCATAGACCTCAGAAGTGGAGGCGAACAGAAACCGGGCACCGCTCCGACGGGCGATCTCCAAAAGATTCAAGGTGCCCTGGGAGTTCACCCGCAGGATCTCCAGGGCCCGGGGACCGAAGTCCACCGGGCTGGCCGGCGAAGCCAGATGCAGCACGAGGTCGTATTCCAGGTTTGGAGGGGAGAAGGTTTCTGCGTCGGCTACGAAGAGCCGTACGGGGTGTTTTTCCAGAAGATGGGCCAGATTGCGGCGATGCCCGGTGGCCAGGTTATCCACGACATCCACGGCGAAACCGGCCTGAAGGAAGCGTTCCACCAGGTGGGATCCCACGAAGCCGGCGCCGCCGGAGATCAAGACCCTTTGGGAACCCATCGCCCTTTGCCCATGGGGTAATACACGAAACCGCGCTGTTTCATTTCTTCGGGGTCAAACACGTTGCGGCCGTCTACCAGGATGGGGCGGCGTAGGAGGGTACGGACGCGATCCAGGTCCATCTCCTGGTATTCTTTCCACTCGGTGATCAAGGCGATGGCGTCGGCGCCGGTCACGGCATCTTCCAAGCTTTGAGCGTAGCGGAGTTGCTCGTTTTCAGGGAAGAGTTGCCGCACGTGGGGGATGGCTACAGGGTCGTGGAGCCGCAGGCGGGCTCCTTCCTCCAACAGACGTGGGATGAGTTTGAGGCTGGGAGCCTCGCGGATGTCGTCAGTATCGGGTTTAAAGGCCAGGCCCAGCACGGCGATCTCGCGGTCCCGGAGGGTGCCTCCCAGCACCTGCCGAAGATGGTCCAGGAACACGTCAATGCGGTGGCGGTTGATGTTCAAAACGGCCTCAATCAGGCCGAAGTCCAGGCCGTGGTGTCGGCCGATATGCAGGAAGGCTTGAAGGTCTTTGGGAAAGCAAGAGCCGCCGAAGCCGATGCCTGCTTTAAGGAAATGGGGGCCAATCCGTCGGTCCAGGCCGATGCCCTCGGCAACGCGGTCCACATCGGCCCCGGTCTTCTCGCAGAGGTCGGCCACCATATTGATGAAGGAGATCTTGGTGGCCAGGAAGGCGTTGGCCGCGTACTTGATGATCTCTGCGGTTTCAATGTCCGTGATGACCAAAGGAGCTTGGATTCCAGCGTACAGGGTGCGCAGCAGAGCCTCGGCCCGGGGGCTTCGCACGCCGATGACGATTCGGTCGGGATGGAAAAAATCGTATACTGCTGCCCCTTCGCGCAGAAACTCGGGGTTAGAGGCCAGTTCAATCTGGTTCTTGTTGGCACGGCGGAGCCGTTCTTCAATCCTCCGGGCGGTTTCCACGGGAACCGTGCTCTTTTCCACCAGCAGGGTGTAGCCCTGGTGGTACCGGATCACCTGGTCCACCACGGATTCCACCGCTGAGGTGTCGGCCTCGCCGGTTTCGGGGTGTGGGGGGGTGCCCACGCAGATGAACACCACCTCAGCTTGGGCGATCCAGGGTTCGGCTTGGGTATCCACCCGGAGGCGGCCGGTGCGGATGTGTTTTTGGATCAGGGGTTCCAGCCCCGGTTCGTGGTACGGCGACCGGCCTTGGCGGATGGTGTCCACCTTGCGGGCATCAATGTCAATGCCCACCACCTGGAAGCCCAGGTCTGCGAAGCCTGCGGCAGTCACCAGGCCCACCGGGCCCAGTCCCATGATCACCAAGGGTTCCTTGGGGGAGGTCATGGCGATGGCAACAGGCTCTCGCCGTCCATATCGGCCGGCGCGGGCACCTCCAGATGGTGCAGAATGGTTTGGGTGACGTCGTACAGGTAAATGGGGTGTTTCGGTTTGAGGGCTTGCCCTTCTACGAAGAGGTAGGCGTCGTCATACGTGTGCATGCCGTTGATGTGGGTGTGCTGGACGAGCCGATCGCCGGTGAGTTGGGCCTTCAGATCGTAGCCGTCCACAGGGTGGGCGATCACGTCTGCAGCCTGTTTCACCCAGGGGCCCCAGTACAGGTCTTCCCGTTTCCATACCTGTTGGATCACGGGGTTGCCTGTTTCTGGATCGCGGATCTCCGGGATTTCGGCCATGAGCCGGTCCCGCCAGGTTTCGTACTCCTCGGGCACCACGGATCCCGCGGCCTCCCGGCCCAAGAGGTTGACGTAGAATCGGCCGGGAATCAGGCTGTACACCCGGGCGGTAGAGTCCATATCCACCAGGTCCCGGGGCTGGTCGGTTTTGAACTTGAGGTATCCCTTTTGTCGGAGCCAGTAGTTGGTGTTCACCTCGGCCTTCACCCTGGTGAACCCGTGGTCCGACAGGCTGATGAACTGGGTGTTCTCGGGCAGGGCTCCGTGGATTTCAGCCACGGTTTCGTCCACCACCCGGAAAAACTCCCAGAACCGAGGAGCGTATTGGGGATCATTGTCTTCCATCTGGGCCCACAGAAAGTGCATGATGCGATCGGTTTCCATGATGTGCACCATGAAGAAGTCCCAGTCGGGGATTTCTTTCATGAAGTAGAAGGCGGCCTCCTTGCGTTTTCTCACGGCTTCAATGAGCTTGTCCACGAATCCGTTGAGATCCTTTTGGGCCAGCATGGGGTTGACATCAATCACATAGCCCAAGCTTTTGAGGGGAGCCACAAATCGGTCAGGGTACACGGCCTTTTCCAGTTTCATGGAAAGGAAGCCGGCCACCAGAGCGCCGTTGACCTTCCGGGGAGGGGTGGTGTTGGGTACATTCATGACCACTACCCGTTTCTGGGCGGCGGAGAGCACTTCCCACAGGGTGTTGGTGCGGATGTGGGCACCGGTGGGAATGTACATCTTGAGGGTGTGGGGATCCCGATCCACAAAGCCGAAGATCCCATGTTTTCCGGGGTTACGGCCGGTTTGGAAAGTGCTCCAGGCCACCGAGGAAATGGTGGGAATCACCGAGTGCATCTGGCGGAACTCGCCGGCCTGGGTGAAGAGCTGGCGCAGGTGGGGCAATCGGTCCTCTTGAAAGGCCCGCTGGAGCAGGGTGTAGGGCACCCCGTCCAGGGATAGCACGAAAACGCGTTTCTTGGGAGCCTTTTTTCTGAAGAACATCACAGATAACCCAAGTCTTCCAAGCGTTTCCGGATCATCTCTTCCTCTTCGGGGGAGTACACGTCCTCAGGCTGGGTTTGTTCAGAGGGCAAAAGGCCGAGTTCCTCCAGTTTGGCCAGGATCTTTCGGAGGGATTCCTCAGGGGTTTCTTTGTCCGTGTCCACGATCACCTCGGGATTCACGGGTTCCTCAAAGGGGTCGTCAATGCCGGTGAAGTTTTTGATTTCGCCGGCCAGAGCCTTTTTGTACAAGCCTTTGACATCCCGCTCAATGCACACTTCCACTGGGCACCGGGCGTAGACCTCTACGAAGTTTTCAATCATCTCGCGGGCCCGGTCCCTGGCCTCTTGGTACGGCGACACCGCCGCGGTGATCACGGCCACACCGTTACGGCTCAAGAGGTGGGCCACATAAGCGATGCGCCGAAGGTTCTCAATCCGTCCCTCTTTAGAGAACCCCAGGCCCTTGGAAAAGTACTGGCGCACGATATCTCCGTCCAGAACCTCTACCTTCAGGCCCCGGTCCCGGAGTTCCCGTTCTAACAGGCGAGCGAGGGTGGTTTTCCCGGAACTCGGCAGGCCCTCAAACCACACCACGAAGCCCTTTTCTCCCTTAGCCATCATTCATGCCTCCTCAAATGCAATGGGTTTTCCCAGCAGTTCGTCTTCGGGTTCCAGGCCAAAGTACGCCAGGATCGTGGCGCCCACGTCATAGATCTGGAGCCCTTGGCGAGGTCCTCGGGCCTTTACCGAGGGGCCGCTCATGATGAAGATGCCCTCCCAATCGTGGTTGGCATCGTCGGGGCCGGTGTCGTTTTCGTACACCCACACCGTGCCCCGCCCATAGCCCACGGAGCCCACCGACCGCCAGTAGAGATCGCCCAGAATTGCGATCAGATCAGGCGGAATGTTGCGGGTTTGGGTGTACAGTTCTTCGGGACGGTACACGCGGGTGCCAATGGGCTCGCCCTGCTCGTTGCCCAAGGCCTCCAACTTATCAATCAGTTCCTGGCGCACCCTTTCGTAGTCTTCGGGAAGGATGGTGCCCTGGGGCTCTCGGCCCACCACGTTCAGGAAGATGCGGGCATAGTACCCACCAGAGGCCCACGCCCGGGTGCGCGACCAGTCCACCATGTCGGGTGTGAACCGGGTGACCTGGTCTGGGTAAGCCTTCAGCGTAAGGTAGCCTTCGTTGATGAGCCATTCGTTGATGGCAATGCCGCCGTCCATGCGCTTGGCCCCATGGTCGGACACCACCATGATATCAATGGGTTCGCCCAAGCCTTCCAGGTCGTCCAGGAGTTGCCCCACCTTTTGGTCCAGGAACCGATAGTACTCCCGGATGCTGTGTTCAAAGGGGTTCCCAGGTTCATACCGGTGGTGTTGGGGATCCATGAACTGCCAAAAGCCGTGGTGGATCCGATCCGGCCCCATATCCACAAACATGAAGAAGTCCCAGTCCCGGGTGGTGGCGAGGTAGCGGGCGACGTCAAACCGCTGTTCGGTGAGGGCATAGATTTCTTTAAGGAGCCAGGCCTTGTCGTGGGTGCGGAAGTTGCGGACGTCCAGCCGATACTCCCCGAAGCGGGCTTCAATCTCGCGTTTGAGTTCCGGAGGGTAGGCGTACTCGGAGTCCGGGCCTGGTGTGAGGAAGCAGGAGATCATCCAGCCCTGGAGGGGTTTTGGGGGGTAAGAGGGGGGAACACCGATCACCACGGAGGTTTTGCCAGCCGCGCTCAAGTAATCCCAAACGGTCTTCTCCCGCACCCAACGGGAGGTGACAAAGGCCAAGCGTTCGTAGGAGTAATCCACGCGGTTCCGAAACCCATAAAAGCCCAGGGTACCGGGATCTTTGGAGGTCACCATGGTGGCCCAAGCGGGCACGGTGATGGGGGGTGTGGTGCTCCGTAGGTGACCGTAGATCCCGGTATCGGTGAGCCGTTTCAGGTTTGGCAACTCCTCGGCCCAGTCCTCAAAGACAAAGCGAGGGGGCACACAATCCAATCCGATGACCATCAAGCGCCTTCGCATCCAGTACCTCCAGGGTCAAGGGTTTGGGGGAAAGGCCTTCATTCACAAAGGGCTATTATTCTGGAGCCCCTGAGGGAAGTCAACGAGGCCCTGGCAAAGGCGCTCAAGGCTCTGCCGGCTTGAGCAGGCCGTCTTCCAGCAGGTACACCCGGTGGCAGATGGCCCGAAGCCGTGGGTTGTGGCTGACGATGAAGAAGGTGGTGCCGTGCTCTCGGTTGAGACGCTGGAAGATCTCCAGCAGTTGCTCTGCGTTGTGACGATCCAGGTTGCCGGTGGGTTCATCGGCCAGCACCAGGGCCGGACGGTTGGCCAGTGCCCGCGCCACGGCTACCCTCTGGCGTTCCCCGCCAGAGAGCCGAAGCGGCGACTCATGGGCCCGTTCCAAGAGGCCCAGTTCCCGGAGCCAGGCCTCGGCCTGCGCCCGGGCGTCCGGTACGCCGGCCAGGAGTAGGGGTAGCATCACGTTTTCCAGGGCACTGAACTCGTGCAAGAGATGGTGAAACTGGAACACAAACCCCAGGTAACGATTGCGGAACCGCGAACGTTCGCCGTCGGACAGTTGGAACACCTCGCGCCCCAGGATCCGCAGGTACCCGGCATCGGGCCGCTGGAGGGTGCCGAGGATGTGCAAAAGGGTGCTTTTGCCCGAGCCCGAGGGCCCAAAGACCCCGGTAATGGTGCCAGGTTCCAACACCAAATCCACACCGTTGAGCACCTGGAGCCATTGGGTACCGCTTTGAAACCCCTTCCTTAGGCCTTGAGCGACGAGGATGGGCTCACTCATAGCGGATGGCCTCCACTGGGTCCAAACGGGACGCCCGCCGAGCAGGGTAGAGGGAGGTCAACAGCACAGTGCCCCAAGCCACAACAGCCACCAGTACCACATCCCGGAGCTTGAGCATCACGGGCAGGTGGTCCACGAAGTACACGTCTGGGGGCAAGCGGAACCACGGTGAGTGTTCTACAACGTAGGCGATGCCTGCACCCAGCAGGAGGCCCAGCACGGTGCCGGTGAAGCCGATGAGCATGCCGGTGTACAGGAACACCCGCAGGATATTGCGCTCCGACATGCCCAGGGATCGCAGGATGCCGATTTCCCGGGTCTTTTGCGACACCATGATGGTTAGGGTGGCCACGATGGAAAAGGAGGCTACCAGCACCATTAGGGCCAAGATCACGAACATGGCGAGTTTCTCTAAGGCCAAGGCAGCGAATAGGCTCTTGTTGAGTTCCATCCAAGAGGTGGCACGGTACGGGTATCCCAATCGGGTTTCCAGGCGTCGGGCCACCTGGCGTGCTCGGTACGGGTCTTGAAGGTCTACCTCAATGCCCGAGACCTGGTGGGACCATCCCAGGAGCCGCTGCACGTCCTGGAGATTGCCGAAGATGAGGGTGGCGTTGTAGTCGTACATGCCAGCGTCAAAGACCCCGGCCACCCGAAACCTGCGGGTTCGGACCACGGTCCCCAAGGGGGTTTGCTCGGTGGCCAAGGGGGAGAGGATCTCCAATGTGTCTCCGGGCATCACTCGGAGGCGAGAGGCCAGCACAGATCCCACCAGGACTTGTCCGGTGTCCAGGGTGAAGGTGCCCATCACCACCAGGTTTTGCAGTTCCTGGCCCTTGACCCCACCATCAGCAGGCACCCCCTTGAGCACGGCGCCGTCGGTGAGGTACTCCCGGGAGACCATCACCTTGGTGTAGAGAAAGGGGGATGCTGCCCGTACGCCGGGTTGCCGTTGCAGATCATCGGTGAGTTCCTCGTAGGAGGTGATGGGTTCGTCAAAGAAACGGCTCACGATGATATGAGGGGTGATGCCCAGGATGCGGCGCTTGAGTTCGCTTTGGGCACCGGTCATTACGCCCATCACCACGATGAAGGTGGCCACGCTCAACAGGATACCCAGGACGGAGAACAGGGAAAGCAGGCTCACGAAGCGTTTGTGGCCGGACACCAGGAATCGGCGAGCCACAAAGAGTTCGGTTCGGATCATGGAGGGGGTGGGCCTCAATCCTCGGTGGGGATTTTGGGTCGCAACTGAGGGAACAGGAGCACGTCGCGCACCGACGGTTCGTTGAAGAGCACCATCAAAAACCGCTCAATGCCCACACCGATGCCGCCTGCGGGGGGCATGCCGAGTTCCAGGGCCATGAGGAAGTCCTCGTCAATTTCCAGGGGGATTTCTTGGTC
The DNA here is from genome assembly GCA_964406105.1 of uncultured bacterium. Classification (GTDB taxonomy): domain Bacteria; phylum Hydrothermota; class Hydrothermia; order WGAB01; family WGAB01; genus WGAB01. The sequence continues at coordinate 16,453 of CAYOQK010000047.1, read as the reverse complement.
GCCGGCTTTGCGGAGGGCCAGTTGTTCCTCAAACCGTTGGCGCTGGTCCAGGGGGTCATTCAGCTCGGAAAAGGCGTTGACGAGCTCCATACCCGCCACGAAGAGTTCAAAGCGCTCCACGCGGCCGGCCTTCTGACGGTGTCGCTTGGCCAGGGGGGAGAGCACCAGGGGGTGGTCCAGCACGAAGGTGGGGTCCTGCAGATGATCGCCCACCAAGCGGTCAAAGAGTTTGTCCAGCAGGCGATGGCGGGGGTGTCGGGGATCCAGGCCATGGTGCTCGGCTGCCTGCTTCAGTTGTTGGTCTGAGGCAGCCAGGGGATCAAAGCCCAGCCTTTCGGCCAAGGCCTCCACGAAGTCCACCCGGCGGAAGGGTCGGGAAAAGGAAAGGGTTTTGCCTTGATACTCCAGGGTTTCCTTCCCGTGGAAGGCCTGTACCGCATCGTGGAACAGGTCTTCCACCAGTTGCATCATATCGTGGTAATCCCAGTAGGCGGCGTAGGCCTCCAGGATGGTGAACTCGGGGTAATGCAGCCGGTCAATGCCCTCGTTGCGGAAGTCGCGGGAGAACTCAAACACCCGCTCGTATCCGCCCACCAGCAGGCGTTTTAGGTAGAGTTCGTCGGAGATGCGCAGGTACAGGGTGGTATCCAGGGCGTGGGAGTAGGTGGTGAAGGGTTTGGCGAAGGCCCCACCGTACACGGGTTGCAGCACAGGGGTGGGCATTTCCAGGAACCCCCGGTCCAGGAAAAAGCGGCGGATCCACTGCAGGGCTTCGGAGATCCGGCGGAAGGTCTCCAACGCTTCCGGACGAGACACGAGGTCCAGGTAGCGGTGGCGGTACCGGAGTTCTTTGTCGCGCAGGCCGTGCCACTTTTCAGGGAGGTTTCGGAGGCCTTTGGCCAGAAGTTGGAAACGGTGGACCCGTACGGTGATCTCTCCCTTTTGGGTGCGGTACACTTCGCCCTCTACGCCCAGGATATCGCCGAGATCCAGGTATTTCTTGGCGAACTTCACACCCTCCAGATCGGCCACCGGCGAGGCGGTCACCCCGCGTTCAAAGGAGACCTGAACATCACCGGAGGCGTCCCGCAGTCGGCCGAAGATGAGTTTGCCGAAGACCCGTTTCGCCGTGAGGCGGCCGGCCACCCGGACGGTTTGCCCGGCCAGCTCATCAAAGTGTTGATGGATTTCGGTGGCGTGGTGGGTGGGGTCAAAGCGGTAGGCGTAGGGTTCCACCCCTAAGGCTCGGAGTTCTTCCACCTTGCGGCGACGGACCTCAAATTCCTCGGGAACACGCATAACGGCGAAAGTTTACACGACCCCTCCAGGGGTGTAAAGGCGAAAGGCCTGAAAAATGCGGCCTCTGGCGGGCTATTTGCGCACCTTTTTGATCTTCTTCAAGCCGCCGGTGAGGGCCTGCTTGCGAGAGAGTTTGATTCGGCCCATCTCGTCAATGCCGATCACCTTAACCAGCACCTTGTCGCCCACCTTGAGCACGTCTTCCACCCGTTTCACCCGTTCCTGGGCCAGTTCAGAGATGTGCACGAGTCCATCCTTGCCGGGCAGGATCTCCACGAAGGCACCGAAGGGGGTGATCTTGACCACCTTGCCCATGTACACCTGGCCCACTTCCACATCCTGGACGAGTTCTTCAATCATCTTGCGGGCTTCTTCCACGGCTTCCATGGAGGGGCCAGCGATGAGTACCTTGCCCTCGGTGTCGTCAATGTCAATCTTGGTGCTGGTCTTTTCAATGATGCCGCGGATGGTTTTGCCACCTGGTCCGATGACCGTGCCGATCTTGTCCTTGTTGATGGGAATGGCGATCACCTTGGGGGCGTATCGGGAGATCTCCTTCCGCGGCTCGGCCAGAACGGCATCCATGGTGTCCAGGATGGACTCCCGAGCCTTGCGGGCGCGCTTCAACACCTCTTCCACCACGTCCAGGGGCAAACCCAGGATCTTCAGGTCCAGTTGGATGGCGGTGATGCCCTTGCGGGTTCCCGCCACCTTGAAGTCCATGTCGCCGTAGTGGTCCTCATCGCCCAAGATGTCGGTCAGCAGCAGGTAGCGGTCTTCGTCGCGGATCAGGCCGATGGAAATCCCTCCGCAGGCGGCCTTGATGGGGACCCCGGCGTCCATCAGCGAGAGGGACCCTCCACACACGGTGGCCATGGATGAGGAACCGTTGGACTCCAGGATGTCGGACACCACCCGGATGGTGTAGGGAAACTCCTCTTCCGGTGGAATCAGCGGGGCCAAGGCCTTTTCGGCCAGGGCTCCATGCCCGATCTCCCGGCGAGAGGGGCCCCGGAGGGGTTTGATCTCCCCGGTGGAGAAGGGGGGGAAGTTGTAGTGGAGCATGAACCGTTTGGTTTCTTCCACCTCCAGTTCGGAGAGCCGTTGTTCATCCTCGGCCGTGCCCAGGGTGGTGACCACCAGGGCTTGGGTTTCGCCGCGGGTGAACAGGGCCGAGCCGTGGGTGCGGGGCAACACCGAGACGTCAATGGAAATCGGCCGGATGTCTTCCAGACCGCGTCCATCAATCCGTACGCCCTCCTTCAGGATCATTCGTCGCATCACCTCGCGGGTGAGCTGGTACATGACCTCTTTGATCTCCACTTCGTGGTCCGGATAGGTTTCGGCAAAGGCCTCCACGGCTTCCTGTTCCAGGGTTTGGAGGGCGTGGTTCCGCTCCTTCTTCACGGGGATGCGGAGGGCTTCGGCGATGCGTTCTTCAAACTGTTCCCGTACCTGGTGGCTTAGATCCTCGGGGACCACCAACAGGGTGGGTTCGGCCTTTTCTTTGCCTACGCGGCTCTGGAGGGTCAACTGCAGTTCACAGATCTGTTCAATGTAGGGCATGGCGAAGCGGATGCCGCCCATCACGATGTCTTCGGGCACTTCGTGGCCGCCGAACTCAATCATGTTCACCTCGTTGGGGGTGCCCACCACCAGGAGATCAAAGTCGCTTTCCTGGATCTGGGTGTTGGTGGGGTTAAGCACGTACTGGCCGTGGATGTACCCCACACGAACGGCGGCGATGGGCCCTTCAAAGGGGATTTCGGAGTTCAGCAGGGCCTGGGAAGCGCCGATGATGGCCGGCACCACGCCTTCGTTTTCCATGTCGTAGGACAGGAGAAAGGCCACCACCTCCACTTCGTCCATCATGCCCTTAGGGAACCGCGGCCGGATGGATCGGTCAATGGCGCGGCTATACAGGATTTCCCGTTCTCTGGGGCGGCCCTCCCGTTTAAAGAACCCGCCGGGGATCTTGCCTGCGGCGTAGGCCTGTTCCCGGTACTCTACAAGGAGGGGCAAAAAATCGCGTTTTTCTTTGGAAGGACGCCAAACGACGGTGACAAGGACAACGGTATCTCCATAGCGAGCGAGGATGGAAGCATCGGCCTGTTTGGCCAAACGACCCGTTTCCAGGGACAGGGTTCGGTCCCCCAGTTCCAGGGATACGACCTCTGGCATCCTATCCCCTCAGCCCGAGTTTTTTGACCACTTCGCGGTACCGAACGAAATCCTCGCGTTTGAGGTAGTTCAGGAACCGGCGGCGCTGGCCCACCAGTTTGATGAGCCCGTACCGGGAATGGACGTCCTTCTTATGGGTTTTCAGGTGCTCGGTGATCTGTTTGATCCGCGCCGTCAGCAGCGCAATCTGCACCTCGGGCGAACCCGTGTCGCCTGGATGTCGGGCCCATTCCTTGATGATGCGCTCCTTCACGTCCTTGGGTAGTGGCATATTCCTCTTCCTCCTCAATGCAATCGTTCGCAATCGTTCCAATTATTGGGGTTTCCCAGGGATCCGTCAAACGGGAAGAACGATCGCTGGGCTGTGTATTATACGGCTCCCCATCGGAAGGGGGCTGGTTCTCCTGCACCCTCTTCCGGAAGAGCGGTTTTCCCTGTGGACTCATGAGGTTTCCTGGGATACGTGCGAGGGTTGCGACGCTACGAGCGTGCCAGCCGGTAGTTCCTTGGGCCTACGGTGTTTCCCTTGACCTTCAGGAACGGGACAAATATAATTGCCCCGCCGATTCAACGGGAGCCACGGGCATGACCAAAGCGGATTTGATTGAGGAAATCGTGGAACAAACGGGCATCCCTCGTAAAGAGGTGGCCACAGTGGTCAACGAAATGCTCAAAAGCCTCAAACGGGCCTTCCTCCACCGGGAACGTGTGGAGTTTCGGGGGTTTGGCGTTTTTGTGGTGGTCAACCGGAAACCCCGGGTGGGGCGGAACCCCAAAACCCGCCAAGAGGTCCGCATTCCCGAACGTCCCACTGTGGTGTTTAAGGTTTCTAAGGCCATCCAAAGGAACATCCCCTTAAAGGATTGAGAAGGAGGCACCATGCCCTGCGGAAGGAAACGCAAAAGGAAGAAGATCAAAAAGCACAAGCTCAAAAAGCGTCGGAAACGGGACCGGCATAAGAAGAAGAACCGCTAAGCCCGGGAGGGCACCATGCGGATTGTGGTCCTTTCGGATACCCATATCCCCCACCGGGCCAGTGATCTGCCCACGCCCGTGTGGGACGCCATAGATGCGGCGGATCTCGTGATCCACGCGGGGGACTTCACCTCGCACGACTTTTTGGTGGAGTTGCGCTCCGTGAAGCCCCTCAAGGCGGTGTACGGCAATATGGACGAATACGCCATCGTGAGCACACTGCCGGAGCGCGAGGTGTTTGAGGTGGAAGGCAAACGCATCGGGATCATCCACGGTTTTGGTGCTCCCCTGGGCTTGGAACAGCGGGTGAAAGCCCGCTTCAAGGACACCCCCCTGGACATCTTGATCTTCGGACACTCCCACCAGGCCCTCATTCGTAAGGAGGAAGGGGGATTGCTGCTCTTGAATCCCGGCTCGCCAACGGATACAATTTTTGCTCGGAAACGCACCTTCATCCTGCTCACCCTGGAAGGGGAGCGGGTGGACGCGGAACTGGTCACCCTGTAAAGTTGGGGAAACCCACGCGCCCGTAGCTCAACTGGATAGAGCGTTGGCCTCCGGAGCCAAAGGTTGGGGGTTCAAGTCCCTCCGGGCGCGCTTCTCTTTCACTTGAAATCTTTGGCCCTCCGTACGTTGGCCCTTCTGCTCGTGGGGTCCTCAGCCCTTCAGGCCACCCAGGTTTCCCTGAATGGCTACTACGAGGGCGAGTTCGTGGCCGACAAGAACCGCATGCCCACCCCCTGGAACCTGTGGAACCCCAAACACTACTTTGAACTCAAGTTCACCGTGCATCCATACCGCCACCTGGAGGCCTTCACCTCCCTCAATCTCCTGTCCAACGCCAACGACGCCCGGCTGTATCTCAACCAGTTCCACCTCTCCCTCAAAACCTCTCGTTCCGAAGCCCTGCTCTTTTCCCGGGAAGACCGGTTTTGGATGGACTCCCCTCTGCTGCACCTGGTGCAAACCGAACGGGCCCGCGACGACAACTGGGGCCCCAAGGCCGAGGGGTTTCGGGGCGACTTTTGGAACCTGGCCGGCTTCTTTGGCACCGCGATCCTTTACAAGTTCCGCACCTTCCCCGGAGAGGGATACATGGCCCGATGGGGCCGGTCCTTTGGCCAGCACAACTACGTGGCTCTGATGTACCTGAAAAAGGACTGGCACGTGGGGCCTCCACCCACCTTCAACGAGGTGTCGGCCTTCCAGGCCCAGTGGCATCTCTTTGGTGCCACCTACTTTCGTCTGGAGGCCGCCCGGTCGCTCCATCCTCAGGTTCGCCTCGCCCAACAGGACCCCCGCTGGACCCTGTGGGGAAGGTGGGACCTGCGAAACGTGGCCCTGGAAGCAGAGATCCGATACCTCACCTGGCGCCACCTCAAACTCGCAGGTTCGGTGTTCGCCCTGGGCCCCAACTTCACCGACGAGTTCTCCAACCGCTTCCATCCCTCCTTTGACCACGAGTTTGACCGCCAGGGTTTCGCCGCTGAACTCATCTACCTTTTGCCCTATCGGGCTGTGAACCTCATTTACAAAACCCGACGGTTCCGCACCCGGTACCAGCACCCCGTGATGCTGGACCACCCCTATACCACCTGGTGGAACTACGGCGAGCTCTATGCCGAGTTCATCGGCGGCGTGAACGCCAAGGTGTCCTTGGATTCGTGGAAGGATCACCTGGGCACCTGGACCCACTTCCTGCTGGAGGTCATCGGCGAGAACCGAGCCATGCGGGTCAAACTCCAGTACATGGTGAAGGACATCGGCGTGAATACCCAGGGGCGTGAGGTGGAGTACTCCATCGGTGAGCGGCACCTTTTGGGTACAGAACTCCGGGTGAACCTCACCTCTACTCTCCAGTTTTACGGGCGAGCCGCCTGGGGATTGGGCACCTTCCGCACCTGGGAAAGCGTGTTCTTTCAGTTGGCCTATCGCCGGTTCCAAAATACCGAGGTCTTCGTGGAGTACGGCGAACCCGGCCAAACCGACGGCAACCTGGTGCAGGATTGGGACTTTTCCGATAACCCTTACGTGAAACCCGTGGACCGCCTGAAGGTCCTGGTAAAATTCTGGTTTTAGACGATGATTCCACAACTCCTTATGGCTTGGACACTCCTTTCGGCAGGGCCCGAGGCCACCCCTGAGGGCATCCGCTTCACCTACTACGATCCCACAGCCCAACAGGTGTACCTGGCTGGGGACTTCAACAATTGGGACCCCACAGCCCTGCCGATGGAACGAGACGAAACGGGCCTGTGGTCCGTGACCCTCCGGTTGAGCCCAGGCCGCCACGAGTACAAGTTCGTGGTGGATGGCCAGTGGGTGGCGGACCCGGCCAACCCCATCACCGCCGGCGCCTACGGCAACTCGGTGATTCAGGTAGATGAAAACGGCCAGCTGGTGCCCGTGTTGCCCACCTCCAATACCCCCATGTCCTCCCTGGTGTATGTACACGGCAACCTCATAGGCTTCCTCCGCACCGACCGCGATACCCTGGAAAACCGATTCCGCCTGATGGATACCCAAGCCGACCTCAAGCTGGATTTCAACGTCACCCTGGAACTTGTGAACCTCTGGTTCCGCTTGCGCTACAACACCCGCTTGAACCTGGATACCCTCACGCGACTGATCCCGGTGCGTGTGGAGCGGGCCCAAGCCACCCTGGGCACCCATCCCCGCCTGGTGACCTTTTATAACCGATGGGTGTATGAAAGCCCGGAACCCTTCCGCTTGGTGGGATACGAGGGCGAGTTTCGGGAACCCTTTGGCCGCGACGAGCAAGGGCTTCTGTTTCAAGCCCAGCCCGGCCCCCTGCAAACTACCTTCTTGTATGCCAACCAGATTTCCACCGACCGCGACTTGGGTTTCCTGCGGGTGCAGGCTGGACAGAGGATCGCCCTGGGCCTTTCCCTGCGGCTCCTGGATGGCATGAATCGCGCCAACCAGGCCCCCAGCCCAGATTCCCTGCGGGACGATTCCACGGGCAACCTCATCCACTTCAACCTTTACGATCGCGATTGGATGGTGGCCTTGGACGGCACCTGGCGCCTCCGGCCCACCTGGGCCCTGCAGGCAGCCTGGGGCCGCGGCCTCCGCCAGCGAATCGCTGGCGAGAGCGATGTGGATGGCACATACAGCCGATGGGAACGCTCAGATCTTCGCTGGACCAAAGCGCAACGGTACCGCCTCTTCTTCGGCTTCCGCTGGGCCCCTGGCGCCCACGTGCTGCGGCTCGCCTGGGAACGGGAACACCACACCTACGACTCCCTGTTCCTGCCACTCCCCCACCGAAGTGTGACCTTTACCACCCTGCACCTCTCCGACAGCTTGGAGTTTTCCCGGTTTGAGTTCCAGGGGAGCTGGAGCCGGCTCGGCATCCAAGCCCCAGATTCCCTGCCCTGGTGGGCCTTGATGGAGTTCAGTGGCTACAGCCGGGTGCCCTATTTTGCGTGGCCGCTGGTGGGAGTGAACCCCACCCATACCGTGGAGGCCTCGTGGCGCTGGCACCTCAAACCCCAGAACCCCAGCCTGAACCTGTTTTACCGAGGCGGCCTGGCCTTTGCGGGCTGGCGTACTGCTCCCCTCTCTGCCGTAGAGGTCCTCGGCTTGGAGGCCCAATGGCGCAAGTGGCGGTGGTACACCGAGTACCGCCGGTTCACCCTGCACGCTCCCGACCTGGAGGCAGAAGGTGCCCAGAACCTGTGGTACACCGAAATCGGGTACCACATCGCTCCCATGGCCACACTGAAACTCTCCTACGGCCTTCGCCCATGGGACCTGAACAACGAGTATCGGAACCGCCGGGCCTTTCTGGAAACCCAAGGGGTGAACACCAACCTGCTGTACACCAATTTCCAACGGATCGGCAAAGCCATGCTGGAAGCCGAACGGGCCCTGGCCCAGGTTCATGCCCTCACCCTGTGGGCAGAACTCACCTTTTGATGCCATGAACCAACCAAGGAGTTCCTCTATAGGACTGCTGGGGCTGCTTCTCCTACTGGTGGCCCTCAGCAGCCAACAGTGCGCTGTGGTTCGTCTGCTGAAACCCCGTTTGCCCGCTCCCCACCGGGTGGAGGGCGGGGTGATCTTCCAGTTCTACGCGCCCTCGGCCCGCTTTGTGAACGTGGCTGGCGACTTCAATCGCTGGTGTGGTACCGCCGACGGCCCCTTTGACCCCCGCATTGGCCGCATGTACGACGACGGCACCCACGGAGACCGAGTGGCCGGCGACGGCATATGGACCGTGATCCTGGACCTCCGCCCCGGCGTGTACCAGTACAAGTACGTGGTGGACGGCACGGCCTGGTACCTGGACCCCTCCAACCCTGAAACCGTACAGTCGGGTCCGTACACCAACTCCCTGCTGCGGGTGCCGTGATGGGCAAGGCTCTTCTCCTGGTGTATCTGATCCTGGCCCTGAGCCTCCTCGGGGTGCATCCCCGAGAGGTGAACCCCGAGGTGGTCACCTACTTCCGCCTCAGCCTGTTCCTGGCCTCAGCTGTGGTGATCATGATCACCCGGCCCCTGGTGCCTGTGCTCCGCAATACCCCCTCGGCCACCCTCCGAAAGGTGTTGGCGTACCTCCTGCTCTCCCCCGCCGTGCTGATCCCCGCCGCAGGGGTCCTGCTGGCGTATTTCGCCGGCAACTGGAAAGAGTTTCTGGCCTTCCTCGTGCTGGGAGGCTTTCACTGGTTTCGGTTTTCCCAACCCTTGATGGAGGCAGCCCAATGACCCGTTTCCATCGGTTTTGGATGGGCCTGGCCAGCCTGGCTCTGTTCCTGAGCGGCTGCGCCAAACTCCTAAGCCCTCAAGGCTCAGCGTCTCGGGTGTCTGAACCCCCGGGGCAGGTGTACCTCACCCGGTACCAAACCATGCAACTCTTGGGTGATTTCAACGGCTGGGCCATTGAGGATCTGGAACACACCCGCATGACCCTGGTGGCCGACTGGACCTGGACCAAAACCGTGCACCTGGGCAGCGGGAGCATCATGTTCAAGTTCGTTCCCAATCAAACCTGGGACCTGGCCTACGGCACCCCGGATGACGACAACGGTGCCCTGGAAGGCTATGCCCTGCCCAATCAAAGCGGCACCGGCAATCACATTGACGCCTTCATCCCCGAGGCTGGCTACTGGACCTTTGAGTTCCACGAGGACAACGGCCACTACCGCATCTACCCGGCTGAGGGTCCACCCGGCGGCATCGCGGGCCGCGTCGTATTCACCGACGACTCACTTCCCCCCTATCCTCAGGCTATCGTGTACGCTTACACTGCCACCGGTACCGAGGCCGGCACCGCCCACACCGATACCCTTACCGGCGACTACGAAATCCAAGGGCTGGAACCGGGCACGTATCAAGTGGTGGCCACCGCCCCCGGATACCAACCCGATACCCTCTCGGGGATCCAGGTGGAGGATCAGGTGGTATCCGTGGATCCCTTGGTGCTGGAACCCTTGGAAGGCCCCATTGTAAACATCACCATAGATGGCATCATCTCTCCAGAAGAGGGCTGGGTGCCGTTGGACACTTCCCAAACCACCGGTCCTGAGGGAGCCAACCTGTTCCGCCTTTACGCCGCTGCAGACGCCCAGTACCTGTACCTGGCCCTGGAAACCCGGAACACCGCCAACTGGGGCGTGGCCTATGGCTTTGGCCTGGACCTTCAGCCCGGCGGCTTCACCAGCCAGGCAGGCCAAGACGCCTGGGAACGCCTGATCAACTTCGGTGGCTCCCTGGCTGTGGACGCGGAACTGTATCTCCACTGGAACGACGGCGACCAGTCCATGGATGCCGTGAACCTGTGCATCTACGACGACACCGGCGGAACCTGGACCTACGATGCCGAATGGGCCGAAGGCCAGGACTTCGCCTACACCGGCGACGCTACCCAGGGCCTACAAGTGCTGGAGTTCCGGATCCCCTGGGATCGCCTTGGAGGCCTGCCCTCCCAACCCCCCAAGGGGCTCGTGTGGGTGGCCGGTAATGATCCCGGAAGCTCTGCCGTGGACGTGATCCCTGACGATCCCGCGGTGCATGATGCCCCGCCCGACCAAGAGTGGACCGACTTGGATACCTTTGAAACCGCCGTATCCTTACCCACACCATGACGGAACTTCTTTTCGCCCTGGTTTTGGCCATGGCCCCTCCCCAGGGCCTGGGTGCAGACACGTGCGCCGACGTGGTACCTGTCAAAGGCCCTGCGGTGTCTTTCGCCCAGGTTTTGGGGGAACCCGCCACGCTGCTTCAACTCACCGAATGCTCTACCGATCCCCGGATCCGCGTGTTCTTGGCCCGGCCCCCGAGGGCCAGCGAGGACGCTCCGCTGCGGCTCTTTGGGGTTCTCCACGACCTATCGGTGCGGTTCCGGCTGTCCCTTCGCCTCCAGCCCGACGAACTCGCTCCCTTTGTCGTGTGCACCGGCTCTCGGGCCCTCCTGGTACGCCCCTCCCTGGGGCGAGTCCAGGGCTACCACCTGTCTGGCGATGTGGCCTTTACAGTGACCCTGCCCGGCTACGCCTACCAGGATGAGCCTGCTGTGTTCGTGGCCGGGGAGCCTGGCCGCTGGTTTGCCCTGTGGTCGGCAGGGGGCACCACCCATTGGGCCGAGTACACCGACAACGGTCAGCTGCAGGCCCACGACTCCCTGCCGGGCCTGCCTGCTCAACTCGTGGTGTGGCAACACCGACCCTGGAGCGTCCAGTACTTCGTGCAAAACGCCCGCGTTCAACGGTTTGAACTGGTGGACCTGCAGAATCGCCAAAGAGCGGTTTCCTCGCCCCAACGGTTGGCGGTTTGGCCTGTGGACTCCACGTGGATGCTCCTGCAAGAGGGAATCCAGTGGTTTCGCCTGACCCCTGACGGCCAACGGTTTCCCCTGGCCCTTGAGGGAAAGCTTCGGGTGTTCCTGCGGCCTGGCGGCGGCCTGGTGGTGCTCCTTCAGGGCACGTGGTCCTATGAGGGGCCCCAAAGGCGCCCCGTGTACCACCTTCAACGGGTGTTTTGGCTCACGGCCGATGGTGTCTTGCACTCCCGGCCCCTTTCCACCCCCTTACATCCCAGGGTTCCCGTGGAATTCCACGGTCAAGGCTTTGTGATCAAATCATGCTCACGCTACTGGCGTTTGCCCTGATCGGCTATCCGTGGCCTTTGGCCCCGATGAATCAACAGCATCCCATCTCGGGCACCTTCGCCGAGTATCGCACCGGGCCCCCTCCCCACTTCCACGCTGCCGTGGATATCCCCGATCCTGAAGGCACCCCGGTATATGCCGTGGAGGCAGGGGAGGTGCTGTGGCTCGGCAGCGGGGGCAACGGTGGGGTCCGCGTGGGCCGCTTTGCCTACGTGCATGTGGTCCCCCGGGCCGACCTGCAACTGGGCGACTGGGTGCCCATGGGGGAACTCGTGGGTTGGCTCAACGACTATAATCACGTGCACTTCAAAGACGGCGGCGGTGCTTCCGGCCTACCCACCCGCAACCCCCTGTTGCCTCCAGAACACCTGGAACCCTTCCAAGACACCTTTCGCCCCGGCTTTTACCTGGTCAAGTTCTTCAAGGATGGCCTGAGCCAGGAACTGGACCCCCAACACCTCTCGGGCCGCGTGGACGTGGTGGCCCTCACCATGGACACCACCGACCTCAACCCCTGGGGCACCAACAACGGCATTTATCGCATCGGCTATGCCCTGTATCGGGGCGACAGCTTGGTGCGGGGCCCGGATACGGTGTACACCTTCATCACTCTGCCCTCCAACAGTTATGTGCACAACGTGTACGCTCCGTGGTCCAACAACGGCGAACACCACTATATCGTGACCAATCACCTGGAAACCAACGGGTACTTTGACTTTCACACCCTGGGAGAGGGCGACTACACCCTGCACCTGTTTGCCCTGGACACCGAGGGCAACCAGGCCTTCCTCAGCTTGAACCTGCACGCCGAACCACCGGACACCGTGCCCCCTTCCCAGCCTGAACTCACCACCGCTTGGGTGAACCCCGAAGGCAAGGCTGTGCTGGCCTGGCATCCGGTACCGGACCCGTGCCTGGCCAGTTATACCGTGTACCTGCGGTTTCTCAATGGCCCCTGGACCCCCTGGGCCACCCTGGCACCCGAAGATACCACGTACGTAACCCAGGATCCTTTGCCCGAGGGATGGGTGTTCGGCCTCCGAGTGGTGGCCCGAGACTGTGCGGGCAACCGCTCAGACAGTTCCCGCGTGTTTGTTGCACGTCGTCAGTTTGGTGCGCCCCGCGTGCTCTTCGTGGATGGCCGACAAACACCCAAGCCCTCCGACCTTTTCTGGGACCTGGCCGACCACCTTCAAACCCCTGAACTCTGGACTGCGGCGCCCGGTGCGGGGCCCGAGGCCTCAGGGATCCACCTGTGGTGGTTCCTAAGCGACACCGGCACCGCCCGTTGGCATCCCGCGGAAACCACGCGGCTCGCTTCCCTGCTGGACGCCGGTGGCTTCGCTGTGCTCAGCGGTGTCCGTTGGCCCTCCGTGCTGGACAGTACCCTGTTGGCCCAACGCTTCGGCACGGTTCCTGGGACTCCCATAGATACCGCTGTGGCAGTGCTGGGCATAGAACCTCCCCTGGACGGCCTGACGTTCGTTGTGCCCCAGGCCTATACGCTGGTGCCCACAGAGGGCCAAGGCACCAGCGTGGCAATCACCGCCGAAGGTACCCCCGTGGGGGTGAAGACCTCGGCTACCCTGGCCTTGGGCTTTGCCTGGAGCGCGGTGGAACCCGAGGACCAGCGCGCGGTGATCGCCCGGCGCATCGCCGACTGGAGCCAGGTGCTGGTGGCCGAAGGGCGAAGGATCCCCCAACCTGCAGTGCAAGTGCGCTCCCTGGCGGGCCGGTCTCTGCAGGTGTCGGCCCCCGCGTATCCGGTGCCCATAGAGATCTGGGATGTGGCTGGCCGACGAGTGGCCCGACTGATGATCACCTCACCCAGGGCTGTATCCCTGGAATCCCTGGGTTCGGGCGTGTACCTTGTGCGGCTGCCTGCCCAACGGCAAACCCATAAGGTGTGGATCCTGCGGTGATCCCGTTTGCACCCGTGTTGCTCGGCAGAAGGCCGTAAACTTGAGCCCAACCATGGGGAGCACCACAGCCCTGTCTCTCCACACCTTTGGGGGCGTGTCCCTGGAGGCCCTGGCTGCCCATTACGGTACCCCCCTCTACGTGTATGACCTGGCCCGGGTGAAACAGGACTTTCTACGATTCCAACGGGCGTTCCAAAACCTCAAATTCGTGGCCTATTCCCTGAAGGCCAATCCCAACCGATGGCTTTTGAAAACCCTGGAAAGCCTGGGAGCCGGGGCCGACGCCGTTTCCGGTGGCGAAGTGGCCCAGGCCTTGGGCGCAGGGATTCCCCCCGAGCGCATCGTGTTCGCTGGCCCCGCCAAAACCCCCGAGGAGTTAGATCTGGCGGCCCAGGCGAACATCTTTGCCATCCATGTAGAAAACGAGGGCGAAGCCGAGTACCTGGCTCAGCGATGGCCAGGCACCGCCGTGGGGTTTCGGGTGAACCCTGGCATTGATCCCCGTACTCGGCCCGAAATCGCCACAGGCTTGCCCGAAAGCCGCTTTGGCCTTCCCCTGGAAGAGGTTCCACGCCTCTTGAAAACCTATGGGCATCGGCTTCGCATCCGTGGGCTCCACGTGCACATCGGCTCCCAAATCCGCGAGGCCCAAGCCTACCTGGAAGCCCTGAACCGCGTAAAACCGTTGTTGGACCTTGTGCCCCAGGCGGAGTACCTGGACCTGGGCGGCGGGTTCGCCGTGGATTACGATCAGGACGACGACCCATGGATCACCGAGATCCTCGCCACGCTGAAGCCCTGGGTAGAACGCCTCCCGGTTCCTGTGATCCTGGAGCCTGGCCGTGCCGTGGTGGCCCGTAGCGGCCTCCTGCTGGCCCGGGTGCTGTACATCAAACGCATGGGACACCGCACCTACGCCCTTCTGGATGCAGGGATGACCGACCTCGTGCGGCCCGCCCTGTACGGGGTGCGCCATCGGGTTCAACGGGTGGGCGTGAACGATGACCCTCTGGAAACCTACACCCTGGCCGGCCCGGTGTGTGAGAACACCGATGTGTTTGCGGAAGACGTTTCCTTGCCTCGGCTGAAACCAGGGGATCTGGTGGTTTTCCGCGATACCGGAGCCTATGGGTTTTCCATGGCCTGCAACTACAACCTGCGGGCACGCCCGGCCGAGGTGGCCGTGGAGGAGGGCCGTGCAGCCCTGATCCGACCCCGGGAACCCCTGGGAGGTTTTCTCATGGGAGAGCCCGCTACTTTGGAGTTTCATCCTGTACCATCTTAGCCTGCAATGGGAGGGATACCATGAAACACCTCTGGCTCATGGGACTTCTGCTCGTGTCTCCGATGCTGTGGGGGCAAGGTCGTGTGGTGATCCAAACCCCAGCCGGGGAGTTCTCGGTGCGCTGGTCTGACCCCCAGGTTTCCCCCGCACTGAGGTCACCAGATGCCGTCCGACAGCGGATCCTGCAAGACCTCAGAACCCTGCGATCTGTGTATCTGCAGAAGATCGCAGGGGTCCAGGACCGGCAAGAGGCCATGGCGCTCACCGATGAGATAGAAGACCTGGTGAACCTGCTTTGGCAAACGGCGAGGTTCCCTCAGGGTACCTGGGTGGTGATGATGCCCTCCAGTGGGTCCACGTCGTCGTTGATGCCCATGGGGCCCGCGGCCTTTGAGAACCTGGTGCGCCAGTTGGAAGAGGAGTCCTTTTCTGATGACAAACTGGAGATCCTTCGGACGGCTGCGGAGCACAACGCCTTTACCGTGAGCCAGGTGGCTCGGCTCATGGACCTCTTTGATTTCGGGGATGACCGCGTAGAGGTGGTGCGGATCCTCAAGAGCCGCATCGTGGATCCGGAGAACGCCCACGAGCTCCTTTCCCACGTGGAGTTTGAGGACGAAAAGCAGGCCCTTCGGGAGCTCCTTCAACGGCTGTAGCCGGAAACGGGAAAACGCCGGCCCCTGGGCCAGGCTCGCTGGCCGAGGGCACCGAAGCCGTTAAATCCGCATGATTTGAGGAATCACCCGTTTGCGGCTATGCTCGGCCACCTCCTTAACCTCGCCCAGGGCGTCGGGGGGAATGGGCACGAGGATCTCCTCGCTGAGGAACCGAACCCCCTTCATGCGCACGATCCGCAGATAAAGCCGGAAGGGGTCCTTTTCGCTGCGGGTCATCCAAAGGTTATCGGCTGTGGCTTCCAGGCGTGCAATTTCCTGGGCTTTCGCTGTGGTGCTGGCGGAGAACAGGAGGGTCCACCGGCGGTCGTGCTGGAGCATGTCTTCCAGGCGGGCAAGGATCTGAGAGCCATAGGTGGGCGAGAAAAGCAGCAGGTTGATGGCCGAGGCAAAGAGCAGGATGCCGGGGCCTTCCTCAGGTACCCGGTGGTGGGCCTCGGCGAGCACTTCTTCCCATACCTCGGGGATCACCAGGTTGGCCTTGAGATGGCGGGGGTGGACTTCGGTCCAGTCTTGGCGGGTGGTGTCCAGTTCTAAGAACACCGTGCGGTGAGCGTACTCGGCCAGGTCCAGGCCGGCCACCCGCTTGAGGCTGGTGGTGATGAAGTCGGTGGTGGGATACTGGAGCGACATGAACACCACGCTGCCCCCTTGGCGTAGCCACGAGGCCACCACCGTGTCGCCGATCAGGGGTTTCCCAGAGCCCCCTGGGCCACTGATCAGGGTAGAGCTGTGGGTGGGGAAGCCGTCGGGCAGCAACCGATCCAGCCATTCCACGCCGATGCGGATCCGATCCATGGCAAGCCTCCTAAATTCCGAATTGCTTTGATAGTTTTGAGTGATTGCAAATTTTAGCAGAAAACCCGGCCAATCGCCACCCAAACCACCGGCCCGAAGGGGGCTGTGAGGGCTCCTCTGACGGGAGGAGGGCATCCCTACGGCCATGGTGGAGGGGGCGCGAGGTATCTGTGGGGCATTTGCCAAT